>NZ_CM142180.1:3118345-3836690 GCF_054875615.1 Kocuria sp. U4B
ACGTCGGCGTCGCGCTCGTGCTCGCGCTGCTGCTGGTCCTCGGGGTGCGCCTGGTGTGGGTGCAGGGCTTCGACGTCGCCGGCCGCGCCGAGCGGGCCGCCGCGGACCGCTCCCGCACCGAGGTGGTCCCCGCCCTGCGGGGGGAGATCCGCGACACCGACGGCAAGGTGCTGGCCCGCACCCTGCAGCGCTACGACGTGACGGTCGACCAGCAGCTGGTCCGCGAGTTCGAGCGGCCCAGGGCGGACGGGACCACGGAGACGGTGACCCCCACTCAGGCGGTCTACCAGCTCGCCGACGCCCTGGAGCTCGAGGACGAGGACGTGAAGAAGGCGCTCGACGGCGACAAGCCGTTCGAGTACGTCGCCCGCGGGGTGACCCCCGAGCAGTGGAACACCGTGCGCGAGCTCGGCCTGCCGTACGTCTACGGGCAGCCCTCCTCCGACCGCATCTACCCCAACGGCCCGGTCGCCGGCAGCGTGGTCGGCTTCATGGGCGGCGACGACGAGGCGCTCGGCGGCATCGAGCAGACCCAGGACGAGCTGCTCAGCGGCACCGACGGCAAGCGCACCTACGAGATCAGCGCCGACGGCGTGCGCATCCCCGTGGCCCCCACGGAGGAGACGCCCGTGGAGGACGGCTCGGCCGTCCAGCTGTCGATCGACAGCGACGTCCAGTTCTTCGCCCAGCAGGCGGTCACGGAGCGCGCGCAGGAGCTCGACGCCGAGTGGGGCACCGCGGTGGTGATGCGCGTCTCCGACGGCGCCGTGCTCGCACTCGCCGACTCCTCGACCGTGGACCCCAACGACCCCGGCGCCGCCGAGGCCGAGGACCTCGGGGCCCGGGCCGTCACCCAGGCCGTGGAGCCCGGCTCGACCCAGAAGATCCTCACCGCGGCGGCCGCCGTCGAGGAGGGCCTCGTGACCCCCGAGACCGAGATCACCGTGCCCCCCTTCCTGGAGATCGACGGCCAGAAGATCACCGACGCCTTCGACCACGGGAAGCAGGACCGCACGTTCGCCGGGATCATCGCCGACTCGATGAACACGGGCACGGTGATGGTCGGCAGCCGGCTCTCCCCGGACCAGCGCCACGACTGGATGGCGCGCTTCGGCGTCGGGGAGGCCACGGGCATCGAGCTGCCGGGGGAGTCCCCGGGCATCCTCGCCGCCGCGGAGCAGTGGGACACCCGCCAGCAGTACACGGTGCTGTTCGGCCAGGGCGTGGCCCAGACGCCCCTGCGCACCGCGACGGTCTTCCAGGCCGTGGCCAACGGCGGGGTGCAGGTGGAGCCCCGGGTCGTCGAGGCCGTCGTCGCCCCGGACGGCACGTCCACGCCGGTGGAGCGGCCCGCCGGCGAGCGGATCGTCTCGGAGGAGACGTCGCGGCAGGTCCTCGACATGATGGAGGTCACCGTCACCGAGGGCGGCGCCAAGGAGGCCGCCGTCGAGGGCTACCGCGTCGGCGGCAAGACCGGCACCGCCGAGGCGCCCAGCCCCGAGGGCGGCTACGACGGCTACACGACCTCCTTCGTGGGGGTCGCCCCCATCGAGGACCCCCAGTACCTCGTGGCCGTGACCCTGCAGCGCCCCAAGGGCGCCGTGGGCACGATCGGCACGACCGGGGCCTTCAGCAAGATCATGGGCCAGGTCCTGCGGCACTACGACGTGCCGCCCTCGACGACCGACCCGGTGGACATCCCGCTGCGCACGGACGTCCCCGAGGGCAGCCCCGCCGAGAGCGCCCCGGAGGACACCCCGCCCGACGTCGTGGGCACCGAGGACGCCGCCGGCGACGGGGCCGACCCCGTCCCGACCAGCGCTTCCACCCCGGCCGCGTCCCGGCGGGCCGACGAGGGCGGCTAGACTTCCGTATCGCCGTGCCCGGCCATCCCCGGGCCGCCACCCCCCCCGGCGGAGCACCCACCCGCCCACCTGACCACGAAGGACGTTGATGGACGCGACAGCCCAGCAGGGACACGACGCGCAGACGATGCGCCCCGCCCGGCCCCGGCCGCTGAGCCTGGCCGAGACGGCGCGGCTCGCGGGCGGCACCCTGGGCGCCGGCGAAGCCTCCGCGGCCGTCACCGGCGTCTCCCTGGACTCCCGGCAGCTGCGCCCGGGGGACCTCTACGCGGCCCTGCCCGGCGCCCGCGCCCACGGCGCCCAGTTCGCCGCGGACGCCCGGCGCGCGGGCGCGGTCGCCGTGCTCACCGACACCGCCGGCCGGGAGCTGCTCGAGCGCTCCGGGGTCGGCCTGCCCGTCGTCGTCGCCCCCGACCCCCGCCGGTCCGTGGGCGCGATCGCCGCCCGCGTCTACGGCTCCCGGCCGGAGGACGGCACCGCGCCCGCCCTCTTCGCCGTCACCGGGACCAACGGCAAGACCACCACCACCTACTTCACGAACTCGCTGCTGCGCGCCCTGGGCCACCGCACCGGGCTGATCGGGACCATCGAGATCCTCGCCGGCGACGAGTCCATCCCGTCCCGGCTCACCACGCCCGAGGCCCCGCACGTGCACTCCCTGCTCGCGCTGATGCGCGAGCGCGGCATCACCGCGGCGTCCATGGAGGTCTCCTCGCACGCCCTGCAGTTCCACCGGGTGGACGGGGTCCGCTACGACGTGGCCGGGTTCACCAACCTCACCCAGGACCACCTGGACCTGCACGGGTCGATGGAGGAGTACTTCGCCGTCAAGGCGCAGCTGTTCACCCCCGAGCGCACGCGCCGGGCGGTGGTCGTCGTCCAGGACGTGGACGACGCCTGGGGCCTGCGGATGGCCGAGCACGCGCGCGAGCAGCTCGGGGCCGAGCACGTGGACACGATCGCCCTGCGCGGCGACGTGCCCGGGGACCGCGACGGCGGCCCGGACCGCCACGGGGCCGACTGGACGCTCACCGCCCTCGACCGCCGCGGCATCGGCCACGCCTTCGAGCTGCGCCACCGCGACGGCCGGGCGCTGCGCGTGTCCACCGGGCTGCCCGGGGACTTCAACGTGGCCAACGCCGCCCTCGCCGTGGTCATGGTCGTGGCCTCCGGGGCCGGCGTCGCCGACGTCCAGCGGGCGCTCGACGACGCCGACCCGCTGACCACGGACGTGCCCGGCCGGATGCAGCTCGTCGGCACGGAGCCGACCGCCGTCGTGGACTTCGCGCACAACCCGGACGCCCTGCGCCGGGCGCTGGGCGCCGTCGAGCCGCCCGGACGCGGCGGGCGCCTCATCGTGGTCTTCGGGGCCACGGGGGAGCGCGACCGCTCCAAGCGCCCGATCATGGGCGAGGTCGCGGCCCGGCACGCCGACGTCGTCATCGTCACCGACGACGACCCGCACGACGAGGAGCCCGCCGGGATCCGCGAGCAGGTCGCCGGCGGCGCCCGCGCCGCGCAGGAGGCCGGCGCCCGCGCCACGGAGGTGCTCGTGCTCGAGCCCCGCGCCGTGGCCATCCGCGCCGCGGTGGCCATGGCGGGGCCCGAGGACTCCGTGCTCGTGGCGGGCCGCGGGCACGAGACGGTCCAGGAGATCCGGGGCGTGGACCACCCGCTGGACGACAGGGAAGAGCTGCGGGCCGCACTGGCCGACGCGCAGCAGGGCCGTTGGGAGGACCGATGATCGAACTGACCGCTGCACAGATCGCGCAGATCACCGGCGGGCGCGCGGTCGGCGCGGCCGGCCGGGACGCCGCCGGGGGAACCGGCGGAGGGAGCGCCGGCGAGCACGCCGGGGAGGTCCTGGTCCGGCACGTCACCACCGACTCCCGCGAGGCCCGTCCCGGGACCCTGTTCGTGGCCAAGCCCGGTGAGGTCACCGACGGCCACGAGTTCGTGGGCGCCGCCTTCGCGGCAGGCTCCGTGCTGGCCCTCGTGGAGCGCGAGGTCGCCGACGCCGCGGGAGCCGTCTACCCCGCCGTGGTCGTCCCGGACGTGGTGGAGGCCATGGGCCGGCTCGCGGCGTGGGTCGTCGCGCAGCTGCGCGCCCAGCACGGGGTCAAGGTCGTCGCCGTGACCGGGTCCGTGGGCAAGACCACCACCAAGGACCTGCTCAAGGGCATCTTCGAGGCCGAGGGCCCGACGGTCGCGCCGCGCGGGTCCTACAACGGCGAGGTCGGCGTGCCCCTGACCGTCTTCGAGACCACGCCCGAGACCCGCTACCTCGTCGTGGAGATGGGCGCCACCAGGATCGGCAACATCGACTACCTCTGCCGCATGGTCCGCCCGGACGTCGGGGTGGTGCTCTGCGTGGGCTCCGCCCACGCCGGCGAGTTCGGCGGTGTCGCCAACATCGCCCGGGCCAAGGGCGAGCTCGTGGAGGCGCTGCGCGCCGACGGGGTGGCCGTGCTCAACGACGACGACCCCGCGGTGCGCCAGATGCACCGCCGCACCGCCGCCCCGGTGGTCTTCTTCGGGGAGTCCCCGGCCAACGTCCTGCCCGACGTCCCGGCGGCCCGCGTGCACGCCGCGGACGTGCGGCTCGGCCCCGGCGGCTCGCCCGAGTTCGACCTGCACTTCCCCGACGGCTCCGTGCACCGGATCGTCTCCCGGCTCATCGGCGAGCACCACGTCACCAACCTGCTCGCCGCGGCGTCGGCGGCCTTCGTGGCCGGCGTCGCCCCCGAGCGGATCGCGGCCTCGCTCAACGCCCAGGGCGCCGCGAGCCGGTGGCGGATGGAGCGCACCGAGCGCCCCGACGGCGTCACCGTGATCAACGACGCCTACAACGCCAACCCCCAGTCCATGCGCGCGGCGCTGCAGAGCCTCGCCCAGCTGGGCCGCGGCGCCGACGGCGCCGGTCCCCGCCGCACCTGGGCCGTGCTCGGCGGCATGCTCGAGCTCGGCGAGAGCACCGTCGAGGAGCACGACGCCCTCGGGCGGATGGTCGTGCGGCTGAACATCTCGAAGCTGATCGCGGTCGGCGAGCTCGCCCGCCCCGTCTACGACGCCGCCCAGCTGGAGGGCTCCTGGGGCAACGAGGCCACGTGGGCGGCCGACGCCGAGGAGGCGGAGGAGATCCTGCGCCACGAGCTCGCCCCCGGCGACATCGTCCTGTTCAAGTCCTCCAACGCCTCCGGGCTGCGCGTGCTCGGCGACCGGGTCGCGGCCGCGGCCGGCGCCGGCCAGGACGGGCCGGCGCCGCGCAACGACGCCCCCGCCCGCGGCGACCACTGGCGCTCGGCGGGCCCCTTCGTCAACGCGGGCCTCGACGCCGACGGCCCCGCCGGCACCGCGGGCCCCGCCGCGCAGGAGGACCGCAGCGCATGATCCAGATCCTCATGGCGGCCGGCTTCGCCCTGGCCCTCTCCCTGCTCGGGACGCCCGCCTTCATCAAGTTCCTCGCCCGGCGCGGCTACGGCCAGTTCATCCGGGACGACGGGCCCACGAGCCACCACACCAAGCGCGGCACCCCCACGATGGGCGGCGTCGCGATCCTCGGCTCGGTCGTGCTCGCCTACGGCCTCACCCACCTCGTCTCCTCGCTCGTGTGGCCCGGCTACGGGGGCGTCACGCTCTCCGGGCTGTGCGCGCTGCTGCTGATGCTGGGGATGGGCGCGGTCGGGTTCGTCGACGACTACAAGAAGATCGCCAAGAAGCAGAACCTGGGCCTCAGCGCCGCCGGCAAGATCGTCCTGCAGGGCGTCATCGGCGTCGCCTTCGCCCTGCTCGTGCTGCTAGTGCCCGACGCGACCGGGGCGACCGCCGCGTCCTCGGCGATCTCCCTCACCCGGGACACCGCCGTGGACCTCGCCTTCGCGGGGCCCGTGCTCGGGGCGGTGCTGTTCGTCGTGTGGGTGAACCTCATCGCCACGGCCACCACCAACGCCGTCAACCTCACCGACGGGCTCGACGGGCTCGCGACCGGCGCCTCCATCCTGGTGTTCAGCGGCTACATGCTCATCGCGATGTGGCAGAACACGCACCTGTGCGGGTCCGGGGTCCAGGGGGTGTGCTACGAGGTGCGCGACGCCGCCGACCTCGCCCTCACGGCCGCCGCGCTCGTCGGGGCCCTCGTCGGCTTCCTGTGGTGGAACACCTCGCCGGCCAAGATCTTCATGGGCGACACCGGGTCCCTGGGCCTGGGCGGGGCGCTGGCCGCCTTCGCGGTCCTCACCCGCACCGAGCTGCTGCTCGTGCTCATCGCCGGGCTGTTCGTGATCATCACGGTCTCCGTCATCCTGCAGGTCGGCTACTTCAAGCTCTCCGGCGGCAAGCGCATCTTCAAGATGGCGCCCCTGCAGCACCACTTCGAGCTCAAGGGCTGGCACGAGGTCACCATCGTGGTCCGGTTCTGGATGATCGCCGGGCTGTTCGTCGCGGCCGCGCTCGGCGTGTTCTACGGCGACTGGCTGCTGTCCCACGGAGGTATGGTCCAGTGATCCACGCGAGCAACGACAACCCCGTCCACGAGGACCCGCGCCTGGCGGGGCTCACCAGCTGGGACGCCGACTGGGCGGGACTGCGCGTCGTCGTGGCCGGCCTCGGCGTCTCCGGCTTCGCCGCCGCCGACACCCTGATCGAGCTCGGCGCGCGCGTCGTCGTCGTCGACGGCACCGACTCCCCGCAGACCCGCGGCAAGGCGGACACGCTCCGGATCGTGGGCGCCGCCGACGTGCTGCTCGGGGAGGGCGTCTACGACGCCGTGCCCGACGTCGAGGGCCGCCGCCCCGAGCTGGTCGTCACCTCCCCGGGCTTCCCCCCGGGCCACCCCCTGCTGGCGGCCGCCGCCGCGGAGGGCGTCCAGATCTGGGGCGACATCGAGCTGGCCTGGCGCGTGCGCGAGCGCGCCGGGAAGCGCACCGCCGAGTGGGTGTGCATCACCGGCACCAACGGCAAGACCACGACCGTCGGGATGACGGAGGCCATGCTGCGGGCCGGCGGCCTGCGCGCGGCCGCCGTCGGCAACGTGGGCACCCCCGTGCTCGACGCCCTGCGCGAGCCCGTCGAGTACGACGTGCTCGCCGTCGAGCTCTCCAGCTTCCAGCTGCACTGGGCGCACTCCCTGTCCCCGCTGGCCTCGGTGGTGCTCAACATCGCCGAGGACCACGTGGACTGGCACGGCGGCTACGACAACTACGCCGCGGACAAGTCCCGGATCTACGAGAACACCCGCATCGCCTGCGTCTACAACGCCCAGCAGCCCGAGACCGTGCGCATGGTCGAGGAGGCCGACGTCGTGGAGGGCTGCCGGGCCGTGGGCTTCACCCTCGACACCCCGGACGTGAGCATGCTCGGCGTGGTCGAGGACCTGCTCGTGGACCGCGCCTTCCTCACGGAGCGCCGCGGCTCCGCGCTGGAGCTCGCCTCGATCGCCGACACGGGCCCGATCCCCACCCGGCACGGGGTGGCCAACGCCCTGGCCGCCGCGGCCCTGGCCCGCGCCGCGGGCGTCGCGCCCGAGGCGGTGCGCGACGGGCTGCGCGCCTGGGAGCCCGGCGACCACCGGATCCAGGCCGTCGCCACGACCCACGGGGTCGTGTGGGTCAACGACTCCAAGGCCACCAACCCGCACGCCGCGGACGCGTCCCTGTCCGCCTTCGACTCCGTGGTGTGGATCGCCGGGGGCCTGTCCAAGGGCGTCTCCTACGACCGGCTCGTCGCCCGCCACGGCGGGCGGCTGCGCTCCGTCGTGCTGATCGGCACGGACAACGGCTCCCTGCTGGAGGCCCTGGCCGAGCACGCCCCGGACGTGCCCGTCCTGCACGCCGCCGAGGACGGGTCCCGGAAGGGCGACGCCGTGATGGCCGAGGCCGTGCGCCTGGCCCACGGGGCGGCGCGCCGGGGCGACACCGTCCTGATGGCCCCCGCCTCCGCGTCGATGGACCAGTTCACCTCCTACGCCCACCGCGGCGACGCCTTCATCCGGGAGGTCGCGGACCTCGTGGAGCGGCTGTCGTGACCGCGCTCCAGGACCGGCCCGGCCTGCGCCAGGCGACGCGCGGCTCCGTGGGCGGGGCCCGCCGGTTCTGGCGCGCCCTGGTCGACGGGCCGCTCATCCACTCCTACTACGCGCTCGCCGGGTCGGTGCTGCTGCTCACGGGCATCGGGATCATGATGGTGCTCTCCGCCTCCGCGGTGGAGTCCATCTCGGCGCAGCAGTCCGCCTACTCCTTCTTCCTCAAGCAGGCCACCTTCGCGGGCCTGGGCGTCGTGCTGATGTTCGGGCTCTCCTTCGTGCCCACGGAGTGGTACCGGCGCGGGGCCACCGGCCTGCTCGTGCTCGCCGTGCTGCTGCTCGGGCTCGTCTTCACGGGCCTCGGCAACAGCGTCAACGGCAACCGCAACTGGATCGTGGTGGGCGGGCAGACGTTCCAGCCCTCCGAGGCCGCCAAGCTCGCCGTGTGCCTGTGGCTCGCCGTGGTCCTGGCCCGGCAGGGCGACGCCGTGCGCGACTGGCGCCAGGCCCTGTGGCCGTCGGTGCTCGGCTTCGGGGTGCCCGTGCTGATGGTCGCCCTGGGCAAGGACATGGGCACCGTGCTCGTGTTCGTGCTCATCTACGCCGCCGCGCTGTTCTTCGCCGGCGCGCCGCTGCGGCTGTTCGGCGCGGCCGCCGCGGGGGCCGCGGTCCTCGGCACCCTCTCCGTGGCCACCGCCCCCCACCGCGTGGACCGCATCAAGGGCTGGCTGTTCGGGGACTGCGGGGCCACCGACGCCTGCTACCAGTCCGAGCAGGGGCTCAGCGCGCTGGCCTCCGGCGGCTGGTGGGGCATGGGGCTCGGCCAGTCCCGGCTCAAGTACAGCTACGTCCCCGAGGCGCACAACGACTACATCTTCTCGATCATCGGGGAGGAGCTCGGGCTGCTGGGCACCGTGCTGATCCTCGGGCTGTTCGCGCTGATGGCCCTGGCCATGGCCCGCGTCATCCTCCGGGCCCGCAGCCGCTTCGTCCGGATCGCCACCGCGTCGATCGTCACGTGGCTCGTGGGGCAGGCGTTCATCAACATCGGCATGGTCACCGGGTTGCTCCCGGTCATCGGCATCCCCCTGCCGTTCATCAGCTACGGTGGGTCCTCGCTGCTGATGAGCCTCGCGGCCGTCGGCGTGGTCATGTCCTTCACCCGCCTGCCCCGCCGGATCCCCGTCCCGGCCCGCGCCCCCCGCCCCCGAACCCCCAACAAGGATCGCGCATGAGCCCGTCCGACCCGCCCACCGCCCACCCCGGACCCTCCGTCCTGCTGGCCGGCGGCGGCACCGCCGGGCACGTGAGCCCCTTGCTGGCGATCGCCGCCGCCCTGCGCGAGCAGGCGCCCGGCGTGCGCCTCACGGCCGTGGGCACCGCCTCGGGGATGGAGACCCGCCTCGTGCCCCGGGCCGGGGTCGCCCTCGAGCTCGTCGACCGCGTGCCCATGCCCCGCCGGCTCTCCGTGGACCTCGTGCGGCTGCCCGGCCGGCTCCTCGGCGCCGTCCGGCAGGCCGGCGAGATCCTCGACCGGGTCCGGCCCGACGTCGTCGTCGGCGTCGGCGGCTACGTGTGCACCCCCGTCTACCTCGCCGCCGCCCGGCGCGGGCTGCCCGTGGTGGTCCACGAGGCCAACACCCGGCCCGGGCTGGCCAACCGCGTCGGCGCCCGCCGGGCCCGCACCGTGGCCACGGCCTTCCCCGGCACGCCGCTGCCCGGGGCCGTGACCGTGGGCATGCCCATGCGCCGGGAGATCGCCGGGCTCGACCGCGCCGCGCTGCGGGCCGAGGCGCGCGGCTCCTTCGGGCTCGCCCCCGACGTGCCGACCGTCGTGGTCACGGGCGGCTCCTCCGGGGCCCTGAACATGAACCGGACCGTGGCGGGCGTCGCGGCGGAGGCCGCGGAGCACGGCTACCAGCTGCTGCACGTCACCGGGCGCGGCAAGCAGCTCACCGGGGACGACGGCGCGCTGCTGAGCGCCCCCGGCTACGTCCAGGTCGAGTACGTGGACGGCATGGAGCGCGTCTACGCCGCCGCGGACCTGCTCGTCGCCCGGGCCGGGGCGGCGACCGTGTCCGAGGTCGCGGCCGTGGGCCTGCCCGCCGTGTTCGTCCCCCTGCCGGTCGGCAACGGCGAGCAGGCGCTCAACGCCGCCTCCCTCGTGGAGGCCGGCGCGGCACAGCTCGTGGCCGACGACGCGTTCACCCCCGCCTGGTGGCGCGAGCACGTCCACCCCCTCGCGGCCGACCCGGCCCGGCTGGCCGCCATGGCCGCCGCGAGCCGCGACCGCGGGGTGCGCGACGCCGACGCCGTGATGGCCCGTCTGATCCTCCAGGAGGTCCCCGTTGAGCGCTGAGCAGCACGTCGCCCCCGAGCAGCTGGGCCGGGTGCACTTCATCGGCATGGGCGGCGCGGGCATGTCCGCGGTCGCGAAGCTCCTGCTCGCCCGCGGCGCCGACGTCAGCGGCTCCGACCGGCAGGACTCGCCGGCGCTGCGGGAGCTCGAGGCCCTGGGCGCCACGGTGTTCGTGGGGCAGCGGGCCGGGAACGTGGCGGGGGCCTCCACCGTGGTGGTCTCCACGGCGATCGCCGGGGACAACCCCGAGTACGCGGCCGCCCGGGCCGCCGGCCTGCGCGTGTTGCACCGCTCCGAGGGGCTGGCCGCCGCGATGCACGGCCGGGACGTGGTGGCCGTCGCCGGCACCCACGGCAAGACCACCACCAGCTCCATGGCCGCGCTCGTCCTGCAGCACGCCGGGCTGGGGCCGTCCTGGGCGATCGGCGCGCACGTGGCCGACCTCGGCTCCAACGCGGCCCTCGGCACGGGCCGCTGGTTCGTGGCGGAGGCGGACGAGTCCGACGGCTCGTTCCTCCGGTACGGCCCCCGGGTCGCCGTGGTCACCAACATCGAGCCGGACCACCTCGACTTCTACCCCTCCCGCGAGGCCTTCTTCCGGGCCTTCGACGACTTCGCGGCGACCCTGCCCCCGGACGGCCTGCTCGTGGCCTGCCAGGACGACCCCGGCTCCCGGGGCCTCGCCGAGGGCCACCGGTCGGCCGGGGGCCGGGTGCTCACCTACGGCACCGACGCCGGCGCGGACGTGCGCGTGCTGCCCGGGGGGACGGACGGGCTGAGCACGCGCAGCACGCTCGTGCTCGGCGAGGGCGCCGCCCGCCGGGAGGTGCCGCTCGTGCTGGCGGTGCCCGGTCGGCACAACGTCCTCAACGCGGCGGCCGCCTTCTGCGTGGCCCTGGAGGCGGGCGTGGACCCCGAGGACGCGGCCCGGGGCCTCGCCGGGTTCCACGGCTCCGCCCGGCGTTTCGACCTGCGCGGGGAGGTCCGGGGGGTGCGCGTCTTCGACGACTACGCCCACCACCCCACCGAGGTCGTGGCGGCCCTCACGGCCGCCCGCGAGGTCGCGGGGGAGCACCGCGTGATCGCGATCTTCCAGCCGCACCTGTTCTCCCGGACCCGGGAGTTCGCCGCCGAGTTCGCAGACGCCCTCGCGCTGGCGGACGAGAGCCTCGTGCTGGACATCTTCGCGGCCCGCGAGCAGCCCGTGGCCGGGCTCACGAGCGAGATCATCACCGACCGTGCGCCGGCCCACGTGCGCTACGTCCCCCGCGGGGCCGACGCCGTCGCCGAGGCCGCCGGCGCCGCCCGGCCGGGCGACCTCGTGCTCACCGTGGGCGCCGGTGACGTCACCGGTCTCGGGGCCCGGCTCGTGGACAGCCTCGCGGACCGCTCCGGGACCCGCTGATGAGCCGGCACGGCCGACCGCACCAGCCCCGGTTCGGGGAGCACCCCGGGGAGCATTCCGGGGAGCACCCGGGGGACGGCGAGGCCTCCGCCGGGCCCGCCGTCGACCGGGCGGACGACCGTGCCGGCGACCGGGCCCACGCCCCGGATCCCGGGGCGCCCTGGGCGGACTCCCCGGCCGCGCCGGCCGGCGGGGACCCGGCGGTCCGGATCCGCGTCAACGACGGCGCCAAGGTCTCGCCCCTCGTGGACGAGGACGAGCTCGAGGAGGTGCCCGCCGCCGGCGGCCGCTTCAGCGCGTGGCGCCGGCACCGGCAGGAGCGCGCGGCCTCCCGCATGCTGACGGCCTCCCGCGTGCCGGACGACGCCGAGGCCGTGCCCGGCGGCTCCACGGCGGCCGGGGCGGCGCCCGCGGCGGACCGCGGCGGGGACCGGCCCGGCGGGGCCACCGTCGTCGCGTTCCCCGGCTCGCCCCGGGCCCGCCGGCGCCGCCGCCGGCTGGGGACCGCCCTCGGCGTCCTGGCGGCCCTGGCGGTGATCCTCGGCATGCTCTTCCTCTCCCCGCTGCTCGCCGTGCGGGACGTCTCCGTGCGCGGCGCGGAGCTCACCGACCCGGCCCGGGTGGAGGCCGCCCTGGAGCCCTACCGGGGCGTGCCCCTGACCCGGATCTCGAAGCAGGAGGTCCGTGAGACGGTCGGGCAGATCCCGCAGGTGCGCTCGATCGAGGTGCTGCTCGAGCCCCCGCACCGGCTCGTGGTCGAGCTCCACGAGCGGGTGCCCGTGGCCGCCGTCGAGGACGGCGGCGAGTTCGTGGTCGTCGACTCGGAGGGGGTCGAGCTGACCGTCGCCGCCGACGCGGAGGAGGCCGCGGTGCCCGTCGTCACCGGCGGCCGCGAGGTGCTGGCCACGGAGCGCTTCGACGTCATCGCCGACGTGCTGGCGGCCCTGCCGGAGTCCGTGCTCGCCCAGCTGCGCACCGCCTCGGCGGAGTCCCTGTCCTCGGTGGAGCTGGCCTTCACCGACGGCCGCACGGTGGTGTGGGGCACCGCCGAGGAGAGCGAGCTGAAGGCGCAGGTGCTGCGCGAGCTCGTCGAGGCCCGGGGGGCCGGCACCGGCATCGAGACCTACGACGTCTCCAGCCCCACCCGGCCGGTCGTGCGCTGAGCGGCGGGTGCCCCTGCTCACTCTCCGCCAGAGACTGAGAGTTGTGCCCAATCCTGGGACCACCTGCGGTTTTGGCGAAAAGTGTCGAAAGCGGTATGGATTGTCGTGCAGGTGATGCCCGTCGTTGTTAGTCTTGACCCCGACATCGAACCTCCCCGGGGAACAGCTGACGGCCTGATGTTCGACCTTCGATCGAGGGTTGAGGTCGGGCACGTGATCCGGGACTACTTCCTCTCGAGTTAGGCACCCATGGACTCCTCCACCCCCCAGAACTACTTGGCCGTCATCAAGGTCGTCGGAATCGGCGGCGGCGGCGTCAACGCGGTCAACCGGATGATCGAGGAGGGGCTGCGCGGCGTCGAGTTCATCGCGATCAACACGGACGCCCAGGCCCTGCTGATGAGCGACGCCGACGTCAAGCTCGACGTCGGGCGCGAGCTCACCCGGGGTCTCGGCGCCGGCGCGAACCCCGACGTCGGGCGCCAGGCGGCGGAGGACCACCACGAGGAGATCGAGGAGGTCCTCAAGGGGGCCGACATGGTGTTCGTGACCGCCGGCGAGGGCGGCGGCACCGGCACCGGCGGGGCGCCCGTGGTCGCCCGCATCGCGCGCTCGTTGGGTGCCCTGACCATCGGCGTCGTCACCCGCCCGTTCACCTTCGAGGGCCGGCGCCGCTCCAACCAGGCCGAGAACGGCATCGAGACGCTGCGCGACGAGGTCGACACCCTCATCGTCATCCCCAACGACCGGCTGCTGTCCATCTCGGACCGCAACGTGTCCATGCTCGACGCCTTCAAGTCCGCCGACCAGGTCCTGCTCTCCGGTGTCCAGGGCATCACCGACCTGATCACCACCCCGGGCCTGATCAACCTCGACTTCGCCGACGTCAAGTCCGTGATGCAGGGGGCCGGCTCCGCGCTCATGGGCATCGGCTCCGCGCAGGGCGAGGACCGGGCCGTGAAGGCGGCCGAGCTCGCGATCGCGTCCCCGCTGCTGGAGGCGTCCATCGACGGCGCCCACGGCGTGCTGCTGTCCATCCAGGGCGGCTCGGACCTCGGCCTGTTCGAGATCAACGAGGCGGCCCGCCTGGTCCAGGAGGTCGCCCACCCCGAGGCGAACATCATCTTCGGCGCCGTCATCGACGACGCCCTGGGCGACCAGGCGCGCGTGACGGTCATCGCCGCCGGCTTCGACTCCGTGAGCCCGGAGACCAACGCCAACAACACCAACGCCGCGGCCCAGCAGGCCGCGACCACCCGTGCCGCCTTCGGCTCCGGCGCGGGTCAGCCCGCCGGCCTGGGCCGCTCCCCGCAGCGCGGTGGGGCCCCAGCCTTCGGCCAGCCCTCCGCCCAGCAGAAGTGGGCGCAGCCGGTCGGCAACGACGACGTCCCCGACGACGCCGGGTTCGACGTGGACCTGCCCGCCGAGGCCGAGACCGGCTCGGGCGTGGGCGCCGCGCGCAAGGACTCCCTGGACTTCCCCGACTTCCTGAAGTGAGCTCCGACCCGGGGGCGGGCGCGGGCGACCGCGTCCGCCCCCGGGCGCGTTAACCGCCGGGCGGCGGACGGGACACGGCAGGACGAGGCAGCGCCGACGAGGCGGGACAGGAGGACCAGGTGTTCTGGTGGCAGGAGGACGTCGGGCAGGGCGTGCGGGTGGCGTTCACGGACCGCGGGGCGGGCAACCTGGCCCTGCACACGGGCGACGACGCCGGCGCGGTGCGGACCCGGCGCCGGGCCCTCGAGGGGGCCATGGGGGTCCCGGCGGGCTCGCTGCTCTTCCTCGACCAGGTGCACGGCACCGCGGTGGCCGACGCCGACGACCCCGCCCTGCCCCCGGTGCCCACGGCGGACGCCGCCGTCTCGGCGGACGGTGCGTCCCTGGCCGTGATGGTCGCCGACTGCGTGCCCGTGGTGCTGGTCGGCCGCGGCCCGCACGGGCCCGTCACCGCCGTGGCGCACGCCGGGCGGCGCGGGCTGCTGGACGGCGTGCTCGAGCGGACCGTCGAGCAGCTGCGGGCCCGCGGGGCCGACGGGCTGGCGGCGTGGATCGGGCCGTCGATCTGCGGCGGGTGCTACGAGGTGCCCGCCGCGATGCAGGAGGAGTCCGTGCGGCGGATCCCGGCGGTGGCGGCCACGACCACCTGGGGCACCCCGTCGCTCGACCTGCCCGCGGGCGCCCGCGACCGGCTCGAGGCCCTCGGGGTCACGGTCGCCGGGCCGGCCGGGGCCTCCTGCACGCGCGAGAACGAGCGGCTGTCCTCGCACCGCCGGGACCCGGGCTCCGGGCGCATCGCCGGCCTCGTCTGGCGCAGCGCGCCCGCGGACCCCGCGCAGGGCGCCGCGTGAGCGCCGGGCCGGACCCGGCCCGCCGGGACGCGGGGGAGGACCCGCGCACCCGCGAGCTCGCGCACGCCCTCGACCGGGTCCGCGCCCGGGTCGCCACCGCCGCGGCCGGCCAGGACCCCCGGGCGGACGAGCCCACGCTGATCGCGGTGACGAAGTTCTTCCCCGCGGCCGACGTCGCCCGGCTGCACCGCCTGGGCGTGCGCGACGTGGGCGAGAACCGCGACCAGGAGGCCACCGCCAAGGCACGGGAGGCGAGGGAGCTCGGCGCTGCCCCGCTGACCTGGCACTTCATCGGCCAGCTGCAGTCCAACAAGGCGAGGTCGGTGGTCCGCTACGCCTCCTGGGTGCACTCGGTGGACCGCGCCTCGCTGGTGACGGCCCTCGGCCGGGCCGTGCTGCGCCACCGGGAGGCCGCGGCCGCCGGGGACGAGCCGCCGGGCCCGTGTGCGGCCGAGGACCTGACGTGCCTGGTCCAGGTCTCCCTCGACGCCGAGGAGCACCGCGGCGGGGCCCGCCCCGAGGACGTCGTCGCGCTCGCCGAGCGGATCGCCGCCACGGAGGGCCTGCGCGCGGGCGGCGTGATGGCCGTCGCGCCCCTGGGCGCGCCGCCGGGCCCGGCCTTCGACCGGCTGCACGAACTGTCGCAGCTCCTGCAGCGGTCCCTGCCGGGGGCCACGGCGGTGTCCGCCGGAATGAGCCACGACCTGGAGGAAGCCGTCGCCCGGGGAGCCACCCACGTGCGCGTCGGCTCCGATATCCTCGGCCCCCGACCACCCGTACGATAGCTTGGAGGACGGCCCTGACGGGCCAGGGCCGTACCGCGCTCCGTGCATCCCTGCGGGCGCGTGGCGGCCGAGGATCCCGGACCTCCCCCCACCGCCGATATCCGCACAGACAGTCAAGGAGAGCACCATGGCCGGAGCGTTGCGCCGCACCATGATCTATCTCGGCCTCGCCGAGACGGACGAGGACTACGACGAGCCGACGCCTGACCGCCAGGAGCACCAGTCCGCTGTCGCGATCCGCGAGGAGCCGCGCGAGGCGCGCGCCCAGGAGTCCACCGCCGTGGCGGCACCGCGCCGCTCGGCCGAGTACCGGGCGCCGGTGACCCCCATCAAGCGCGCCTTCTCCAGCTCTCGAGAGGACAGCTCGACCTTGCGCACCATCACCACCGTCCACCCCCGCTCCTACAACGACGCGAAGTCCATCGGCGAGGCGTTCCGGGAGGGCACTCCCGTGATCATGAACGTCAGCGACATGGGCGACGCGGAGGCCAAGCGGCTCGTGGACTTCTCCGCCGGGCTGGTCTTCGCCCTGCACGGATCCATCGAGCGGGTGACCGGCAAGGTCTTCCTGCTCACCCCGTCCTACGTCGAGGTCGTCGGGCACCCCTCCGCGGCCGACGAGGCGGACGAGGCCGACGACGACCAGGAGGACTGAGACTCCCCATGGAACTGCTGCTCTCCGTGCTGTACCTCGCCCTGCACCTCGTCTACGTGGCCCTGCTGGCGCGCCTCGTCCTCGACTGGGTCCAGATGTTCGCCCGCAACTGGCGGCCCCGCGGCGCCGCCCTCGTCGCGGCGTCGGCGGTGTACACCATCACGGACCCGCCCATGCGCCTGCTGCGCCGGCTCGTGCCGCCGCTGCGCCTGGGCGGGGTGTCGCTGGACCTGGGGTTCCTCATCCTCATCTTCGCGATCAGCATCCTGCAGGGCATCGTCGGCCAGCTGCTGATCTGAGCCGGGCCGCGACGGCCCACCCTGTACCCTGTAGCCGGACCGCCCGCCGGGTCCCGGCCCCGCTCCCGGCGCCGCCCGGACCCGGTCGGCCGGACCCCCGCCGACCCCGCGGACGCGCCCGCCCCAGCCCCGCACAAGGAGGAATGCCCCATGGCCCTGACCCCCGAAGACGTCATCAACAAGCGTTTCCAGCCCACCAAGTTCCGTGAGGGCTACGACCAGGACGAGGTCGACGACTTCCTCGACGAGATCGTCGTGGAGCTGCGCCGCCTGAACCAGGAGAACACCGACCTCAAGCAGCAGCTCGAGGCCGCCGGGCAGCCCGTGGCGCCCCGGGAGTCCGCGCCGTCGCCGGTGTCGGAGCCGGGGCTGCCCACCGCCGCCGAGCCTGCGCAGACCTCCGCCGTCACCGTCACCGAGGCTCCCGCGGAACCGGCCGAGCCCGCCGCGGCGACCGGGGCCGCCCCGGCCGTCGACGTCGCCCAGTCCGCGGCCGGCGTGCTCGCCATGGCCCAGAAGCTGCACGACGACTACGTCTCGCAGGGCACCGCCGAGCGCGAGCGGCTCATCGCCGAGGGCCGCACCCGGGCCGAGGAGCTCGTGGCCGACGCCCGGCGCACCCGCGAGGAGACCCTCTCCGTGCTGCAGGAGGAGCAGGCCGAGCTGGAGACCCGCGTCTCCGGGCTGCGCGCCTTCGAGGCCGACTACCGCACGAACCTGCGGGGCTTCATCCAGGACCAGCTGCAGGACCTCGACACGACCCCGTCGCTCGAGCCCGCCGGCGCCCGCCCCGCCGACGCGGTCGAGCAGGCCTGAGCCCGGCCGCCCCGGGCACGACGACGGAGGGACCGGCCACGGGCCGGTCCCTCCGTCGTCGTGCCACGTCCCCGGCGCCTCCGCCGGGGACGTGGCACCATGGAGCGGGGCCGTGCGGGCCCCGCCCCGGGCCGCGACGCCCGTCGCCCCGCCCGGAGACCGCCGATCCCGAGGAGAGCATGAGCCAGCACCCCGACGTCCCCGCGGACGCCAGCCCGACGGCCGCGCCGCGCCGCGGCGTCCTCCTGCTCGCCGCGGTCGCCGCGCTGCTGGTCTACGCCCTCGACCAGCTCACCAAGTGGTGGGTCGTCTCCGCCCTGGTGCCCGGGCGGCGGATCCCCGTGGTCGACGGCCTGCTGTGGTGGCAGTTCATCCGCAACCCGGGCGCCGCGTTCTCCCTGGGCGAGAGCATCACCTGGGTGTTCACCCTCGTCATGGCGGTCGTCTCCGTCGTCATCGTCCGCACCCTGCTCCGCGTGCGCTCCGCGCCGTGGGCGCTGGCTCTGGGCCTCGTGCTGGGCGGGGCGCTCGGCAACCTCACCGACCGGCTCCTGCGGCAGCCCGGCTTCGGGGTGGGCCACGTCGTCGACTTCATCGCGGTGCCCCGCTTCGCCATCTTCAACGTCGCCGACTGCGGGGTCGTCGCCGGGGTCGGCCTCGTCGTGCTGCTCACCCTGCTCGGCCGCGAGCTCGACGGCACCCGCCCGGGCCGGGGCACCGGCTCCGGGCCCGGTGCCGGCCCGGGAGGCGCGCTCGGCGCGGCGCCGGGGGAGGAGGGGACCCGTGCCTGAGCCCACCCACGCCGAGGAGCGCTTCACCGTCCCGCCCGAGCTCGAGGGCCAGCGCGTCGACGCCGCCGTGGCCGCGCTGACGGGGCTCTCCCGCTCCGCCGCCGCCGGGCTGTGCGCGGAGGGGCGCGTGCTGCACCGCGGCCGGGCGGTCGCCAAGTCCTTCCGCGTGGAGACCTCCCAGACCCTCACCGTGCACGTGCCCGTCCCGGAGGACCCGGGCCGGATCGTCCCCCAGCTCGTCGACGACTTCCGCGTGGTCCACCTCGACGACGACATCGTCGTCATCGACAAGCCCCCGGGGGTCGCCGCCCACCCGTCGCCGGGCTGGAAGGGCCCCACCGTGGTGGGCGCCCTGGCCGGGGCCGGGGTCGCCGTGAGCACCTCGGGGGCCCCCGAGCGCCAGGGCGTGGTGCACCGCCTCGACGTCGGCACCTCCGGGCTGATGGTCGTGGCGCGCACGGAGCGGGCGTACACGGCCCTCAAGCGCGCCTTCAAGGAGCGGACGGTCACGAAGGTCTACCACACCGTGGTGCAGGGACTGCCCGACCCGCTGCGGGGCACGATCGACGCCCCGATCGGGCGCCACCCCGGCTACGACTGGCGGTTCGCGGTGGTCGAGGGCGGGCGCCACGCCGTCACCCACTACGAGGTGCTCGAGGCGTTCGGCCGGGCCACGCTCGTGGAGGTGCACCTGGAGACCGGGCGCACCCACCAGATCCGCGTGCACTTCTCCGCGCTGCGCCACCCGTGCTGCGGCGACCTCACCTACGGCGCCGACCCGGCGCTGTCGGCCGGGCTGGGACTGACCCGGCAGTGGCTGCACGCCAAGCGCCTCGGCTTCGAGCACCCGGGGACGGGGGAGCCGGTCGAGTTCGACAGCCCCTACCCGCCGGACCTCTCCTTCGCCCTGGAGAGCCTGCGGGACGGCGGGCCCGCCTGAGCGGCGGGCCCGGGCCCCGGCCGGGGCCGTCGGAGCGGAGCACTACACTGGACGGGTGACGACGGCATCCGGCAAGAAGAGCTTCACCCACCTGCACGTGCACACCGAGTACTCGATGCTCGACGGTGCCGCGCGCCTCGACGACCTCTTCGAGGCGTGCCACGAGATGGGCATGACGTCCCTCGCCACCACCGACCACGGCTACGTCTTCGGCGCCTTCGACTTCTGGAACAAGGCCCGCAGCGCCGGGATCAAGCCGATCATCGGCGTCGAGGCGTACCTCACCCCCGGCACCGCCCGCTCCGACCGCTCGCGCGTGAAGTTCGCCGACGGCGGGCGCGACGACGTCTCCGGCGGTGGCGCGTACACCCACATGACCCTGCTCGCCCAGTCCACGGAGGGCATGCAGAACCTCTTCCGCGCCTCGTCCCTGGCCTCCCTCGAGGGCCAGCTGTACAAGCCGCGAATGGACCGCGAGCTGCTCAACCAGTACGGCAAGGGCCTCATCGCGACCACCGGGTGCCCGTCCGGGGAGGTCCAGACGCGGCTGCGCCTGGGCCAGTACCAGGAGGCCCGCGAGGCCGCCGCGGAGTTCCGGGACATCTTCGGGGCCGAGAACTTCTACTGCGAGCTGATGGACCACGGGCTCGCGATCGAGAAGAACGTCACGAGCGACCTGCTCAGGCTCGCCAAGGACCTCGGCCTGCCGCTCGTGGCCACCAACGACCTGCACTACACGCACGCGGAGGACGCCAAGTCCCACGCCGCGCTGCTGTGCGTGCAGTCCGGCTCCACCCTGGCGGACCCCAAGCGGTTCAAGTTCGACGCCGACGAGTTCTACCTGAAGTCCCCCGCCGAGATGCGGGAGCTCTTCCGCGACTTCCCGGAGGCGTGCGACAACACCCTCGAGATCGCCGAGCGCTGCTCCGTCGAGTTCGACACCTCCGCCAACTACATGCCGCGCTTCCCGGTGCCCGAGGGCGAGGACGAGCAGTCCTGGTTCGTCAAGGAGGTCCAGCAGGGCCTGCACCACCGCTTCCCGGGCGGGATCCCCGAGGAGGTGCAGAAGCAGGCCGACTACGAGATCGGGATCATCCTGCAGATGGGCTTCCCCGGGTACTTCCTGGTGGTCGCGGACTTCATCAACTGGGCCAAGAACAACGGCATCCGGGTCGGTCCGGGCCGTGGCTCCGGGGCCGGCTCCATGGTCGCGTACGCCATGCGCATCACCGAGCTCAACCCCCTCGAGCACGGCCTGATCTTCGAGCGCTTCCTCAACCCGGAGCGCGTGTCCATGCCCGACTTCGACGTCGACTTCGACGACCGCCGCCGCTCCGAGGTGATCCGCTACGTCACCGAGAAGTACGGCGACGAGCGCGTGGCCATGATCGTCACCTACGGCACCATCAAGGCCAAGCAGGCGCTGAAGGACTCCTCGCGCGTGCTCGGCTACCCCTTCTCCATGGGCGAGAAGCTCACCAAGGCGATGCCGCCGGACGTCATGGGCAAGGGCATCTCCCTCAAGGACGTCTACGACCCGGGCGCCAAGCGCCACGGCGAGGCGGAGGAGCTGCGCGAGATCCTCGCCCAGGACGCCGAGGCGAAGAAGATCTTCGAGACCGCCGAGGGCCTGGAGGGCCTCAAGCGCCAGTGGGGCGTGCACGCGGCCGGCGTCATCATGTCCTCGCACCCGCTGATCGACATCATCCCGATCATGCGCCGGGAGCAGGACGGGCAGGTCATCACCCAGTTCGACTACCCCACGTGCGAGGGGCTCGGGCTGATCAAGATGGACTTCCTGGGGCTGCGCAACCTCACGATCATCTCCGACGCCCTGGAGAACATCCAGCTCAACCAGGACGGCTTCGAGCTGGACCTCGAGAACCTCGCCCTGGACGACAAGGACTCCTACGAGCTGCTCGCCCGCGGCGACACCCTCGGGGTGTTCCAGCTCGACGGCGGGCCCATGCGCCAGCTGCTCAAGCTCATGCGTCCCGACAACTTCGAGGACATCTCCGCGGTGCTCGCGCTGTACCGCCCGGGGCCCATGGGCGTGAACTCGCACACCAACTACGCGCTGCGCAAGAACGGGCAGCAGGAGATCACCCCGATCCACCCCGAGCTCGAGGAACCCCTCGCCGAGATCCTGGACACGACCTACGGCCTGATCGTCTACCAGGAGCAGGTCATGGCCGCCGCGCAGAAGCTCGCGAACTACTCGCTGGGCCAGGCCGACCTGCTGCGCCGGGCCATGGGCAAGAAGAAGAAGTCGGAGCTGGACAAGCAGCAGGCCGTCTTCTTCGAGGGCATGCAGGGCAACGGCTACTCGCTCGAGGCCTGCCAGACCCTGTGGAACGTGCTGGAGTCGTTCTCGGACTACGCGTTCAACAAGGCCCACACCGCCGCCTACGGGCTCGTGTCCTACTGGACGGCGTACCTCAAGGCGCACTACCCGGCCGAATACATGGCCGCGCTGCTGACCTCGGTGGGCGACGACAAGGACAAGCTCGCGCTCTACCTCAACGAGTGCCGGCGGATGGGCATCACCGTGCTGCCCCCGGACGTCAACGAGTCCGCCCTGAACTTCACCCCGGTGGGCAGCGACATCCGGTTCGGCATGGGCGCCGTGCGCAACGTGGGCGCCAACGTCGTCACCGCCATGGTCGAGGCCCGCGAGGAGAAGGGCGCGTTCACGTCCTTCAACGACTTCCTCGCCAAGGTCCCCGCGGTGGTGTGCAACAAGCGCACGATCGAGTCCATGGTCAAGGCGGGCGCCTTCGACCGGCTCGGGCACACCCGGCGGGGCCTCGTGATGTGCCACGAGGAGGCGGTCGACGCCACGGTCGCCGTCAAGCGCCAGGAGGCGGCCGGTCAGTTCGACCTCTTCGGCGGGATGGGGATGGACGAGGACCCCACCACGTCCCTGACGGTCGCGGTGCCCGACGTCCCGGAGTGGGAGCGCAAGGACCTGCTCGCCTTCGAGCGCGAGATGCTCGGGCTCTACGTCTCCGACCACCCGCTGCGCGGGCTCGACGAGGCGCTGGGCCAGTACGCCGACACCTCGATCCAGCCGCTGCTCGGCGAGGACGGCCGGCCCGACGGCGCGGTGGTCACCGTGGCGGGGATGATCACGTCCCTGTCCCGGCGGATCGCCAAGACCTCCGGCAACGCCTACGCCCGGGTGGAGCTGGAGGACCGGACGGGGTCCATCGAGATCATGTTCTTCGGCAAGGCCTACGCCCCGATCGCCGGGGTGCTCGCCGAGGACCTGATCTGCGTGATCAAGGGACGGCTGCAGCGCCGGGACGACGGGTCCGTGACGATCTCCGCCCAGGAGCTGACCGTGCCGGAGCTCTCCGCCGACGGGCACAACGGGCCCGTGCTCATCGCGCTGCCCGAGTTCCGGGCCACCGAGGAGACGGTCAAGGAGATCGGGGCGGTGCTGCGCAACCACCGCGGCGACTCCGAGGTCCGCATCCACCTGGAGACCCGGCAGAAGGTGCAGGTCCTGCGCCTGGGCCCGGACCTGCGGGTGAACCCCTCGCCGGCCCTGTTCGGGGACCTTAAGGTCCTGCTCGGGCCCACCTGCCTGGAGGTCTAGCGCACCCGGGCGGCGAGCGCAACGAGCCGAGCGCACCCGGGCGGCCCGGTGGAATACCATGGATGTCGTGACTACAGCTGAGACGACCACGACAGCGGCCCTGCGGACCATCGACCTGCGCGGCCGGCACCTGTCGTGGTCCGAGCTGCGCTCGGTCGTGCCCCGGCAGAGCACCGGCTCGCGCGCGTCCGCCGAGCAGGCCGTCGCCGAGATCCTCGAGGCCGTCCGGACGGAGGGCGCCGCCGCCCTGCGCCGCTACGCCCAGCGCTTCGACGGCGTGGAGCAGGACCGGCTGCGGGTCGACCCGGCCGGGATCCGCCGGGCCGTCGACGCCCTGGACCCCGCCGTGCGCAGGGGCCTGGAGACCGCCATCGAGCGCACCCGCGCGTTCGCGCAGGCCCAGCGGCCCGCGGACGCCCGCGTGGAGGTCGCCCCCGGCGCGGTCCTCGTCCACCGCTGGACGCCGCTGCGCCGGGCCGGGCTCTACGTGCCCGGCGGGCTCGCGGTCTACCCGTCCTCCGTCGTGATGAACGTCGTGCCCGCCCAGGCCGCCGGCGTGGGCTCCGTGGTGCTGTGCACCCCGCCGCAGAAGGAGTTCGGCGGGCTGCCGCACCCCACCATCCTCGCCGCCGCCGGGCTGCTCGGCGTGGACGAGGTGTGGGCGATCGGCGGCGCCCAGTCGCTGGCCGCCATGGCCTACGGGGTCGCCGACGGCGACGACGTCCTCGAGCCCGTGGACACCGTCACGGGTCCCGGCAACATCTACGTGGCGACCGCCAAGCGCCTGCTGCGCTCGGTCGTGGGCGTGGACGCGGAGGCGGGGACCACGGAGATCGCCGTCCTCGCCGACGACACCGCCGACCCCGCCTACATCGCCGCGGACCTCGTCTCCCAGGCCGAGCACGACCCGGCCGCCGGCGCCGTGCTGATCACGCACTCGCCCGGGCTCGCCGCGCGCGTCGAGGCGGAGCTGGCCGTGCAGGTGCCCGCGGCCAAGCACCGGCAGCGGATCGCGACCGCCCTGTCCGGGCCCCAGTCCGGGATCGTGCTCACCGACGACCTCGACGCCTCGATCGCCGTGGCCGACGCCTACGCCGCCGAGCACCTCGAGATCCACACCGCCGACCCGCAGGCGGTGGCCGCCCGGGTGCGCAACGCCGGGGCGATCTTCCTCGGCCCGTACAGTCCCGTCCCGCTGGGCGACTACGCCGCCGGGTCCAACCACGTCCTGCCCACGGGCGGGACCGCGGTGCACGCCCAGGGGCTGTCCACCACGGCGTTCATGAAGGCCGTGCAGCTCGTCGAGTACTCGCAGGAGGCGCTGGCCGCGATCGGCCCGGACATCGTGGCGGTGGCGCAGTCCGAGGACCTGCCCGCGCACGGGCGGGCCGTCACGATCCGCACCGGGGGCTGAGCCGCGCCGTGCACTGCCCCTTCTGCCGCCACGCCGACTCCCGCGTCGTCGACAGCCGCACCACGGACGACGGGACGGCCATCCGCCGCCGCCGGCAGTGCTCCGAGTGCGGGCGCCGCTTCTCGACCCTGGAGACGACGACCATCTCGGTGATCAAGCGCTCCGGCGTGACCGAGCCCTTCGACCGGCAGAAGATCGTCAACGGCGTCCGCAAGGCCTGCCAGGGCCGGCCCGTGAGCGAGGACGACCTCGCGATGCTCGCCCAGGAGGTCGAGGAGACGATCCGGGCCATGGGCGCCGCCGAGATCGAGGCCCACGAGGTGGGGCTCGCGATCCTGGCCCCGCTGCGCCGCCTGGACGTGGTCGCCTACCTGCGCTTCGCGAGCGTCTACCAGGCCTTCGACGGCCTGTCCGACTTCGAGGACGCGATCGACCTGCTGCGCGCCCAGCAGGCCGAGCAGACGGGGCAGCAGACGATCCCGGCCACCGTCGAGCCCCCGGGCTCCGGGGCGCGCAAGCGCTCGGGCCGCCGGCCGAGGAACAAGGGCCTCGAGGGCGTGTCCCAGCCGCGGCTGCTCTGACCCGCCGGTTCCCCGGAGGATTTTCCCGGCGTGTCCCTTGCCGCCCGCCGGTGGCGGTCGTAGAGTGGGGAGCGCAACAGACCCCCGCCGGGGGCTGCGGAGGGGAAGCCGCGGCCTCCGGCGGGTTTTTTTCGTGCCGGTGCTCCTGGCCCCGGCCACGGCGCCTCCCGCACGACGACGCCCGGGGCCCTCTGTGCAGAGGCCCCCGGGCGTCGTCGTGCAGGAGGGGTTCAGCCCTCGGGCGTGTGCGGGATGCCGGCCCACAGGGCCGCGCCGACGATGCCGGCGTTGTTGCGCAGCCGGGCGACCTCGACCGGGGTGCGCAGCTGGAGGTACGGCAGGAACTTGTCCGCGGTCTTGGAGACCCCGCCGCCCACGATGAACAGGTTCGGGGAGAAGAGGAACTCCACGTGGCTGAAGTAGCGCTGCAGCCGCTTGGTCGCCCATTTCTTCCACGACAGCTCCTCGCGCTCGCGCGCGGACGCCGAGGCGCGGGTCTCGGCGTCGTGGCCGTCGATCTCCAGGTGGCCGAGCTCCGCGTTCGGCACGAGCTGGCCGTTGAGGATCAGCGCGGAGCCGATGCCGGTGCCCAGGGTGATCACGATGACCAGCCCCTTCACGCCCCGCCCGGCGCCGTAGACCGCCTCGGCCAGGCCTGCGGCGTCGGCGTCGTTGAGGGCCTCGACCGGACGGCCCAGCCGCTCGGTCATCAGCGCGTCGACGTCCGTGCCGATCCACGCCTTGTCGATGTTCGCGGCCGACAGGGCGACGCCGTCCTTGATGATGGCGGGGAAGACGATCCCCACGGGGGAGTCCGGCTCCGGGGCCTCCGGCCGGGACTGTAGCTCGGCGACGATCTGCTCCACGACGCCGGCCACGGCCTCCGGGGTGGCGGGCTGGGGAGTGGGGATGCGGAAGCGCTCCCCGACGAGCTCGCCGGTGTCCAGGTCCACGATCCCGCCCTTGGTGCCGGTGCCACCGAAGTCGATGCCGATCACGCGACGGCTCGGTACGTTCGCGACGGTGCGATCTGGTGTGGTCATGGGGCGGTCCTCTCGGGGTGCCGTGGGCGGGTGATCAGTCGGCAGTCTACGGCAGGGTCAGGATGTCCACACCGTCCTCCGTCACCGCCAGCGTGTGCTCGAACTGGGCGCTGCGGCGGCGGTCCCGGGTGGTCACCGTCCAGTCGTCGTCCCACTGCTCCCACTGGATCGTGCCCAGGGTCAGCATCGGCTCGATGGTGAACACCATGCCGGGGACCATGACGGTCGAGTAGGACGGGGCGGCGTCGTAGTGGGGGACGATCAGGCCCGAGTGGAACTCGCGGCCCACGCCGTGGCCGGTGAAGTCCCGGACCACCCCGTAGCCGAAGCGCTGGGCGTACTTCTCGATGACCCGGCCGATGACGTTGATCTCCCGGCCGGGGCGGACGGCCCTGACCGCCCGGTGCAGGGCCTCCTGGGTGCGCTCGACGAGCAGGCGGGACTCCTCGTCGACGTCGCCCACCAGGAACATGTGGTTGGTGTCCCCGTGGAAGCCGTCCTTGTAGGCGGTGACGTCGAGGTTGAGGATGTCGCCGTCCTCGAGGACCGTCGAGTCGGGGATGCCGTGGCAGATCACCTCGTTGAGGGACGTGCACACGGACTTGGGGAAGCCCCGGTAGCCGAGGGTGGAGGGGTAGGCCCCGTGGTCGCACATGTACTCGTGGGCGATCCGGTCCAGCTGGTCGGTCGTGGCGCCGGGGACCGCGGCCCGGCCCGCCTCGTGCATGGCGCGCGCGGCGATCGTGCCGGCCGCGCGGATCAGCTCGACCTCCTCGGGGGTGTAGACGTTGCCGCCCCGGCCCTCGTCCGGCTCGGCGCGCCCGACGTACTCGGGGCGCACGATGCGCGGGGGAACGGTCAGCTCCGGGCTGACGGTCCCCGGGGTGAGGGTGCCGACGGGGGCGGTCGCGCCGGGGACGGGGGTGTTGTGCGAGGGCACGGGGGTCTGGACCTCCTGGATCGGGATGCGCCCGGCCCCGGGGGAGCCGGTCCGGGCCTAGGATCTACCCTAACGCCCCGGGTGCCGCCACCGGCCCGGTGGCGGTCACGGAGAGGAGACGGCATGGCCGAGTTCTGGTTCAACACCTACACCCACGAGGTCGAGGAGGGCGCCCAGTCGGACTACCGCAAGCTGCTCGGCCCCTACGCGACGCGCGAGGAGGCGCAGAACGCCCTCAGGCTCGCGGCGGAGCGCACGAAGAAGTGGGACGAGGAGGACCGGGCCTACCGGGAGGACTGAGCGCCCCGGGCCGGTCCCCGGCGGGGCCGGCCCGCGTCCGCGCCGCGGTGGGCGCGGGGTCAGTAGCTGTGCTCCGGGCCGGGGAACCGGCCGGTGCGCACGTCCTCGACGTAGCGGCCCACGGCCTCCGAGACCACGCCGTGCAGGTCCGCGTACCGGTGGACGAAGCGGGGCAGCCGCCCCTGGCGCAGGCCCAGCATGTCCTGCCACACGAGCACCTGGCCCGTGGTGGCGGCCCCCGCGCCGATCCCCACGGTCGGCACCTCCAGGGCGGCGTCCACCGCGGCGGCGGCCTCGGCCGGGACCATCTCCATCAGCACGCAGAAGGCCCCGGCGTCCTGGAGGGCGCGCGCGTCCTCCAGGAGGGTCCGGGCCGCGTCGCCGCGGCCCTGCACGCGGTACCCGCCGAGGGCGTGCTCGCTCTGCGGGGTGAAGCCCACGTGCGCGACGACGGGCACGCCGGCCTGCGTCATGGCCCGCACGTGCGGGGCGAACCAGGCCCCGCCCTCCAGCTTCACCGCGTGGGCCCCGCCCTCCTTGAGGAAGCGCACCGCGGTGGCCACGGCCTGCTCGGGGGAGCCCTCGTAGGAGCCGAACGGCAGGTCGACGACGACGAACGCGCGCTCCACCGCGCCCGACACGGCACGGCACAGCGGCAGCAGCTCGTCCACGGTGACGGGCAGCGTGGTGGCGTAGCCCAGGACGTTGTTGCCCGCGGAGTCGCCCACGAGCAGGGTGTCGACGCCGGCGGCGTCGAAGATCGCCGCCGTCAGGGCGTCGTAGCTCGTGAGCATGGTGAACTTCTCGCCGCGGCGCTTCGCCTCCCGCAGGTGGTGCGTGCGCACCCGGCGC
Organism: Kocuria sp. U4B; assembly: GCF_054875615.1. The sequence continues at coordinate 3,146,522 of NZ_CM142180.1, forward strand.
ACGTCGAGGGCGCCCGCCTCCGGGCGGGGGGTGTCCTGGGACTGCTGGGTCATGGGCTCCAGCCTAGCGGGCGCGCCCGGGGCACCCCCGCGGGCGGGCCCCGGAGGCGCGTTAGAGTGGGCGGGACAGGGATCGCCCCCGGCCGACGCCGCCCGTGCGGGCCGCCGGCGGCGCGGAGCAGGAAGACGAGGAAAGAAGACCATGGACCGTCAGCAGGAGTTCGTCCTCAGGACCATCGAGGAGCGCGACGTCCGCTTCGTCCGCATGTGGTTCACGGACGTCGTCGGCGCCCTCAAGTCGGTGGCCCTGGCCCCCGCCGAGGTGGAGGCCGCGTTCGAGGAGGGCCTGGGCTTCGACGGCTCGTCCATCGAGGGCCTCTCGCGGGTCTACGAGTCCGACATGCTGCTCCAGCCGGACCCCTCCACGTTCCAGATCCTGCCGTGGCGCGGGGAGACGGAGCCCACGGCCCGGATGTTCTGCAACATCCTCACGCCCGACGGCGAGCCGTCGGCCTCGGACCCCCGCGGGGTCCTCGGGCGCGTGCTGGACAAGGCCTCCGACATGGGCTTCACCTGCTACACCGCCCCCGAGATCGAGTTCTACCTCATGAAGTCCGACCAGCTCGACGCCGACGGCCAGCCCGTCCCCGTGGACCAGGAGGGCTACTTCGACCACGTCCCGGGCGGGGTCGTCCAGGACTTCCGCCGCAAGGCCGTCAACATGCTCGAGGCCGTGGGGATCTCCGTCGAGTTCTCCCACCACGAGGCGGGCCCCGGGCAGAACGAGATCGACCTGCGCTACGCCGACGCCCTGCAGACGGCGGACAACATCATGACGTTCCGCACCGTGATCAAGGAGGTCGCCCTCTCCCAGGGCCTCTACGCGACCTTCATGCCCAAGCCCTTCACGGAGCACCCGGGCTCGGGGATGCACACGCACTTCTCGCTGTTCGAGGGGGACACCAACGCGTTCTTCGAGGCCGGGGCCGAGTTCCGGCTCTCCCGCACGGCCCGCCACTTCATCGCGGGCATCCTGCGCCACGCCCCGGAGTTCACCTCCGTCACCAACCAGTTCGTCAACTCCTACAAGCGCCTGTGGGGCGGGGGCGAGGCGCCCTCCTACCTCTCGTGGGGCCACAACAACCGCTCCGCTCTCGTGCGGGTGCCCCTGTCCAAGCCGGACAAGGTCCAGTCCGCGCGGATCGAGTACCGCGGCATCGACTCGGCCACGAACCCCTACCTCTCCTACGCCGCGATCCTGGCGGCGGGGCTGAAGGGCATCGAGAACGGCTACGAGCTGCCCCCCGTGGAGATGGACGACGTCGCCGCCATGAGCTCGGCCGAGCGCCGCGCCCTCGGCCACAGCCCGCTGCCCTCGAGCCTTTACGACGCGATCCGGGAGACCGAGGAGTCGGAGTTCATGGCCGAGCTGCTCGGGGAGCAGGTCTTCGACCACTTCCTGCGCAACAAGCGCCGCGACTGGAACGAGTACCGGCGCGTCGTCACGCACTTCGAGCTCAGGAGCAACCTCGGCATCCTCTGAGGCCCCGGCGGGACCGCCCGCGGGCGGTCCCGCCGCCCCGCGCCCACCGTGCACCCTCCCGGTGCCCGACATCCCCGGACGGACCGCGCCATGACCCACCCTCCCCAGCCCGCGACGTCGCCCGGAGCCGGCGACGCCGTCGCCTCCGGGCGGCTCATCAAGGTGGGCTTCGCCGACACCCGCAACGCCCAGCGCTGGCTCGGCTTCCCGGAGCTGGCCGGGGTCGACCGGGAGCGGCTGCTCCAGGGCCTCGCGCTCGCCGCCTCGCCCGACGTGGCCCTGCAGCTCACCGTGCGCCTGCTCGAGCGGGTGCCCGAGCTCGCCGACCGGATCAACGCCGGCCCCGAGGCGTCCGAGACGGTCTTCCGGCTGCTGGGCGCCTCCGAGGCCCTGGGGGAGTTCCTGCTCCGCCGGCCCGAGCAGCTGGACCTGCTCGCCGAGCCCGCGGCGGCCGAGCCCGGGGAGATCCCGGCGGAGGAGTTCCGCGCCCACCTGCTGGCCGCCGTGGGCGCGGACCCCGCCGCCCGCACCCCCGTGGCCGGCGGCTCCGGCGACGACGCCCACAGCGCCCTGCGCGTGGCCTACCGCCGGGAGCTGACCCGCATCGCGCTGCGTGACGTCGGCGCGCTCTACCCGGCGGACTACATGCCCGCGGTGGGCCGGCAGCTCGCCGACCTCGCGGCCGCGGCGGTCGACGCCGCGCTCGCCGTCGCCCGCGCCGAGGCGGGCGGCACGTGGGCCCCGGAGCTCGTCGACCGGGTCCGGCTCGCCGTGATCGGGATGGGCAAGTGCGGCGCGCGGGAGCTCAACTACATCTCGGACGTCGACGTCGTCCACGTCATGGCGGTCGACGACGACCCCGCCGATCCCCTCGACGCGACCGAGGCGACGAACATCGCCACGGCCCTGGCCACGGGCACCGCCCGGGCGATCATGGCGCGCGGGAGCGAGCCCCCGCTGTGGGAGCTCGACGCGAACCTGCGGCCCGAGGGCAAGGACGGCCCGCTCGTGCGGACCCTGGACTCCCACGTGCGCTACTACGAGCGCTGGGCGGAGTCCTGGGAGTTCCAGGCCCTGCTCAAGGCCCGCCCCATCGCGGGGGACCCCGCGCTGGGCGCGGCGTACCAGCGGGCGATCGCCCCGTTCGTGTGGCGCAGCGCCGCCCGAGAGGGCTTCGTGGAGTCGGTGCAGGCCATGCGCCGCCGCGTCACGGACAACATCCCGGACGCCGAGCAGGAGCGCCAGATCAAGCTCGGCCCCGGCGGGCTGCGCGACGTCGAGTTCACCGTCCAGCTGCTCCAGCTCGTGCACGGGCGCACCGACGAGCGGGTCCGGACCCAGGCCACGACCGACTCCCTGGCCGCCCTGTCCGAGGGCGGCTACATCGGCCGCCGCGACAGCGAGCAGTTCCACGCCCACTACCGGTGGCTGCGCCTGCTCGAGCACCGGATCCAGCTGTTCCGGCTGCGCCGCACCCACCTGATGCCCCGGGAGGAGCGGGAGCTGACGGTCATCGCCCGCTCCGTGCGCGGTGCCGCGGACACGGCCCGCCCGTCCGCGGAGTCGCTGCTCGAGGACTGGCGCCGGGTCAAGCGGGACGTCCGCGGCATGCACGAGCGGATCTTCTACCGGCCCCTGCTGGCGGCCCTCGCCCACCTGCCCGAGACGGGCACGCAGCTCTCGCCCGAGTCCGTGCGGGACCGCCTGGCCGCCCTCGGCTACCGGGACCCGAAGGCCGCCGTGCGCCACATCGAGGCGCTCACCCGCGGGGTGAGCCGGCGCGCCGAGATCCTGCGCACGCTGCTGCCCGTGCTGCTGTCCTGGTTCGCGGACGGGGTCGACGCCGACGCCGGGCTGCTGGGTTTCCGTCGGCTCTCGGAGTCGCTGGGCACGACCCCGTGGTTCCTGCGCCTGCTGCGGGACTCCAACGCCGCCGCCGAGCGGCTGTGCCACATCCTCTCGAGCTCCCGCTACGTCACCGACCTGCTGGAGACCGCCCCGGAGGCCGTCGCGTGGCTCGGCCACGACGACGACCTGTGCCCCGTGGCGTTCGAGACCCTGTGGAGCGAGATCCGCTCGCAGATGGCCCGCCACCCGGACTCCGGCGAGGCCGTGCGGATGATCCGGCTGATCCGCCGCCGCGAGGAGCTGCGCGTCGCGCTCGCGGACACCTCCGGGCTGCTCGACGTCGAGGACGTCGCCGCCGCGCTGTCCGACATCGACCGGGCCTGCATCCTCGGGGCCCTGCACGTGGCCGAGCGGGAGGTCTACGGCCGCTGGGGCCGGCTGGCCGACGTCCTCGTCGTGGCCATGGGCCGGCAGGGCGGGCGGGAGATCGGCTACGGGTCGGACGCGGACGTCGTGTACGTCTACGCGCCCGTGGACGGCGCCGAGCCCGGCGCGGCGCGAGCCCAGGCGGAGACGCTGCTGCAGCGCACGGTGCAGCTGCTCAAGGCCCCCTGCACCCCGCCCATCGTGGCCGAGCGGGTCCTGGAGATCGACAACGACCTGCGCCCGGAGGGCAAGCAGGGGCCCATGGTGCGCTCCGTGGAGGCCTACGCCGAGTACTACGCCCGGTGGGCCCAGACCTGGGAGTTCCAGGCGCTGACCCGGGCCCTGCCCATCGCCGGCAGCGACGAGCTCGCCGAGGCGTTCCGCCGGGTGGTCGACCCCTACCGCTACCCGGCCCGGTTCACCGAGCAGCAGCTGCTGGACATCCGGCGGATGAAGGCCCGCGTGGAGAACGAGCGGATGCCCCGCGGCGCCGACCCCTCCCGCCACCTCAAGCTCGGCCGGGGCGGGCTCTCCGACGTCGAGTGGCTGGTCCAGACGCTGCAGCTACAGCACGGGCACCGGGTCGAGGGGCTGCGGACGACCGGCACGCTGACCGCCCTGCGCGCCGCCGAGCGGGAGGGACTGGTGAGCGCGGAGGACGCCGCGGCGCTGGCGGCGGCGTGGCGGCTCGCGACGGCGGTGCGCAACGGCAACGTGCTGCGCACCGGCCGGGCCTCCGACGTGCTGCCCGCCAAGCGCGCCGACCTGGAGGCCGTGGCCCGCTGGTGCGGCTACCAGCACGGCGGGGCCGGGCGGCTCGAGCAGGACTACCTGCGCACCACCCGCCAGGCCCGCGCCGTGTTCGAGCGGCTGTTCTACGGGTCCTGACGCCGGGTCCTGACCAGCGCGGCGCACGGGCCCGCCCGGGCGGTCCGCGACCCGGACACGGGGAAGGCCCCGGACCCTGCGAGGGGTCCGGGGCCTTCCCCGTGCGGCGGGCGATCCGTGCGGATCAGACGCCGTATCCGTGCGGATCAGACGCCGTAGTAGAGCTCGAACTCGAGCGGGTGCGGCACGAGCGAGAGCGGCTTGAGCTCGTTCTCGCGCTTGTAGGCGATCCAGGTCTCGATGAGGTCCTCGGTGAACACGTCCCCGGCCAGCAGGAACTCGTGGTCCGCCTCGAGGGCCTGCAGGGCCTCCTCCAGGGAGCCCGGGGCCTTCTTGATGTCCTTGGCCTCCTCCGGCGGGAGCTCGTAGAGGTCCTTGTCGATCGGGTCGGCCGGCTCGATGCGGTTGCGGATCCCGTCCAGGCCCGCCATCAGCTGCGCGGCGAACGCCAGGTAGGGGTTGCACGAGGGGTCCGGGGCGCGGAACTCGAGGCGCTTGGCCTTCGGGTTGGTGCCCGTGATCGGGATGCGGATGCCGGCGGAGCGGTTGCCCTGCGAGTACACCATGTTGACCGGGGCCTCGAAGCCCTTGACCAGGCGGCGGTAGGAGTTCACGGTCGGGTTCGTGAACGCCAGCACGGCGGAGGAGTGCTCGAGCAGGCCGCCGATGTACCAGCGGGCGAGGTCGGACAGGCCCGCGTAGCCCTTCTCGTCGTAGAACAGCGGCTCGCTGCCCTTCCACAGGGACTGGTGGCAGTGCATGCCCGAGCCGTTGTCGTTGAACACCGGCTTCGGCATGAAGGTCGCCGACTTGCCGAAGGCGTCCGCGGTGTTCTTGATGACGTACTTGAACTTCAGCAGGTCGTCCGCGGCCTTGGTGAGGGTGTTGAAGCGGTAGTTGATCTCGGCCTGGCCGGGGGCGCCCACCTCGTGGTGGGAGCGCTCGACCTCGAGGCCGACCTCGTCGAGGGCCACGCACATCGCGTCGCGCAGGTCGGCCTGCTTGTCGACGGGGGACACCGGGAAGTAGCCGCCCTTGGTGAGAGTCTTGTTGCCGAGGTTGCCGCCCTCCTCCTTGCGCCCGGAGTTCCAGGGCGCCTCGTCGGAGTCGATGGAGTAGAACGAGCCCTGCGGCTGGACCTGGAAGCGCACGTCCTCGAAGATGAAGAACTCGGCCTCGGAGGCGAAGTTCGCGACGTCCGCGATGCCGGTCGAGGCCATGTACGCCTCGGCGCGCTCCGCCACGCCGCGCGGGTCGCGGTGGTAGGGCTCCCCGGTGCGCGGGTTGACGATCGAGCAGGTGACCACGAGGGTCTTCTCGACGCGGAAGGGGTCGACGAACGCGGAGGTCGGGTCCGGGATCAGCTGCATGTCGGACTCGGCGATGCCCTGGAAGCCCCGGATGGAGGAGCCGTCGAACAGCTGGCCGTGCACGAAGAAGTCGTCGTCCACCGCTTTGGCCGGGAGGTTGAAGTGCTGCTGCACGCCGGGCAGATCCGTGAACCGGATGTCGACGAAGACGATCTCCTCGTCCTTGATGAACGCGAGGACTTCCTCGGGTGACTGGAACATCAGCTGTTCTCCTTCATAGGTGGGCTGGACAACCGGGCCGTGGCCGTGCGCGGCGCCCTATTCCGGAGCCCACGCTACGGACACGGCATTAAGGCCCCGTATCCCGGGTGTTTCGGCGATGTTACACGCGCCCGGCGCCGCCGTGGCGTGCGCCCGGTCCGGGGACCCGCCGGAAGGGCGGGTCGGTGCCGGCCGATACCCTGGGACCATGATCGACAGACGCGACGTGGGCTCCTGGCTCGAGGGGCCGCAGACGGGCCAGCAGTACCCGGGGCAGCGCCTCGGCCGGCCCGCGGAGGGACGGGGTTCCGTCGGCCGCTTCGGGCGGCGGGCCGTGGCCCTGGTGGTGGACTGGTACCTGTGCTGGGCGGTCGCGCAGTGGCTGGTGCCCCAGTGGAACGAGCACGGGCTGATGACCCTCGTCCTGCTGCTCGTCCTCAACGTGCTCCTCGTCGGGACCGTCGGCCACACACCGGGCCACCTGCTGGTGGGCCTGCAGGTCCAGACGCTCGACGGCCGGCCGGCGGGCCCGGCCCGCGCCGCGCTGCGGTCCCTGCTGCTGTGCCTGCTCCTGCCGCCCGTCGTCTTCGACGCCGACCAGCGCGGGCTGCACGACCGGGCCGTGGGCACGCTCGTGGTCCGCGTCCGCTGACCCGCCGCCCCGGCACGGCGGGCCGGCACCGGCCACCGGCAACGACGACGGCGCCCCTCACCTCGGGAGGTGGGGGGCGCCGTCGTGGTGGCGGAGCCGGGCTCAGCGGCCGCGCATGGCCTTGCGGTCCGGCCGGGCGCGCATGGGATCCACGCCCTTGGGGATCGGCAGCCGGTTGCCGAGGGTGCTCATCCGCTTGTGCACCGTCTGCACCTCCTGCTGGGTGAGCTTCTTCTCCAGCTTCTTCATCTGCTTGGACAGCTCGCGCAGGGGCACCTGGCCCTCGCCCTTGCCGGTCTTGATGACGTGGATCGGCACGTTCTGGATCACCGGTCCGATCCGGCGGCGCTCCTTGGAGACGAGCTTGTCCACGCGGCCGGCGGGGCCCTCCGTCACGAGCACCACGCCGGGACGGCCCACGGCCCGGAAGACGAGGTCACGGGTGCGGGGGTCCATGGCGACGGGCTGCTCCTCGACGATCCAGCCGCGGCGCAGGGCGGAGAGGGCGGCCCCGGCGGCGCCGGGCTGGTCCTCGATCCGGGCGAACGCGGCGCGCTCGGCCCGGCGGGAGAGGTAGAAGGAGGCCGCCAGCACGGCGAAGGGCAGGCCGATGAGCAGCCAGGTGATCCAGTTGCCGACCAGCACGCCGATCAGCAGGAACACCAGCAGGACGCCGAGGCCCAGCAGCAGCATCCACCACCCGATGTTCGGCTCGGTCTCGCGGGTCATCCCGTAGACCTGCTTGATCTGCCCGAGGAAACCGGGGCCCTTGGCGGCCTTCCGCTGCTTCTTCGCCTCGCGCTTCTGCGCCCGGGTCGGCTTCTCGGCCGGCTTGTCGGACGGCTTCCCGGAGGAGGCGGATCGCGACGTGGCGCGCGACTTGGCGTGGGAAGGTGACACGGTGAGACCTCGTCCTGTGGTGCGGTGGCGGTGGTTCGGGGACACGGCGGCGGGCGCGCCGAAGCGCGCCGTACCCGGTCCGTCCTCCAGTTTAGCGGGTGGTCGCGGCGTCGAGCGGCCGACGGCTCAGCCGAGCCGCTGCACGAGCGAGGACGCCTCCTGGGAGGCGCTGCCGGTGTCCTCGATGTGCGCCAGGTGGGCGGGGATCTCCCGCCCGGACTTCTCCATGGCCCGCGCCCACAGGCGTCCGGCGCGGTACGAGGAGCGCACCATGGGACCGGCCATCACCCCGAGGAAGCCGATCTCCTCGGCCGCCGCGGACAGCTCCACGAACTCCTCGGGCTTGACCCACCGGTCGATCGGGTGGAACAGCGGAGAGGGCCGCAGGTACTGGGTCAGGGTGATGATGTCGCACCCGGCGTCGTTGAGGTCGCACAGCGCCTCGTGGATCTCCTCGGTGGTCTCGCCCATGCCGAGGATGAGGTTGGACTTCGTGATCATGCCCGCCTCCTTGCCCTGGGTGATGACGTCGAGGGAGCGCTCGTAGGTGAACGCGGGGCGGATCTGGCGGAAGATGCGGGGGACGGTCTCGACGTTGTGCGCGAACACCTCGGGCTGCGCGTCGATGACCTGCTGCAGCCGGTCGGGCTTGCCCTGGAAGTCCGGGATGAGGATCTCCACGCCCGTGTTGGGGTTCAGGGTGTGGATGGCGCGGATGGTCTCGGCGTAGAGCCACGCGCCGCCGTCCTCGAGGTCGTCGCGCGCCACGCCCGTGACGGTCGCGTAGCGCAGGCCGAGCTCCTTGACCGACTCCGCGACCTTCCGGGGCTCGGTGACGTCGAGCAGGTCCGGCTTGCCGGTGGCGATGTCGCAGAAGTCGCAGCGGCGCGTGCACTTGGACCCGCCGATCAGGAACGTGGCCTCCCGGTCCTCCCAGCACTCGTAGATGTTGGGACAGCCCGCCTCCTCGCAGACCGTGTGCAGCCCCTTGCCCCGGGCGAGGGACTTGAGCTCCTGGAACTCCGGGCCCATGCGGGCGGTGTTCTTCAGCCACGAGGGCTTCTTCTCGATCGGCGTCTGGGCGTTGCGCGCCTCGACGCGCAGCAGGCGGCGGCCCTCGGGGGCAACGGTCATGGTCGGTCTCCTTGTCGAGATGTCGACGGTGGTGCGCTGTGGGTCCCGGTGGTCCCGGGGACGGCGCAGGTCAGCTGACGGCGGTCGGCCAGGGCAGCGGGCCGGGGGTCCCGGACGGGGTGAACTGTTCGCACAACTCGTCCTGCCGGGCGGATATTTCCTGTTCCATGCGCCCCGCCACCATGGCGGGGGTCACGCGCCGGCCCGTCTCCTGGGAGATGCTCGTGACGGAGGCGTCGGTGATCCCGCAGGGGATGATCTTGCCGAACGGGCGCAGGTCGTTGGAGCAGTTGAGCGCGAAGCCGTGCAGGGTCGCCCGCCGGGAGACCTGCACGCCGATGGCCGCGATCTTGCGGTCGGGCCCGCGCTCGTCGGCGAGCACCCAGGCCCCCGAGCGGCCGTCGACGGTGGTGGCCGCCACGCCGAAGTCGGCGACCACGGCGAGGATGATCTGCTCCAGCTGCCGGACGAACCGGACCACGTCGATGGGCACGGGCAGCCGGACGATGGGGTAGCCCACGAGCATCCCGGGGCCGTGGTAGGTCAGCTTGCCCCCGCGCCCGATCTCGACGACCTCGGTCCCGTCGTACGGGTACTCGTGGGCCTCGGTGCGCCGCCCGGCCGTGTAGACCGGCGGGTGCTCCAGCAGCAGCACGGTGTTGGCCCGCTCGCCGGCGACGACCTGACGGTGCACGTTCTGCTGCAGCTCGAGGGCCGCCCGGTAGTCGACGAGGTGCGGGTCGAAGCCGAGGCGTTCGAAGGAGAGGGGCATGCCCCCCAGCCTACCGCGCGGGCGGGAGGCCCGCCGGGGCCGGGGCTGTGGACGGCCCCGGCGGGCGCGGGCGCCGCCCGGGCATCCTGGGCCCATGGACCACAGCGCAGGCGCCGCGCCGGCGGACCCCCCGATCCCGTCCGTGCCCCGTCCCCGCGGGAGCGGCTGGCCGCCGCTGCGGGGGGCGGTGCCCGCGGCGGCGCGGCGCCGTCCGGGCAGCCCGGCCGTGCGCCGCTCCTGCCGGAGGCGGAGGGGCTGCAGAGCGTGCGGCCGCTGGGGCGCAGCACGTGGCTGGTGCGCGAGGAGCGCTCCGGGGAGGAGTTCGTGCTGCGCGTGTGCGCCCGGGACGGGGCGGGACCAGGCCTCGCCCCGGCCGTCGCGCGGGCGGCGGCCGGGGACCTGGCGGGACGGCAGACGCCCCACCTCGTGGCGGTGCGGGCCCTGCTCGGCCCCGCGGCCGCCCCGGTCGGGCTCGTCGAGGACCGCCTGGCCGGCGGCTCCCTGGCGGAGCGGCTGGCCCGGCGCGGACCGCTCCGCGCGGACGAGGCCGCCGAGGTGCTGCGCGGGGCCGCCGTGGGCCTCGCGGCGCTGCACGCGCTCGGCTGGTGCCACGGGCGCCTCACCGCGCGGCAGGTCCTGTTCCGGGGTGAGGGGACGGACGGCGTCACCCTGGCGGGGGCCGCGGTGCCGCCCGGCGGGGGCGGCGGCCGCCCGGAGGACGACGTCCGCGCCCTGGGCGTCGTGGCGTGGACGGCGCTCACCGGCCGGGTGCCGGGGCCCGACGGCCACCGCGTGCCGCTGGCCCTGCTGTGTCCGGCCGCCCCGCCGGAGCTCGTCGGCGCGGTGCAGGCGGCCCTCGCGGTCGAACCGGCCGACCGGCCCACCGCGGCGGCGCTCGCCGCGGGGGCCGCCGCGTCCCCGGCCCTTGGGTCCGGGCGGGCGGCGCCGGGCCGGGCGGTGCCGGGCGGGGTGGACACCGGCGCCCGGCGGCCGGGGCGTGCGCGTCGGGCGGGGGCCGCGCGCGGGCCGGCGCCCGGCGGTGGCGCGGGCGCCTGTCGGTGGCGGCCGCCCTGGTGCTCGCCGCCGCTGCCGCGGGCACGCTGCTGGTGCCCGAGGAGGACGGCCGGTCCGCTCCCGGGAGCCCGCCGGTCCCGGGATCGTCCGCGACTCGACCGGCCGGTGTCCCCGGGGCCGCCGGGACGGGGCCGGCGGAGGACCATGACCCCGGGCACCGGTCGGCGGAGGACACGCGGACGGGCCGGGAGGCGGACGGCGCCGTGGCGGACGGGGCCGGCGAGGCCCTGCGGGAGCTCGTGGCGCGGCGGGGGCGGGCCCTGCGCACCGGGGACGCCCGGATCCTCGAGGAGGTCTACGCCCCCGGCAGCGCGACCCTGGCGGCGGACCGGCGCACGCTCGAGCGGGCGGACCGCGGCGGCGGGGACCCGTTCGCCGGACTCGTGCTGGAGGTGGCGGCGGTGCGCCCGGCGGGTCCTGCCGCCCCGGCAGCCGGCGTCGTCGAGGTCGTGGCCGAGGTCCGCACGCACGGCTACCGCGGGGACCCGGGCGCCGCCCCGTCCGTGGTCCCGGCCGGGGACGACTGGGTGCAGACCGTCGACGTCGTCCTCGTGCGCACCGCGCAGGGCTGGCGGCTGCGCGACGTGGCACCCGCTGCTGCCGCCGGGGACCCGGCGACGCAGGACCCCCGGCGCTGACGGGCAGCACCGGGGGTCCGGACGGGGCGGAGCGGGATCACCAGAGCGTGGCGACCGCCATGTTGATCAGCGCGGACCCGCCCACGGCATGGGCCAGGCCGGTCGAGACCGTCTCGCCGCGCCTGGTCCTGCGGTGCCCGACGAACGCCGCGACCGCCACCACGAGGGCGATGAGGAGCTTGACCGTGATCTTCGTGCGGTTGACCTCGCCGTCGCCCATCTCGTGGATCCCCACGAGCAGCACCCCGGTGACCAGGCTCAGCAGGGACGCGTGGAACTGCCCCGGCGAGACCGTGGGAAGCTTCAGGGTGTAGATCCACGTGCCCACGATGATCGCGGCGCCGACGAGGTGCAGGAAGACGAGGAGTCCGGTCAGGAAGGTCATGCTCCGAGCCTATCGGAGCCGTCCGGGACGACGGCGGGAGGGCGTGCCCCTGTGGCCAGGAACACGCCCTCCCGTGCTGCGGTGGTGCCGCCGCGTCAGCGGCCGGCCGTCAGCCGAGTCCTCAGAGCCCGACCTCCGACTCGAACCGGCCCTCCTCGAGGCGCGCCTTGAGCGCCTGGAGGAAGCGGCCCGCGTCGGCGCCGTCGACGAGACGGTGGTCGTAGGTCAGCGCCAGGTAGCACATCTGACGGATGGCGATCGTGTCGTTGCCGTCGGCGTCGGCGACGACCATCGGCCGCTTCACGATCGCGCCCGTGCCCAGGATGGCGACCTGCGGCTGGTTGATGATCGGGGTGTCGAACAGGGCGCCGAAGGAGCCCAGGTTCGTGATCGTGAAGGTGCCGCCGGTGAGGTCGTCCGGCGTGATGTTGCCCTCCTTGGCGCGCGCGCCCAGGTCCGCGATCTGCTTGGCCAGGCCGCCCAGGTTGAGGTCCCCGGCGTTCTTGATCACCGGCACCAGCAGGCCCTTCGGGGTGTCCACCGCGATCGCGATGTTCTCCGAGCCGTTGTAGACGATCTCCTTCTCGGCCTCCTTGAAGGTGGCGTTGAGCTTGGGGTGCGCCTGCAGGGCCTCGGAGACCGCCTTCGCGAAGAACGGCAGGTAGGTCAGCTTGGCGCCCTCGCGCTGCTGGAACTTCGCCTTGGCCCGGTCGCGCAGCACGGCCACGCGGGTCATGTCGACCTCGATGACCTGCGTGAGCTGCGCCGACTCCTGGAGGGACTCGCGCATGCGCTGGGCGATCGTCATCCGGATCCGCGGAGCCTTCTCCGTGGTGCCGCGCTTGGCGTCCGGCTTGGGGGCCGGGGCCGCCTGCGGGGCCGGGGCGGCCGCTGCCGCGGGGGCCGGGGCGGCCTGCGGCGCCGGGGCGCTGTCCTTCTTCTTCTGCTCGGCGGCGGCCAGCACGTCCTGCTTGCGGATCCGCCCGCCCACGCCGGTGCCGGTGAGGGCGGAGAGGTCGATGCCCTCCTTCTTGGCGAGCTTGCGCACCAGCGGCGTCACGTACGCGGTGCCGTCCCCGGAAGGGGCCCCGACGTTCTCGGTCCGGGCGCCGTCGCGCTCGGCGGCGTCCTGCTGCTCCTCGCCGGAGGTCTCCGCGAGCACGGGCTCGTCGGTCTTCACCAGGGCCTCCTCGCGGGAGGTGGCGGGCTCCGGCGCGCCGGCGGCCGTGCCCTCGTAGCCCTCGGCGCCCGCCGCGGGCCCGGCGGGCGACTGGGCGGGAGCGGTCTGCTGCGCAGCGGGGGACTGCTGCGGGGCGGGGGCGCCGGAGCCGATGACGGCCAGGACCTGCCCGACCTCGGCGTCCTCGTCCTCCTGGACCCGGATCTCCAGCAGGGTGCCGGCCACGGGGGAGGGGACCTCGGTGTCGACCTTGTCGGTGGAGACCTCCAGCAGCGGCTCGTCGACGGCGACGTCGTCGCCGACCTGCTTGAGCCACCGGGTCACGGTGCCCTCGGTCACGGACTCGCCCAGGGCGGGCAGGGTGATCTCGGTGCCCTCGCCGGTGGGCTGGGCCTGGGGGGCCTGCTCCTGCTGCGGGGCCTGCTCCTCGGCGGCCACGTCGGTGGTCTCCGGGGTCGCGGCCTCGGTGGCGGCGTCCTCGATCCGCTGGCCGGAGGGCTTGCCCGGCTCGGGGGACTGCTGCGGGGCGGGGGCGCCGGAGCCGATGACGGCCAGGACCTGCCCGACCTCGGCGTCCTCGTCCTCCTGGACCCGGATCTCCAGCAGGGTGCCGGCCACGGGGGAGGGGACCTCGGTGTCGACCTTGTCGGTGGAGACCTCCAGCAGCGGCTCGTCGACGGCGACGTCGTCGCCGACCTGCTTGAGCCACCGGGTCACGGTGCCCTCGGTCACGGACTCGCCCAGGGCGGGCAGGGTGATCTCGGTGCCCTCGCCGGTGGGCTGGGCCTGGGGGGCCTGCTCCTGCTGCGGGGCCTGCTCCTCGGCGGCCACGTCGGTGGTCTCCGGGGTCGCGGCCTCGGTGGCGGCGTCCTCGATCTGCTGGCCGGAGGGCTGCGGGGATCCGCCGGAGCCCGAGCCGTCGCCGATGACGACCAGGGGCGCGCCGACCTCGACGTCCTCGTCCTCCTGGACCAGGATCTCCTCGATCACGCCGGCCACGGGGGAGGGGATCTCCGTGTCGACCTTGTCGGTGGAGACCTCGACCAGGGGCTCGTCGACGGCGACCTCGTCACCGACCTGCTTGAGCCACCGGGTCACGGTGCCTTCGGTCACGGATTCGCCCAGGGCGGGCAGATTTACGGTTTCTGACATGGTCCGACCGTCTTTCTTTCGGTGCCTTCGTTGGTGCGGTCCGGGTGGTGGGCCCGGTGCCGGGGTGCGGGGGGAGGTCCCGCCCGCCGGGGCGGGACCTCGGCGGGGTCAGCCGTGCAGCGGCGCCCCGGCGAGCGCCATGGCGGCCTCGCCGATGGCCTCGTTCTGGGTGGGGTGCGCGTGCACGAACGCGGCGACGTCCTCGGGGTAGGCCTCCCAGTTGACGATGAGCTGGCCCTCGCCGATCTGCTCGCTGATCCGCTTGCCGATCGCGTGGAAGCCGATGATCGGGCCGTCCTTCTCGCGCACGAGCTTGATGATGCCGCCGGTGCCCAGGATCGAGCTCTTGCCGTTGCCGGCGAGGTTGTACTCGGCGACCTCGACGTTGTCCGCGCCGAACTTCTCCTTGGCCTTGGGCTCGGTGTAGCCCACGGAGGCGATCTCCGGCTCGGTGAAGGTCACCTTGGGGATGTTCACGTCCTCGACGATCGCGGGGTTGAGCCCGGCGATCTCCTCGGCCACGAAGCGGCCCTGCTGGTAGCCGCGGTGGGCCAGCTGCACGCCGGGGACGATGTCGCCGATCGCGTAGATGTTGCCCACGCCGGTGTGCAGGCGCTCGTTGGGGGTGACGAAGCCGCGGTCCATCGGGATGCCCTGCTCCTCGTAGCCCATGCAGGCGGTGTTGGGCCCGCGGCCCACGGCCACCAGGACGATGTCGGCCTCGAAGACCTTGCCGTCGGCGAGGGTGACCTTCGCGCCGTTGTCGTCCTGCTCGACCTTGTCGAAGAAGGTGCCGAGGTTGGACTTGATGCCGCGCTTCTTGAACTCGCGCTCCAGGACCTTGATGAGGGCGGGGTCCTCGTTGGCCACGAGGTTGGGCAGGCCCTCGATGATGGTGACGTCCACGCCGAAGGAGTTCCACATGGACGCGAACTCGCAGCCGATCACGCCGCCGCCGAGCACGATCGCGCTCTTGGGCACGAAGTCGATCTCGAGGGCCTCGGTCGAGGTCATCACGCGCCCGCCGATCTCCACCCCCAGGGTCTTGGAGACGGACCCGGAGGCCAGGACGATGTGCTTGCCGGTGTAGGTGGTGCCGTCGACGTCGACGGTGTTCTGCCCGGTGAGCCGGCCGACGCCCTCGATGACCGTGACCTTGCGCATCTTCATGAGCCCGGACAGGCCCTTGAACTTGCCGGCGACGATCTTGTCCTTGTACTCGCGCACCGCGGCCATGTCGATCGACTCCAGCGTGGTGTGCACGCCGTACTTGGCGCCCTCCCGGGCGTTCTCCGCGAGCTCGGCCGAGTGCAGGTACGCCTTGGTGGGGATGCAGCCCCAGTGGAGGCAGGTGCCCCCGAGCTTGTTCTTCTCGACCAGGCCCACCGTGAAGCCCAGCTGGACGGCGCGCAGCGCGGCGGCGTAGCCGGCGCTGCCCCCACCGAGGACGAGGATGTCGAATTCGTTGTCGGCCACGTGTTTGGCTCCCTTGCGCGTTGACGTCGGGACGGGCGGGTGGCGCGCCGTCCTGGACCGGTGTTGTGTCGTCCCTACCTTAGCCCCACCGCCCAGCGACTGCCCATGCAGGCAACCGCCGGGCGGCGGGGGTGTCGGCGGGGCTCAGCCGCGGTCCGCGGCGGCGTTCTCGAGCAGCCGGACGAGGGTCCGCACGCCCGCTCCGGTGCCCTCGGCGGGGGTGTACCCGTACGGGGAGGACTCGTTGAAGGAGGGCCCCGCGATGTCGATGTGCGCCCACGGGACGCGGGCGCCGTCGGCCCCCGCGACGAACTCGCGCAGGAACAGCCCGGCCACCAGCATCCCGCCGTGCTTGTCGCCCACGTTCTTGAGGTCGGCGACCTTGGAGTCCAGGGAGGCGCGCAGGTGCTCCGGCAGGGGCATGGGCCAGGCGTCCTCGCCGGCGCCGCGGGCCGCCTCGGCCACCGCGGTGCGCAGCGACTCGTCGCCCATGACCCCGGAGGTGCGCGTGCCCAGGGCCACCATCTGCGCGCCCGTGAGGGTGGCGATGTCCACGACGGCGTCCGGGGCCTCCTCGCACGCGGCCACGAGGCCGTCCGCGAGCACGAGCCGGCCCTCCGCGTCGGTGTTGAGCACCTCGACCGTGCGCCCCCCGCGGATCGTGATCACGTCGCCGGGGCGGGTGGCGGTGGAGGAGGGCAGGTTCTCGGCGAGGCACAGCCACCCGGTGACCTTCACGGGCAGCCCGAGCTCGGCGGCGGTGAGCACCGCCGCGAGGACGGCGGCGGCCCCGGCCATGTCCGACTTCATGGTCATCATCGAGGCCGGGGGCTTGAGCGAGAGGCCGCCGGAGTCGAAGGTGATGCCCTTGCCCACGTAGGCGTAGTGCTTCGCGGCGCGGGCGGGGGAGTACTCGAGCTTCACGAGGCGGGGCCCGTGCACGGAGCCCTGGCCGACGCCCAGCAGCCCGCCGTAGCCGCCCTTGGCGAGGTCCTTCTCCGCGAGCACCGACACGGAGACCTTCGTGCCCTTCGCGGCCTGGCGGGCGTAGTCGGCGACGGTCTCCGGGTAGACCACGTTGGGGGACAGGTCCACGAGCGTCCGGGCCGCGCGCACGCCGCGCCCCAGGGCGGCGGCGCGGTCGAGGCACCGGCTCAGCGCGGCGCGGGCGACGTCGGGGGCGTGCACGACGGCGGAGGCCAGCGGGGCCTTCACCGACCCGGCGGTCGCGGCCCGCTGGTGGGCGAACGCGAAGGCCCCGAACGCGGTGCCCTCGGCGACCGCCGCGGCGTCCTGCTCGGAGGCCACCGGCAGGGCGAGCACCGCGGAGTCCGTGCCGGCGAGCCGGCGCACCGCGGCCCCCGCGGCCCGGCGCAGGGCCTCGGCACGGGCGGCGCCGTCCTCGGGCAGGGCGCCGAGGCCGGTCAGGACCGTCACCGCGAACGGGAGCCCGGACGGGGCGGGGAGCACGGTCACCTCGTCGGCGGCCCCGCCCACGCGCAGCACCTCGGCCGCCTCCACCACGGCGGAGAGCCGGCGCTGCTCGCCGGCGGGGAGCACCACGCGACCGGTGCCGCCCGCCTTCTCCACGCCGAGCACGAGGGCGTGCGCCGGCGTGCGGGACAGGGACTTGTGGGTGGCGGTGAGCTCGATCCCCCGGGGCTCGAGCAGGGCCTGTACGTCGGGCATGGGTCGTCCTTTCGCTGGCGGTCGCTGAGGCACGGCCCGTCCGGGCCGCGGCGGGGCCGCTCCCGGCGTCCCGCGCCCGTCCGGCGGGCGTCCCGTCGATCCTATCCCCGGCGCGCCGGCGGGACCGGGAGCGGCTACCGGTCGGGAATATGCGGGCGCGCGGGCGGGTTGAAATCAACCGAGGTGCGGCCCGCCGGCCGCGCCCCGAGGACCGACCACCAGGAGGAGACGCCGTGCTGGACCCCACCTCGCTGTACCTGAGCAACCCCGCGCTGCTCGAGGACGCCCGGGTTCGTGGCCTGCCGCTGATCGTCGCCCTGTCCGGCTACGCGGAGGCGGGGCACGTGGCCGCCCAGATCGAGCACACCATCACGGAGGCGCTGCCGCACGAGGCCGTCGCCCGCTTCGACCTCGACCAGCTCTACGACTACCGGGCGCGCCGCCCGCACGTGAGCTTCGTCGAGGACCACTTCGAGCGCTTCCAGCACCCCGAGCTGTCCCTGCGCCTGGTGACGGACGCCCTGGGGCGCAGCTTCGCGCTGCTCACCGGCCCCGAGCCGGACCTGCAGTGGAACCGGTTCACGGAGGCGGTCGTCGGTCTGGCCCGCCGCATGGACGTCTCCCTCGTGGCCATCGTCGCCGGCATCCCGATGCCGGTGCCGCACACCCGGCCGGTGCTCGTGTCCGTGCACGGCAGCCGGGCGGACCTGCTGCCCACCAAGCACCCCTGGAAGCCCGTGGTCGAGATGAGCGGCTCCGCCGCCCAGCTGCTCGAGATCCGGCTGACCGAGGAGGGGATCGACAACATCGGCTTCACCGTGCACGTCCCGCAGTACCTCGCGGAGGCGCACCTGCCCCACGCCGCGGTCGCCGCCCTCGAGCACATCAGCGCCGTGACGTCCCTGACCCTGCCCTCGGACCAGCTGCGCGAGGCCGCGCGGGACATCGAGCGCCAGATCGACCACCAGGTCGGTGCCTCCCCGGAGGTGCAGGCGGTCGTGGCGGGCCTGGAACAGCGCTACGATGACGTCGTCGACGCCTCGGCCCCCCGGTCCCTGCTCGTGGGGGACGAGTCCGACCTCCCCGACGCCGACGAGATCGGCGCCGCGGTCGAGGCCTTCCTCGCCGCCCAGGAGGACGAGCAGGACTGACCCGCCCGCGGCGGCCCGCCGTCGTCCCGGGACGGCGGTGCCGTTCCCGGGCGTGGGCCCGGGCCCCCGTCCCGAGAGCGGAGCGCATGAACTTCCACCGGTCCCGTCCCCGCGAGCCCGGCAAGGACTCCCGCTCCGCCTACCTCGTCTTCGGCATCGGTACGTTCGCCTACTTCAGCGCCGTGGCGCAGCGCACGAGCTTCGGCGTGGCCTCCGTGGACGCCGCCGAGCGCTTCGGCACCGCGGCCTCCGCCCTGTCGATGTTCTCCCTCATGCAGGTCCTCGTCTACGCCGGCCTGCAGATCCCCGTGGGCGTGCTCGTGGACCGCGTCGGCTCCCGGGCGATGGTCGCCGCCGGAGGCCTCCTGATGGTGGCCGGCCAGGTGGTGCTGGCGCTCGCGGACACGGTCGCCGAGGGGGTCGGCGGCCGCGTGCTCGTGGGAGCGGGGGACGCCGCGACCTTCGTGTGCGTCATGCGCCTGATCCCCGCCTGGTTCTCGGCCCTGCGCGTGCCGCTGCTGACGCAGCTGCTGGGCGTGGTCGGCAACATCGGCCAGCTCGTCTCCGTGATCCCCTTCGCGTGGGCGCTGGAACGGGCCGGCTGGTCGCCGTCGTTCGTGGCGCTCGCGGCGCTGGCACTGCTGGCCACGGTGCTCTCCGCCGCGGTGCTGCGCAACGCCCCGCCGGGCGTCCAGGTCCTGGACCCGGCGCTCGGGCTGCGCCGCACCGGGCGGGTGCTGCGGGAGAGCGTGGCCGAGCCGGGCACCCGCCTGGCCTTCTGGGTGCACTTCACCACCCAGTTCGCCGGCAACACCTTCGCGCTGATGTGGGGCTATCCCTACCTGGAGTACGCGCAGGGCCTGGGCGACGCCACGATCTCCGTGGTCATGACGTCGTTCGTGCTCACCAACCTGGCCGTCGGCCTCGTCCTGGGCGGGCTCACGGCCCGGCACCCGGGCCGCCGCGCCCGGCTGGCGCTGACCGTCACGGGGATCGTCTTCGGCACGTGGACGGTGCTCCTGCTGTGGCCGGGGACCGCCCCGGCACCGGTGGTGCTGGTCGCCGTGTGCGTGATCGCGATCAGCATGCCGGCCTCCATGATCGCCTTCGACATCGCCCGCAGCTTCAACCCGCCGCGCCGCACGGGCACGGCGGCCGGGATCGTCAACGTGGGCGGCTTCGCCGCCACGGTCCTCGCGATCTTCGGCACCGGGCTCGTCCTCGACCTGCTGCACGCCGCCGGGTTCCGCGACGAGCTCTACGCCCCCGACGCGTTCCGGCTGGCCGTCGGCGCGCAGTACCTCGTCGCGGCGCTGGGCGTCGCCGGGCTGCTGGCCACCGCCCGCCAGGTCCGGCGCCGCCACGGGGCCGGCGCCGCCTGAGCGCCCGGCCCGGCCCGCGGCGTCCGTCCTGCACTACCCGCCCGGGGCCCGTTCCCGTCCCCAGCCGGGGTCCGCACCGGGGACGGCGGGCGCACGATCGCCCACCCTGGGCCCATGAGAGAGCACCCCACCCGTGACCCGTTCGTCCCCGTCGTCCGGTGCGCCGCCGACCTGCTCGCCGTGGTCCCGCACACGCTCGGCTACTGGCCCGCCGACTCCCTCGTCCTGTTCGCCGCCGGCGCGGCCGCGGCGGGCGCGTGCGTGCGCGTCGACCTGCCGCAGGACCCCTCGGACGGGCCCTTCGCGGAGGCGTTCGTGGACGAGCTCGCCGAGCTCGTCGGCCACGACGCCCTCAGCGACCGCGTCTTCGTCATCGTCTACACGGACCCGCCCCCACGGCAGGAGCGGGCCGTGCCGCCGCGCGTCCGGGGCGTGCTCGAGCTCGTGGACCGGGCCGCCGGCCGGGCGGGCCGGCGCACGGCCGCCCGGTGGATCGTGGCCGGCGAGCAGTGGTGGCCGGTGGACGACCCGTCAGACGTCCAGGACGTCGCCGTCATCCAGGACAGCGCCGTCAACGCCGCGCTCGTGGCCTCCGGCAGCTCCTACGCCGCCGCGCCCCGGCAGGCGATGGACCACGAGTACGGCGACCTGCCGGCCGGCACCGTCCGTGACGTCGCAGGGGCCGCCGCCCGCTGGCTGCGCCACGGGGCCGGCACCTGGCACCACCTCGACCGCCTCGCCCGGTCCCTGGGCGCGTGGCACGACGTGCTGCGGCTGGTCGGGGACGCCCGGCAGGAGTGGGTCGCCGCACTGCTCGGGCTCGACGACGACCTCCTCGGCTTCCTCGCGGCCGGGCTCGCGGACCCCGTGCTCGCCGACCTGCTCCTGGCCACCGGGGCGAC
Source organism: Kocuria sp. U4B (assembly GCF_054875615.1). The sequence continues at coordinate 3,167,284 of NZ_CM142180.1, forward strand.
GGGTGACGTCGACGGCGTGCTCTCCGCCGCCGACCTCTGGGGCGAGCTGTGCGACGAGGCCCGCGGGGACGCCCAGGACCCCGGCGGGGAGGACCCCGGCGGGGAGCCCACCGGGCCGACCCTCGCCCCCACCCCCGCCGGCGTGCCGCCGGTGCCCCCCGGCCCCGGCGGCGGGCCCCTCGGCGCCCGCCCGCGGACCGAGCCCGGCGCCGGGGAGCTGATCCTGCTGACGCGGGTCCTCGCGGGGGAGTGGGACGGGACCCCCGACTGGGCCCGGCTCGACGCCCTGTACCGCGTGCTCCTGGCCCTGACCTGGCTGCTCGGACCGGCCCACGCGGTCCGGGCCCGGCGGGACACCGGTGCCGGGGTCCCGCCGCAGGCGGTCCCGACCGCCCGGACGGAGCGGGCCCGGGAGCGCGCGGCGCTCGCGGGCGTGCTCGTCGAGCTGGCCCAGCTCAACCGCTTCCGGGCGCGCGGCTCCCACACGGCGCACTTCGTCCGGCGGGCCACCGCCCTCGTGCCGGGCCACCCGGCGGCGCTGCGCGTGCTCCGCCTCGCCGACGCCCGCCCCGTGCCCGTGTGGGCGCGGGACCGCAGCACCGCCTGGCACGCCTGAGCCCCGCGACGCGCTTTTCCGCGGTCCGTGCGCGGGCCGGGAACAAATCCCGGGCACCGGTCGTTCCGCCTCTCAGGACCCTTCAAGCCCACCGCGCCGGACGTTGCCCGGAGCACGGACTTGACAGGGTCATAGGCGTGTTGCCCCGAGGGTGGGCGCCGTGACCGTTCAACGAAAGGCTCTCAGTGTCACCTGCCGCCAGCAAGAAGACGACGGACACCGCGGTCGAGGCCCCGGCCGCCGGGACCGAGGCCACGGGCACGTCCCCGCGGGCGAAGACCGCCGCGGCGAAGTCCACCGCGGCCAAGAAGTCCGTGGCCGCCAAGAAGACGACGGCGACGAAGTCCACCGCCGCCAAGTCGACCGCGGCCCGGAAGACCACCGCGGCCCCCGCCGCCCCGAGGAGCGCCGCCTCCCGGACGACCCGCAAGACCACCGCCGCGCCGGCCACCGCCGTGGACGCCACGGCCGAGGACGTCACCCCCGACGCCGAGGTCGCCGACGAGCCGGCCGCGGCCCCCGCCCGGAAGGCGGCGAGCCGCAAGAAGGCCGCCGCCCCGCGCAAGAAGGCCGCCAAGGACGCCGGGGCCGACGTCGAGGACGACGCCGTGGTGGACGCCGACGCCGACATCGAGGTGGACTTCACCGACGAGGCCGGGGTCGTCGACCCCGACGTGGACGAGGACGAGGAGACGGAGGCCGAGGACGAGGCGGACGCCGAGGAGCAGGCCCCGGCCCCGGCGCCCAAGGACGAGAAGACCTCCGGCTTCGTCATCACCGCCAACGACGACGACGACGCCCCCGCCCAGCAGGTGGTCTCCGCCGGGGCGACCGCCGACCCGGTCAAGGACTACCTCAAGCAGATCGGCAAGGTCGCGCTGCTGAACGCCGAGCAGGAGGTGGACCTGGCGCTGCGGATCGAGGCCGGCCTCTACGCCGAGCACAAGCTCGCGGAGCAGCTGGACTCCCTCGACCCCCAGACCCGCAAGGAGCTGCGCTGGGTGATCCACGACGGCAAGCGGGCGAAGAACCACCTGCTCGAGGCCAACCTGCGCCTGGTCGTCTCCCTCGCCAAGCGCTACACCGGCCGCGGCATGCTGTTCCTGGACCTCATCCAGGAGGGCAACCTCGGCCTGATCCGCGCGGTCGAGAAGTTCGACTACACCAAGGGCTTCAAGTTCTCCACGTACGCGACGTGGTGGATCCGCCAGGCCATCACCCGCGCCATGGCGGACCAGGCCCGCACCATCCGCATCCCGGTGCACATGGTCGAGGTGATCAACAAGCTCGCGCGCGTCCAGCGGCAGATGCTGCAGGACCTCGGCCGGGAGCCCACCCCGGAGGAGCTGGCCAACGAGCTGGACATGACGCCCGAGAAGGTCGTCGAGGTGCAGAAGTACGGCCGTGAGCCGATCTCGCTGCACACCCCGCTCGGCGAGGACGGCGACTCCGAGTTCGGCGACCTCATCGAGGACTCGGAGGCCGTGGTCCCCGCGGACGCCGTGAGCTTCACGCTGCTGCAGGAGCAGCTGCACTCGGTCCTGGACACCCTCTCCGAGCGGGAGGCCGGGGTCGTGGCGATGCGCTTCGGGCTCACCGACGGCCAGCCCAAGACCCTCGACGAGATCGGCAAGGTCTACGGCGTGACCCGCGAGCGGATCCGCCAGATCGAGTCCAAGACCATGTCGAAGCTGCGCCACCCGTCCCGCTCCCAGGTGCTGCGCGACTACCTCGACTGACCGGTCCCGCCCCTCCCCGGTCCGCACGGGCGGGGCGGGCCGGGCGCCGGCCGCCCGCGGCGCCGGGGCCCGGCCCCGGGCGACCGGCAGGGCCGTCCCGCCCCGTCACGCACGGAGGGCCCCAACACCAGGTGTCGGGGCCCTCCGTGCGTGCGCCAGCCGTTCAGCGGCCGGTCGCCGTGGGGTCGTCAGGAACCGATGCGCTCCGTCTCGTCCTGCCAGGTGGCCGCCAGGGGCCGGAGCTTCTGCTCGTTCTTGCGCGCGTGGTGGGCGCAGAAGAGCAGTTCGCCGCCCGTGGACTCGAGGATCACTCGGACGTAGGCCTGGGCGCCGCACGCGTCGCAGCGGTCGGTCGCATTCAGTTCTCGGCTTTCCAGTGTTGCGTTCACGGGATCCTCCTCCTGTGTCGTACGCGATGCACCGTGGGCGCTGGGCACCTCCGGTGCTCGTACCCGGGGTCTCGTGGACGCATCGGGATACTGCTATATCCAACCACGACCCTCCGACATTCGATCCCGGTCGGGGACGTTTTTCGCCCCCGGCGTAGGCCCCGGTGCGGCCGCCCGCGCCGCCCGCGCCGGGACCGGGCGGCGGGAGCGTGTCCGACGCCCCGACTACAGTGGTGGGGAATCCCGCCGTCCCCCAGGAGCCGTACCCCCGTGACACCCTCCCGTTCCGAATACAACGCCCGCCACCTCTCCGTCCTCGAGGGCCTCGAGGCCGTCCGGAAGCGGCCGGGCATGTACATCGGCTCCACCGACTCCCGCGGGCTGATGCACTGCCTGTGGGAGATCATCGACAACTCCGTGGACGAGGCCCTCGCCGGCTTCGGCCAGGAGATCACGGTGGTCCTGCACGCCGACGGCGCCGTGGAGGTCCACGACGACGGCCGCGGCATCCCCATCGACATCGAGCCCCGCACCGGGCTGACCGGCGTCGAGGTCGTCTTCACGAAGCTGCACGCCGGCGGCAAGTTCGGCGGTGGCTCCTACACCGCCTCCGGCGGCCTGCACGGCGTCGGGGCCTCCGTGGTCAACGCCCTCTCCGCCCGCCTGGACGTCCAGGTGGACCGCGGCGGCAAGACCTACCAGATGTCCTTCCGCCGGGGCGAGCCCGGCCGCTTCGTCGACAAGGGCCGGCCCTCCCCGCACGCGGCCTTCGAGCCGTTCGTGGAGGACTCGGTGCTCGACGTCGTCGGGCGGGCCAAGCGCGGCGTCACCGGCACCCGGATCCGGTACTGGGCGGACGAGCAGATCTTCACCCAGGACGCCCGGTTCAGCTACGAGGAGCTCGCCAAGCGCGCCCGCCAGACCTCGTTCCTCATCCCGGGCCTGCGGATCACCGTCCGCGACCAGCGCGGGCTGCCCGGCACGCCGGGGGAGTTCGGCGCGCACGAGGAGGTGTTCCAGCACGACGGGGGGATCTCCGAGTTCGTGGAGTACCTCTCGGTGGACAGCTCCGTCACCGACGTGTGGCGCTTCCACGGCGAGGGCCGGTTCAAGGAGACCGTCCCGGTCCTCGACGAGAGCGGGCGCTCGAAGCTCACCGAGATCGAGCGCACGTGCGAGGTCGACGTCGCCCTGCGCTGGGGCATCGGCTACGACACCGCGCTGCGCTCCTTCGTCAACATCATCGCAACCCCCAAGGGCGGCACGCACCAGGCCGGCTTCGAGGCGGCGCTGCTGAAGACCTTCCGCAAGCAGGTCGAGGCCAACGCCCGCCGGCTCAAGGCCGGCAGCGACAAGGTGGAGAAGGACGACGTCCTCGCGGGCCTGACCGCCGTGCTCACCGTGCGGCTGGCCGAGCCGCAGTTCGAGGGGCAGACCAAGGAGATCCTCGGCACCCCGGCGGTGCGCCAGATCGTGGCCCGGGTGGTCGAGAAGGAGCTGACCGCGAAGCTGACCTCCACGAACCGCCACGACAAGCAGCAGGCGGGCCAGCTGCTGGAGAAGGTCGTGGCCGAGATGAAGTCCCGCATCTCGGCGCGCGTGCACAAGGAGACCCAGCGGCGCAAGAACGCGCTGGAGACCTCGTCGATGCCCGCCAAGCTCGTCGAGTGCCGCTCCGACGACGTCGAGCGCTCGGAGCTGTTCATCGTGGAGGGCGACTCCGCGCTGGGCACCGCCCGGCTCGCCCGCTCCTCCAACCACCAGGCGCTGCTGCCCATCCGCGGGAAGATCCTCAACGTCCAGAAGGCCTCGATTACGGACATGCTCGCCAACGCCGAGTGCGCGGCCCTGATCCAGGTGATCGGCGCGGGCTCCGGGCGCACCTTCGACCTGTCCGCGGCGCGCTACGGCAAGGTCATCATGATGACGGACGCCGACGTCGACGGCGCCCACATCCGCACCCTGCTGCTCACGCTGTTCTACCGCTACATGCGCCCGCTCGTGGAGGCCGGGCGGGTCTACGCGGCGGTGCCGCCGCTGCACCGGGTCGAGGTCGTCAGCCCGGGGGCGAAGGCCAACGAGATGGTCTACACGTACTCGGAGAAGCAGCTCGGGGACCTGCTGGCGCGCCTGGAGGCGGAGGGCCGGCGGTACAAGGAGCCCATCCAGCGCTACAAGGGCCTGGGGGAGATGGACGCCGACCAGCTCGCCGAGACGACGATGGACGTCCGCCACCGGATGCTGCGCCGGATCCGGGTCGAGGACGCCGAGGCCGCCGAGCACGCGTTCTCGCTGCTCATGGGCTCCGAGGTGGCCCCCCGCAAGGACTTCATCATCGAGGGCGCCGCGCAGCTGGACCAGGAGCGCATCGACGCCTGAGCGGCCGGGCGCACAGGGCGGGACCGGCGGCTACGCTGGGCAGGACGAGCGACCGTCCCCGAGGAAGGACCCCGCATGAGCGCCTCCCAGACCGCACGTCCCGCCGTCCCGTCCCGGCCCCGCCCGGTGACGGTGACCGTCACCGGCGCCGCCGGCCAGATCGGCTACGCCACCGTCTTCCGCGCCGCGGCCGGGGACCTGCTCGGGCCCGGCACGCCGATCCGGCTGCACCTGCTCGAGCTGCCGCAGGCGCGCCGCGCCGCGGAGGGCACGGCCCTGGAGCTGCAGGACGGGGCCTTCCCGCTGCTGGAGGGCGTCGAGGTCTTCGACGACGCCGCGGCCGCCTTCGAGGGGTCGTCGGTCGGGCTGCTCATCGGCGCCCGCCCCCGCTCGCAGGGCATGGAGCGGGCGGACCTGCTGGAGGCCAACGCGGGCATCTTCTCGGTGCAGGGGCGGGCGATCAACGCCGGCGCGGCCGAGGACTTCCGCGCCGTCGTGGTCGGCAACCCCGCGAACACCAACGCCTACATCGCCGCCTCCCACGCCCCCGACGTCCCACGGGAGCGGTTCACGGCGCTGACCCGGCTCGACCACCACCGCGCGGTCGCGCAGCTGGCCGGGGCGACCGGGGCGCGCGTCGACGAGATCGCGGGCGTGGCGATCTGGGGCAACCACTCGGCCAGCCAGTACCCGGACCTCACCCACGCCACGGTCGCCGGCCGGCCGGCCCTCGAGGTCCTCGCCGGGAAGGGCCTCGGCCTCGACTGGGTGGCCGAGACCTTCATCCCGCGCGTGGCCAGGCGCGGCGCCGAGATCATCGAGGTGCGCGGGGGCTCCTCCGTGGCCTCGGCCGGGCACGCCGCCCTGTGCCACGTCCGCGACTGGGTGCTCGGCACCCCCGAGGGCGCGTGGACGTCCATGGCGATGGCCTCCGACGGCTCCTACGGCGTGCCGGCGGGCCTCGTGAGCTCCTTCCCCGTCACCTGCCGCGACGGGGCGGCCACGATCGTGCCGGGCCTGGAGCTCGACGGGTTCTCCCGCTCCCGCCTCGAGGCCTCCGTGCAGGAGCTGGCCGAGGAGCGGGAGGCCGTCGCTGCGATGGGGCTGCTGGGCCCCCGCGGCTGAGCGCCGCCGGGGCCGGGCCCGGCCTCAGGAGTAGGCCGGGCCCACCGCGTCGATGACCTGGTCGAGCGGCACGCCCGTCCCGTCCCGGCGGCCGTGCTCGGTGGGCAGGGACCGCGCCACACCGGCGGCGGAGACCGCCTTGGCCGGGCCGTGCCCCACCCAGGCCAGGGACAGGCCGGTCTCGCCCTTGAGGAACCGGTGGGCCCGCACCCCGGCCGTGGCCCGGCCCTTGGGCGGGTACTCGGCGAAGGGGGTGACCTTCACCGAGTACTGGGACATGCCCGGCAGGACCTCGGCCGCCCGGGCGATCGTCACGACGACGGGCGTCTCGTCCGCGGCGCGCACGGCGCCGAAGAAGACGACCTCGTCGCCGGGGCCCAGCTTGATCCCCGCGACGCCGCCGGCCGTGCGGCCCTGCGGGCGGACCGACCCGGCGTCGAAGTGCAGCAGCTTGCCCTGCCGCGTCACGAGGACCAGCTCGTCGTCGTCCGCGGTGGACTCGGCGAGCCCGACGACCTCGTCGCCGTCCCGCAGGGTCACGACCTCCCACTCCTCCCGGTTGAGGGGGTAGTCGGGGTTGACCCGCTTCACCACGCCGTTGCGGGTGCCCAGGGCGAGCACCGCGCCGAGCGGGGCGAGGCCCACGAGCCGCTCCCCGCGGGCGAGCGTGAGGAAGTCCTTGACGGGCACGCCGTCCCCGAGCTTGGGGGTGCCCTCGAAGGCGGTCAGCACGGGCACGTCCATCACCTGCACGCGCACCATGCGCCCCGTGGAGGTCACCGCGCCGATCTCCCCGCGGGCGGTGGCGCCCACCACGGAGGTCAGGGCGTCGTGCTTGATCCGCCGCGGCGGGTCGACCAGGGGCAGCCGGCTCGGGGTGCGGGCGAGCTGCCCGGAGGTGGAGAGGAACACCCAGCACGGGTCGTCGGGGATCTCCAGGGCCAGCCCGCCGGCGGACTTCCGGCCGGGGGCGGGAGCGGCCGCCGCGGTGGGCCCCGGCACCGCGTCGGACTCCAGCAGCTCGGTGCGCCGGTCGTCGCCGTGGGTGGCGGCGACCTCCGCGAGCTCCGCGGAGACCAGCGCCCGCAGCCGGGCGTCCGAGCCGAGGACCTCCTCGAGCTCGGCGATCTCCCGGCGCAGCTCCTCCTGCTCCTTCTCGAGCTCGATCCGGGAGAACCGCGTCAGCTGCCGCAGCCGCAGCTCCAGGATGTGGTCGGCCTGCACCCGGGTGAGGCCGAACGCGGCCATCAGCCCCTCGCGCGCGACCGAGGACTCGTCCGAGGCGCGGATGATCCGGATGACCTCGTCGATGTCGACGATCGCCACGAGCAGGCCCTCGACGAGGTGCAGCCGGTCCCGGCGCCTGCCCAGCCGGTACCCGGTGCGGCGGCGCACCACGGAGAGCCGGTGCTCGACGTAGACCCGCAGCAGCTCGAGCAGGCCCATCGTCCGGGGCTGGCCGTCCACGAGCGCCACGTTGTTGATCCCGAAGGAGTCCTCCATGGGCGTGTACTTGTAGAGCTGCTGCAGCACCGCCTCGGGGTTGAACCCGTTCTTCACCTCGATCACGAGCCGCAGCCCGTTCTTGCGGTCGGTGAGGTCCACGACGTCGGAGACGCCCTGGAGCTTCTTCGCCTGCGCCGCTTCCTTGATCTTCTCGGTGACCTTCTCGGGCCCGACCATGTACGGCAGCTCGGTGACCACGATGCCCTGCTTGCGCGGGGAGACCTGCTCGATCGAGACCTTCGCGCGGGTCCGGAACGAGCCCCGTCCCGTCCGGTAGGCGTCCTTGACCCCGTCGAGGCCCACGACCCGCCCGCCCGAGGGCAGGTCGGGGCCGGGGATGTAGCGCATCAGGTCCTCGAGGGTGGCCTCCGGGTGCTCCACGAGGTGGCGGGCGCCCGCGACGACCTCCCGCAGGTTGTGCGGGGCCATGTTCGTCGCCATCCCCACCGCGATGCCCGAGGAGCCGTTGACCAGCAGGTTCGGGAACGCGGCGGGCAGCACCCCCGGCTGGGAGAACTGGTTGTCGTAGTTGGGCACGAAGTCCACGACGTCCTCGTCGAGGTCGGCCGTCAGGGCCAGGGCCGCCGGGGCCATGCGGGCCTCGGTGTAGCGGGAGGCCGCCGGGCCGTCGTCGAGGGAGCCGAAGTTGCCGTGCCCGTCCACGAGCGGCAGGCGCATCGCGAAGGGCTGCGCGAGGCGGACCATCGCGTCGTAGATCGCGGAGTCCCCGTGGGGGTGCAGCTTGCCCATCACCTCGCCCACCACGCGGGCGCTCTTGACGTGGCCCCGGTCGGGGCGCAGCCCCATCCGGTCCATCATGAACAGGATCCGGCGCTGCACCGGCTTGAGCCCGTCCCGCGCGTCCGGGAGGGCGCGGGAGTAGATCACGGAGTAGGAGTACTCGAGGAAGCTCGTCTCCATCTCGGAGGTCACGTCGATGTCGACGATGTTCTCCCGGAAGTCGGCGGGCAGCACGTCCTCGGCGGACGGGCGGGAGGACGCACGGCGGCGAGCCATCAAAGCAGGGGGTCCTTCGGTCGGGGGTCGGCCCCGGGGCGTGCCCGGGCGAGCACGGTGCTGGAGCTCGTCGGGGGACGCACCGGGACGCACCGTTGACGGTGCGGGTTTGTCTACTAGCCTGAAGTCTATGGTTCCAGAGCCCACGGACACGGAGACGCCCAGCCGGTACCCCGAGTACTGGGAGGCCGACGTGATCCTGCGCGACGGCGCGACCGCGCACCTGCGCCCGATCTCCCCGCACGACCGGGACGCGCTGCAGAACTTCCACCAGTCGCAGTCCGAGAGCACCATCTACCTGCGGTTCTTCTCGTACAAGCCGTCCCTGAGCGCCCGGGAGCTCGACCGCTTCACCGTGGTCGACCACAAGAACCGGGTGTGCTTCGTGCTCCTGCTCGGGGACCAGATCATCGGCGTGGGCCGCTACGACCGCACCGGCACCCCGAACGAGGCCGAGGTCGCGTTCATGATCTCCGACGCCCACCAGGGCCGCGGGATCGGCTCGATCCTGCTCGAGCACCTGGCGGCGGCCGCCCGGGAGAACGGCATCGACCGCTTCTCCGCCGAGGTGCTGCCCGAGAACCGCAAGATGCTCCACGTCTTCGCCGAGGCCGGCTACGAGCTCACCCGCCGCTTCGACGACGGGGTGGTCGTCGTGAACTTCGACATCGACCCGACCGAGAGGTCGCTGGCCGTCATGGCCGCCCGCGAGCACCGCGCCGAGGCCCGCTCGATCGCCGACGTCGTCGCGCCCTCGTCCGTGGCGGTGATCGGGGCCTCCCGCGATCCCGGCCACGCCGGGCACGCCGTGGTGGAGCACCTGATCGCCTCCGGCTTCGCCGGGCGGCTGAACGGGGTGAGCCCCACCCCGTTCGAGCGCGACGGCATGGTCCACGCCACCTCGATCCGCGACGTCCCCGGGCGGGTGGACCTCGCCGTCGTGGCCGTCCCGGTGGACCAGGTCGCCGGTGTCGTGGAGGAGTGCGGCGCGGCGGGGGTCCACGCGGTGGTCGTGGTCACCGGGGGCTACGCCGAGGCGGGGGCCGAGGGCCAGGCCCGCCAGACCGAGCTCGTGCGCCGCGCCCGCGCCCACGGCATGCGGCTGGTCGGACCGGCGAGCCTCGGCCTGTTCAACACCGCCCCCGACGCCCGGTTCAACGCCTCGATCCTCCACCCGCTGCCCCGGAACGGGTCCCTGGGGCTGTTCAGCCAGTCCGGGGCGATCGGGATGATGATCCACGCGGCCGCGGTGCGCCACGCCGTCGGCGTGTCCACCTACCTCTCCGCGGGCAACCGGGCCGACGTGTCCGGCAACGACATGATGCAGTACTGGGAGGACGACACCGCCACCCGCGCCTGCGGGCTCTACCTGCAGTCCGTGGGCAACCCGCGCAAGTTCTCCCGCATCGCCCGCCGGCTGTCCTTGAACAAGCCCGTCATCGTGGCCAAGAGCGAGGTCACCGGGCTGCGGCTGCCCCCCGGGCACACCGGGCGCACCACCCAGGCGCCCCCGGGGGCGCTGGACGCGATGTTCCGCCAGGCCGGGGTGATCCGCGCGGACACCAGCGAGCAGCTCATGGACGTCGCCGGCATCCTCGTCAGCCAGCCCCTGCCCGCCGGCCCGCGCACCGGCCTCGTCGCCAACGCCCTGGCCCTCGGCCAGCTCATGGAGGACCGGTGCATGCAGCTGGGCCTCGAGGTCGCCGTGACGCAGGCGGGGGTGCCCACCGGCGCCGGCGGCGCCGAGGCGCTCGACGCCCTCCGGGCGGCCGTGGGGCGGACCCTCGGTGCGGAGGCCGTGGACGCGGCCGTGGTCACCCTCATGCCGATCCCGCACACCACCCGCCAGGAGGTCGCGGAGGCCGTGGGGCAGGTGGGCCGCGAGTACGGCAAGGCCGTGGTCGTCGTCTTCACGGGCTGCACCGAGCCGGGCGCCGTCTCCGCCGTCCACCACGGCGGAGACGGCCTGGAGGTCCCCTGCTTCGACTCCCCGGGCGCGGCGCTGCGCGCGCTGGCGAAGGTCGTCGACTACACCCGCTGGCGCGCCCAGGACCAGGGCGTGCTGCGCGAGCCGGAGGGCGTGGACCGGGAGGCCGCCGAGACGTTCGTCGAGACCCTCGCCCCCCGCGTCCCCGGCGACGGGCTGCTCGAGCTGGACACCGAGCAGGTCCGGACGCTGCTCGGCACCTACGGGATCGAGGTCCTGCCCAGCGCCCGCTTCACGGCTCCCGAGGACGCCCTGGCCGCCGCCGAGCGCATCGGCTACCCCGTGGCGCTCAAGACCACCGACCCCAACCTCCGCCACCGCCTGGACCTGGGCGGGGTGCAGCTGAACATCCAGGACGGCGCGCAGCTGCGCGCGGCGATCGACACCATGCATCGCACCCTCGCCGCCTTCGGCTCCTTCGACCTCGAGGTCCAGGCCATGGCCCCGACCGGCCAGGCCGTGGTGGTGCGGGCCATCGAGGACCCCCTCATCGGCCCCGTGCTCTCCTTCGGGATGGCCGGGGACGCCGTCAACCTGCTCGAGGACTGGGCCCACCGGGTCCCGCCGCTGACCGACCTGGACGTGCGGCGGATGGTCCGCGAGCCCAAGGCCTCGCGCAAGCTCTTCGGCTACCAGAGCGTGCCGGCCGCGGACGTGGACCGGCTCGAGGACCTCGTGGGCCGGCTGGCCCTGCTCAAGGACCGGCACCCCGAGATCGCCCGCGTGCAGCTGAACCCGGTGCTCGTGTCCACCGACTCCCTGACCGTCCTCGGCGCCTCCGTCGGGCTCGGCAACCCCCAGCAGCGGACGGACAGCGCTCGCCGGGCCATGCGCGGCTAGGCGGCGCCGGATCCCGTGGCCGACACCATCGCCGGGCGCTACACGCTCATCGACCCCATCGCCCGCGGCGGCAGCGGGGCCGTCTGGCGCGCCTGGGACGGCCGGCTCCAGCAGCTGTGCGCCGCCAAGGTGCTGCGCCAGCGGGACTCCGCGGACCTGCTGCGCTTCGCCCGCGAGCAGTCGGTGAAGCTCGACCACCCGCACGTGCTCGCCCCCTACGGGTGGGCCGCGGAGGACGTGCACGTGGTCATCGCCATGCCCCTGGTCCACGGGGGCACCCTGGAGTCGGCGCTGCGGGACAACGGAGCCGCGTCCTCCGACCTGACGCAGGAGGTCCTGGCCCAGCTGCTCCAGGCCCTCCACTTCGTGCACGCCCAGGGCTGGGTGCACCGCGACGTGAAGCCGGCCAACCTCATGCTCGACAGCACCGGGACGGGGCGTCCCCACGTCTTCCTCTCCGACTTCGGCATCGCCGTGCGGGTCGAGGACGCGCGGCTGACCCGCACGGGCACCGTGGTGGGCACGCCCGGCTACCTGCCCCCGGAGGCGTACGGGCTGACGGACCCCGACCCCGCCCAGGACGTCTACGCCGCCGGGGTCACCGCGCTGCGGATGCTCGACCCGTCCCTCGAGCCGTGGGAGGGGCTCGGTCCCGACGACGCCCGCGCGATCGTCGGGCAGCCGGGGGACCTCGCGGAGCAGCTGGCCGCGCTGCTGACCCCCGACCCCGTCCAGCGGCGCCGGGCCGCCGTGACGGTGCTGCAGGACCTCAGCGCGAGCGCGGCCTGCCGCCGCTTCGACCCGGCCCTCACCCGCGACGGGGAGCCCTTCGAGATCTTCGACGTCCTCGACCCCCTGCCCGAGCCCTGGGCGAGCCGGGCGGGCGCCGGGACCGCACCGCCCGCCACGGAGGCCCCGGTCGCCGACGCCTCGCACGCCCCGGCGCCCGCCGCAGCGCCGGTGCCGCCCGCGGAGCGGGGGACCGGGGGAGCGCAGCGGGCCGGGGACGAGGACCGCACCCCCACGACCGCCGCCGCGGTGCCGACCGCCACGCTGACCGTGCCCGCCGTCCGGCCCCCCGCCGGTGCCGCGGCCCCCGCGCCCACCCGCCGGCGCCGCGGCGCGGCGGCCGCCCTCCTGCTGGTCCTGCTCGGCATCACGGCGGTCCTCGCCGCCTACCTGCTGCTCGAGCCCCCGGGCTCCGCCGAGCCGGGCGCGGAGCCCAGCACGACGGCTCCGGCTCCCGCCACCCCCACGCCCTCCGCCCCGGTGCAGGACGGGCCCGTGCGGATGGAGTGGGTCTGCGAGGACGCCGGCGGCGGGCGGGAGAACTGCTCCTACCGGGCGTCCTGACCGGCCGTGTTGGGCGCGGACGCCGCCGTGGGGGAAAATGGCCCCCATGACGTATTCAGGTGAGCGCGGCCAGCGGCTGGTCGAGGACATCAACAAGGCCGGGTTCTACCCCCAGCTGGTGATCGACGTGGTCCAGGACTCGCTGGACGGCCGGTCCCCTGTCTCACACCTCGTGCAGCTCGAGACCCACATCGACCGCACCGAGGTGCACCGCCACATCACCGTGCTCGTGCTCGCCGAGGACGTCCTGCACGTCACGCACGTGGACGACGAGGAGTTCGACGAGAGCGGCCGCGACGTCGTCGCCCGCGTGTCCACGGAGACGGTCGGGATCTCGCAGATCCGCTCCGTGACGCTCAGCTACTCCTACTACGAGCCGGCGAACTACCGCCCGGACAGCCCGATCTCCGAGGTGACCCTCGCCATCGCGTGGACGGGCACCCTGCACGTGGACCTCGCCCCCGCGATGTGCGACGACCCCCAGTGCCAGGCCGACCACGGCTACACCGGCACGGCGGCCCGGGAGGACATCGTGCTGCGGATCAGCGCCGAGGCGGACGGGCCCGCCGCGGTCGAGGGGGCGCGGGAGTTCGCGCGGACCCTGCGCCGGGCCAACCTCGCGCCGCTGACCAACGGCGCCCAGATCGCCCAGCCCGCGCACGGGCGCACCCCTGCTCCCCGGCGGGCGGCCGCCGCGACGCCGCGGACCCGGTTCACCGACCGGTTCACCGGCCGCGACGGCGGCGCCGCCCGATGACGGCGGTCCAGGAGGCCCTTCCCGGACTGCCCACCGACCTGCCGGCGCCGCCGCGCTACGGGCGGCGCTCCGTCGCCGAGGTGCTGACCTCCGCCGCGGCGTCCCTCGGGGTGCCCGGCTACGACGACGTGCTGGGGCTGGGCCCGGCGCGCCGGGTCGTCGTCGTCCTGGTGGACGGGCTGGGCCGCGCCCAGCTGCGCGCCCGCGCCGGGCACGCGCCCACGCTCGCCGGCGCGCGGAGCCTGGCGACCCTGGACGCCGCCTTCCCCACGACGACGGCCGCCTCGCTCGCCTCCCTCGGCACGGGCACGCCACCGGGCGCGCACGGGCTCGTCGGCTACGACGTCCTGGACCCGGAGCGCGACCTGGTGGTCAACCAGCTCGGCGGGTGGGACCCCGGGGTGGACGCCCGGACCTGGCAGCCGCTGCCCACGGTGTTCGAGCGGGCGGCCGAGCACGTGGACGTGGTCACGGTCAGCCGGCACCGGTTCGCCGGCTCCGGCCTCACCGGGGCGGCCCTGCGCGGGGGCCGGTTCGTGCCCGCGGACGGGCCCGCGGCGCGCGTGACCGCGGCCCTCGACGAGCTGGCGGCCGGGCGGGACACGCTCATGTACTTCTACTGGGACGAGCTGGACCGCACGGGCCACGCCCGGGGCTGGGAGTCCTGGGAGTGGACGGCCCAGCTCGAGGAGCTCGACGCGTCCCTGCGCCGCCTGGTGGCCCGGGTCCCCTCGGGCACGACCGTGCTGGTCACCGGCGACCACGGCATGGTGGACGTGGCCCCGGAGGCACGGGTGGACTACGCGCAGCTGCCCGGGCTGCTCGACGGCGTGCGCCACACCGCCGGGGAGCCGCGGATGGTCCAGCTGCACCTCGAACCGGAGGCGACCGCCGAGGACGTCCGGCACCTGGTGGGCGCCTGGCGCGAGCGCTTCGGGTCCCGCGTGTGGCTCCTCTCCCGGGAGGCCGCGCTGGCCGCCGGCTACTTCGGAGCGCCCGAGCAGGTGCGCGAGACGGTGCGCGGGCGCATCGGGGACCTGCTCGTCGCGGCGAAGGACCCGCTGGCGCTGTTCGACCTCGGGCGCGTCCGGCCGAGCGCCATGGCGATGGTGGGCCAGCACGGCTCCCTCACCCGCGCGGAGCGCGAGGTGCCGCTGCTGCGGCTCGCCTGACCCGGGCCGCGGAGCCCCGGAGCGCGCTCAGGGGGTGGCGGAGGACGCGGGCTCCGCGCCGGCGTCGGGTTCGCCGGTCCCGCCCGGACCGGCCTCGCCCGTGACGCCGTCGTCCTCCGCCGCGGCCTCCCCGCTCCGCGTCTGCTCGGGGGTGGAGCCGCCCCCCGTGCCCTCGGTGGCCGGGGGCGCGGTCCCGGGGGCGGGGGACTGCGTCCGGGCCGGTGCGGACGGTGCTGGTGCGGACGGTGCCGGGGCGGCGGGAACCGGAGGGGCCGGAGCGGGGACCACCGGCACCGGGGCGACGGGGGCCGGGACCACCGGCTCGGGCACCACGGGCTCCGGCACCACGGGCTCGGGCACCACGGGCTCCGGCACCACCGGCTCCGGGGCCGCGGGAGCCGGGGGCTGCGGATCCGGCGGGGGAAGGACGGGGACCGCGGGTTCCGGCACGGCCTCGGGAGAAGGGGTGGGCGACGGCGTCGGGCTCGCGCTGCGCGTCCTGGTCGGCGAGGCGGTGGGCGGAGCCGACGGGAGGCCCGTCACGGCCGGGGCGGGGGTGAACTGCCCCTCGCGGCCCGCGCCGAAGAGGTCCCGGCCCACGCCGCCGAGGTACAGGGCGCCCGCGCCGGCCAGCACCACGAGGGCGACGGCGCCCAGGAGCAGGACCGCGACGAGCCGGCCCAGGGTGGGGGACCCGGCGGTGGTCCCGGCGCCGGGGTCGTCCAGCGGATCCGGGTCCTCCGGGCCGCCGGGCACGGCCCGTGCCGGGGCGGCGTCGTACTCGTCCTCCCCGAAGAGATCGTCCTGGATGGTGTTGCCCATGCCGTACAAGCCCCTGACGTGATCGTGTCCGGTCCCGCGGGCACCGGACGGGCGGCCCGCGGACCGGGCGCTGCTGCGTGCACTCTATCCCGTGCGGCGCCGCGGGTTCCCGCGCGCCGGCGGCCGGGCTCAGTCCGAGGAGCTGCCGAAGACGATCTCGTCCCAGCTGGGCACCGAGGACCGGTTCGAGCGGCGGGCCTTGGCCGTCCGGTTGCGGGGGCGGGGCCGGTCCGCGGAGGCGGGCTCGGCCGTGCTGCCGGCGTCGTCGGTCCCCGCGGAGGAGGCGGGGCCCTCGTCGCCGGCCGGCTCCGCCCCGGCCGCGGGCGCCTCGCCACGGTCCCCGGCCAGCTCCGCGGTCCGGTCGCCGACCGGGGCGGCGGGCTCGGGGGCCCGCTCCGGGGCCGCCGGCTCCCCCACGGGCTCCCCCACGAGCTCCTCCACCGGCTCCTCCGCCGGGGCGGCGGCGGGCTCGGGGACCGTCCCCCCGGGCCCGGCGGGGACGGGGAACTGCGTCGCGGCCTGGAAGGGGCGGTCGAAGACCGGGGTGTCCTCGGGGGCGCCGAGCGGGCGGGGCCGGTGCTCGAGGTGGCCCATGCCGCGGCCCAGCAGCTCGGCCAGGGCGTCGTCCCCCTGGACGTCCTCGCCGAGGCGCTGGCCGCGGCGGGCCTGCAGGACGTCGAGGAGGTCGTCGGCCTCCACGGCGGAGCGGCGCAGCTGGGTGAGCTCGGGGCCCAGGCCGCCGGGGACCACGCCCGCACCGGCGGTGATGGGGGTGTCCGGGCGCTCCGGCTCGGTCAGCGCCTCCGCCCACGCGTTGGCGGACCGGACGCTCTGGTTGGCGGGATTGAAGATCCACTCGGCCGGGGAGGGCTCCTCGCCGGGGGCGGCGGCCGGGTCCACCACGACGAACCGGGCGACGACCGTCCACAGCTGGTCCTCGCGCTGCCAGGAGTCCCACTCGAGGGAGGCCGGGTCCACGCCCAGCTCGCCCGCGCGGTGGGCGACGGCGCGGCCCAGCGTCAGGGGCTCGCCCTCGAAGACGGAGTGGTAGCCGCGGTGGGCGGTCGGGTCCTCGATCTCGACCTTCTGCGCCTCGGCGGCCACGTGGGCGCGCTCGGCGAGGATCGGCCACTCGTAGCGCCGGACCCGGGCGGCCTCCCAGCCGCTCTCGGCCACGATCTCGTCGACCGTGGCGCCGGCGCGGAAGCGCGCCTGGATCTCGCGGGGACCGAACTGCCCGCCCCGCTGGCGCGCCGCGGGCAGGCGCCGCGCCCGCTGGACGGCCAGCCGCAGCTCCTGGTCGATCCTCAGCAGGCGGCGGGTGCCCGTCTCGTCCTCGACGACCAGGTGCTCACCGTCGTCGTGCACACCTGCCAGGCGCAACTGCTCCATGCTCTCAATCCTCCGGTGGGTGGTTCTCGGGTGCGTCGCGGTCCTCGAGCGGGCACTGCGGGGCGGGATCGGGGGCCGCGCACTCCGCGCCGGGCCGGTCTCGCGCCCCAATCCTACTGGGCCGGCAGGCAGCCGCCGGGGACCGGTCGGAACGCCTCCTGCGGCCCGTTCGCGGGCAGGGGACACGGTTGGATTTTTGCCCACGTATGGTGAACAATCTACGCGATACAGAGCCCGGCGGGCCGCTTCGACGCCCCGCCGGAGCCACCCCCGGACCCATTGGAGCGAAGACGGACTATGGCCACTGACTACGACGCGCCGCGCAAGCAGGACGACGAGCTCAAGGAGGACTCGATCGAGGAGCTGCAGACCCGTCGCAGCGACTCGCAGTCGGGCAGCGTGGACGAGGACGAGGCCGCCGCCGCCGAGAGCTTCGAGCTTCCGGGCGCGGACCTGTCGAACGAGGAGCTCTCCGTCATCGTGCTCCCGGCCCAGGAGGACGAGTTCACCTGCGGGTCCTGCTTCCTGGTCCGCCACCGCTCGCAGATCGCCGAGGAGAAGAACGGCGTGAAGTACTGCGTCGAGTGCGTGGGCTGAGTCCGGCCCGGCGACCCGCTCCGCCTCCATGCAGAACCCCGCCGCGACGGCCGTCGCGGCGGGGTTCTGCATGGAGGCGGTCCTCGCGCCCCCAGGAAAGCGCTGCGGGGGCGGCCCCGGCGGCTCCGCCGACCGGTCCCCCGCGGCTCAGCGCCCGGCGAGGACCTCGACGATCCGCTCCGGGTGGCGGGAGGAGGTCAGCCAGTAGGGGGTGGGGTCCACGGGGTCGGTGATGCGGATCCGCACCACCGGGCCCACGGAGGCGCGGAAGTTCATGTAGGCGCGGGCGTCGAGCTCGGGCCCGCGCACCCAGCGGACGGCGTCGCCGCGGAACGCCTCCGCCTCGCCCACGAAGCGCCGCTCGATGCGGGCCCGGCCCACCTGCAGGTGCTCCCGGGTGACGACGATCGACGGGCTGGAGACCGCCAGGGCGATGCCGGCACCGCCGGCGGCCACGACGGCGGCGGCCGCGGCGACCCACGGGTTGACGGGGGCCAGGGACACGAACACGACGGCGCCCACGAACAGGACGAGCAGCCACATCCACCACGCGGGCGAGAGCCGCTCCTCGTACAGGACCTCGGAGCCGGTCCCGTCCGGGCCGGACGGGCGGGGACGGCGGGGGTCGTCGGCGGGGGACGCGCTGGAGGAGGCAGGGTGGGACATGCCTTAAGACTCTCACGACTGCGCAGGCCGTCCCGCCCGCCCCCGTGGCGTTAGAGTGGGGCACTGTGAACGACCAGTCGACAGGCCACCGGCCGCCGCCCGGGACCGGGTGCCCGCTCAGCATCGCCCTGCGGGCCCTCGATCCCGACCTGCCCCTCCCCGTGTACGCGAAGCCCGGGGACGCCGGCGCGGACCTGCGCTCCCGCGTGGACGTGACCCTGGCCCCCGGTTCGCGGGCACTGGTGCCCACCGGCGTGGCGCTCGCCCTGCCCGTGGGCTACGCGGGGTTCGTCCACCCGCGCTCCGGGCTCGCCGCCCGCCACGGGATCACCGTCGTCAACGCCCCCGGCACGGTGGACTCCGGCTACCGCGGGGAGATCATGGTGACCCTGCTCAACACGGACACCGCCGAGGCCTTCGAGGTGCGCCGGGGCGACCGGATCGCGCAGCTGGTCGTGCAGCGCGTCGAACAGGCCGTCTTCGAGGTGGTCGAGGCCCTGCCGCCCTCCGAGCGCGGGGGCTCGGGCTTCGGCTCCAGCGGCACCGCCTGAGACCGCGCCCGCACCCGAGGCCCCACCGCGAGCAGACCCACGAGCCGGCACGGCGTGCCGGCGGAGGAGAACGAGAACATGTTCGGTCGCAAGAAGAAGCAGCCGCAGCAGGACGCCGCGCCCGGCGGGCACGAGGACGTGCCCGCCGGAGAGGCCGCCGCGGCGGACGCCGCCGAGGCCGCCGCGAAGGCCCGGCAGGAGCCGCGGGGACCGCTCGACGTCTCCCAGCTCGAGCACCGGGACGGCTACCTCGACCTCGGGTCGCTGCTCGTGCGGCCCCGCAAGGGCCTGGGCGTGCGCCTCGAGATCGACGAGCGCACCCAGCGCCCCCGCGCCGTGGCCCTGGACCTGGACGGCGGCTCCGTCCAGGTGCAGGCGTTCGCCGCCCCGCGCTCCGAGGGGCTGTGGGACGAGGTGCGCCGCGAGCTCGTCGAGTCCCTGCGCACGAGCAACGGGGAGCCCCGGATCGAGGAGGGCCCCTTCGGGCTCCAGGTCCTCACCCGCTTCCCGGCCACCGCCTCGGACGGCACGCGCGGCTTCCGCCTCGCGCGCTTCGTCGGCGTCGACGGGCCCCGCTGGTTCGTCCGCGCCGTGTTCACGGGCACCGCGGCCGTGGCCGCCGAACCGGCCGCGGCCCTGGAGGAGGTCCTGCGCGAGCTGGTGGTCGTGCGCGGCGACAAGCCCATGCCCCCGCGAGAGCTGCTGCCGCTGAGCGTGCCCGAGGGCGCGGTCCGCCGCCCGGCAGGCACGCCCGCGCCGGACCCCGCGCCCGAGCCGGCCCCCGCGCGTCCCCCGCAGCGCGGCCCGGAGATCACGGAGATCGGCTGAGCCGTGACGACGACCTGGACCCGCCCCCCGCGCGCGACGGCCGCGACGGGGGCGATCGACGTCATCACCGAGGACCCGGTGTGCGCGGGCGACCTCGACCCCGCCACCGCGGCCCGGGGCGGGCGCCGCCGCGTGATGGCCACCGGGCTGGTCGAGGAGGTCACCGTTCCCCCGGTGACGGGCGTGCAGAGCTACTGCGCGCTGCTCGTGCCCGACTGCTCCCCGGCGCTGGGGGAGGACGGCCGCCCCGAGCCCCGCCCCCTGCGGCTCGTCTGGCAGGGCCAGCGCAGCGTGCCGGGGGTGACCGCCGGCACCCGGCTGCGCTGCGTGGGCGTGGTCAGCTTCCGGGACGGGCGGCCCACGATGTTCAACCCGCGCTACGAGATCATCGCCAAGCAGGTCGGCAGATAGGACAGGTCAGCACATGACGGACCCCAGCGAGCCCCGGGAGGACACCGAGCCGCCGCGGCGCGCCCGCGACCTGGAGCGCTCGATGGCCGCCTACGCGGCCCGCTCCGGGATGCGCCGCCGGGCCGACGGCCAGCTCGACGTGCTGCACGCCGTGGGCGGCTGGCGCGGGCTCGCCGAGACGATCCTGCCCGGCGTCGTGTTCCTGGCCGTGCTCCTGATCGGCGGCGTCCTGGGCCCCGCCCTGCTCGCCTCGCTGGGCGCGGCGGCCCTGTTCACGGTGCTGCGGCTGGTCCAGCGCCAGAGCCTCCTCCAGGCCGTCTCCGGGTTCGTGGGCGTGGGGGTCTGCTCGCTCGTGGCCCGGGCCACCGGCGAGGCGCTGGACTACTACGTGCCCGGCTTCTGGATCAACGCGATCTGGTGCGCCGGCCTGGGCGTGTCCCTGCTCGCGCGCTGGCCGCTGCTCGGCGTGTTCTACGGGTACATCCGCGGGGAGGGCACGCAGTGGCGCGGGGTGGCGGTGCGCCGCCGCGCCTACCAGATCGCCACCGGCATGCTGATGGCCATGTTCGCGGCCCGGCTCCTCGTGCAGGTGCCCCTGTACCTCGCGGAGAACGTCACCGGCCTGGGCGTGGCCCGCCTGGTGATGGGCGTGCCGCTGTACGCGCTGACCCTGTGGCTCGCGTGGCTCGTCTCCCGGCCCCCGCAGCAGGTCGCCGGGACGCAGGACGGGACGCAGGACGGGGTCTGAGCCCCCTCAGGCCCCGTGCTCGCCGGCGGTGGTGAACATCGCCCGCAGCTGGGCCTCGCCCTCGGCGCTGGAGACGAAGAACAGCTGGTCGGCGCCCTCGAGGACGTCGTCCCCGGACGGGGTGATGGGCACGCCGTCGCGCAGGATCGCCACGAGCGTCACCTCCGGCGGCCACGGCACCTGCGAGACCATGGTGGCGATCACGGGGTGCTCGTGCGGGACCGTGTACGCCGAGAGCATCGCCCCGCCCGTCTGCAGCGTCAGCAGCCGCACGACGTCGCCGACCTCGACCGCCTCCTCGACGAGCGCCGTCATCAGCCGCGGCGTCGAGACCGCGACGTCCACGCCCCACGCGTCGTCGAAGAGCCACTCGTTCTTGGGGTTGTTGACGCGCCCGACCGTGCGGGGCACGCCGAACTCGCTCCGGGCCAGGAGGGAGACCACGAGGTTCGCCTTGTCGTCGCCCGTCGCGGCGACGACGACGTCGGTGTCCTCCAGCCCGCCCTCCCGCAGCGTGGACAGCTCGCAGGCGTCGCCGATGATCCACTGCGCCCCGCGCAGGTCGGAGCGCCCGATCACCTCCGGCTTCTCGTCGAAGATCACCACCTCGTGGCGGTGCGAGAGCAGCTCCCGGGCGATGGAGGCGCCCACGGCGCCCGCGCCCACGATCACCACGCGCATCAGCTGCCTCCCGGGTAGCGGTCGTCGCCGGCCACGCCGTCGGCGTCGCGGCGCAGCGAGCTGGCCAGGTCGAGGACGTCCGGGCTCGGCGGCCGGGACAGCACCCGGGTGACGGCCTCGACGTCGTCGGTGCGCATCATGGCGTGCACCACGTCCCCCTGCTGGTAGCTGGTGTCCGGGCCCGGCAGGATGCCCTCCCCGAAGCGGGTCACGAACGCGACGCGCACCCCGGTGGCCTCCGCGATCGCGTCGAGGTGCAGGCCGGACCAGGAGTCGTCGAGCAGGAGCTCCGCGAGCTGGAGCCGCCCGGAGGCCTCCCGGAAGTCCGCGGTGATCGACTGCTCCGGCAGGATCCGGCGCAGCGCCTGGTCGGCGCTCCAGCGCACGGCGGCGACCGTAGGGATGCCCAGGCGCTGGTAGAACTCGGCGCGGTTGGGGTCGTAGATGCGGGCGACCACCCGGCGCACCTTGAAGGTCTCGCGCGCCACCCGGGCGGCGATGATGTTGGAGTTGTCCCCGCTGGAGACCGCCGCGAACGCGTAGGCCTCCTCGATCCCGGCGCGGCGCAGCACCTCGCGGTCGAAGCCCAGGCCCGTGACCTTCTTGCCCCCGAAGGACTTGCGCAGCCGGCGGAACGCCCGGTCGTCCTGGTCGATGACCGCGACGGTGTGCCCGGAGTCCTCGAGGGTGTGGGCGATCATCACGCCGACCCGCCCGACTCCCATGATCACGAAGTGCGCCATGGCTCCCAGCCTAGGCCACCCCGGGGACCGTCCCGGCGCGGGGGCGGCGCAGCTCACGTCCCCCGTGGCGGACAATCGCGGCGGGACGGACTAGCGTGGGGAGCCGTGCAGAGCATTCCCCGGGCGCTCAGGCGTGCACTCGTCGGCAAGCCCATCCACAACGAGCGTCTCGGCGACGCCGTGCTGCCCAAGCGCACGGCCCTGCCGGTCTTCTCGGCCGACGCCCTCTCGTCCGTGGCCTACGCCCCGGACGAGATCATCCTCACCCTCGCCCTGGCGGGCACGACGGCGGTCGCGGTCTCCCCGCTGGTCGGCCTGGCCGTGCTCGTGGTGCTCGCCGTGGTGATCACCGCGTACCGGCAGAACGTGCGCGCCTACCCCTCCGGCGGGGGCGACTACGAGATCGTCTCCAAGAACCTGGGCCGCGCCGCCGGGGTGGGCGTGGGGGCGGCGCTGATGGCCGACTACGTCCTCGTCGTCGCCGTGTCCATGGCCACGGCCGCCCAGTACGTCACCGCCGCGCTGCCGGCCCTCGCCGACCGGCGGGTCGAGCTGGCCGTCGGGGGGATCCTGCTCGTGGGCCTGCTGAACCTGCGCGGGCTGGCGTTCATGGGCCGGGCCGCGGCCGTGCCCACCTACTTCTTCCTGGCCGTGCTCACGGCCCTCATCCTCGTCGGCGTGGGCCGGGACCTCGCGGGCAGCCTCGGCACCGCCCCCAGCGCCGCGTACGAGGTGCTGCCCGCGGCCGGCTTCGACGCCGGCCTCGCCGGGCTGGCCGGGGCGCTGCTGGTGCTGCGCGCCTTCTCCTCGGGCGCCGTGGCGCTCACGGGGGTCGAGACCATCACGAACTCCGTCCCCTACTTCCGCAAGCCCCGCGCCGTCAACGCCGCGGCCACGCTCGGGCTGCTCGGCGCGCTCGCGGCCGCGCTGCTGGCCGGGGTGATGTACCTCGCCGACCGCGCGGGCGTCGTGGTGGTGGGGGACCCGGCCGAGCAGCTGCTCATCGACGGCCGCCACCCCGCTCCCGACTTCTTCCAGGACCCCGTCCTGGGCCAGCTCGCCCGCACCGTCTTCGGGCCGGAGTCCCTGTGGTTCTTCGTGCTCGTGGCCGCCACCGTGGGGGTGCTCGTGCTGGCCGCCAACACGGCGTTCTCCGGCTTCCCCACGCTGGCCTCGCGGCTCGCCCGCGACGCCTTCCTGCCCCGGCAGCTGCAGGCCCGCGGGGACCGCTACGCCTTCACCAACGGCATCGTCCTGCTGCTGCTCGTGGCCGTGGTCCTCACCGTGGCGTTCGGGGCCAACGTCAACCGGCTCATCCAGCTCTACATCGTGGGCGTGTTCGTCTCGTTCACGCTCACCCAGGCCGGGATGCTCCGGCACTGGGCGCGGGTCGGCCGGCTGCGCCGCCACCACGGCGACCGGCGCGAGCTGCTCGTGCGCCGGGCGGTGGCGCTCGTGGCGTTCGTCCAGTGCGCCGCCGTGCTCGTGGTCGTGCTCGTCACCAAGCTGACCCAGGGCGCGTGGATCACCATCGTGGCCCTCGCCGCGCTGGGCGCGGTGATGTGGGGGATCCGCCGCCACTACGACGCCGTGGACGCCGAGCTCGCCCTCGAGCCCGACTCCCCGGTGCGGGCCCTGCCCTCGCGCGTGCACGCCATCATCTACGTGTCCTCCGTGCGCAAGCCCCTCATGCGCGCCCTCGCCTACGCCCGGGCGTCCCGGCCCTCGACCCTGGAGGCGGTCGTGGTGGACACGAACGCCGCCGCGACCCAGCGGATCCTCGCCGAGTGGCAGCGCCTGGAGATCCCCGTGCCCGTCACCGTGCTCAACTCCCCGTACCGCGACACGATCGGCCCCCTCGTGGACCACGTCCGGGGGGTGCGCCGGAAGTCCCCGCGGGACCTCGTCGTCGTCTACCTGCCCGAGTACGTCGTGCACCGGCGGTGGGAGCGGCTGCTGCACAACCAGGCGATCCGGCCCCTGCGGGCCCGGCTGCACCAGGAGCGCGGGGTCATGACCGCCTCCGTGCCCTGGCACCTGTCCACCGCCGCGGGCCGGGACGTGGGCCCCGAGTCCGCCACCGCCCCCGCCGACCGGCCCGCCGGTCCCGACGAGAAAGCGTTCCGCCCGTGAGCCCTGCCACCGACCCCGCCGCCCCCGCGGCCCCCGCCGAGCTCGAGCTGCGGCTCGGGCCCATCGCCCACGGCGGGCACACCGTCGCGCGCACCGCCGAGGGCCGGGTGGTCTTCGTCCGCCACGGCCTGCCCGGCGAGCGCGTGCGCGTGCGGCTCACCGAGGCCGCATCCGACGCCCGGTTCTGGCGGGGCGACGTCGTGAACGTCCTCCAGGCCGACCCGCACCGGCGCGAGCGCCACGCGTGGGAGCTCGCCGACCCCCTCGTGACGTGGGCCCGGGGGCGGGCCCCCGTGGGCGGGGCCGAGCTCGGCCACGCCGAGCTGCCCGCCCAGCGGCAGCTCAAGGCCGCCGTCGTCGCGGAGCAGCTCTCCCGGCTGGCCGGCCTCGAGCACGAGGTGGTCGTCGAGGCCATGCCGGGGGAGGACCCCCGGGGGCTCGGCTGGCGCACGCGCGCGCACTTCGCGGTGGACGCGGCCGGACGGATCGGGATGCACCCGCACCGCAGCGCCGAGATCGTGCCCGTGGACCGCTTCCCGCTCGTGCTCCCCGCCATCGACGGGCTCCGGCTCGCGGAGCTGGACCTGCGCGGCGCGGAGCGCGTCGACGTCGCCGCCCCCGCCGACGGCGGGGCCCCGCTGGTGCACCTCACGCTCGCCCCGGAGGCGGACGGCGGTCGGCTGCGGCGGGAGCTGGGGCGGCTCGCCGCCGGCCGGGACGTCTCCGTCACCGCCCGGGCCGCCGGGGCCCGGGAGCCCGAGACGTGGGCAGGACGCCCGTCCGTCGTCGAGCACGCGGGCCCGTACCGCTGGGAGGTCTCCGCCGAGGGCTTCTGGCAGATCCACCGCTGCGCCCCCGGGCTGCTGCACCGGGCGGTGCCCGACGCCGCGGCCGCCCGCCCCGGCGAGCACGCCCTGGACCTCTACGCGGGGGCGGGCCTGTTCACCGCCGCGCTCGCCGACGCCGTGGGCGGGGACGGGACGGTCGTGGCCGTCGAGGGCTCCCCGGTCACCAGCGCCGACGCCCGGCGCACCTTCGCCGACCGCCCGCAGGTGCGCGTCGAGCGCGGCAGCGTGGAGAAGGTCCTCGGCCGGCTCTGGCCGGAGGCCGGCCCCGCCCCGCGCGGCCGGCGCCGGCCTGCCCGGGGCCGCGGCCCGGCGCGCCCCGACGTCGTGCTCCTGGACCCGCCCCGGGCCGGGGCCGGGCGCACCGTCGTGGACCAGCTCGTGGCCCTGGCCCCGCGCCGGGTCGCGTACCTCGCCTGCGACCCCGCGACGCTGGCGCGGGACCTGGGCCGCTTCCGCCGGGCGGGATGGCGCGTGCGCTCCGTGCGGGCCTTCGACATGTACCCGAACACCCACCACGTGGAGACCCTCGCCGTCCTGGAGCCCTGACCGGCAGCGCCGTGTGTCGGCCCCGGCGCGACCCGCCGAGGCCGGGCCGTCCGCACGGGCTACACTGACAGGTGACTGTTCGCGGAGGAACACCGGGCATCCCGGCTCCTCGAGCGAACGTTTCCCAGACGGTGGCGAGAAGGAGTTCCACGCATATGAGCACGGTGGACAGCTTCGGAGCCAAGGGCGTCCTCGACGTCAACGGCACCGAGTACGAGATTTTCCGACTGAACGCGCTGGAGGGGGCCCAGAAGCTCCCGTTCAGCCTCAAGGTTCTGCTCGAGAACCTGTTGCGCACCGAGGACGGCGCCAACATCACCTCCGAGCACATCAACGCCCTGGCGAACTGGGACGCGAGCGCCGAGCCCAGCATCGAGATCCAGTTCACCCCCGGCCGCGTCATCATGCAGGACTTCACCGGCGTGCCCTGCATCGTCGACCTGGCGACCATGCGCGAGGCCATCGCCGACCTCGGCGGCGACCCCGCCCGCGTGAACCCGCTGGCCCCGGCCGAGCTCGTGATCGACCACTCCGTGCAGATCGACTCGTTCGGCAGCCACGAGTCGATCGAGCGCAACATGGACATCGAGTACCAGCGCAACGGCGAGCGCTACCAGTTCCTGCGCTGGGGCCAGACCGCGTTCGACGACTTCAAGGTCGTCCCGCCGGGCATGGGCATCGTCCACCAGGTGAACATCGAGAACCTCGCCCGCGTGGTGATGACCCGCGAGGTCGACGGCACGCTGCGCGCCTACCCGGACACCTGCGTGGGCACCGACTCCCACACCACCATGGAGAACGGCCTCGGCGTGCTGGGCTGGGGCGTGGGCGGCATCGAGGCGGAGGCCGCGATGCTCGGCCAGCCGATCTCCATGCTCATCCCGCGCGTCGTGGGCTTCAAGCTCACCGGCGAGATCCCGGCGGGCGCCACCGCGACCGACGTCGTGCTGACGATCACCGAGATGCTGCGCCAGCACGGCGTGGTCGGCAAGTTCGTCGAGTTCTACGGCGAGGGCGTCGGGGCGGTGCCGCTGGCCAACCGCGCGACCATCGGCAACATGAGCCCCGAGTTCGGCTCGACCGCCGCGATCTTCCCGATCGACGACGTCACCATGGACTACCTGCGCCTGACCGGGCGCTCCGAGGAGCAGCTCGCGCTCGTCGAGGCGTACGTCAGGGAGCAGGGCATGTGGCACGACCCGGCGAAGGAGATCACCTTCTCGGAGTACCTCGAGCTGGACCTCTCCACCGTGGTCCCCTCGATCTCCGGCCCGAAGCGCCCGCAGGACCGCATCTCCCTCACGGAGGCCAAGGCGCAGTTCCAGGAGGACCTCCTGAACTACGCCACGCACGTGGACGAGGACGTCACCGCCGGCAACTCCGCCGACGAGGCCTCCGCCCAGTCGTTCCCGGCCTCCGACGCCCCGGCCTACATGCCGGAGCACGCCCAGTCCAAGAACGACGAGCCGCGCGAGCACCACGCCCATGCCGAGACCGGGCGCCCCACGAAGCTGGTCCCCGTGAGCATGCCCGACGGGCGCGAGTTCGAGCTGGACCACGGCGCCGTGTCGATCGCCTCGATCACCTCGTGCACCAACACCTCCAACCCGTCGGTGATGATGGCCGCGGCCGTGCTGGCCCGCAACGCCGTCGAGAAGGGGCTCAAGGCGAAGCCGTGGGTCAAGACCTCGATCGCCCCGGGCTCGAAGGTCGTCACCGACTACTACGAGAAGTCCGGCCTGGTGCCGGCGCTCGAGGAGCTCGGCTTCTACATCGTCGGCTACGGCTGCGCGACCTGCATCGGCAACTCCGGCCCGCTGGAGGAGGAGATCTCCCAGGCCATCCAGGACAACGACCTGGCCGTGACCTCGGTGCTCTCGGGCAACCGCAACTTCGAGGGCCGGATCAACCCGGACGTGAAGATGAACTACCTGGCGTCCCCGCCGCTGGTCATCGCCTACGCCCTGGCCGGGAACATGGACTTCGACTTCGAGAACGAGCCCCTGGGCCAGGACTCGGAGGGCAACGACGTGTACCTCAAGGACATCTGGCCGGACCCGGTCGAGGTCCAGAAGATCATCGACGCGTCCATCGACACGGAGATGTTCACCCGCGAGTACGGCACCATCTTCGACGGCGACGAGCGCTGGCAGACCCTGGACACCCCGACCGGCAAGACCTTCGAGTGGGACCAGGCGTCCACCTACGTGCGCAAGCCACCGTACTTCGAGGGCATGACGATGGAGACCACCCCGGTGGAGGACATCACGGGCGCCCGCGTGCTGCTCAAGCTGGGCGACTCGGTCACCACCGACCACATCTCCCCGGCGGGCTCCTTCAAGTCCGACACCCCGGCGGGCAAGTACCTCATCGAGAACGGCGTGGAGCGCAAGGACTTCAACTCCTACGGCTCCCGCCGCGGCAACCACGAGGTCATGATCCGCGGCACCTTCGCCAACATCCGGATCAAGAACCAGCTCCTGGACGGGGTCGAGGGCGGCTTCACCCGCGACTTCACCCAGGAGGGCGGCCCGCAGGCCGCCGTCTACGACGCCGCGATGAACTACAAGGAGGCCGGCGTCCCGCTGGTCGTGCTGGGCGGCAAGGAGTACGGCTCCGGGTCCTCGCGCGACTGGGCCGCGAAGGGCACCTCCCTGCTGGGCGTCAAGGCCGTCATCGCCGAGAGCTACGAGCGCATCCACCGCTCCAACCTCATCGGCATGGGCGTGCTGCCGCTGCAGTTCCCGGCCGGGGAGTCCGCGGGCTCCCTCGGCCTGGACGGCACCGAGGTCTTCGACGTCCAGGGCGTGACCGCGCTCAACGAGGGCACCACCCCCGGGACGCTGAAGGTCTCCGCCCGCAAGGAGGACGGCTCCACCGTCGAGTTCGACGCCGTGCTGCGCATCGACACGCCGGGCGAGGCGGACTACTACCGCAACGGCGGCATCCTGCAGTACGTGCTCAGGAACATCGCCAAGTCCTGATCCCCGTCCCGCCCACCCGGGCGGGCGGCGGCGAACGGAGGGCCCGGTCCGCGAGGACCGGGCCCTCCGGCGCTCTCGGGGCCCCGCGGCCCGCACCGGCCCGTCGGGGCGAGCGAGTAGGATCGTGAGGACGTGCCGGCCCGGTGATCCCGGATCCGGTGCCGCCGACCACGACGCCGAGGACCACGGGAGGAAGCATGAGCGTGCTGGAGCGGGTGTCCGGCCCGGAGGACCTCGCGGGGCTGAGCCGCGCCGAGCTGGGCGAGCTCGCGGCCGAGATCCGCGACTTCCTCGTCACCCACGTCTCCGCCACCGGCGGGCACCTGGGACCCAACCTCGGGGTCGTGGAGCTGACCATGGCGGTGCACCGGGTCTTCGACTCGCCCCGGGACGCCATCGTCTTCGACACCGGCCACCAGTCCTACGTGCACAAGCTGCTCACCGGGCGCAAGGACTTCGCGACGCTGCGCCAGCAGGGCGGCCTGGCCGGCTATCCCGACCGCGCCGAGTCCGTGCACGACATCGTGGAGTCCTCCCACGCCTCGTCGTCCCTGTCCTGGGCCGACGGCATCTCCCGCGGCTACGCCATGACGGGGCAGGCGGACCGGCACGCCGTCGTCGTGGTCGGCGACGGCGCGCTCACGGGCGGGATGGCCTGGGAGGCCATCAACAACATCGCCTCCGACCGGCACCGCAAGGTCGTCATCGTCGTCAACGACAACGGCCGCTCCTACGCCCCCACGGTCGGCGGCTTCGCCAACCGCCTCGCCGAGCTGCAGGCCAGCGTCCAGCAGGGCGTCGACGCCGTGCGCACCGACCGCCGCTACGAGCAGACGCTCGAGTCGGTCAAGAACCTGCTCAGGCACTCCGGGCCCCTCGGCGGGATGGTCTACCGCGGCCTGCACGGGATGAAGCAGGGCATCAAGGACGTCGTGGTCCCGCAGGGCATCTTCGAGGACCTCGGGATGAAGTACGTCGGCCCGGTGGACGGGCACGACCTCGAGGCCGTCGAGCAGGCCCTCACCAACGCCAGGAACTTCGGCGGGCCCGTCATCGTGCACGCCATCACGGAGAAGGGGCACGGCTACCCGCCGGCCATCGCCCACGAGGACGACCAGTTCCACGCGGTCGGCGTCATCGACCCCCTCACAGGACGCTCCACCGCCACCAGCTCCGAGCGCAGCTGGACGGCCGTGTTCCGCGACGAGATCGCGCGCATCGCCGACGAGCGCGAGGACGTCGTGGGCGTCACGGGCGCCATGCTCATCCCCGTGGGGCTGCAGAAGATGCAGGCCGCCCACCCCGACCGGGTGGTGGACGTGGGCATCGCCGAGCAGCACGCCATCGCGATGGCCGCGGGCATGGCCTACGGAGGGCTGCACCCCGTGGTGGCCCTCTACGCCACGTTCCTCAACCGGGGCTTCGACCAGCTGCTCATGGACGTGGCCCTGCACCGGGCCGGCGTCACGGTGGTCCTGGACCGCGCCGGCGTCACCGGCCCGGACGGGCCCAGCCACCACGGCATGTGGGACCTCGCGCTGCTCCAAATCGTGCCCGGCCTGCACCTGGCCGCCCCGCGCGACGAGCCGACCCTCGTGGAGGAGCTGCGGGAGGCGGTGGCCGTCGACGACGCCCCCACCGTCATCCGCTACCCCAAGGGCCCCGTGGGCGCCCCGGTGCCCGCCCTGGACCGGCTGGTCGACGGGGTGGACGTGCTCGCCCGCCGGGGCGGGGAGGGCGGCGGCGAGGGCGCCCGCCGCGACGTGCTGCTCGTGTCCGTCGGGGCGATGAGCGGGCTCGCCCTCGACGTCGCCGACCGGCTCGAGGCGCACGGGGTGTCCTCGACCGTCGTCGACCCCCGCTGG
Source organism: Kocuria sp. U4B (assembly GCF_054875615.1). Next base: position 3,197,979 of record NZ_CM142180.1, read on the forward strand.
GTGCTGCCCGTGCCGCGCTCGGTGATCGAGCTCGCGGCCGAGCACCGGATCGTCGTGGTCGTCGAGGACGGGGTGCGCGCCGGGGGCATCGGCTCCCGCATCCGGCAGGAGATGCGCGCCGCCGGGGTGGACACCGCCCTGAACGAGGTCGGCCTGCCCACGCGGTTCCTCGCCCACGGCTCCCGCTCCCAGGTCCTGGAGCGCGTGGGCCTCACCGCCCAGCGGGTGGCCCAGGACACGCTGGCGTCCGTGCTGGGCACCCGGGTGCCCTACGCCCGACCGATCGAGCCGGACGCGGTCCGCGGCGGCGACGACGGCGCGCCGCTGCCCCGCCTACGCAGGCGCTGAGCGCCCCGCCGGGGCCTCAGCCCAGGACGATCCGCCCGCCGGTGACGGCCACGGGATAGGGCTCGAGCCCGCTGCGGGCGGGGCCGCTGACGACGTCGCCCGTGGTGAGGTCGAACTCCGAGGCGTGGCACGGGCAGACGTAGCGCTTCTCCCGGGGCGCCACCATGCACCCCTGGTGGGGGCAGACGGGGGAGAACGCCACGACCGTGTCCGGCGCCGGGCGCCCGACGACCGCCTGCACCCCGTCCTGGTCGACCTTCACGGCCGAGCCCACGGGCAGGTCCTCGACGGGGCCCAGGTCCACCGGCGAGCCCGGCCCCGCCGCCGGTGCCTCGTCGCTGCTGCCGCACGCGGTCAGGGCCGCGGCCGCGCCGGCCGCCAACCCGGCCGCCCCCAGGACGGAGCGTCGCCGCGGGCCGCAGGGAACGGGGTGGTCGGGCTCGGGTGCGGTCACGGTGGTCCTCTCGACGACGACGGACGGGGTCTGCCGCCAGTCTAGGGGCCCGGGCCCGGGCCCCCGGACGGGGCCGTCACACAGCGGGCCCGGGTGATCGCTGACAGCGGAGCCGCGCCGGGACGCTGTCGGGCGGGGCGCGTTCCTCAGTAGGATGACGATGACAGCACCCAGCGGGCCGAACCGCGCACGACCGGCTCCACCACGCGCTCCGGGCCCCACCGCCCGGACGGACGGAAGGACACCAGCATGCTCAAGCGCCTCATCTTCGTCACCGGGTTCGGGGCCGGCTTCGTCGTCGGCTCGGCCTCGGGCCGCAAGAGCTACGAGACCCTCAAGCAGAACGCCCTCAGGACGTGGCAGGACCCGAAGGTCCAGGAGAAGGTCTCCGGCGGGACCGACTGGGTCCGGGCCGAGGTCCCCGTGGTCGGCGGCAAGCTCGCCGACAGCGCCAAGAAGGCCGCCGGCACCGTGGGGGCCAAGGCCTCCGACGCGTCCTCCACGGTCAAGGAGAAGGTCTCCGGCTCCTCGGCGGAGTCCTCCGGGACCGCCTCCCCGGGGACGGCGGCCACGACCTCCGGCACCACGACACCGGGCACCACGACGCCGGGCACCACGACCTCCGGGGCCGCGTCCAGCGACTTCGCCGACCTGGAGACCGCGAAGCCGGTCACCCCGGAGCCCACCACGGATCCCGCCGCGCCGTTCCCGGCCCCCGGCGACACCCCGCGCTGACGCAGGTCCGCGTCCCGCACCGCGCGGAGGGCCCCGGCCGACGGCCGGGGCCCCTCCGCGCGGTGCGGGCACCGGGCGGCTCACGCCGCCGGGGCGTCCTCGTCCCCGGGGGCGTCCGGCGCCCCGGCCGGGGACCCGGCGAGCTCGGCCTGGCGCTCGGCGCGCCGGCGGGCGCGCAGCTCCCGCCAGGTCGCCCCAATGACGGGCGCGGTCAGCTCGACCTGCCACGCGCGGGCCCCCAGCGTCCGCAGCCGGTCGCCCACGGCCTGGTCGGTCGTGCTCTTGGGCGGCTGCCAGCAGAAGCGCCGCAGGTGCTCGGGGGTCAGCAGGTTCTCCGTGGGCATCTCGTGCTCCTCCGCCAGCTCCGTGACGACGGGCTTGAGGGCCTTCAGCCGCTCGGCGGCCTCGGGACGCTTGGCCTCCCACGCCTTCACGGGCGGCAGGGCGTCCGACTTCACGGTGAACGGCACAAGCTCCGTGGCCTGGCGCGCGTCGGCGATCGCCCGCAGCCACCGGGGGGCCTCCCGGGCCGCCAGCCGCCCGTGGAAGGCGGGGGTGGCGAGCAGCTGCGGCACGGTCCGCGGCATGGCGGACGCCGCCGCCACGAGCGCCGCGTCCGGCAGCAGGCGCCCGGGGGAGAGGTCCTTGTGCTGGGCCAGGCGCTCCCGCTCCTCCCACAGGTTGCGCAGGGCCGTGAGCTGCCGGCGGCCCTTGACCTTGTTGATCCCGGAGGTCTTGCGCCACGGGTCCTTCCGCGGCGGGGCGGGCGGGGCGGTGCGCACCGCCTCGAACTCCTGCAGCGCCCACTCGAGCTTGCCCTTCTCCCGCAGCAGCTCCTCCAGGGCCCAGCGCAGCGGGATGAGCATCTCGACGTCGAGGGCCGCGTAGTTGAGCCAGTCCTTCGGCAGCGGGCGCCGGGACCAGTCCACGGCGGAGTGCTCCTTGGCGAGCGTGTAGCCGAGCAGCTCCTCGGTCTCCGCGGCCAGCCCCACGCGCCGGAGGCCGGCGATCCGCCCGCCCAGCTCGGTGTCGAACAGGGCGTCCGGGTGCATGCCGAGGGCCCGCAGGGAGGGGAGGTCCTGCGTGGCCGCGTGCAGGACCCACTCGACCCCGGACAGCGCCTCGCCCAGCACGGCGAGGGAGCCCGTGGCCTCCGGGTCGACGAGCACGGTGCCCACGCCCTCGCGGCGCAGCTGCACGAGGAACGCGCGCTGGCCGTACCGGAAGCCGGACGCCCGCTCGGTGTCGATCGCGGCCGGGCCCGTGCCCTCGGCCACGGCGGCGGCGGCCCGCTCCAGGCCGGCCGGGGTGTCGATGACGGGCGGGACGCCGTCGAACGGCGCCGAGAGGTGGACGCTGTCGGGGATCTCGTACTCCTCGAACCCGGCGACCACGGAGGTCGCGGGCTCGTCGGTGGCGGATCGGCGGTCGGCTGGGTCGGTCAAGGAGCGTCTTCGATTCTGTGTCGGCCCCGGCGGGGCGCGGTCGGTTCGGTGGTCAGCGGCGCGGGTGCAGCACGGTCACGCCCTGCGGGTACGGGGGCAGCCCGGCGAACGTGCACAGCGCGTCCGTCCAGGCCGCCAGGTGCGGCTCCACGTCGGGGCCGTCGGGCGTCCACGAGGCGCGCAGCTCGACGTCGGCCCCCTCCTCCTGGTCGCCCAGGACCCCGAAGCCCTCGGCGAGGACGCGGGAGGCGGTGCCGCCCTCCCGAGAATATCCGGCCCGGTGCCGGTCCAGGGCCTCGAGCAGCCACGTCCAGGCGATCGCGCCCGCCGTGTCGTCGCAGCCGACCTCCCGCTCCACGGCGGTCCGCGCCCACGTGACGATGCGGAATGCGCCGCCCCACGTGGGGGGCTCCGCGGGGTCGTGCAGGAGCACGAAGCGGCCCGTGGCCAGCTCGTCCAGGGCCGCCGCGGGCGCCCGGCCCGCGGCCACGAGCGGACCGGCGGGGGCCCCGGGCGCCCCCGGCCGGACCGGCGAGGGGGCGGGCCCGCCGGGCAGGCCCGCCGGGCTGCGCACGTCGGCGCGCACCGCGAGCGCGAACGGGGCCAGGTGCGTGGGGGCGGGGATCTCCGTGAGCTCGATCCCCTCCCGGGCGTGGGAACGGCGCAGCTGCGCGAGGGTCGCCCGGAAGTCCTGGGGCACCCATGACATGTCGTTCACCGCGCTCACACTGGCAGGGTAGGCCGTCCCGGGGCGGGTGTGGGCCGTGCCACGCCGCCGGGCCGGATGTGACGAGGCTCCCGCGCGGGGACCGGGGCGGCTCACGACTCGGCGGGCACCAGGCGGACCGAGACCGAGTTGATGCAGTACCGCAGGTCGGTCGGGGTGGGGAAGCCCTCCCCGCCGAAGACGTGGCCCAGGTGGGACCCGCACGCGGCGCAGCGCACCTCGACGCGCTCCATGCCCAGGGCCGTGTCCTTGATGTACCTGACCCGCTCCTCCGCCAGCGGCGCCCAGAAGGAGGGCCAGCCGCAGTGGGCGTCGAACTTGGTCTCGGAGCGGAACAGCTCCGCCCCGCAGGCGCGGCACGCGTAGACGCCCTCGGTCTCCGTGTCCCAGTACTCCCCGGTGAAGGGCCGCTCCGTGCCGGCCTCGCGCAGCACGTGGTACTCCTCGGGGGACAGGATCGAGCGCCAGTCCTCCTCGGTGCGGGCGGCGGGGTCGGGTCGGTCGCCGGTCCGGGTGGGCTCGGTCATGGTCTCCTCCGTGGTCAGCTCGGCAGTCGGGTCGGAAAGGACAACCACGCGTCGGGCCCGGTTATGCCCGCCGCCCGTGGAAGACTGGGAGCATGCTCCGACGTCTCCTCCCGCCCCCCGCCGCCCCCGACCCTGCGCCCGCCACGCAGTGGGCCCGCGGCGCCGTGGTGGGCGCCGCGGTGACCGTGGGCGCCGCCTCGCTGACCTTCGGGCTCTCGAGCGCGGCGGCCGCGTACTTCGCCCGCCAGGTCGTGGTGCCGCCCAAGTACCGCTCCGAGGACCTGCCGATCCTCGGCCTCGCCCGCACGGGCGAGGCCGGCGACCCGTCCGCCGCGACGCTCGTGAAGCTGCCGGCGACGGTCGACACGACCGTCGCCGGGACGTACAGCCTGCGCTTCGACGCCGGCCGCGGGCACGCCCGGATCGGGGCGATCCGCGCCTGGTCCCCGCAGGAGGGCACCGTGACCCGCGTCGTCGAGGAGGTCTACACCGGGGACCTGTCCACGGCCTCCCGCGGCTTCTGGTCCGGCACCGTCTACCCGGACCCGGGGGCGGCGGGGCTGCCGTTCGAGGAGGTGGAGATCCCCATCGAGGTCGGCCCGGCCCCGTGCTGGGTCGTGCCGGCCGAGGGCGGGCCCACCCCCGAGGGGGAGCGGCCCCGCGTCCTGCCGGGGCCCTGGGCGATCATGGTCCACGGCCGCGGGGCGAACCGGATGGAGACCGTGCGCGCCGTGCCGGTGGCGCGGGAGCTGGGGCTGACGTCGCTGCTGATCTCCTACCGCAACGACCGGGAGGCCCCGCCCACGCACGACAACCGCTACGGGCTGGGCTTCACGGAGTGGAAGGACGTGCAGACGGCCATCAGCTACGCCAAGTCCCGGGGGGCCACGCAGATCGTGCTGTTCGGCTGGTCCATGGGCGGGGCGATCTCCCTGCAGACGGCGGACCTGTCCTTCTACCGGGACGACATCGCGGCCCTCGTGCTCACCGGCCCGGTGGTGGACTGGTTCGAGCTCATCGCCCACCACTCCCGCACCCGGCGCGTGCCCTCCGGGATCGGGCGGCTGGCCACGAACCTCATCTCGCACCGGGCGGGCCGGATGCTCACCGGTCTGGCCGCGCCGGTGGACCTCAAGGCCCTGGACTGGCTCTCCCGCTCCGACCACCTGCGCGCGCCCACGCTGATCCTGCACTCCGTGGACGACGAGTTCGTCCCCGCCGAGAGCTCGCGGCTGCTCGCGGAGCAGAACCGCCTGGTGGAGTTCGTGCCCTTCGCCCGGGCCCGGCACACGAAGGAGTGGAACGTGGACCCGCGGCGGTGGGAGGACGCCGTGCGGCGCTGGCTGCCGGCCCGGCTGGCGGAGCACGCGCGCACGAGCGCCCCGGCCCAGGCCTGAAGGCCCGGCTCAGGCCTGGAGCGCCGCCGTGCGCCCGCCCGTGAGCCGCAGCAGGTCCGCGGGGGAGAGCTCGACGTCGAGCCCGCGCCGCCCGCCCGAGACGAGGACCGTGGGCCACGCGGCGGCCGAGTCGTCCAGCAGGGTGGGCGAGGGCGCCTTCTGGGCCAGCGGGGAGATCCCGCCGACCACGTAGCCGGTGCGCCGCTCCGCGAGCCGGGGCTCGGCCAGGGCCGCCCGCTTCCAGCCCAGGGCGGCCGCCGCCGCCCGCAGGGACAGCCGCGCGGAGACGGGGACCACCGCGACCGCCCAGTCCCGCTCGTGCACCACCATCAGCGTCTTGAACACCTGCCCGGGGTCCCGGCCCAGCGCGGCGGCGGCCTCCAGGCCGAAGGACGCCGCCGCGGGGTCGTGGTCGTACTCGTGCACGGCGTAGGCCACGCCGGCCCGCTCCAGCGCCGCGACGGCCGCCGTCGGGCCGGCGCGGCGCGAGCTCCTCGCCACGCCGGTGCCGCCGCGCCGCTCAGGCGTCCTGCAGCTCGCGGACCCGGCGCTTGATCCGGGCGAGCATCGCCGACATCCCGCGCATCCGCAGCGGGGAGACGAGCTGGGTGAGCCCGAAGCGCTCCGGCAGGTCGTCGGGGATCTCGAGGACCTGCTGCGCGGGCAGCCCGTCGAGGCCCTCGTGCAGGATCGAGGCGAAGCCGCGCGTGGTCGGGGCCTCGGCGGGGGCCGAGAAGAACAGCCGCACCGGGGTGTCCGGGCCGGGCTCGGCGTCCTCGTCCCACTCGACGGCCAGGAACAGCGGCGACTGGCACTCCACGACCTGCTCCAGCTCCTCCGGGTGCTCGCCCAGCCGGGAGGGCAGCGCCGGCAGGGAGCGGGAGAACTCGAGCAGCAGCTGCAGCTTGTCCTCCTGGGGGACCGCGGTGAAGTCGTCGACCAGCTCCTCGAGCTGGGCGGGCAGCGCCGCGGTCACCGGGCGCTCCCGGGGACCTCGCCGCGCTCCGCGCCCAGCACGATGGGCACGCGCACGGAGTTGCCCCACTCCGTCCACGACCCGTCGTAGTTGCGCACCTTGTCGTAGCCGAGCAGGTACTTCAGCACGAACCAGGTGTGGGAGGAGCGCTCGCCGATGCGGCAGTAGGCGATGATGTCGTCGTCCGCGGCGAGGCCGACCTCGTCGCGGTAGATCGCCTCGAGCTCCTCGCGGGAGCGGAACCGGGCGTCCTCGGCGGCGGCCCGGGCCCACGGCACGGACGCGGCCGTGGGGATGTGCCCGCCGCGCAGGGTGCCCTCCTGCGGGTACTCGGCCATGTGCGTGCGCTCGCCGGTGTACTCGGGCAGGGAGCGGACGTCGATCAGGGGGTTCTGCCCCAGGTGGGCGAGGACGTCCTCCTGGTACGCCCGGGCCCGGGAGTCGTCGCGCTCCACCACGGGGTAGTCGGCGCGCTCGGGCACGACCCTGTCCGTGGACAGCTCGCGGCCCTCGGCGATCCACTTGTCCCGGCCGCCGTTCATCAGCCGCACGTCCGGGTGGCCGAAGAGCTCGAAGACCCACAGGGCGTAGGCCGCCCACCAGTTGGACTTGTCGCCGTAGACGACGACCGTGGTGTCGCGGGAGATGCCCTTGCGGGACATCAGCTCGGCGAACCCGGCGCCGTCGACGTAGTCGCGGGTGTCGGGGCGGTTGAGGTCGGTGTGCCAGTCGATCTTCACGGCGCCGGGGACGTGCCCGGTCTCGTAGAGCAGGACGTCCTCGTCGGACTCGACGACGACGACGCCCGGGTCGGCCAGGTGCTCGGCGACCCACTGGGTGGACACCAGTCGCTCGGGGTGCGCGTACTGCGCGAACTCTTCGTTGTTCTCCACGGCAACGCCCATGGGGGATCCTTCCGGGTGGGGAGCGGGTGGGGCCCTCGCGGGCCGGGTTCCTCCCCAGCGTAGTGCGCCGGGGCCGATCACGTCCCGGCGCGGCCCCGGGGGAGCCAGCCGGTAAAATCGCCGGAGCACCTCCGTGCGCCCGCCGGCGCACGGACGCCCAGCGAACCGCCGGCCGCGGCGGACAGAGAGGTTCCCCGTGAGCATCCAGATCGAACACCTCACCGACCGCCGGCCCAACGTGTCGGCGGATGAACTGCTGGCGGGCTTCCGGCCGTCCGAGCGCTTCGGGGAGGTCTCGTTCGACACCTACCGGCCCGACCCCCAGCAGCCCTCCCAGGCGCAGGCCGTGCAGAAGCTGCGGACGTTCGCGGAGTCCGTCGGCCGCACCGGCTCCGGCGGCGGCTTCTTCGCGAAGCTCTTCGGCGGGGGCGGCGGGGCCGCCGTGCGCACCGGCATCTACCTGGACGGCGGCTTCGGCGTGGGCAAGACCCACCTGCTGGCCTCCCTGTGGCACGCCGTGCCCGGGCCCAAGGCGTTCGGGACCTTCGTGGAGTACACCAACCTCGTGGGCGCCCTGACGTTCCGCAAGGCGGTGGACGCGCTGAGCTCCTACCAGCTGGTGTGCATCGACGAGTTCGAGCTCGACGACCCGGGGGACACGGTGCTGATGTCGCGGCTGATGCGGGAGCTCTCCGACGCCGGGGTGCGGATCGCGGCGACGTCCAACACCCTGCCGGGCTCCCTCGGGGAGGGCCGCTTCGCCGCCCAGGACTTCCAGCGGGAGATCCAGGTGCTCGCCGACCAGTTCGAGGTCCAGCGCATCGACGGCGAGGACTTCCGCCACCGCGGCCTGCCGCAGGCGCCCGCGCCGCTGTCCGAGGAGGAGCTCGAGCGCGCCGTCGAGGAACGCTACGCGGGCCGCGTCGTGGCCGCCGACGACTTCGCCGCCCTCGTGGAGCACCTCGCGACCGTGCACCCCTCCCGCTACCGCAAGCTCATCGACGGGATCGACGCCGTGGTGTGGCGCGACGTGCACACCATCGAGCAGCAGGCCGTGGCGCTGCGCTTCGTGGTGCTCGCGGACCGGCTCTACGACAAGAACCTCCCGATCATCGCCTCGGGCCGGCCCTTCGACCAGGTCTTCACCGCCGAGATGATGGCCGGCGGCTACCAGAAAAAGTACTTCCGCGCCGTCTCGCGCCTGACCGCCCTCGCCCGCGAGGGGATCCTCGGGGACGTCTCCGCCGCCTGACCCCGGCGCCTGACCCCGGCGCCCCGCCCGGCTGCCCGCCCCGGGGCGCCGGGACGACGACGGCCCCGCCGCCCTCCCACGGAGGGCGGCGGGGCCGTCGTCGTGGTGGGGGCCCGGGATCCGGGCCCGGAACGAGACGAGGACCCCGGCTGGTCAGCCGGGGTCCTCTCGGTGCTCGTGCGCGATACTGGGATCGAACCAGTGACCTCTTCGGTGTGAACGAAGCGCGCTACCGCTGCGCCAATCGCGCTCACTGCTCGAAAACCATAACCCACATCCGCCCCGGGGGCCAATTCGCCGCCGGGGCGGTCCGGACGGGCTCCACGGGGCGCCCCGTGGGCCGGCCGTCCACGGGGCGGGGAGGGCGGGAAGGGCGTTCCCGGGCAGGGTCGCGGCCCCGCCCGTCCGGCTCCCGGCCACGGCCGGACGGGGCCGGGAGGGGCCGGGCGGGCGATTTGGCGTTTCCGAAAACGTTCCCGTACAGTCTTCACCTGTCAGGAACACCGACGGGTTCCGGCGGGACGGAGCGGCCGCGAGGCGCTCCGCACCGAGGAGGCCGTCGACTGCCGCACGCCCCCTCCCGGCGGAGACGCCGGGGAAAACGGCTGTGATAGAGTTCCAACTCGGAAGATCGAGAGATCGGCCGACAGACATGCGGACGTAGCTCAGCTGGTAGAGCACCACCTTGCCATGGTGGATGTCGCGGGTTCGACTCCCGTCGTCCGCTCGCAGTGATCGACATCGTAGATGTCGTGACCAACGGCCCTGTCCGTGAGGACCAGGTCCCGGTGGGGTGGCCGAGTGGTTAGGCAGCGGCCTGCAAAGCCGTCAACGCGGGTTCGAATCCCGTCTCCACCTCGGTGCACACCCCACCTCGCTTGCCGACCTCCCCGGAGGTCGAACGGTCAAGCGCGATTGGCGCAGCGGTAGCGCGCTTCCCTGACACGGAAGAGGTCACTGGTTCGATCCCAGTATCGCGCACCAGCACGAAGGCCCCGGCTCACCGAGCCGGGGCCTTCGTCGTGCCCGGGCTCCGCCGCGGCGGCCGGCCGCCTGTCCGAGGGAGCCGGTAGCGTGCGGGCCAGCGCCCCGGGGACCGGGGACGGCACCCCGGACCCACGGAGAGGCAGCGAGCAGCGTGACACAGCCCAGGCTGGCGGAACAGACCGAGTACGGACGGATGTACGCGAGGTCCACCTCCGAGCAGGCGACCGTGCCCTCCATCACCACGGTCCTCTCGCGGGCGGCCACCGACCTGGACGGCTGGTACGGCTACTCCGCGGCGCAGGCGGCCGTGCGGGACGAGCGGCTGCGCGCGGCCCTCGGCTCGCCCGCGCAGCTGCGCGCCGTGGTCCGGGACGCGGCGAAGGCCGCCGAGCGGCACCGGGACGACGCCGCCGCCCGCGGGGACCGCGTGCACACCTACGCCGAGCAGATCGCCCTGCGCGCGCTGGGCCGGCCCCACCGGGCGGCCGACGCGCGGGCCGCGCTCGCCGAGCACGGCGAGGAGCGCTTCGCCTCCCGCTTCGACGAGTGGTGGGACCTCTACGCCCCCGAGCCGCTCGCGGTGGAGGTCACCGTGTGGAACTCCACGGTCGGCTACGCCGGCACCCTCGACCTCGTGGCCCGGATCGCCGGCAAGGTGTGCCTGATCGACTACAAGACCAAGGGCACGGACCGCGACGGGCGGGTCAAGCCCCTCGACCCCAAGGTCGTCACCCAGCTGGTCGCCGGGCTCAAGGCCGAGGAGTCCCTCGTGGACGCCGAGGCCGGCAGCTGGGAGCCGTGGGCCTACGGGAACGCGGACCTGCTGCTGGGCGTCGCGATCGGGGAGACGGAGGTCGTGCCCGTCCAGGCCGTGCCGGCCGTGCTCGAGGCGCACTGGTACAAGTTCTGCGCCCTGCACCGGGTGTGGACGCAGGAGACGGCCCTCGCCGCGGCCGGGCCCGCGCTGCGCCCCGTGCCGCCGCCCCCCCTGGGGGAGCGCCCGCCGGCCCCGCCCGCCTGACCCGCGGCGTGCCCGCCCCCGCCGGGCGGACCGTAGACTTGGGAGGTCGAGAGCGAGGTCCCACCATGCCCATCCTGCCCATCCGCACCATCGGGGACCCCGTCCTGCGCACCCGCGCGGCGGAGGTCACCGTGTTCGACGACGCCCTGCGCCGCCTCGTCGCGGACATGCACGAGACGATGCTGGACGTCGGCGGCGTGGGCCTGGCCGCGCCCCAGGTGGGCGTGAGCCTGCGCGTGTTCACGTGGGCCGTGGAGGGCGCCGAGGGCCACGTGGTCAACCCCCTGCTCGAGGTGGGCGAGGAGCCGCAGGAGGGCGGGGAGGGCTGCCTGTCCGTGCCCGGGCTGGGCTTCGAGACGCCGCGGCGCCACTGGGCCCGCGTCACCGGGGTCGACCAGCACGGCGCGCCGGTGGTCGTGGAGGGCGCCGGGCTGCTCGCGCGCTGCCTGCAGCACGAGACCGACCACCTCGACGGGCGCCTCTACGTCGACCGGCTCGAGGGCGAGGCCCGCCGGGAGGCGCTGCGCGCCCTGCGCGCCGCCGACTACAACGGGGTCGTCAGCGGGGTGGCCGGCCGGCGCGCCACGAGCGTGGGCTCGTCCTTCGGCGCCGGCTCGTCCTTCGGGGCGGGCGCCCCGTCCGGCGCCTGACCCCCGCCCCCCGCCCGTCCGGCAAGATTCCCAGGAGAGCCGTGAAGATCCTCTACGCCGGCACGCCGTCCGTCGCCGTGCCGCCCCTCGTCCACCTGGCCGAGCGCCCCGACGTCGAGATCGCGGCCGTGCTCACCCGCACCGACGCCCCCGTGGGCCGCCGGAGGGTGCTCACGCCCTCGCCGGTGGCGGAGGAGGCCGAGCGGCGGGGCCTGCCCGTGCTCAGGGCCAACCGCGTGGACGCGGAGCTGACCGAGCGGATCCGCGGGCTGGGCGCCGACGTCGCCGCCGTCGTGGCCTACGGCGCCCTCGTCCCGCAGGCCGCGCTCGACGCCGTGCCCCACGGCTGGATCAACCTGCACTTCTCGCTGCTGCCGCAGTGGCGCGGCGCCGCCCCGGTCCAGCGCGCCCTCATGGCGGGGGACACCGTGGTCGGGGCCAGCACCTTCCTGCTCGAGGCCGGCCTCGACACCGGGCCGGTGCTCGGCACCCTGACCGACGAGGTCCGTCCCGACGACACCGCCGGGACGGTCCTGGACCGGCTCGCCCGCTCGGGGTCCCCGCTGCTGGCGGAGTCCCTGCGCGCCGTCGTCGACGGCACCGCCCGGCCGGTCCCGCAGGAGGGCGAGGTCAGCCTCGCCCCCAAGCTCACGGGCGAGGACGGCCGCGTCCGGTGGACGGAGCCGGCCGTGGCCGTGGCCCACCGCGTGCGGGGGGTGACCCCGGAACCGGGGGCGTGGACCGTGCTCGACGGGCAGCGGTTCAAGCTCGACCGGGTCCTCGCCCGGCCGGACCACCGGGACCTGGCCCCCGGGCAGTGCGTGCTGCGCGGCGGGGCGGTGCTCGTGGGCACCGGCTCCTACGCCGTGGAGCTCACCCGGGTGCAGCCGGCCGGGAAGAGAACGATGGACGCCGCCGCGTGGGCGCGCGGCCGGAACACCGACACAGGAGTGGTCTTCGAGTGAGCGAGCGCAACGACCGGCAGCACGGCGAGCGGCGGGGCGGGCGCCCCGAGCGCGACCGCCGGCAGGAGGGCCCGCGCCGCAACGCCAAGGGCCACGAGCGCAACCGGCGCGCGCAGGCGGAGCGCTCCTACTCCTCCTCGGCGCCGGGGCGCCGCACCCGCCGGGCGGACCCCGCCCGGCTCGCCGCCTTCGAGACCCTGCGGGCCGTGTCCGAGGAGGGCGCCTACGGCAACCTCGTGCTGCCGAAGCTGATCCGCGCCCACCGCCTGGACCGGCGGGACGCCGGGTTCGCCACCGAGCTCGCCTACGGGGCGCTGCGCTGGCAGGGCACGTACGACGCCGTGCTCGCCCGCTGCGTCGACCGGCCCCTGGCCGACCTCGACGGCGCGGTCCTCGACGCCCTGCGCCTGGGCGTCCACCAGCTGCTGGCCATGCGCGTGCCCGACCACGCAGCCCTCGACCAGACGGTCGGGCTCGTCCGCGCCGAGATCGGCGCGGGACCCGGCGGGCTCGTCAACGCGGTGCTGCGCAAGGTCGCGGCCAGGGACCTCGCGGCCTGGGTCACGCAGCTGACCGCCGACGCCCCCGACGACGCCGCGCGCCTCGGCCTCGCCCACGCCCACCCGGCCTGGGAGGTCCGCGCGCTGCGCCAGGCGCTGACCGCCCACGGCCGGGACGCCGCCGAGCTCGAGGCCCTGCTGGCGGCGGACAACGCCGCGCCGGTGGTCAACCTCGTGGCCCTGCCCGGGCTGGGCGAGCTGGCCGAGGCCCTCGAGACCGGGGCGGAGCCCGGTCCGCTCGTCCCCGGCTCCGCGCTGAGCAGCGGCGGGGACCTGCACCGGCTCGACTCCGTGCGCGGGGGCGGCGTGCGCGTCCAGGACGCCGGCTCCCAGCTCGTGGCCCGCGCCCTGGTGACGGCCGGGGAGCAGGACACCGCGGGCGAGCGCTGGCTCGACCTGTGCGCCGGACCCGGCGGCAAGGCGGCGCTGCTCGCCGCCCTCGCCGCCGGATCCGGCGCCCACCTGACCGCCAACGAGGTCGCCCCGCACCGGGCCGAGCTCGTCCGCCAGGCCCTGCGCCCCGTGCCCCGGCGGGCGTGGACGGTGCGCACCGGCGACGGGCGGGACGCCGCCGAGCTGCTCGGCGGCCGGCCCGCCGCGGAGGCGGGCTTCCACCGGGTGCTCGTGGACGCCCCCTGCACCGGCCTCGGCGCGCTGCGCCGCCGCCCGGAGTCCCGCTGGCGGCGCACCCCCCGGGACCTCGCCGAGCTGGGCCCGCTGCAGCGCGAGCTGCTCCGGGCCGCGCTGGACGTCACGCGCCCCGGCGGGCTGGTCGCCTACGCGACCTGCTCCCCGCACGCCGCCGAGACGCTGGCCGTGGTCCAGGACGTGCTCGCCGGGCGCGACGACGCCGAGCTCGTCGACGCGCTCGGCCCCGCCCGCGGCGCGGCCCTGCCCGGCGCGCTCGACGGGGACCGGGACCCGTCCCGCCCCTGGGAGGGCGCGTCCGGTCCCGCGACCGTCCAGCTGTGGCCGCACGTCCACGGCACCGACGCCATGTTCCTGGCCCTGCTGCGCAAGCACTGACGCCCCGACCCGACCGCCACCTCAGGAGCCCCCGTGTCCCGCACCTGCATCCACCCCTCGATCCTCTCCGCCGACTTCGTCAACCTCGAGGGCGAGCTGCGCCGGATCGCCACCGCCGACGCCGTGCACGTGGACGTCATGGACAACCACTTCGTCCCCAACCTCACGCTGGGCCTGCCCGTGGTGGAGCGGGTCCTCGCCGTGAGCCCGGTGCCGCTGGACGTCCACCTGATGGTCGAGGACGCGGACCGGTGGGCCACGGCCTACGCCGAGCTCGGCTGCGAGTCCGTCACCTTCCACGCCGAGGCGGCCCGCGCCCCGCTGCGGCTCGCCCGCGAGCTGCGCGCCCACGGGGCCCGCGCCGGGCTGGCCCTGCGCCCGGCGACCCCGGTGGAGCCCTACCTCGACCTGCTCCCGGAGCTGGACATGCTGCTGGTGATGACCGTCGAACCGGGCTTCGGCGGGCAGGCGTTCCTGGACGTGACGCTGCCGAAGATCCGCCGTGCCGCCGAGGCGATCCGCGCGGGCGGCGGCCGCGTGGCGCTGCAGGTGGACGGCGGGATCACCGCGGAGACCATCGTGCGCGCGGCGGAGGCGGGGGCCGACACCTTCGTGGCCGGCTCGGCCGTCTACGGCGCCGGGGACCCCGAGGCCGCCATCGCCGCGCTGCGCGCCGCCGCCCACCAGGGCTGAGGCCCTCCGGTCAGGCCCGCCGGGACGCTGCCGCCCGGCCGCGCGGCGCTGTGTCATAATCGGGACAACAACAACGTGTTCCGGGGTCGGTGCAAGTCCGAACCGGCGGTCACAGTCCGCGAACCGGACGACGACGTTCCTGCAGGCGCCCCGCGCCCGCCGGGGCCCGGCGTCCGGCCGAACCGGTGGAACTCCGGTACCGACAGTCACAGTCTGGATGGAAGGCAACACGTTCAACGGCCCTCGTGGCGCGCCCGCACGGACGCGCCACCGCGCCGCCGGGTCCCGGCGGCGTCACCGTTGTCCTGCGCCCCGGTTCCGACCCGGGAAAGGACGGCGCGATGGACCCGCAGCGCGAGCCCGGCGGCGACGCCGAGCGGTCGGTCATGCGGACCGCCCTGCACGCGGCCGCCCGCGGCCCCCGCGGGGCCAACCCCCTGGTGGGCGCCGTCCTCGTCGACGCCTCCGGGCGGATCCTGCACGTCGGCCACCACCGCGGGGCCGGCACCCCCCACGCCGAGGTCGACGTGCTCGACCGGGCCGCGTCCGCCGGCACCGACCTGCGCGGCACCACGATGTACGTGACCCTGGAGCCCTGCAACCACTGGGGCCGGACCGGACCGTGCGCCGAGGCCATCGCCGAGGCCGGGGTGCCCCGGGTGGTCTTCGGCGCCCCCGACCGCACGGCCGCCGCCTCCGGCGGGGCCGCCACGATGCGCGCCGCCGGGCTCGACGTGCGCTCCGGGCTGCTCGCCGAGGAGGCGGAGCGGCTCAACGACCGCTGGGGCGAGACCATGCGCGCCCAGCGCCCGTTCGTGACGCTCAAGGTCGCCCAGTCCCTCGACGCCCGGATCGCGGCCGCCGACGGGACCAGCCAGTGGATCACGTCGCCGTCGGCGCGCGAGCACGGCCACGACGTCCGCGCCCGCGCGGACGCGGTGCTCGTGGGCACCGGCACCGTCCTCGCCGACGACCCCCGGCTCACCGCCCGCACCGGGGACGGCGGCGCCGTCGCCCGCCAGCCCCTGCGCGTGGCCATGGGCCTGCGCCCCGTCCCGGCCCGCGCCGCGATGCGCGGGGCCGACGGCCGCTTCCGGCACGTGGCCACCCACGACCCCCACTCCGCCCTGGCCGAGCTCTACGACGCCGGGGTGCGCCACGTGCTCGTCGAGGGCGGGGCCACCGTCGGCGCGGCCTTCCTGCGGGCGGGCCTCGTCGACGAGCTCAGCCTCTACCAGGCCCCGCTGCTGCTGGGCGCGGGCCGGCCGGCGTTCGAGGAGCTCGGCGTCGGCACCCTCGCCGACGCCGTCCGCTGGCGGCTCGACCCCGCCGGCGGCGGGCCCGTGCAGCAGCTGGGCCCGGACCTATGGATCCACCTGCGGCCGACCCCCGCGGCCTGAGCCGTCCCGCGGTTCACGGCGCAGCCGAGGCACCAGCAGCAGAAGCACCAGCAGCAGAAGACCCCGAAGACGCAGAGGAAGCAGAGGAAGAAGCCGATGTTCACAGGAATCGTCGCCGGGCAGGGCACCGTCCGCTCGGTCGAGACCCGGCCCGACGGCACGAGCGCCCGCCTGCTCGTCGACGCCGGCCCGCTCGTCGCCGACCTGCCGCACGGCGGCTCCCTGGCCGTGAACGGGGTCTGCCTCACCGCCACGCGCACCGGGGAGATCGGCGCCGGGCAGTTCCTCGCCGACGTCATCGGCGAGACGCTCGCCCGGACGAACCTCGGGGCCCTGGCCGCGGGCGACCCCGTCAACCTGGAGCGGTGCGTGCCCGCCGGCGGCCGGCTGGACGGCCACGTGGTCCAGGGCCACGTGGACGGCACCGGCACGGTGGCCGAGCGCGAGGACCTCGGCGAGTGGGAGCGCGTGCGGATGGCCCTGCCCGCCGAGCTCGCCCCGTTCCTCGCGGAGAAGGGCTCCGTGGCCGTCGACGGGGTGTCCCTCACCGTGACCGCCGTCAGCGCGCCGGGCGCGGAGCAGCCCTGGTTCGAGGTCGGGCTGATCCCCGCGACCCTCGCCGAGACCACCCTCGGGCGCCGCCCGGTGGGCTCGAGCGTCAACCTCGAGGTCGACGTCCTGGCCAAGTACGCCCAGCGCCTGCTGGCCTTCGCCCGGCTCGACGCCGGCGCGGCGGCGTCCCCCGCAGCATCGACGGCCGCGTCCACGGCCGCGTCCACGGCAGCAGAAGGAGCATGATGCGCACCAGCAGCACCCACGAGGACGCCGGCGCGGCCGGGGCGGAGCAGATCCGCCTCGACCCGGTCGCGGCGGCCGTCGCGGCGGTGGCGCGCGGCGCCGCGGTCGTCGTCGTCGACGACGCGGACCGCGAGAACGAGGGCGACATCGTCTTCGCCGCCCGGCACGCCACCCCGGAGCTCATGGGCTTCACCGTCCGGCACACCTCCGGGGTCGTGTGCGTGCCCCTGACCGGCGAGCGGGCGGACGCGATGCGGCTGCCGCCGATGGTCGCCGTCAACGAGGACGCCAAGGGCACCGCCTACACCGTCACGTGCGACGCCCGGGAGGGCGTGAGCACGGGCATCAGCGCCGCGGACCGCGCGCTCACGGCCCGGGTGCTCGCCGACCCGCAGGCCGGGCCCGGGGACATCACCCGGCCCGGGCACGTGCTGCCGCTGCGCGCCGCCGAGGGCGGGGTCGCCGCCCGGCGCGGGCACACCGAGGCGGCCGTCGAGCTGTGCTCCCTCGCAGGCCTCGAGCCCGTGGGCGTCATCGCCGAGCTCGTCCACGACGACGGGTCGATGATGCGCCTGCCGGCGCTCCGCGCGTTCGCCGACCGCCACGGGATGCCCCTGGTGAGCATCGAGGACCTGGTGGTGCACCTGCGGGAGCCGCGCCCATGACCCCCTCCGCCGCCCTGGTCGGCACCGAGCCCGTCGTGGTGCCCACGCCCGAGGGCCGGTTCGAGGTGGTGGGCTGGCAGCTGCCGGGCGGGCCGGGCGAGGTCGTCGCCGAGCACCTGAGCCTCACCGCGCCGCCCCCCGCCGGCTCCCCGGCGGGCGCGCCGCCCCTCGTGCGGCTGCACTCGGAGTGCCTCACGGGCGACGTCTTCGGCTCCTTCCGCTGCGACTGCGGACCCCAGCTGCACCTGGCGCTGCGCCGGATCGCCGCCGACGGCGGGACCCTGCTGTACCTGCGCAACCACGAGGGCCGCGGCATCGGCCTCGTCAACAAGCTGCGCGCGTACAAGCTCCAGGACGGGGGAGCGGACACCGTCGAGGCCAACGAGCTGCTCGGCCTGCCCGCCGACGCCCGGGACTACACCGCGGCCGCGGCGATCCTGCACCGGCTCGGGCTCACCCGGATCCGGCTGCTGTCCAACAACCCCGCCAAGGCGGAGCACCTCGCGGACCTGGGCATCGAGGTGACCGAGATGGTCCCCAACGAGGTCCCGGCCCGCCCGGAGAACCACGACTACCTCGCCACCAAGCGCGACCGGATGCGCCACCGGCTGCGCCACGTGGACGACGCCGCCGGCGGGATCACCGACAGCGACAGCTTCAACGACGAGACCGCGTTCCACGAGACCGCGTTCCACGAGACCACGTTCCACCAGACCACGCCCCTCGAGAGCACAGGAGAGAGCACCCCATGAGCGGACACGGAGCCCCCGACATCGACCTCAGCACCGCCGACGCGGCCGGCCTGCGCGTCGCCGTCGTCGCCTCGAGCTGGCACACGGTGATCATGGACGGGCTGCTCGACGGCACCCGCCGCGCGCTCGCCGACGCCGGGGTGGCGGACCCGACGGTCGTGCGGGTGCCCGGCAGCTTCGAGCTGCCCGTGACCGCGGCGCGGCTCGCCCCGACCGTCGACGCCGTGGTGGCGCTCGGCGTCGTGATCCGCGGCGGGACCCCGCACTTCGACTACGTGTGCTCCGCCGCCACCCAGGGCCTCACGGACGTCGCCGTGCGCACCGGCGTGCCGGTGGGCTTCGGTGTGCTGACCTGTGACACCGAGCAGCAGGGCCTCGACCGGGCGGGCCTGGAGGGCTCCCACGAGGACAAGGGCTACGAGGCCGCGGCCGCCGCTGTGCAGACCGCGCTGCTGCTGCGCGCCCTGCAGGTCTGACCGGCCGCCCCGGACGGCGCCCGCGCGCGGCGCCGTCCGGGGCGGCCGCGCCGACCCATTACCCTGGGAGGCGTGAAAACCTTCGAGACCCTCTTCGCCGAGATCAGCGACAAAGCCGTGACCCGACCGGAAGGCTCCGGCACCGTGCGGGAGCTCGACACCGGGGTCCACGGGATCGGCAAGAAGATCGTCGAGGAGGCCGCCGAGGTCTGGATGGCGTGCGAGTACGAGACCCCGGAGCAGGCCGCCGAGGAGATCTCGCAGCTGCTCTACCACCTGCAGGTCATGATGGTCGCCAAGGGCCTGCGCCTCGAGGACGTCTACACCCACCTCTGAGCGCCCCGCCGCCTCCGCACCCCGCTCCCACCGGGACGCTCCTGCCGGAGCGCCTCCCCTCGAAGCCGAGAAGGATCCCCATGCTGCGTGTCGCAGTGCCCAACAAGGGCGCCCTGTCCGAAGCCGCCGTCACCATGCTCAAGGAGGCCGGGTACCGGCAGCGCCGCGACTCGCGCGAACTGGTCCTCGTGGACCCCGAGCACCACATCGAGTTCTTCTACCTGCGCCCCCGCGACATCGCGGTGTACGTGGGCGGCGGGACCCTCGACGTCGGCATCACCGGACGCGACCTGCTCCTGGACTCCGGCGCCCACGCGGACGAGGACCTGCCGCTGAGCTTCGCCCGCTCCACGTTCCGCTTCGCGGGCCCCGCGGGCGAGTTCAGCTCGATCGCCCAGCTCAAGGGCAAGCGGATCGCGACGAGCTACGACGGGCTGCTGCGCGACTACCTCGCCGAGCGCGGCGTCGGCGCGTCCGTGGTCCGCCTCGACGGCGCCGTCGAGTCCTCCATCCGGCTGGGCGTGGCCGACGCGATCGCCGACGTCGTGGAGACCGGCAACACCCTGCGCGCCGCGGGCCTGCAGGTCTTCGGCGAGCCCATCATGACCTCCGAGGCGCTGCTCATCCGCCGCCGCACCGCCGAGGAGCCCGAGGGCCTGGCCGTGCTGCGCCGGCGCCTGCAGGGCGTGCTCGTGGCCCGGCAGTACGTGCTGATGGACTACGACGTCGCCGAGGACCTCGTCGACGCCGCCACCCGGATCACCCCCGGCATGGAGGGCCCGACCATCGCCCGGCTGGGCCGCGGCAACGGCTGTGCCGTGCGCGCCATGGTCCCGAAGGCGGAGACCAACAAGGTCATGGACGCCCTCTACGAGATCGGTGCCCGCGCGATCCTGGTCTCCCCGATCCAGGCCGCCCGGATCTGACCCCGTCCCCCACCCGCCGCAGCCGAGGAGGTCCCGCCCGTGGGCGTTGCCGTACGTGTCATCCCCTGCCTGGACGTCGACGCCGGTCGCGTCGTCAAGGGCGTCAACTTCGAGAACCTGCGCGACGCCGGCGACCCCGTGGAGCTCGCCAAGCGCTACAACGAGGCGGGCGCCGACGAGCTGACGTTCCTCGACGTCACCGCGTCCTCGGCCGCGCGGGAGACCACCTTCGACGTCGTCACCCGCACCGCCGAGCAGGTCTTCATCCCGCTCACGGTGGGCGGCGGCGTCCGCGCGGTCGCCGACGTCGACCGGCTGCTGCGCTGCGGCGCGGACAAGACCTCCATCAACACCGCCGCGGTCTCCCGCCCGGAGGTCATCGACGAGATCACCGGGCACTTCGGCAGCCAGGTGCTCGTCCTGTCCCTCGACGCCCGCCGCACCGGGAACACCCCCTCCGGCTTCGAGGTCACCACCCACGGGGGGCGCACGCTCACCGGCCTCGACGCCCTGGAGTGGGCCCGCGAGGCCGAGGACCGCGGCGTGGGGGAGATCCTGCTCAACTCCATGGACGCCGACGGCACCCGGGAGGGCTTCGACCTCGAGATGATCTCCGCCGTGCGGCAGCGGGTGCACGTGCCCCTGATCGCCTCCGGCGGGGCCGGGGCGCCCGAGCACTTCCCGCCCGCCGTGGCCGCGGGCGCCGACGCCGTGCTGGCCGCCTCGATCTTCCACTTCGGGCCGGTGCACGCGATCGCCGAGGTCAAGGACGCCCTGCGCGCGGCCGGCTACGAGGTCCGCTGAGCCGCTCGCACCCCGGCGGCGGTGCGGGCGCGGCCCGTGCACGGCGGCCGGGCCTTCGTGACGGCCCACGGCGGCGACCCGGCGCCGGGCGTAGCCGCGGACACGCGGACGGCGTACAGTCGTCAGCACCCTGGCGGCGGTCCGCCCCCAGGGCGCTGACGACGAAGGAGTCCACCGTGGGTTTGAACAACATCCTCAGGAACGCCACCGGACGACTGACGGGCGGGACCCGCGCCGCCGGGGCCGCCGGCGGGCGCCGGACGACGCGCGGGGTGAACGCCGCGGGCCAGGCCGGCACCCGCCGCTCGGGCGGCGCCGGGGTCGGCGGCATGCTGCGCAAGTTCCTCAACCGGCGCTAGGCCCGGACCGGACACCATGACGAGAGCGGTCGCCGGCGCTCGTGGGCGCCGGCGGGCCGTTCGCGGCCCCGGCGGATGAGCACCGCGTTCCACCGGTCGTCGTACTCGACCCGGGACCCCGAGAAGGGCATCGCCGCCATGGCCCAGCTCTACCGGGGACTGGGTCTGCGCGCGCCGACGGACGGCTCGTTCGAGTTCAGCGTCTCCGCGGCCTCGGCGGGGCCGCTGCTGGCCCACCGCTTCCGGCTGGGCACGACCGCGTCCTCCGGCACCGGCGACGTCTCCGGCACGTTCACCGTCACCCACGTCCTCACCGGGCGGCTCACCGTGGACTCCGGCCAGGACCGGATCACCACGCGCCTGCCGTTCCTCCTCCCGCAGGGCGTCTACGGGGGCCGGTGGGAAGGCATGCTCGAGCTGGGCTCCGTGGTGCTGGACGCCGAGGCCGTGCAGGAGCACGCCCGGGGCCTGCTCGGGCAGGAGTCGCTGCAGCTCGCGTTCACGGGGTGGACGCCGCCGTCCCCGGCCCTGACCCGCTACTGGCTCGCCGAGGTCCGCCACCTCCACCAGGACGTGCTGCCCAACACCGAGGCGATGGAGCACCCCCTGGTCCGGGGCACGGCGTTCCGGTCCCTCGCCACCGCGCTGCTGCACTGCTTCCCGAACACCTTCCTCACCCAGTCCCCGCCGCCCGGCTCCGCCCGGGTCGCGCCCGCACGGCTCCGCCGGGCGACGGCCTTCGTCGACGAGCACCTCGACGAGGACATCGGCCTCGCCGGGATCGCCCGCGCCGCCGGGATGAGCCCGCGCGGGCTGCAGGTGGCGTTCCGCCGCGAGCTGGGCACCACCCCGATCGCCTATCTCCGCGACGCCCGGCTGGAGGCCGCCCACCGCGACCTGCGGGAGGCCGACCCCGCCGCCGGGGCGACCGTCGCGGGGATCGCCGCCCGCTGGGGCTTCCCCCACACGGGACGCTTCGCCGCGGCCTACCGCCGGCGGTTCGGGCAGTCACCGGGGACGACCCTGCACGGGTGAGCCCCGGACGCCGGCGAGCAGGGCCCGCGGCCGCCGGACCGGCCGCGGGGCGGCAGGTCGTTAGGATGGAGGGCGATGAGCGAGCAGACCCCCGGAACCGATGTCCTCGACCCCGCCGTGGCGGCGCGCCTGAAGCGCGACCCCTCCGGCCTGGTGGCCGCCGTGGTGCAGCAGCACGACACCAAGGAGGTGCTCATGCTCGGCTGGATGGACGACGAGGCGCTGCGCCGGACCCTCACCGAGGGCCGCGTGACGTTCTGGTCCCGCTCCCGGCAGGAGTACTGGCGCAAGGGCGACACCTCCGGGCACGTGCAGCGCGTGCACAGCGTGCACCTGGACTGCGACGGCGACGCCCTGCTGGTGCAGGTGGACCAGACCGGCGCGGCCTGCCACACCGGCACGCGCACCTGCTTCGACGGCCGCGACCTCGGCGCCGCCGCCGCCGTCTGACCGGCCGCACCGCGCCCCACCCACCCGATCCTCCCGTTCCACCGTCACCAGGAAGACAGGTCGACACCCATGCAGGACCTGGGCACCGTCAGCCCCACGCTCGAGGAGTTCCGCGCGCTCGCCGCGGAGCGCCGCGTCATCCCCGTCCGCGTCAAGATCCTCGCCGACGCCATGACCCCCATCGGCCTCTACCGCGCCCTCGCCCTCGAGGACGGGGCCGCCCGCCCCGGCACCTTCCTCCTGGAGTCGGCCGCCGAGGGCGGCGTGTGGTCCCGCTACTCCTTCGTCGGCGCGAACTCCCGGGCGACCCTCACCGCCAAGGACGGGCAGGCGCACTGGCTGGGCCAGGTCCCGGCCGGGGTCCCCACGGGCGGCAGCCCGGTCGAGGCCCTGCGGGACACGATGGCCCTGCTGCACACCGAGCGCTTCGAGGACGTGCCCCCGCTGACCTCCGGCCTCGTGGGCTTCGTGGGCTGGGAGGCCGTGCGCCGCTGGGAGAAGCTCCCCCACCCGCCCGAGGACGACCTGCACCTGCCCGAGCTGGCCATGAACCTCGTCTCGGACATCGCGATCCACGACAACACCGACGGCACCGTCATGCTCGTGGCCAACGCCATCAACTTCGACGACACCGACCAGCGCGTCGACGAGGCCTACGCCGACGCCCTCGCCCGGGTGCACGCCATGGTGGAGAAGCTCGCCCGCCCCCTCGGGCAGGTCAGCGTCTCGACGCTCACCGGCACCGACGAGATCGGCGGGGACCTCGAGGCCAAGGTCTCCCAGAGCTGGGACCGCACGCTGTTCATGAACTCCATCGTGGAGGGCAAGAAGGCGATCGTGGACGGGGAGATCTTCCAGGTCGTCGTCTCCCGGCGCTTCGAGACGGAGTGCACCGCCGACTCCCTCGACGTCTACCGGATGCTCCGGGCGATCAACCCCAGCCCCTACATGTACCTCTACAGCTTCGAGGACGCCGAGGGCCGGCCCTTCTCCGTCGTGGGCTCCTCCCCGGAGGCGCTCGTCACGGTCTCGGGGGACCAGGCCGTCACGCACCCCATCGCCGGCTCGCGCCCCCGCGGGCGGACGGTCGAGGAGGACCTCGCCCTGGAGCGGGACCTGCTGCAGGACGAGAAGGAGCGCTCCGAGCACCTCATGCTCGTGGACCTCGCCCGCAACGACATCTCCAAGGTCGCCGTCCCCGGCTCCGTGGAGGTCACGGAGTTCATGGAGGTCGAGCGCTTCAGCCACATCATGCACCTGTGCTCCAACGTCGTCGGGCGGATGCGCCCCGACGCCACCGCCTACGACGTCCTGGCCGCGACGTTCCCCGCCGGCACCCTCTCCGGGGCGCCCAAGCCGCGGGCGCTGCGCCTGCTGGACGAGTACGAGCCGCTGCGCCGCGCCGTCTACGGCGGCGTGGTCGGCTACCTGGACTTCGCCGGGGACATGGACATGGCCATCGCCATCCGCACGGCCCTGCTCGTCGACGGCAAGGCCTACGTCCAGGCCGGCGGCGGCATCGTCGCGGACTCCGACCCGGAGACGGAGGCGCTCGAGTCCCTGAACAAGGCCACGGCCCCGCTGCGGGCGGTGCTGCTCGCCGAGCGCCTGCACGAGCTCGACGTCGACCGGATCGCCACGGACACGCACGCGGTGGCCGAGCGTGGCTGATGACCGGGACCGGGACCGGGCCCCGGCCCGCGCCCGCCTGAGCCGCAAGGCCCCGGTCGTGCTCGGCACGCTCGTCGCGGCGCTCGCGGTCTTCGCGTGCTCCGCCGCCACGTGGGTCTCCGCGACCGTGCGGACCACGCTGGAGCCGATCACCGTCGACGTCGCGGGCTCCGACGCCGCCCCGGCCGTCACGGCCCTGGGCCTCGTCGCCGCCGCCGGCGCCCTGGCGACCGCGATCTCCGGGCGCGCGCTGCGCCCGGTCGTGGCCGTCGTGGTGGCCCTCGCGGGCCTGGGGGCGCTCGCCGCGGCCGCGTCCGTGCTGGCCGACCCGTCCGGTGCCGCGCAGACCGTGGTGGGGGAGACCACGGGCATGGTCAACGCCGGCGGCGACTACGCCCTGACCGCCTGGCCGTGGCTGGCCGCGGCCGCGGCGGGCCTCGTGGCCCTGTGCGGGCTCTGGGCGCTCGTGGCGGGCCGCACCTGGACGGCGGCGCGGCGCTACGAGCGCCCCGCCGCCGAGGCCGCCGCGGGCGGCGCCCGCACCGGCGACGAGATCGACTCGTGGGACGCCCTCACCGAGGGCCGGGACCCCACCGCCTGAGACCCCGTGCCGCGTGCGCGGGGCGCGCCCAGGGGTGGCACAATGGGGCGGGACAGAGTGTCAGCAACCGCCGGGCCCGGACCGGGACCGCGGGATCGAGGCCGGCCGGGCCTCGGCCGGGAAGTCGGGAGTGCAAGAACATGGCAAACGGAAACGAGATCGTCCTCGACCACACGGGCTTCGTGGGGCACGGCAACACGCTCGCTGCCTGGGCGACCGTCGGGATCATGTCGGTGGGCGTCATCGTCGGCGTCGTGGGCTTCACCATGGGCAGCACCCCCGTGCTGATCATCGGCATCGTCCTCGTCGTCGTCGGCCTCGTCGCCGGGGCGGTGCTGCGCTCGATGGGCCACGGCGCCGGCTCCGAGCAGCGCAAGCACGAGGCCCGCCACCACTAGGCCCGCGACGACCGGGCCCGGGGCCGGTGCGAGCCGGCCCCGGGACGCGGCGCGCCGATGACCGGTCCCGTCCGGGGCCGGTCGTCGCGCCCGGACGACCGGGCCCGGCCCGAGCCTCCCGCAGCACTCAGCAGGGCGGCCCTCGCCGCCGAGAGGACAGGAAAGCATGTCGCAACAGAGCACCGGGACCGTCCTGGACGCCATCATCGAGGGCGTCCGCGCGGACATGGCCGCCCGCCGGGAGCAGGTCGGCCTCGACGAGCTCCGCCGGCTGGCCGCCCAGCGCCCGCCCGCCCTCGACGCCGAGGCCGCGCTGCGGGGACCCCGCGCCGACGCCCTCCAGGTGATCGCCGAGGTCAAGCGCTCCAGCCCCTCGAAGGGCGCGCTGGCTGAGATCGCGGACCCCGCCCGGCTCGCGGCCGCCTACGAGCACGGCGGCGCGTCCGTCATCTCGGTGCTCACGGAGCAGCGGCGCTTCAACGGCTCCCTCGCGGACCTCGACGCCGTGCGCGCGGCCGTGGGCGTGCCCGTGCTGCGCAAGGACTTCACGGTCGACGAGTACCAGATCTGGGAGGCCCGCGCCCACGGCGCCGACCTCGTGCTGCTCATCGTGGCGGCCCTGTCCGACGAGCAGCTGCGCCGCTTCCTCGAGCTGACCCACGAGCTGGGCATGCACGCCCTCGTGGAGACCCACACCCCCGAGGAGGTCGAGCGCGCCGTGGCCGCCGGCGCCCGCATCGTGGGCGTCAACGTGCGCAACCTCAAGACCCTCGACGTGGACGTCGACACCTTCGGCCGGCTCGCCGGCCGGCTGCCCCAGGACGCCGTGGTCGTCGCCGAGTCCGGCGTGGAGGGGGAGGAGCAGGTCGCCCTCTACGCCTCCCACGGGGCCCGGGCGGTGCTCGTGGGCGAGGCCCTCGTGCGCAGCGCGGACCCCGCCGCGACCATCGCGGGCTTCCGCGCGGCCGGCGCCGCCGCCCGCGCCCGCCGCCACGCCCCCGCGGAGGAGGCCGAGGCCGTCGCCGCGCGGGCCGCCTCCCTGCGCCACGCGCCCGGGCCCTACTTCGGCGACTTCGGCGGGCGCTGGATGCCCGAGTCCCTGATCGCCGTCCTCGACGAGCTCACGGACACCTTCGAGAAGGCCAAGGCCGACCCCGCGTTCACCGCCGAGTTCCAGCGGCTCTCCCGCGACTACTCCGGGCGCCCGTCCCTGCTCACCGAAGCCGAGCGCTTCGGCGCGCAGGCCGGGTGCCGGGTGCTGCTCAAGCGCGAGGACCTCAACCACACCGGCTCCCACAAGATCAACAACGTCCTGGGCCAGGCCCTGCTCGCCCGGCGGATGGGCAAGACCCGCCTGATCGCCGAGACCGGCGCGGGCCAGCACGGCGTGGCCACCGCCACGGCCGCCGCCCTGTTCGGGATGGAGTGCGTGGTCTACATGGGGGAGGAGGACACCCGCCGCCAGGCCCTCAACGTGGCGCGCATGGAGCTGCTCGGGGCCACGGTGGTGCCCGTGACGAACGGCTCCCGCACCCTCAAGGACGCCATCAACGAGGCCCTGCGCGACTGGGTGGCCTCCGTGGACACCACCCACTACCTGCTCGGCACGGCGGCCGGCGCCGCGCCCTTCCCCGCGATGGTGCGCTACTTCCACGAGCAGATCGGCGAGGAGGCCCGCGAGCAGTCCCTCGACGTCGCCGGGCGGCTGCCCGACGCCGTGGCCGCGTGCGTGGGCGGCGGGTCCAACGCGATCGGCATCTTCCACGGCTTCCTGGACGACCCGGCCGTGGAGCTCTACGGCTTCGAGGCCGGGGGCGACGGCGTGGGGACCGGCCGGCACGCCGCGACGATCTCCCTGGGCCGGCCCGGCGTGCTGCACGGCGCGAAGACCTACCTCATGCAGGACGAGGACGGGCAGACCGTGGAGTCCCACTCGATCTCCGCGGGCCTGGACTACCCGGCCGTGGGCCCCGAGCACTCCTACCTGCACGACATCGGGCGGGTGCGCTACGAGGCGATCACCGACACCGAGGCGATGGACGCGTTCAAGCTCCTGAGCCGCACCGAGGGCATCATCCCCGCCATCGAGTCCTCCCACGCGCTGGCCGGGGCCCTGAAGATCGGCCGGCGCTGGGTGGAGGAGCTCGGCGCGCCGGCCGCCGCGGAGAAGATCGTCGTCGTCTCGCTCTCCGGGCGCGGCGACAAGGACGTGGCCACGGCCGCGGAATGGTTCGGGATGCTCCCGGACGGCAGCTCCGAGGAGGAGCTCGGCGAGAAGGGCGAACAGCTGTGACCACCACCCGCAACGACACCACCCCGTCCGGGCCGGCCGGCGCCGACCTCGCCGCCCGGATCCTGCCGCCGGGGCTGCGCGCCGAGGCCGGCTCCCGGCTCGCCGCGCGCATCGCCGAGTGCCGCGCGCAGGGCCGGCCGGCCCTCGTCGGCTACCTGCCCGCCGGCTTCCCCACCGTGGAGGAGTCCATCGAGGCGGCCGTGGCCCTGGGCACCAACGGCGCGGACGTCATCGAGATCGGCATCCCGTACTCGGACCCCGTCATGGACGGCCCCGTGATCCAGCACGCGACGACGACGGCCCTCGCCCACGGCTTCCGGGTGGCCGACGTGTTCCGGGTGGTCCGGGCGGTGGCCGAGCGCACCGACGCCGTGCCCGTCGTGATGACCTACTGGAACCCCGTCCTGCAGATGGGCGTCGACACGTTCGCCGAGCGCCTCGCCGCGGCCGGGGGAGCCGGGATCATCACCCCGGACCTCATCCCGGACGAGGCCGCCGAGTGGTTCGAGGCCTCGCAGCGGCACGGGCTGGACCGGATCTTCCTGGTCGCCCCGTCCTCCTCGCGCGAGCGGCTGGACCTCGTGGTGAAGGCCGCCAGCGGCTTCGTCTACGCGGTCTCCGTGATGGGCGTGACCGGTGCCCGGGACGCGGTCTCCGACGTCGCCGAGCAGCTCGTGGCCGACACCCGCGCGGCCGGCGCCGAGAACGTGTGCGTGGGCCTGGGCGTCTCCCGCCGCGAGCACGTCGAGGAGATCGGGGCCTACGCCGACGGCGTGATCGTGGGCACCGCCCTGGTCAAGGCCCTGGCCGACGGCGGACCCGAGGCCGTGGGCGCGCTGGCCCGCGAGCTGTCCGGGCGCGCCTGATACGGTGACGGGCGGGCGCCGCGCGGCGCCCGCCCGAGCCCACTGATCCCGCGAGGCGACCGATCCATGCTGCTGCCCCCCGCCCTGCTGTCCGTGCCCGTCCACCGGGGCCTCCCGTCCCCGGACTGGTCGGGCTTCTCCGTGGGGCCGCTGACGGTCCACGCCTACGCGCTGTGCATCCTCGCGGGCATCGCCGCCGCCCTGTGGCTGACCACCCGCCGATGGGCGGCCCGCGGCCACGACCCCGAGATCGTCTGGGACATCGCCATGTGGGCCGTGCCCGCGGGGATCGTGGGGGCCCGCGCCTACCACGTGCTGATCACGGACCCGGCCGGGTACTTCGGCCCCGGCGCCGACCCCCTGGACGTCCTGCGGATCTGGGAGGGCGGGCTCGGCATCATGGGCGCCGTGGCCTTCGGGGCGCTGGCGGCGTGGTGGGTGTGCCGCCGGCACGGGATCCCGCTGTCCGTCTTCGCCGACGCCCTGGCCCCGGGGCTGCTCCTGGCCCAGGCCGTCGGGCGCTGGGGCAACTGGTTCAACCAGGAGCTCTTCGGCCGCCCCACCACCCTGCCGTGGGGCCTCGAGATCGACCCCGCGAACGCCAACTTCCCGGCCGGGCTGCCCGCCGACACGCTCTTCCACCCCACGTTCCTCTACGAGTCGCTGTGGAACCTGGCCGGCGTGGTGCTGCTGCTGGCCCTCGACCGCAGGTTCCGGCTGGACGGAGGGCGGCTGTTCGCCCTCTACCTCGTCCACTACGGCGTGGGCCGGATGCTCATCGAGCTGTTCCTGCGCATCGACCCCTCCCTCGTGGTCCTCGGGCTGCGCGTGCACGTGTGGACCGCCCTCGGGCTCGTCCTGCTCGGCCTGGCGCTGTTCGCCGCGGCGACGCTGCGCCGGCGCCGGGCGCGCCGCGACCCCGTGGAGGCCGGCCGGGCCTGACGCCGCCGGCCGCGGCGGAGGGCCGCGGGGAGCGCCAGAGTTTTCAGACTTGTAACATGGGGGTGCTAGATTTCTCTGGCGCACGACCGAGCGACGGGCGAACCACGTCCCCCGCTCCCGCGCACGCCACGACCGTCCATCGTCGGACATTCTTGGAACGGGGCCCTTCCGCCGTTCGGCACCTCATCGACCACCGTTCGAGGGCGCCGACGGCAGCTCACGATCCGGCGGCACCTCCCGACCGGGGCTCTGCCGCAGGGGCCGCTCCTGTTGACCGCATCTCATGGTGAGGAGACGTCTGTCATGACCTCTACCCCCGCCGGCACTCCCGGTGACCCTTCCGCCCAGGACGGCACGGACCCCCGTCCGGCCGCTCCCGCCGAGACCGCCGAGGAGCAGGCGACGTCCCCCTTCGAGCAGTTCTCGAACGCGCCGCAGGAACAGGGCCTCTACCACCCGGACGAGGAGAAGGACGCCTGCGGTCTGGCCGTGGTCGCGACCCTCAACGGCGCCCCGGAGCACGGGATCGTCGACGCCGCGCTGACCGCCCTGCGCAACCTCGAGCACCGCGGCGCCGTGGGCGGCGACGAGGGCACCGGCGACGGGGCCGGGCTGCTGACCCAGCTGCCCGACGAGTTCTTCCGCGCCGTCGTGGACTTCGGGCTGCCGCCGCTGGGCGCCTACGCCGCGGGCACCGCGTTCCTGCCCACCGGCGGGACGAACGCCGACCAGCTCCAGGCCGCCCTGGAGGAGCTCGCCGGCTCCGAGGAGCTGCAGGTCCTGGGCTGGCGGCCCGTGCCGGTGGCCGAGTCCGTGGTCGGCGCGTCGGCGCGCGCGGTGATGCCCTACTTCGTGCAGCTGTTCGTGGCCGAGACCGCGCCGCAGCCCGAGGACGAGGCCGCCCGCCGCCGCCTGGACCAGAAGGCGTTCCGGCTGCGCAAGCGCGCCCAGAACAAGCTGGGCGTCTACTTCCCGTCGCTGTCCTCCCGCACGATCGTCTACAAGGGCATGCTCACCACGCAGCAGCTCGAGCCGTTCTACCCGGACCTCTCCGACGAGCGCTTCAGCACCGAGCTCGCCATCGTGCACTCGCGCTTCTCGACCAACACCTTCCCCTCCTGGCCCCTGGCCCAGCCCATGCGCACGCTCGCGCACAACGGCGAGATCAACACGGTCAAGGGCAACCGCAACTGGATGCGCGCCCGCCAGTCCCAGCTGAAGTCCCCGCTGCTGGGCCGCAGCCCCGAGGAGCTGTTCCCGATCTGCTCGGAGGGCGCCTCCGACTCGCAGTCCCTGGACGAGGTCGCCGAGCTGCTCGTGCTCGCGGGCCGGCCCGTCACCCAGGCCATGATGATGATGATCCCGGAGGCCTGGGAGAACCACGAGACCATGGACCCCGCCCGCAAGGCGTTCTACCGCTACCACGCCTCCTTCATGGAGCCGTGGGACGGACCCGCCGCCGTGGCCTTCACCGACGGCGTGCAGGTCGGGTCGCTGCTGGACCGCAACGGGCTGCGCCCCGGCCGCTTCTGGGTCACCGACGACGGCCTGGTCGTCTTCGCCTCCGAGGTCGGCGTCGTCGACATCGGGGACCGCAAGGTGATCCGCAAGGGCCGCGTGTCCCCGGGCACCATGTTCCTCGTCGACACCGCCCGCGGGCGGATCGTCGAGGACGCGGAGATCAAGGCCGAGATCGCCTCCGCCGCCCCGTGGGAGGAGTGGGCCGACGCCAACATCGTCGACATCAAGGACCTGCCCGAGCGCGAGCACATGGTCCACCCCCGCTCCTCCGTCACCCTGCGCCAGAAGACCTTCGGGTACACGCAGGAGGAGCTGAAGATGATCATCGGCCCCATGGCGTCCAAGGGCGCGGAGCCGATCTACGCGATGGGCACCGACACCCCCATCGCCGTGCTCGCCGAGCGGCAGCGGTCGCTGTTCGACTACTTCGTGCAGTCCTTCGCCCAGGTCACCAACCCGCCGCTGGACGCGATCCGCGAGGAGCTCGTCACCAGCCTGCGCGGGTCCATCGGCCCGTCCGGGAACCTGCTGACCACCGAGCGGGTGCGCACCCGCCAGATCGCCCTGGACTTCCCGGTCATCGACAACGACCAGCTGGACCAGTTCCTGCACATCGAGGGCGAGGACGGGATGCCCGCGGCCCTCAGGGTCCGCGGCCTGTACCGCCCCGACGGCGGCGCGGACTCCCTGCGCGCGCGGATCGCCGAGATCTGCGAGAAGGTCTCCGCGGCCGTGGCCCGCGGCGTGGAGTACATCATCGTCTCCGACCGCGACTCCAACGGCGCGTGGGCCCCCATCCCCTCGCTGCTGCTGACCTCCGCGGTGCACCACCACCTGCTGCGCTCGGCGACCCGCACCAAGGTCGCCCTGGTCGTCGAGGCCGGCGACGTGCGCGAGGTCCACCACGTGGCCCTGCTCATCGGCTACGGCGCCTCCGCGGTCAACCCGTACCTGGCCATGGAGTCCGCCGAGGAGCTCGTGCGCTGCGGCGACGTCACCGGCGTCACCCCCGAGCAGGCGGTCCACCACCTGCTCAAGGCGCTCGGCAAGGGCGTGCAGAAGATCATGTCCAAGATGGGCATCTCCACGGTCTCGTCCTACTGCGGCGCCCAGGTCTTCGAGGCCATCGGGCTGTCCAAGGAGCTCGTCGACGACTACTTCACGGGCACCCACACCCAGATCGGCGGCATCGGCCTCGACGTCATCGCCGAGGAGACCGCCTCCCGCCACCGCCGCGCCTACCCCGCGGACGGCGTCACCGAGCCGTTCCGGGAGCTCGAGACCGGCGGCGAGTACGACTGGCGCCGGGACGGTGCCCCGCACCTGTTCAACCCGCAGACGGTCTTCCGCCTGCAGCACGCCACGCGCACGGGCCGCTACGACATCTTCAAGTCGTACACCAAGCTCGTCGACGACCAGACGAAGAGCCTGATGACCCTGCGCGGGCTGCTGGGCTTCGCCTCCGACCGCAAGCCCGTGCCGCTGGAGGAGGTCGAGCCCGTCAGCTCGATCGTCAAGCGCTTCCAGACCGGCGCCATGAGCTACGGCTCCATCTCCCAGGAGGCGCACGAGACGCTGGCGATCGCCATGAACCGGCTGGGCGCGAAGTCCAACACGGGCGAGGGCGGCGAGGACGTCGAGCGCCTGCTCGACCCCGAGCGCCGCTCGGCGATCAAGCAGGTCGCCTCCGGGCGCTTCGGCGTGACCAGCCTGTACCTCACCAACGCCGACGACATCCAGATCAAGATGGCCCAGGGCGCCAAGCCCGGTGAGGGCGGCCAGCTGATGGCCCAGAAGATGTACCCGTGGGTGGCCCGCACCCGGCACTCCACCCCGGGCGTGTCCCTCATCTCGCCGCCGCCGCACCACGACATCTACTCGATCGAGGACCTGGCGCAGCTGATCTACGACCTCAAGCGCTCCAACCCGCAGGCCCGCATCCACGTGAAGCTGGTCTCCGAGATCGGCATCGGCACCGTGGCCTCGGGCGTGACCAAGGCCAAGGCCGACGTCGTGCTCGTCTCCGGCCACGACGGCGGCACCGGCGCGGCCCCGCTGAACTCCCTCAAGCACGCCGGCGGCCCATGGGAGCTCGGCCTCGCCGAGACCCAGCAGACGCTGATGCTCAACGGGCTGCGGGACCGCGTGGTCGTGCAGGCGGACGGCCAGCTCAAGACCGGCCGCGACGTCGTGATCGCCGCCCTGCTCGGGGCGGAGGAGTTCGGCTTCGCCACGGCGCCGCTGATCGTCGAGGGCTGCATCATGATGCGCAAGTGCCACCTCGACACCTGCCCCGTGGGCGTGGCCACCCAGAACCCGGAGCTGCGCAAGCGCTTCACCGGCAAGGCCGAGCACGTGATCAACTTCTTCGAGTTCATCGCCGAGGAGGTCCGGGAGTACCTGGCCCAGCTCGGGTTCCGCTCGATCGAGGAGGCCGTCGGGCACGCCGAGGTCCTGGAGACCCGGGCCGCGATCGACCACTGGAAGGCCCACGGGCTGGACCTGACGCCGATCCTGCACTCCACGGCCCTCGAGCACGCCGGCGCGGCCGTGCGGAGCATGCGCGGGCAGGACCACGAGCTCGAGAAGCACTTCGACAACGAGCTCATCCGCCTGTCCCGGGCCGCCCTGGAGAAGCGGGAGCCGGTGCGGATCCAGCAGCGGATCATCAACACCGACCGCGCCGTCGGCACGATGCTCGGCCACGTGGTGACGAAGACGTTCAGCACGGACGTCCTGGCCCACGACACGATCGACGTCACGCTCACCGGTCAGGCCGGCCAGTCGCTCGGCGCGTTCCTCCCGCAGGGCATCACCCTGCGCCTGGAGGGCGACGCCAACGACTACACCGGCAAGGGCCTGTCCGGCGGGCGGATCATCGTGCGCCCCGAGCGGGACGCGGTGTTCGAGGCGTCCGAGAACGTCATCGCCGGCAACGTCATCGGCTACGGCGCCACGAGCGGGGAGATCTTCCTGCGCGGCACCGTGGGCGAGCGCTTCCTGGTCCGCAACTCCGGGGCCACCGCGGTGGTCGAGGGCATCGGCGACCACGGCTGCGAGTACATGACCGGCGGCCTGGCCCTCGTGCTCGGCCGCACGGGGCGCAACTTCGGCGCCGGCATGTCCGGCGGCGTGGCCTACGTCATCGACCTGGCCGAGACCTCGGTCAACAAGCAGGCCCGGGACAGCGGCGAGCTGCAGCTGCTCCCGCTCGACGAGGCGGACGCCGAGACCGTCCTCGCGCTCATCAAGAAGCACGCCGAAGAGACCGGCTCCGAGCTCGCCGACCGCCTGCTGGCCGACCCCGTGGCCACCCTCTCGCGGTTCACCAAGGTCCTCCCGCGCGAGTACGCCGCGGTGCAGGGCATCCGCGAGGAGGCCCGCACCACGGGGCAGGACCCCGACGGCGACGAGACCTGGCACAAGATCCTGGAGGTGACGACCCGTGGCTGATCCGCGCGGTTTTCTGAAGGTGACCGAGCGCGTCGACCGCCCCAAGCGGCCCGTGCCGGTCCGGATCATGGACTGGAAGGAGGTCCAGGAGGCGCAGGACCGCGGCGTCCTGCAGCAGCAGGCCGGCCGGTGCATGGACTGCGGCGTCCCCTTCTGCCACCAGGGCTGCCCGCTGGGCAACCTGATCCCCGAGTGGAACGACCTCGTGTGGCGGGGCATCGACGCCGAGGCGGTCGAGCGCATGCACGCCACCAACAACTTCCCGGAGTTCACCGGGCGGGTCTGCCCGGCCCCGTGCGAGTCCTCGTGCGTGCTCGGGATCAACCAGCCCGCGGTGACCATCAAGCAGATCGAGTACTCGATCGGGGAGATGGAGTTCGACGAGGGGATCGTCAAGCCCTTCGTCCCGCAGCGGCTCGTGGGCAAGACCGTGGCGGTCGTGGGCTCCGGCCCCGCCGGCCTCGCGGTGGCCCAGCAGCTGACGCAGGCGGGGTTCACCGTGGCCGTCTACGAGCGCGACGACCGCATCGGCGGGCTGCTGCGCTACGGCATCCCGGACTTCAAGATGGAGAAGGAGGTCCTCGACCGGCGCCTCGACGTCATGCGCGCCGAGGGCACCCGCTTCCGCCCGGGGGTCGAGATCGGCAAGGACATCACCTGGGACCAGCTCAAGCGCCGCTACGACGCCGTGGTCGTCGCCACCGGCGCCACCCGCCCGCGCGACCTGGACATCCCGGGCCGCGACCTCGAGGGCGTGCACTTCGCGATGGACTACCTCGTGCAGGCCAACCGCGTGGTGGCCGGCGACGAGGTCGAGGGCCAGATCGACGCGAAGGGCAAGAACGTCATTGTCCTGGGCGGCGGCGACACCGGCTCCGACTGCATCGGCACCGCCAACCGGCAGGGCGCGGCCTCGGTCACGTCCCTCGCCATCGGCCGCAAGCCGCCGGCGGACCGCTCCGACGCCGACCCCTGGCCGATGATGCCGCGGGTCTTCGAGGTCTCCACCTCCCACGAGGAGGGCGGCGACCGCACCTACATGGCCTCCACCGTGGAGTTCGTGGGCGAGAACGGGAAGCTCACCGGCCTGAAGGTCGCCGAGACCGCGTACCTGCCCGACGGCCGCCGCGCCCCCCGGGAGGGCACCGAGCGGGTGATCCCCGCGGACCTCGTGTTCCTGGCGCTGGGCTTCACCGGCAACGAGTCCGAGGAGATCGTCGGGCAGATCGGCGCCGAGCTGGACGGGCGGACCAACGTGGCCCGCGACGACCAGTACATGACCAACGTGGACGGCGTGTTCTCGTGCGGCGACGCCGGCCGGGGCCAGTCCCTGGTCGTGTGGGCGATCGCCGAGGGCCGGGCCTGCGCGGCCGCCGTCGAGCGGTTCCTGCTGGGCTCCACCCGCCTGCCGGAGCCCGTGGCCCCCACCGACCGGGCCATCGACCTCAGCGTGTAGCACCTGCCCGCACGACGGCGCGGGCCGCACCTGTCCGGGTGCGGCCCGCGCCGTCGTCGTCCCCCGGGCGGCTACGGTCCTCGACAGCCCCGGGGGCATTGATAGGCTGAGGACGACCTCCCCGCCCCCGGGGCGGACGTCCAGGCAGAGCGGCCGGGAGCCCCGCCGCGCCCCGCGCGGCGTCCCGGCCGCTTTCTGGTGCACGTCCTCCCGCGGGACACCCGACTACCCAAGGCGGCACACATGCGACGAGCGAAGATCGTGGCCACGATCGGTCCGGCCATCTCCTCCTACGAGAACCTCTCCCGGGCGATCCGCGCCGGGGTGAACGTGGCCCGGCTGAACATGAGCCACGGCGACCACACGGTCCACGACGCCTCCTACGAGAACCTGCGCCGGGCGGCGGCGGAGCTGGGCCGCACGGTGGCGGTGCTGGCCGACCTGCAGGGGCCGAAGATCCGGCTGGGCCGCTTCGCCGACGGCCCGCACCAGCTGGCCCCCGGGGACGTGTTCTCCATCACCATCGAGGACGTCGAGGGCACCCAGGAGATCTGCTCCACGACCCACAAGGGCCTGCCCGGGGACGTGCGGGTGGGGGACCCGCTGCTGATCGACGACGGCAAGGTCGCCCTGGTCGCCACCGCCGTGTCCGACACCACCGTGACCACCGAGGTGGTGGTGGGCGGGCCGGTGTCCAACAACAAGGGCATCAACCTGCCCGGGGTGGCCGTGAGCGTGCCGGCGCTGTCGGAGAAGGACGAGGAGGACCTGCGCTGGGCGATCCGCCGCGGGGTGGACCTGATCGCCCTGTCCTTCGTGCGCGATGCGAAGGACATCGTGCGGGTGCACGAGATCATGGACGAGGAGGGCCAGCGCCTGCCGGTGATCGCCAAGATCGAGAAGCCCCAGGCGGTGGACGCCCTGCACGAGATCATCGACGCCTTCGACGGGATCATGGTCGCCCGCGGGGACCTCGGGGTGGAGCTGCCCCTGGAGCAGGTGCCGATCGTGCAGAAACGCGCGATCGAGCTCGCCCGGCGCTGGGCCAAGCCGGTGATCGTGGCCACCCAGGTGCTGGAGTCCATGATCGACAACCCCCGCCCGACCCGGGCGGAGGCCTCCGACTGCGCCAACGCGGTGCTCGACGGGGCTGACGCGGTGATGCTCTCGGGGGAGACCTCAGTGGGCAAGTACCCGATCGAGACCGTCGAGACGATGGCGCGGATCATCGAGGCCACCGAGTCCCAGGCACTGGAGCGGGTCCCGGGGCTGGGCACCGAGCCGCGCACCCGCGGGGGGGCGGTGACCCGGGCGGCGGTGACCATCGCCCGGCAGCTGGACGTCAGCTACATCTGCACCTTCACCCAGTCCGGGGACTCCGCCCGCCGGCTGTCGCGGCTGCGCCCGGCGCACCCGATCCTGGCCTTCACCCCGGAGCCGGTGGTGCTGGCGCTGATGGCGCTGCTGTGGGGGGTGCAGCCGATCCAGGTGGCGAAGGTCAACCACACCGACGAGATGACCCGGCAGGTGGACCGCCACCTGCAGGAGAAGGGCCTGGCCGGCAAGGACGACATGGTCGTCATCTGCGCCGGCTCGCCCCCCGGGGTGGCCGGGACCACCAACCTCGTGAAGGTCCACCGGGTCGGGGACCTCGCCGACGCCGGGGAGCTCATCGACCAGCAGGGCCGCCGCGAACGGGTCGGCCCCTGGCGCGAGGCCTGAGCGGCGGTGCGGGCATGACCCCGGAGGAGCACGCGCGGGAGCTGCGCGAGCACGGCGTGCCCGAGGAGCTGCACGCGAGCTTCCCCGGCCACGGGATCGGCGGGCTCGCCCGGGCGATGGGCATCCGGTTCACGGAGCTCACGCCCGGGCGGGCGGTCGCGACCATGCCCGTGGAGCCCAACACCCAGCCCGGCGGGCTCCTGCACGGGGGAGCGCACTGCGTGCTCGCGGAGACGCTCGCCTCCACGGCGGCGAGCGTGCACGCCGGCCCGGCGCGCTACGCCGTGGGCGTGGACATCAACGCGACGCACCAGCGCGGGGTCGCCGCCGGCACGGTGACGGGCACGTGCACCGCGCTGCACCTGGGCTCGACCCTGACCGTGCACGAGGTCGTCGTGACCGACGACGCCGGCCGGCGGCTGTCCACGGCGCGGGTGACGAACCTCGTCCGGGAGCGCCCGGCGGGCTGAGGGCACGGAAAAACCCCGGACCGGGGTCCGGGGTGCTCGTGCCCAAGGTGGGACTCGAACCCACACTCCGTGAAGAACCGCATTTTGAGTGCGGCGCGTCTGCCAATTCCGCCACTTGGGCCGCTGGTCGCAGTCCACGTCGGGACGGACGGGGCGGCTCCTGCGCTCGACCACTGTACAACAGTTATAGGCTGGGACCACGGACGGGGCGCGCGGTGCCGGGCACCGGCGCGCGCGTGCCGACCCCCCGCGGCCCACCCCGCCGCGGGGACCCGTGGTTCCACCAGTCAAGGAGTCAGCGTGACGGAGCAGCCGAACCCCTCCCCGGCGGAGGACACCGAGGTCCGGGGCGGCACCGCCCCCGCGGAGGCCGTCGGCTCCGCCCTGCGCCGGGCGCGGCGCGTGGTGGTCGCCGAGGACGAGGCCCTGATCCGCCTGGACATCGTCGAGATGCTCGGTGAGGCGGGCTACGACGTCGTCGCGGAGGCCGACAACGGCCAGCGCGCCGTCGAGCTCGCCCGCGAGCACCGCCCGGACCTCGTGCTGATGGACGTGAAGATGCCCGTCCTGGACGGGATCACCGCGGCCGAGCAGATCGCCTCGGAGCGGATCGCCCCGGTCGTGCTGCTCACGGCCTTCAGCCAGCGCGAGCTCGTCGAGCGGGCCCGCGAGGCGGGGGCCATGGCCTACGTGGTCAAGCCCTTCACGGTCGACGACGTCGTCCCCGCCATCGAGATCGCCATCTCCCGGTTCGAGGAGATCACCGCCCTCGAGCGGGAGGTCTCCGACATGAAGGAGCAATTCGCGACCCGCAAGCTCGTGGAGCGGGCGAAGTCCCTGCTCACCACCAAGATGGGCCTGACGGAGCCCGAGGCGTTCCGCTGGATCCAGAAGACCTCGATGGACCGGCGGCTGTCCATGCGCGAGGTCGCCGAGGCCATCATCAACCAGGTCTCCTGAGCCGGGCCTCCTGAGCCGGGCCTGCCCCGCGGGCGTCCGGGACGGGCCCTAGGATGGGGTCCGTGAGCACAACGACGCAGCAGACGCAGACCGACGCGAGCCCCGAGACCGCCGTCCGCACCGTGACCGTCGGGACGGAGACCGGCAGCCCGGTCGACGTCGAGATCCCCCGGCCGGTCTCCCGGCCCGAGCGGAAGCTGCTGCTGGTCGACGGCCACTCCCTGGCCTTCCGCGCGTTCTTCGCCCTGTCCCGGGCCGCGGAGTACGGCGGCGGCCCGGCGTTCGTGACCTCCGACGGCCGGCACACCGAGGCCGTCTACGGATTCCTCAACACGCTGGTGAAGCTCGTGCGCGAGCAGCGCCCCACGCACCTGGTGGTCTCCTTCGACCTGGCCGGTCCCACCCTGCGCTCGCAGGAGTACGCGGACTACAAGGGCGGGCGCGACGAGACGCCCGAGGCGTTCCAGGGGCAGATCCCGCAGATCCGGCGGATCCTCGACGCCCTCGGGGTGCCGGTGGTCACCGCGGAGGGCCACGAGGCCGACGACGTCCTGGCCACCCTGGCCCGCCGCGGGGCGGAGCAGGACTTCGAGGTCCTCGTCTTCTCCGGGGACCGGGACGCCTTCCAGATGATCGACGAGCACGTCACCGTCGTCTACCCGGGACGCACCCCGTCCGACCTCAAGCACATGGACGCCGCCGCCGTGGTGGACAAGTACAAGGTCCCGCCGCGGCACTACCCGGACCTCGCCGCGCTCACCGGCGAGCAGGCCGACAACCTCCCGGGCGTGCCGGGCGTCGGGGCCGGCTTCGCGGCCAAGTGGATCCTCGCCTACGGGGACGTCGCCTCGCTGCTGGAGCACGCGGACAGCATCAAGGGCAAGAAGGGCGAGGCGCTGCGGGAGCACCGCGCGGACGTCGAGCGCAACCGCCGGCTCAACCGCCTGGTGACCGACCTCGACCTGGGGATCGAGCTCGCCGACGCGACCCTGCCCGTGCCCGACGCCGAGGCCGTGGGGGAGGTCTTCGACGACCTGGAGTTCGGCGAGGGCCTGCGCGGGCGGGTCTTCGACGCGTTCGGCCGCCCGGAGGAGGCGAGCGCGGCCCCCGCCGACCTCGGCCTGGGGGAGGTGCAGCGCCCCGGCACCGCCGAGGAGCTGGAGCAGTGGCTGGCCGCCGAGCAGGGCCCGGTCGTCCTGCGCGCCCTGCACCGTGACGACGACGCCCTGGTCCCCGGCGCCCGCGAGCTGTCCGGGGTGGTCCTGGCCCGCGGCGGACAGGCCCCGTCCGCCGCGTTCCTGGACCTCTCGGCCGCGGACGCCGCGCTCGAGGCCGCGCTGGAGCGCTGGCTCGCGGACGCCGGGCGCGCCAAGGTCGTGGTCGGGCTCAAGGACGTCTGGAAGTCCCTGGCCGTGCGCGGGCTGCGGCTGGAGGGCGTCGTCGACGACCCGCAGCTCTCGGCGTACCTGCTGCAGCCGGCGCGCCGAGGCTACGAGCTCGCGGCCCTGCTCGAGGACCAGCTGGGCCTCGCGGTGGCGCCCCCGGCGGCGGAGGCCCCGCCGGCGGACGGCCAGCAGGAGCTGTCCCTGGAGGGCCCCTCCTGGCCCGCCCCGGCCGCGCTGCGGTGGGAGGCGGAGCTGGCGGTCGCCACCGTCCAGCTCTCCGAGCACCTGCTGGCCAAGCTGGCGGAGACGCAGCAGACCTCCCTGCTCGAGGACCTCGAGCTGCCGCTGGCCGCCGTGCTGGGCCGGATGGAGCTCGCCGGCATCGCCGTGGACGCCGAGGGGGTCCAGACGCTGCTCGACGACTTCGCCCGGGTGATCGAGCAGGCCAAGGAGCAGGCGCTCGCCCAGATCGGCGAGCCGATCAACCTCGGCTCCACCAAGCAGCTGCAGCAGGTGATGTTCGAGGAGCTGGGCCTGCCGAGGACCAAGAAGATCAAGTCCGGCTACACCACCGACGCCGACGCCGTGGCCGAGCTGCTGCTGCGCACCGACCCCGACTCCCGGGGCCACCGCTTCCTCGCGAACCTGCTCGCGTACCGCGACGCCAACAAGCTGCGCCAGACAGTCGAGGGGCTGCAGAAGGCCATCGCCGAGGACGGGCGGGTGCACACCACCTACATGCAGAACGTCGCCGCGACCGGCCGGCTGTCCTCCACCAACCCCAACCTGCAGAACATCCCCGTGCGCACGGAGGAGGGGCGGAGGATCCGCGCCCTGTTCGTGGTGGGCGCCCCGGCGGAGGGGCGGCGCTACGAGGGGCTGCTGACCGCCGACTACTCCCAGATCGAGATGCGCATCATGGCGCACCTGTCCGGGGACGAGGCGCTCATCGAGGCCTTCCGCCACGGGGAGGACCTGCACCGGTTCGTGGGCGCCAAGATCTTCGGCGTCGCCCCGCAGGAGGTCACCTCCGAGATGCGCTCCAAGGTCAAGGCCATGAGCTACGGCCTGGTCTACGGGCTGAGCTCCTTCGGGCTGTCCCGGCAGCTGGGGATCCCGGTGGACGAGGCCCGCACGCTGATGAGCGACTACTTCACCCGCTTCGGCGCGGTGCGCGACTACCTGCGCGGGGTCGTGGAGGAGGCCCGCCGCAACGGCTACACCGCCACCATCGACGGCCGCCGCCGGTACCTGCCGGAGCTCTCCAGCGACAACCGCCAGCTGCGCTCGGTGGCGGAGCGGGCCGCCCTCAACGCCCCGATCCAGGGCTCGGCCGCGGACATCATCAAGAAGGCCATGCTCGGCGTCG
Organism: Kocuria sp. U4B; assembly: GCF_054875615.1. The sequence continues at coordinate 3,239,755 of NZ_CM142180.1, forward strand.
ACCGCCGCTTCCGCGAGGAGTCCCTGGGCTCGCGCGTGCTGCTGCAGGTCCACGACGAGCTCGTGGTCGAGGTGGCCGCCGGGGAGCGGGAGCCCGTGGAGCGGGTGCTGCGCGAGGAGATGGGCGGGGCGGCCGAGCTGACCGTGCCGCTCGAGGTCAACGTGGGCGCCGGCCGCTCCTGGCACGAGGCCGCGCACTGACCTGCCCCGGGCCCCGGGCCCCGGCGCCGCGACCGACCGACGAACGAGGGAACCCCATGGACGAGCAGCCCAGCACCGCACCGACCGCGCCCGGCACGGTGACCGGGTCCTGCTCGGCCGGCGGGCACGACTACACGTTCGCGCAGTTCGGGGTCGGCCCCGGCGGGCTCGCGCACAACCGGGCCGCCGCGGAGTGGGTGCGGGCCATCCGGCAGGGCTTCCACCAGTCGGAGCCCACCGAGGAGACCCTCGAGCACACCCTGGCGTGGATGCACGCCGAGCAGGTGCGGCTGCGGGGGGCCTACCCCCGCGCGGTCCCGGCCGCGGCGCTGCCCACGCACCGGCCCGTGGCCACGTTCGCCTCGTGGGAGGGCTCCCTCAACGTGGGCCGCGGCCGGCTGCTGCCCGCCCGGCTGATCTCCGACGTCACGGTCCGGCCCACGCACAGCCGGCGGGGGCTGCTGCGCCGGCTGATGACCGCGGACCTCGACCGCGCCCGGCAGGACGGCTACCCGGTGGCGCTGCTGACCGCGACCGAGGCCACGATCTACGGGCGGTTCGGCTTCGGGGCGGCGACCTTCAACCGCGAGGTCCAGGTGGACGCGACCACCCGGCTGCAGCTCAAGGCCCCCACCGTGGGCAGCGTGGAGATGGCCGACCACGAGGCCGTGCGGGCGCTCGCGCCGCGGCTGTTCCAGCGCTTCCACGAGACGTCCCACGGGTCGGTCAGCCGCGTCTCCTACCACTGGCGGGAGTACACGGGGGAGTACGCCATCAACGCGCAGAAGTCGGACCCGGAGGTCCGCTGCGCGGTGCACTACGACGACGCCATGGCACCCGACGGCTACGTGACCTACCGGTTCGAGGCCAACACGTCCTACCCGCTGACGCTGACCGTGCTCGACCTGGTCGGGGCGAGCCCCGACGTGTCGATCGCGCTGTGGGAGTTCGTGACCTCCCTGGACCTCGTGGACCAGGTCCGCTTCGGCCGCGCCCCCGTCGAGGACCCGCTCGTGTGGGCCATGGTCGACCGCGCCAAGTACCGGGTCACGGCCGAGTTCGACAAGATCTGGCTGCGCGTCCTCGACCCCGCCGCCGCGCTCGAGGCCCGCCCGTACACCCCCCGCGGGCGGATCGTGCTCTCGCTCGTGGACGCGATGGGCTACGCCGACGGGATCTGGGCCCTCGACACCACGAGCGGGCGGCCCGTGGTGGAGCGGGTGGCCGACCGCCCCCGCACCCCCGACGACGCCGCCGGGCGGTCGGTGCCCGCCGTGGAGCTGCCGGAGGGGGCCGACGTCGCGATGCGCGCGGACGTGCTGGGCTCCCTCTACCTCGGCGCGGTCAAGGCGAGCACCCTGGCGCAGGCCGGGCTGATCGTTGCCCGCGACGACGACGCGCTACGGGACCTGCAGGACTTCATGGAGACCCCCACGGCGCCCTACGGCGTGACACAGTTCTGAGCGCACCCCGGGCGGGCGCACGCGTGTTGACCCGGTTTTGTCCCGTCCGTACACTTACCGGGTGCGTGTTCTGCACGCGCCCTGTCCAGCAATCCTTCGGAACGGCCGCGGTCCGGCCGGACATTCTCCGTTCCGACTGATCAAAAACTATCCACATCGGAGCCCCTACTACATGACCACCACCACCCCGCAGGTCGCCGTCAACGACATCGGATCCGAGGAGGAGTTCCTCGCCGCCGTCGACGCGACCATCAAGTACTTCAACGACGGCGACCTCGTCGAGGGCACCGTCGTCAAGGTCGACCGCGACGAGGTCCTTCTCGACATCGGCTACAAGACCGAGGGCGTCATCCCGTCCCGCGAGCTCTCCATCAAGCACGATGTCGACCCGGACGAGGTCGTGACCGTGGGTGATGAGGTCGAGGCTCTGGTCCTCACCAAGGAGGACAAGGAAGGCCGCCTGATCCTGTCCAAGAAGCGGGCTCAGTACGAGCGCGCCTGGGGCGACATCGAGAAGATCAAGGAGGACGACGGCGTCGTCACCGGCACCGTCATCGAGGTCGTCAAGGGCGGCCTCATCCTCGACATCGGCCTCCGCGGCTTCCTGCCCGCCTCCCTCGTCGAGATGCGCCGCGTGCGCGACCTCGCGCCGTACATCGGCCAGCAGATCGAGGCGAAGATCATCGAGCTGGACAAGAACCGCAACAACGTGGTCCTGTCCCGCCGTGCCTGGCTCGAGCAGACCCAGTCCGAGGTCCGCTCCAACTTCCTGCACAAGCTCGAGAAGGGCCAGGTCCGCACGGGCACGGTCTCCTCGATCGTCAACTTCGGTGCCTTCGTGGACCTGGGCGGCGTCGACGGCCTGGTGCACGTCTCCGAGCTGTCCTGGAAGCACATCGACCACCCGTCCGAGGTCGTCGAGGTCGGCCAGGAGGTCACCGTCGAGGTCCTGGACGTCGACATGGACCGCGAGCGCGTCTCCCTGTCGCTGAAGGCGACCCAGGAGGACCCGTGGCAGCTGTTCGCCCGCACCCACGCCCTCGGGCAGGTCGTGCCGGGCAAGGTCACCAAGCTGGTGCCCTTCGGTGCGTTCGTGCGCGTCGAGGACGGCATCGAGGGCCTGGTGCACATCTCCGAGCTGGCCCAGCGCCACGTGGACATGGCCGAGCAGGTCGTCTCCGTGGGCGACGAGCTGTTCGTCAAGGTCATCGACATCGACCTGGACCGCCGCCGCATCTCGCTGTCCCTCAAGCAGGCCAACGAGGGCGTGGACCCGGACTCCACCGAGTTCGACCCGGCCCAGTACGGCATGGCCGCCGAGTACGACGAGCAGGGCAACTACAAGTACCCCGAGGGCTTCGATCCCGAGACCAACGAGTGGATCGAGGGCTACGAGGACAAGCGCGCCGCCTGGGAGCAGCAGTACGCCGACGCCCAGGCCCGCTGGGAGGCCCACAAGGAGCAGGTCCGCAAGTCGCTGGCCGAGGACGCCGAGGCCGCTGCCGGCGGCACCACCTCGTCCTCCTCCTCGTCCGCGGCTCCGACCAGCTACTCCTCCGAGGCCCCGGCCGCCGACGCCGGCACCCTGGCCTCCGACGAGGCCCTGGCCGCGCTGCGCGAGAAGCTCACCGGCGCCTGAGCCCTCTGAGCACCCGGTAGACAGTTCCGCACTGCACTGACGACGACGGCCCCCACCCGACCGGGTGGGGGCCGTCGTCGTCCGCGCGGCGCGGATCAGCGGGGCAGGTCCACCCAGTCGACGCCGTCCGGGCGCAGGCGTGCCGCGCCGGCGGTGACGGACGCGACCCGGGCGGCCAGCGCGGCGGCCGCGTCGTCGTCGTCGGGCAGGGCCAGGCCGAGCTCGGCCCCGGCCGGCCCGTAGTCGGTGCCCAGGACGGTGGTGCCGGCTGCGCGCAGCTCGTTCTCGACCCGCCCGGCGTCCGCGTGGGAGACGGGCAGCCGGTAGCGGCGCATCCGCTGCCGGGTCACCAGGTGTGCGCCCTCGAGGGCCCGGGAGACGGCCTCGGAGTAGGCCCGGACGAGCCCGCCCGCCCCCAGCAGGGTCCCGCCGAACCACCGGACGACCACCGCGCTCACGTCGGAGAGGTCCGTGACGTCGCGGCCGTGGTCGTCGGTGCCGGTGCGGCGCAGCACGAGCGCCTCGAGCATGGGGATCCCGGCGGTGCCCGCGGGCTCGCCGTCGTCGGAGGAGCGCTGGGCGTCGCGGTCGGGGCCCAGCACGAACGCCGAGCAGTGGTGGCGGGCGTCGTGGTGGCGCCGCCGCAGCTCGTCGACCAGCGCACGGGCCTCGGCCTCGGTGCCCGCCCGGCGGAGCACCGCGAGGAACCGGGAGCGCCTGATCTCCAGGTCCGCGACCGCCTCGGTGCCGGCGGCGAGCGTCGTGTAGCGGGTGGCGCGGCTGAGCCGGGGGTCGGGGTCCATGGCTCCCACTCTAGGGCGGGCCCGGGCCTTCGACGCCGGCTCCGGCGAGCGGTGACGGGCGGCCACGGCGCCCGGGGTCCGGGCGGGACCGGCCGGGGCGCATAGCATGGCCCCATGCTGACGATCGGACTCACGGGCGGCATCGCCTCGGGCAAATCCACGGTCTCCCGGCGGCTCGCCGAGCTCGGGGCCACGGTGGTCGACGCCGACGCCATCGCCCGGGCGCTGCAGGAGCCGGGGCAGCCGGGCCTGGCGGGCATCGTCGCCGAGTTCGGCCCCGGCGTGCTCACCGCCGAGGGACGGCTGGACCGGCCCGCCCTCGGGGCGCTCGTGTTCGCGGACCCGGAGGCCCGCGCCCGGCTCAACGCGCTCGTCCACCCGCTCGTGCGCCGGGAGGCCGAACGGCTGGCCGCCGCGGCGGGGGAGGACGCCGTGCTCGTCGAGGACATCCCGCTGCTCGTGGAGACCGGTCAGCACGGGCGGTTCGACCTGGTGCTCACCGTCCAGGCGCCCGAGCGGGAGCGGGTCCGGCGGATGGTCGAGGACCGGGGCATGGCCGAGGCCGACGCCCGCGCCCGGATCGCGGCGCAGGCCACCGACGACCAGCGCGCCGCGGTCTCCTCCACGGTGCTCGTCAACGACGGCACCGTGGAGGACCTGCGCGAGCGCGTCGACGCGTGGTGGGCCGCGGAGGTCGAGCCGCGCCGCTGAGCCGCCCGGCACTGTGCCTCCGGGTGCCCGCGGCGGTAAAATGGTGTCCTCGATCACAGGGCACCAGGGGGACGCCATGTCGAAGCAGAAGCACACCTCGGAGGACGACCAGCCGTCCTCGGGCTACCGCATCGTCGACCGGCTCAACGACCTCGCGCTCCGGATCTACGGGGCGGCGGAGCGCAGCGACCTCGACGTCTCGGGAGAACAGCACGTCCGCCGGGCCGAGCAGTGGTACGCGCAGGTCCAGGAGCACTTCGTCGTGGAGAAGGACGAGCACGGCAACGAGTACCTCTACCACCGGGACGACTCGCCGGAGTCTCCTCCCACCGGCACCGAGCGCAACTGAGCCTCCCGCCGACCACACTTCTGGCCCGTGACGCCGGCGCAGGGGAGTGGGAGGATGGTCCCACACACCCGGGAGGCGTCATGGGCGAGGTCGGTCGAGAGGTCGGGAGGGCGGCGGACGCCGCCGAGAGCGTCACGGACTCGCCCGGGTTCGTGGCCGCCGCACGGGCCGGCTACGCCGCGTCCGGGCTGCTCCACCTCATGATCGGGGTGATCGCCCTGCGCATCGCCTCCGGCGGCTCCGGCTCCGCCGACCAGAGCGGCGCGGTCGCCCAGCTGGCCAGGACCCCGGGCGGCGGCCTCCTGCTGTGGGCGTGCTTCCTCGGCTGCGCGGCGCTCGCGCTGTTCCTGCTGAGCAAGGCGGTCGTCAGCGGGCGGCGGCACGGGGGCAAGGACCGCGCCAAGCAGGTGCTGAAGGAGGGCGGGCAGGCCGTGGTGTACGGTGCGGTCGGTGCGACCTTCGGCGTCCACGCGCTCGGCGGCACCAGCAGCAGCAGCGGGTCCGCGGGCTCGCTCACCGCGCGGCTCATGGCGAACCCCGGGGGCGCGGCGCTGCTGATCGCCGTCGGCGCGGGGATCCTCGTGGGTGGTGGCTACTTCGTCTACCGCGGGGTGACCGCCACGTTCCTGAAGAACCTCCAGCGCCTGCCCCCGGGCCGGGCGGGCACCGCCGTGAAGAACCTCGGCAAGGCCGGCTACGTCGCGAAGGGCATCGCCCTGGGGCTGCTCGGAGCGCTCGTCGTCGTGGCCACGGTGCAGCACGACCCGCAGGAGTCGACCGGGCTCGACGGAGCCCTGAAGTCCCTGCAGCAGCAGCCCTACGGCGTGTGGATGCTCGGCGCGGTCGCCGTGGGGCTGATCTGCTACGGGCTGTTCATGGTGGTCCGGGCGAAGTACCAGCGCATGTGAGCCCCCGGCCGCGCCGCGCGGGCCGGTCCCACCACCGCCCGGAGCTCCGCGAGCGCCGCGTCCACCGCGGCCACGGAGGGGCCCGGACGTATGCTCGGAGCCGAGCCGATCGAGCCGATCGAGCCGGGCGACGCGGGGACGACCGCGGAGGCGGCCCCGCCGCACGATGGAGACGCGATGAGCATGGCCACGAGGACCCACGAGCAGCCGCACGCTGCCGACAGCCACGACCTGATCCGCGTGCAGGGGGCGCGGGAGAACAACCTCCAGGACGTCAGCGTCGAGATCCCGAAGCGCCGGCTGACGGTGTTCACCGGCGTCTCCGGCTCGGGCAAGAGCTCGCTCGTGTTCGGCACGATCGCGGCGGAGTCGCAGCGGATGATCAACGAGACCTACAGCGCCTTCGTGCAGGGCTTCATGCCGGCGCTGGCGCGGCCGGAGGTCGACCTGCTGGAGGGGCTCACGGCGGCGATCATCGTCGACCAGGAGCGGATGGGCGCCAACCCCCGCTCCACGGTCGGCACCGCCACCGACGTCAACGCGATGCTGCGCATCGTCTTCAGCCGCCTCGGGCAGCCGCACATCGGCTCGCCCCAGGCGTTCTCCTTCAACGTCGCCTCCGTCAGCGGAGCGGGCGCGGTCGCGTTCGAGCGCGGCGGGAAGACCGTCAAGGAGCGGCGCAGCTTCAGCATCACCGGCGGCATGTGCCCGCGCTGCGAGGGGATGGGCTCCGTCACCGACTTCGACCTGTCGCAGCTCTACGACGAGAACCGGTCGCTCAACGAGGGCGCGCTCACGATCCCGGGCTACGGCGCCGACGGCTGGTACGGCCGCATCTTCGGCGGCTCCGGCTTCCTCGACCCGGACAAGCCGATCCGCGAGTACACCGAGCAGGAACTCCAGGACCTGCTCCACAAGGAGCCGACCAAGATCAAGGTCGACGACATCAACCTGACCTACGAGGGCCTGATCCCGCGGATCCGGAAGTCCTTCCTCACCAAGGACCGGGAGGCGATGCAGCCGCACATCCGGGCGTTCGTGGACCGGGCGGTGACGTTCACCGCCTGTCCCGAGTGCGGCGGCACCCGCCTCAGCGCGGCGGCCCGGTCGTCGAGGATCAACGGGATCAGCATCGCCGACGCGTGCGCGATGCAGATCGGCGACCTGGCCCGGTGGCTGCGCGAACTGGACGAGCCGTCGGTGGCGCCGCTGCTCGCGGCGCTGCGGAAGACCCTGGACTCGTTCGTGGAGATCGGGCTGGGCTACCTCTCGCTCGACCGCTCCTCGGGCACGCTCTCGGGCGGCGAGGCCCAGCGCACCAAGATGATCCGCCACCTCGGGTCCCCGCTGACCGACGTCACCTACGTCTTCGACGAGCCCACCATCGGCCTGCACCCCCACGACATCCAGCGGATGAACGGCCTGCTGCTGCGGCTGCGCGACAAGGGCAACACCGTGCTGGTCGTGGAGCACAAGCCGGAGACGATCGTGATCGCCGACCACGTCGTCGACCTCGGCCCCGGGGCCGGCGCGGCCGGCGGCACCGTCTGCTTCGAGGGCCCGGTCGAGGGGCTGCGGGCCGCCGGCACCCTCACCGGGCGCCATCTCGACGACCGGGCCGCCCTCAAGCCGACGGTCCGGGTGCCCACCGGTGCCCTGGAGATCCGCGGCGCCACCTCCCACAACCTGCGCGACGTCGACGTCGACATCCCGCTCGGGGTGCTGTGCGTGGTCACCGGCGTGGCCGGGTCCGGGAAGAGCTCGCTGATCCGCGGCTCGGTGACCGGCCGGGACGGCGTGGTGTCGGTCGACCAGACCGCGATCAAGGGCTCGAGGCGCAGCAACCCGGCGACGTACACGGGGTTGCTGGACCCGATCCGCAAGGCGTTCGCGAAGGCCAACGGGGTGAGGCCGGCGCTGTTCAGCGCCAACTCCGAGGGCGCCTGCCCCGTCTGCAACGGCGCCGGCGTCGTCTACACCGACCTGGCGATGATGGCCGGCGTCGCCACCACCTGCGAGGAGTGCGAGGGCAGGCGGTTCCAGGCGTCGGTGCTGCAGCACACCTTCGGGGGCCGGGACATCGCCGAGGTGCTCGCGATGCCGGTGACGGAGGCCGAGGAGTTCTTCGGCACCGGCGCGGCACGCACCCCCGCGGCCCACACCGTCCTGCGGCGGCTCGCCGACGTCGGGCTCGGCTACCTCTCGCTGGGGCAGCCGCTGACCACCCTGTCCGGCGGCGAGCGGCAGCGCCTCAAACTGGCCACCCACCTGGGCGGGAAGGGCCGCGTCTACGTCCTCGACGAGCCGACCAGCGGCCTGCACCTCGCCGACGTGGAGCAGCTGCTGGGGCTGCTGGACCGGCTCGTCGACTCCGGCAGGTCCGTCGTCGTCGTCGAGCACCACCAGGCGGTCATGGCCCACGCCGACTGGATCGTCGACCTCGGACCCGGCGCCGGCCGCGACGGCGGCCGGATCGTCTTCGAGGGCACCCCGGCCGACCTCGTGGCCACCCGTGCGACCCTCACCGGCGAGCACCTCGCGGCCTACGTCGGCGCCGGACCGCGGTGACGGCCTCCCGTCCGCCCGGCGCGGGGCAGCACGGGACCATGAGCTCCCTCCCGCTGCCCCCGGACCTCGTCGACGGCCTCGGCGCCGGACGGGCGACGCCGATCGGCGGCGGCGACACCGCCGCGGCGTTCCGCCTCGACACGGCCCGGGGCCCGCTGTTCGCGAAGACGGTGGCGGACCCGCCCGCCGGGACGATGGCCGTGGAGGTCGCCGGGCTGCGGGCCCTGCGGGAGCACGCCCCCGGGCTGCTCGGCGTGCCGGAGGTCGTGCGCTGGAGCGACGACGGCATCGTCCTGGAGTGGATCGAGGAGGCCGCGCGGCGGCCGGCCGGGGCCGACGCGGCCTTCGGGCGCTGCCTGGCGGCGCTGCACCGCGTCCACGGCGGGGCCTTCGGCGCGCTCGAGCCGGGGCTGCCCGGGCGGCTCGGCTCGTCCGGGCTCGACATGTCCCCGACGGACGACTGGGCGGCGTTCCTGCTCGACCGGCGGATCCGGCCGCTGATGCGCGCCGCGGTCGAGGCGGGACGGATCGCCCCGCGCGCCGCCGAGCTCCTGGAGGACCTGGCCCCCCGGGCGCGGGAGCTCGCCGGCCCGGAGGAGCCGCCCACGCTCGTGCACGGGGACCTGTGGACCGGCAACCGCCTCGTGGACGTGCACGGGCGCAACTGGCTGGTCGACCCCTCGGCGTACTGGGGGCACCGGGAGGCCGACCTCGCGATGATGCTGCTGTTCGGCGGCTTCGGCGAGGAGTGCCTGGCCGCCTACGCCGCGGAGCACCCGCTCGCGCCGGGGTGGGAGGCGCGGGTGCCGTGGTACCAGCTGCCGCCGCTGCTCGTGCACGCCGTCCGCTTCGGCGGGCGGTACGGGAGCGCGGCGACGAGCGCGCTGCTGCGGCTGCGGGGATGACCCGCGACGGCCGGCGCCCCGTCCGGCGCGGAGGACGGACGGGGCGCCGGCCCAGCTACGCCCTGGCGACGCTGATGGTGACGTCGGCGCAGGAGCCGGCGAGGCGGGTCAGGGCGGCCTTCTCGGCGCTGTCGACCGCCAGGCCCCACCGGATCCTCACGGCCACCCACTGCCCGACGTAGGTGCACGGGCTCCTCGGCGGCATCCACTGCTCCGGTCCCCGCGCTCCCTCGGAGGAGTTCAGGGAGGACGTCGGGGCGCTCAGCGCGCGGGAGTCGCCGAGGTCGTCGTAGAAGGCCGCCCGCCGCGCCTGCGTCCAGTTCCGCGCCCCGGAGCCCCACGCCTCGTGCACCGGCACGGTGTGGTCGAGCTGCACGGCCGAGGCCGAGTAGTGCGTGCGGTCGTCCCAGGTGGTCACCCACCTGCCGGACGCACCGTGCAGCCGCGCGCGGTGGTGAAGGCGGTGCGCACCCTGGACTCGGCCTGCAGCACCTCCGAGCGGGTGTTCTGGCAGTCGCGGTCGGTGTCCCTCCGGTCCCCGAAGTAGCGGTCCCGGTCGTAGCCGGTGTTCGACTCGGCCGCGACCGGCAGGGCCCCGGCCGCCGTGCGCAGCGGCGCACTGTAGGTCGTGGCCGCCTCCGCCGGCACGGCCGCCCCGGCGGCCACCAGCCCGGCCACGACGGCCGAGGCCGCCAGGGACCGGACCGGGATCCGGCTGCGCAGGGAGGGGGAACGGGACGGTGCCTCCGCACGGGCACCCTGGGACACGCCGGCCGGCATGATCGCCTCCCGGAGGACCAGAGCAACGGGACGCCGGAGCCGGCGCTGCCATCCTGGCACGGTCAATGCAGGATCAACGGTCAGTCACGTGGTGGTAGCCGAGCATGGCGGCACTCAGGGAGCGGCGGGGGCCGCCCCGGCGTCCGCCGCTCCCGGCTGCGCGGCCGCCCCGGAGTCCGCGGCCCCGCTGTCGGTGCCCGGCTGTCCGGTGCCCGGCTGCTGCCCGCCCGAGTCCGGGAGCTCGCCGCCGGAGCCGGCCGCCCCGCCCGCGGGGGCCTCCTCGGCCGGGACGTCCGCGGCCGGCGTGGGCCCGGCCGTCGGCACCTCGGCCGGCGTGGGCCCGGCCGTCGGCACGGCGCCCTCGGCCGGGGTGAGCTCGGTGGTGCCCGGCGCCGGCTCGTCCTCCGTCGTGGTGCCCGGCAGGGTGGTCTGCGGCGTGCGCACGGCGACCTGGTCCGTGCCCGTGACGGTGCGCTGGATCTGGCCCGTTCCGCTGGAGAGCTCGGTGCCGGTGAGCCACTGGATGCCGAAGACCGCCACGACCGCCAGCCCCAGGACGGCCCCGGCGCTGATGAGGACGGACTTCAGGCGCGGCCGGGCCGCGGCCGGGGCGTCGCCGTCCTCGACCACGCTGGTGCTGCCCTGCCGGTCCGGGTGCTCCGGGCCCTTGCGCGAGAACAGGCGCTGGGCGACGGTGGCGTGGACCTTCTTCAGGCCGTGCCGGCTCTTCTCGAGCGACGCGTTGTAGACGGCGAGCACCACACCGGAGATGAGGCTCATCAGGGCGGCGCCGAGGACGGTGCCGGCGACGCTGAGGTGACCACCGATCACGGCGACCGTGGCGGCCGAGGCGGCGCCGGCGATCAGGCCGGCGATGTTCAGCGCCGGGGCCTTCTTCTCCGGCTGCTCGTCGGTGGGCGGGGTCTCGGTGCGAGATGGCTGCAAACTCATAGGTCCTGTTCCGGTCGTCGGGATCGGGGCCGATCCGCTGCGGCGTCGAGCGGGCCGGCTCCGCCCATTATCCCGGGTGACCTGGGAGAACACCGCATCGGGCGACCACCGTCACGTTCCGGTGCGGCCCGGCCGTCCCCGCAGCGCTCGCCCGGGCGCGGGCGGGAGCCGTTCGGGGACCGGGGAGCGCGGGCTGACCCGGGGCGGGATCCTCAGGTGGCCGGCAGGCCCGCGCACGCGGCCTCGACGGCCTCGGGGGACAGGACGTGGTCGATGCCCAGCACGGCCGCCCCCAGGACCCCGGCCCGCTGCCCGGCGACGGACGGGACGATCCGCAGCTGCTCGGTCGCCAGCGGCAGGGACCGGTGGTAGACGACCTCCCGGATGCCCGCCAGCAGCTGCTCGCCCGCCTGGGCCAGGCTCCCGCCGATCACGATCACCGAGGGGTTGACCAGGTTCACGCACGTCGCGAGCACGTCCCCGATGTCCCGCCCGGCCTGGCGGATCACCCGGAGGGCCCCCGCGTCGCCCGAGCGCACCAGCTCCACCACGTCCTGGTTGGTGCTCACGCCTGCCGCGGTCGCCTCGTTGAGGGCCGCGGCCAGGGCGGGGCCGCCGGCCAGGGCCTCGAGGCACCCGGTGTTGCCGCACCGGCACACGACCTCGCCCCCGCGCGGCACGCGGACGTGGCCGAGGTCCCCGGCGGTGCCCTGCGCGCCGCGCCGCAGCGAGCCGCCGGAGATGATCCCGGCGCCGATGCCGGTGGCGACCTTGATGAACATCAGCTCGGTGACGTCGGGCCAGTAGAAGCGCTGCTCGCCCAGGGCCATGATGTTGACGTCGTTGTCGACGAGCACCGGGACGTCGTAGCTGCGCCGCACCAGGCCGGGCACGTCGAAGCGGTCCCAGCCCGGCATGATCGGCGGGTTCATGGGCCGGCCCGTCTGGTGCTCCACGGGTCCCGGCAGGCCGATGCCGATGGCGGCCAGCTCCGAGGCGGGGCGCCCGGCGCTCCGGAGCAGCGTACCGACGGTGTCCACGAGCCGGCCCAGCACGGCGTCCGGCCCGTCGGTGACGGCCAGGGCCCGGTGCTCCGCGGCCAGCTCGGCGCCGGAGAGGTCGGCCAGGACCACCCGCGCGTGCGTGGCGCCGATGTCCGCCCCGACCACCACCCGGGCGCCGGGGTTGAGGGCGAACAGGGACGGCGGCCGCCCGCCGGTCGAGGCGGCGCCCCCGTACGGGGCGACGAGCCCGAGGCTCATGAGGGTCTCGACGCGGGAGGCCACGGTGGAGCGGGCCAGCCCGGTGAGCTGGGCGAGCTCCGCCCGCGTCCGCGGCCGCCCGTCGCGCAGCAGCTGGAAGACCTCACTGGCTCCGGGGGCGGGCGCCGTCGACGCCCGCGGCGACGACGGCGGAGGTGGACTCTTCAGCACTTCGTCAGTGGACCACGACCCCTTTTGCGGGTCAAGCACGTAACAAAAGCACCGGCACCGGGCGACTTTTGCTTGATCATCGACGGAAGTGTGTGGTGCGTGTCACAGTGACGGCATGAACGAGGACACGGATCGGCCGGTGCTGAGGGTCACCGGCCTGTCGAAGGGATTCTTCGGGGTGCCGGTGCTGCAGGACGTCGACCTCGAGCTCCGGGCCGGCGAGGTGCACGGGCTCGTGGGCGAGAACGGGGCGGGGAAGTCCACCCTGATGAAGGTGCTCGCGGGGGTGCACCAGCCCGACGCGGGCACCGTGGAGATCGACGGCAGCCCCGTCGAGTTCCGCCACCCCACCGAGGCCCACCTGGCCGGGCTGTCGACGGTGTTCCAGGAGTTCAACCTGCTCCCCGACCGCACGGTGGCCGAGAACGTCCACCTCGGCCGTGAGCCGCGGCGGGGCCTGTTCGTCGACAGGAAGGCCATGAACGCCGGGACGGCCGACCTGCTCCGGGAACTGGGCATCACCAGCATCCGGCCCACCAGCACGGTCAGCTCCCTCTCGGTGGCGCAGCAGCAGATCGTGGAGATCGCCAAGGCCATCAGCTACGACGCGCGCATCATCGCCATGGACGAGCCGACCGCCGCCCTCGCCGGGCCCGAGGTCGAGCTCCTCTACGGGATCATCCGCCGGCTCCAGGCCCGCGGCACCGCGATCCTGTACGTCTCCCACCGCCTCCAGGAGATCTTCGACCTCTGCGACACCATCACCGTCCTGAAGGACGGGCGCATCGTGGGCTCCCGGCCCGCGGCGGCGCTGGACGACGCCGCCCTGGTGCGCATGATGGTCGGCCGCTCGATCTCGGCCTACTTCCCGGAGCGGCTGCCCGGCACCGCCGTGGGGAGGCCGCTCCTGGCCGTCCACGACGGCGGCAACGAGCAGCTGGACTCCATCGAGCTCACGCTGCGCGCGGGGGAGATCGTGGGAGTGGCGGGGCTGCAGGGCTCCGGCCGCACGGAGCTGGTGGAGGCGGTCTTCGGGGCGCACCCGTTCACCCGCGGGCGGATGGAGCTGGACGGCAGGCCGTACACGGCCTCCTCGCCCCGGCAGGCCATCCGCCGGCGCGTCGCCCTAATCACGGAGGACCGCAAGGCCCAGGGGCTCAGCCTCGACCAGTCCGTGCTGGACAACGCCCTCGGCGTCGTCCGGGCGGTCTTCCCCCGGCGGGACGCCGAGGCGAGGAGCGACGTCCCCGCCGTGCTGTCCTCGCTGGAGGTCGTGGCCCGGGACCTCGACCAGGAGGTCCAGTACCTCTCGGGCGGCAACCAGCAGAAGGTGGTCCTCGCCAAGTGGCTCGCCGTGGACCCGCAGGTCGTGCTGCTCGACGAGCCCACGCGCGGGATCGACGTGGGCGCCAAGATCGCCGTCTACAACCTGATGCGCATGCTCGCCGCCGAGGGCAAGGCCCTGCTGATGGTCTCCAGCGAGCTGCCGGAGGTGCTGGGGATGTCGGACCGGATCCTCGTCATGCGGGACGGCCGGATCGCCGGGGAGCTCCCGCCGGACGCCACCGAGGAACAGGTCCTGCAGGTGGCCACCGGCGCCCGCACGGAAAGGGCACGCCCATGAACGCCTACGCACGGCTGACGTCCACCCACATCGTCTACCTGGTGGCGCTGCTCACCGTGGTCGCGGGCACGGCGCTCGTGGGGGCCACGGGGCGCAGCTTCTTCAGCGCGGGCAACATCTCCTCGATCCTCACGGGGACCAGCGTCCTGGGGTTCATCGCCATCGGGCAGACGCTCGTGATCCTCGTCGGAAGCCTCGACCTGTCGGTGCCCTACGTCGTCAGCCTCTCGAGCCTGCTGGCGGCCGGGATCATGGCCGGCCAGCCGGGCAACATCGTCGCGGGGGTCGTCGTGGCGCTGGTCGTGTCGGCGGCCATCGGCCTGGTCAACGGCCTGGTGGTCTCCGGGCTGAAGGTGCACGGCTTCATCGCCACGCTGGGCACCGGGCTGATCGTCAGCGGCTACCTCGCCACCAACTACCAGGGCAGCTCCGGGCAGACGCCCGTGGCCTTCCGCCTGGTCGGGGCCACCGGCATCGGGCCGGTCCCGGTCTCCACCCTGATCATGCTGGCCTGCGCGGGCGTGGTGCTGCTCATGCTGCAGCGCACCCGCCTGGGCCACCACGTCTACGCCGTCGGCGGCGACATCGAGGTGGCCCGGATGTCCGGCATCCGCACCGGCACGCCGATCGTCGCCGCCCACGTCGTGTGCTCGTTCATGGCCGGGCTCGCGGGGCTGCTCCTCGCGGCGCGGCTGGGGGTGGGCAGCCCCACGATCGGCTCGCAGGGCGGCTACGACCTGCTCTCCATCGCCGCCGTCGTCCTCGGCGGGACGCTGCTCTCGGGCGGGAAGGGCTCCCTCGTGGGCACGCTGGGCGGCGTGCTGATCTTCGCGATGATCGACAACATCATGAGCGTCCTGCAGATCAACCCCTTCCTCAAGGACGTCGTCCGCGGCATCGTCATCGTGGTCGCCGTGGCCGTCTACGCGCGGCGCCGGGTGATCAGCCGGCCCGCGCGCTTCGGCGGCCACCCACGGGCCCGCACCGAGCAGGAGGTCGCCGCATGAGCGCCGCCGTGACGGACCGGGCCGCGGTCCTGCCGCACAACCGCTCCCCGTGGGGCCGGCGCGTGCTGCGCTCGCTGCGCACGCCCAGCGGGGCCGTGTTCGTGCTCCTCGCCGTCCTGCTGGCCGCCGTCGTCGCGGCCAACCCGTCCTTCGGCGAGCCGGGGTCCCTGATCCGCTTCGCCGGCCGCACGGCGCCGATCGCCATCGCGGCCATCGGGCAGTACTTCGTGATCGTCTCCGGGGAGTTCGACCTCTCCATGGGCTCGGTGGTCACGGCCCAGGTGTTCCTGGCGGGCAACCTCGTCGGCCAGGACGACAGCCGGACCGTGCCCGTCCTGGTGCTGATGCTGCTCCTCGGCGCCGGTGTCGGCCTCGTCAACGGGCTGCTAACCACCCTGCTCAAGGTGCCGAGCTTCATCGTCACCCTGGGCACGATGCTCGCCCTGCTGGGCCTGGTGCTCTACTGGACCGGCGGCGCGGCCACCGGCAACCCGGCGGACAGCTTCCGCCGGATCGGCCGGGGCGGCATCGACGGGATCCCGGTCCTGGAGATCCTGCCCTACCCCGTGGTCGTCCTCGCCGTCGTCGCCGCCGGCGCCGTGTGGCTCATGCGCCGGCCCTACGGCCGGACGCTCATCGCCGTCGGCGACAACCCCCGGGCCGCGGCCCTGACGGGCGCCCGCGTCTGGTGGATCCGCACCCGCGCGTTCATGCTCTCCTCCCTGGCCGCGACCGTGGCGGGGATCATCCTCGTCGGCTACGCCGGGGTGCACCCCTCCGTGGGGCGGGGCTACGAGTTCACGGCCATCACGGCCGTCGTCCTCGGCGGGGTCGTGCTCGGCGGCGGACGCGGCTGGGTGCTCTCCGCGGCGGCCGGCGCCTTCGCGCTGGAGACCCTCTTCGCGCTCCTGAACTTCCTGGGCGTCGAGTCCACCTGGCGGGAGACCGTGCAGGGCGTGATCATCATCCTGGCCGTCGCGGCCGGGACCCAGACCTGGCAGCGCCGGAGGCGCGGACGCGGGCGAGCCGCCCACGAGGAACAGCGTGTCCTGGCACCAGAGCCCACCGTGGGCACCGATGAGGAAGGAAGATGATGCGCCGAAGCATCCAGACCAAGGCCACCGTGGTGGCAGCGGCAGCGCTGCTGGGCCTGACCGCCTGCACCACCGATTCGTCGATCGAGAACCCGCCTGCGGCCACCGAGGGCGGGGACGCCGCCTCCCCCGCCGCGGAGGGCGCCGCCACCCCGGCCGCGGAGGGCGGTGACGAGTGGTTCGACCAGGCGGAGTACGACCGGCAGTTCGACCAGCGCACGGCCTCCTTCGAGGGGGATCCGCAGCAGCCCTGGACGCAGTACATCGACGGTGAGATGACGGCGACGGCGGACCTCGCGGCCGAGGGACCGCAGAAGGCGTGCTTCTCCAACGCCTCCATCTCCAACCCGTGGCGCCAGACCGGCTGGATCACCATGAACGAGCAGCTGAAGGTGCTCCAGGACCGCGGGGTGATCTCCGAGATGGAGACCCGGGACGCGCAGGACGACGACAACACGCAGATCGCCGACATCGACTACTTCATCGCCGAGGGCGACTGCGACGCGTTCATCATCTCGCCCAACTCCACCGCCGCCCTGACGCCCGCCGTGGAGCGCGCCTGCGAGACCGGCAAGCCGGTGGTCGTCTTCGACCGCGGGGTGGAGACCGACTGCGCGACGACGTTCATCCACCCGATCGGCGGCTTCGCCTGGGGCATCGACTCCGCGACCTTCCTGGTGGACAACCTCCAGGAGGGCGACAAGGTGGTGGCCCTGCGCATCCTCCCGGGCGTCGACGTGCTGGAGCAGCGCTGGGCCGCGGCCGAGAAGATCTTCGAGGAGAACGGGATCGAGGCCACGGACTACTTCACCGGCGCCGACCCCACCGAGATCAAGAAGATCATCTCCGACGAGCTCGCCACCGGGGACGTGCAGGGCGTGTGGATGGACGCCGGGGACGGCGCCGTCGCGGCCATCGAGGCCTTCGAGGACGCCGGCGCGGACTACCCGGTGATGACCGGCGAGGACGAGATGAGCTTCCTGCGCAAGTGGGAGCAGACCGGCCTGACCGGGATCGCCCCGGTCTACTCGAACTTCCAGTGGCGCACCCCGCTGCTGGCGCTCGAGCGGATCTTCGCCGGCGAGGAGGTCCCCGCCGAGTGGGTCCTGCCGCAGGAGCCCATCACCGAGGACCAGCGGGCCGGGTTCCTCGCCGACAACGAGGGGATGCCCGACGGCCACTACGCCAAGTTCGGCGGGGAGGACCTCCCGGGCTACCCCGACGTCTGGCGGGAGCGCACCATCCCCTGACCGGCACCGGCCGCCCTGCCTGCCACCGGCCCGTCACCGGGAGTTCCCCCGGCCGGCGGGGCGGCCCCCACCCCACCGAGAAGGAACCGAGAGGAGGCCGACCCGTGCAGCGCTTGATCGGCGTCAACACCTGGGTGTGGGAGTCCCCGCTCACCGACGCGAACCTGGCTCCGCTGCTGGAGAAGATCGCGGCCATGGGCTTCGACGCCGTCGAGCTGCCCCTGGAGAACGCCGGCGACCTCTCGGCCGGGGCGGTGCGCGGCGCGCTCGCGGGCCTGCGGCCGTGGATCGTGGGCGCCATGTCGCCCGGGCGGGAGCTCGTCCTGGCCGACGACGCGGTGATCGCCCGGACCCAGCGCTACCTCGGCGCCTGCATCGAGCTGGCCCACGACGTCGGCGCGCCGGCCGTGTGCGGGCCCTTCTACGCGCACACGGGCCGGGTGTGGCGGATGGACGCGGCGGAACGGGCGGAGGCGTACGCGCAGCTGCGCCGGAACCTGGCGCCCCTGGCCGCCGAGGCCGAGGCCGCCGGCGTCGTCCTCGGCATCGAACCGCTCAACCGCTACGAGACGTCCCTGCTCAACACCACCGCCCAGGCGCTGGAGGCCCTCGGGCCGCTGCTCGGCCACGGCGTGGGCCTGGCCCTGGACACCTACCACCTCGGCATCGAGGAGCGCTCCTCGGCCGACGCCGTCCGGGCGGCCGGGGAGCACCTCGTGCACGTCCAGGTCTGCGGCAACGACCGGGGCGCCCCGGGCGGGGACCAGACGGACTGGGCGGGCATCTTCGAGGCCCTGGACGCCGTGGGCTACACCGGGGCCCTGAACATCGAGAGCTTCACCGCGTCCAACGCCAGCATCGCCACCGCCGCCTCCATCTGGCGGCCCCTGGCGCGGACCCAGGACCAACTCGCGGAGCAGGGACTCGCGTTCCTGCGCTCGGCCGGCGCCCGGCGCCAAGGAGACGACCTATGACCACCACCGTGCCCGACCCCGCCGGCGTCCGCGACCGCGGGTCCGCCACCGGCGTCCTGGGCGTCGCCGTGCTCGGCTACTCCTTCATGGGCAAGGCCCACTCCAACGCGTGGCGCAACGTCAACGCCTTCTACTCCACCCCGCGCGTGGCGCAGAGGGTGCTGGTGGGCCGGGACGCCCGGCACGTGGCCGCGGCCGCGCAGCAGTACGGCTGGGAGGGCAGCGCCACCGACTGGCGGTCGGTGCTGGAGCGCGACGACGTCCACGTCGTCGACATCTGCGCGCCCGGCCACCTGCACGCCGAGATGGCCGTGGCCGCCCTCGAGGCCGGCAAGCACGTGCTCGTGGAGAAGCCCCTGGCCAACACGGTGGCCGAGGCCGAGCGGATGGTGGCCGCCGCGGCCGCGGCGCAGGCCCACGGCGTCCGGTCCATGGTGGGCTTCAACTACCGCCGGGTGCCGGCCCTCGCGCTCGCGCGGGACCTGATCGCCGACGGGCGGATCGGCCAGGTCCGGCAGGTGCGCGCGAGCTACCTGCAGGACTGGCTCGCCGACGAGCACGCCCCCATGACGTGGCGCCTGCGCAGGCAGACCGCGGGCTCCGGTGCGCTGGGCGACCTCGCCTCCCACGCCGTCGACCAGGTGCGCTTCCTCCTGGGCTCCCCGGTCACCTCCGCCGCGGGCACGCTTGAGACCTTCGTCAGGACCCGTGCCGGCGCCGACGGACCGGAGCGGGTGAGCGTCGACGACGCCGCCTGGGCCACCCTGCGCACGGCCTCCGGCGCCGTGGCCAGCCTGGAGGTCTCCCGCTGCGCGACCGGGCGCAAGAACGCCCTGCAGATCGAGGTGTACGGCTCCTCCGGCGGGCTGCGCTTCGACCTGGAGCGGCTCAACGAGCTGCAGTTCTTCGACGCCACCGCCCCGGCCGAGGCCCAGGGCTACAGCCGGGTCCTCGTCACCGAGCAGTCCCATCCCTACGTGCGGGCGTGGTGGCCGGCCGGGCACACCCTGGGCTGGGACCACACCTTCACGAGCCAGGCCGCCGACTTCCTGCAGGCCATCGCGTCGGGCGCCGCCGTCTCCCCGTCCTTCGAGGACGGCCTGGAGGTCCAGCGGGTGCTCGACGCCGTCGAGGCCAGCGCGGCCCGCGCCGGCGCCGCCGTGGACCTCTGACCCCGACCGACCGACACGCACACCCTCCCGACGGCAAAGGACTTCCATGGGACACCGCTACACGCTGTTCACCGGCCAGTGGGCCGACCTCCCGCTCGAGGAGGTGGCCGCGCTGGCCGCCGGCTGGGGCTACGACGGCCTGGAGATCGCCGTCTCCGGGGAGCACCTCGACGCCTGGCGGTGGGACGACGACGCCTACCTCCGGGAGCGGCTGGACATCCTGGAGCGCCACGGGCTGAAGGTCTGGGCGATCTCCAACCACCTCAAGGGCCAGGCCGTGTGCGACGACCCCATCGACTTCCGGCACCGGTCCATCGTCGGGCCCCGGGTCTGGGGCGACGGGGAGCCGGAGGGCGTGCGCGCGCGGGCCGCGGAGGAGATGAAGCTGACGGCGCGCCTGGCGCAGCGGCTCGGCGTGGACACCGTGGTGGGCTTCACCGGGTCCTCCATCTGGCAGTACGTGGCGATGTTCCCCCCGGTGTCCCAGGACGTGATCGACGCCGGCTACCAGGACTTCGCCGACCGGTGGAACCCCATCCTCGACGTCTTCGACGAGTGCGGGGTGCGCTTCGCCCACGAGGTGCACCCCACCGAGATCGCCTACGACTACTGGTCCACGCAGCGGGCCCTCGACGCCGTCGGCCACCGGGAGGCCTTCGGGCTGAACTGGGACCCCAGCCACTTCATGTGGCAGCGGATCGACCCGGTGGCGTTCATCTCGGACTTCGCCGAGCGGATCTACCACGTGGACTGCAAGGACACGAAGCTGCGGGTGGGCGGCGGGCGCAACGGCATCCTCTCCTCCCACCTGCCCTGGGGGGACCCGCGCCGCGGGTGGGACTTCGTCTCGACGGGCCGCGGGGACGTGCCCTGGGAGGACAGCTTCCGCGCCCTCACCGCGATCGGCTACGACGGGCCCATCTCCGTGGAGTGGGAGGACGCCGGGATGGACCGCCTGCGCGGGGCACCGGAGGCGCTGGCGTTCCTCAAGGGCTTCGACTTCGGCCCTTCGGGCGCCTCGTTCGACGCGGCCTTCGAGCAGTAGAGGGTTCCTGCTCCCGCCCACTGCCCGCCCGCCGGGGCCGACAGCGGACGGTCAGCCGGGTCGTGCACGCGTCGCGCCACCCCGTCCACCGGTCCCCACCGGGCCGGTCGACCGGCCCGGCGGGGCGCGCTCAGCGCATGGCCCGCAGCGCCTCGAGCAGGGGAGTGGTGGGGCGTCCGATCAGCCGGGACAGGTCGCCGGTGACCAGCTCCAGCGCGCCGTCCTCGATGTTGGCGTCGAGGGCGACCAGGAACCGCGCGGTGTCCTCGTCCACCCCGGCCTCCTCCAGCGCCGCCAGGTGCCGCTCGGGCGTCAGGCGGTGGTGGACGACCTCGCGGCCGAGCACCTCCGTGAGCGCGGACGCGAGCTCGTCGAAGCTCCACGCCTCGTCCCCGGACAGCTCGTAGGTCTGCCACGCGTGCCCGTCCTGGGCCAGCACCGCCGCGACCGCCTCCGCGTAGTCCTCCCGGGTCGCGCTGGCGACGCGGCCGTCGCCGGCGTTGGTCAGCACCTGCCCCGTGCTCTCGGCGTGCCGCAGGGCCGGCTCGAAGTTCTCCGTGTACCAGCCGTTGCGCAGGATCGTGTACGGGAGCCCGGAGTCGGTGAGGAGCTGCTCGGTGGCCAGGTGCTCGTCGGCGAGGATGAGCCGGCCGAGGTCCGCCCCGAGGGCGCTGGTGTAGACGAGGCGGGAGACCCCTGCGCGGGCGGCCGCCTCGATCGCGTTCCGGTGCTGGTCCACGCGCCGGCCCACCTCGCCGCTGGAGACCAGCAGCACCGTGCCCGCCGCCTCGAAGGCGGCGTCGAGGCTCGCGGCGTCGTCGTAGTCGACCCGCACGGTCCGGACCCCGAGCCCGCCGAGGTCGCCGAGCTTGCCCTCGTTGCGGCCCGCGGCCACCAGCTCCTCGCGGGGGACGTCCAGGCGGATCAGGGAGCTGAGAACGAGCCGGCCCAGCCGGCCGGTGGCACCGGTGATGACGATGGACATGGGGTTCCTCTCGACGGGGTCCGTGCGCGGGCGCAGTGGTGTGTCCGGTGCAACGGGGCGGTTCCCCGGCGTATTTCCGCACCCGGGCCGGCTGATCGCCTCCGGAGGAACCCCGCTCGCGTGTCCGGGGTGGCGCGTAGCCTTGGACGCATGAGCCTGGCGCAGAAGATCAACCGTGTCGTCGCCCCCTTCGAGGTCATCTCCGACTACGTCCCCGCCGGCGACCAGCCGAAGGCGATCGAGGAGCTCGCCGCCCGCATCGAGGCCGGCGAGAAGGACGTCGTGCTCCTGGGCGCCACCGGCACCGGCAAGTCGGCCACCGCGGCGTGGCTGATCGAGCGCGTTCAGCGCCCCACGCTGGTCATGGTGCAGAACAAGACGCTCGCCGCGCAGCTCGCCAACGAGCTGCGGGAGCTGCTGCCCAACAACGCGGTCGAGTACTTCGTCTCCTACTACGACTACTACCAGCCCGAGGCCTACGTCCCGCAGACGGACACCTTCATCGAGAAGGACTCCTCCATCAACGAGGAGGTCGAGCGGCTGCGCCACTCCGCGACCAACGCCCTGCTCACGCGCCGGGACGTCGTCGTCGTCGCCACCGTGTCCTGCATCTACGGCCTGGGCACCCCCGAGGAGTACGTGGCGCAGATGGTGACGCTGCGCAAGGGCGACGAGATGGACCGCGACGAGCTGCTGCGCCGGTTCGTGAACATGCAGTACGCCCGCAACGACGTCGACTTCCACCGCGGCACCTTCCGGGTGCGCGGGGACACCGTGGAGATCATCCCGATGTACGAGGAGCACGCCGTCCGCGTGGAGTTCTTCGGCGACGAGATCGAGTCCATCTACACCCTCCACCCCCTCACCGGGGAGATCATCCGGGAGGAGGAGGAGATGTACGTCTTCCCGGCCTCCCACTACGTGGCCGGTGCCGACCGGATGGCCACGGCGATCAAGTCCATCGAGGCCGAGCTCGCCGCCCGGCTCAAGGAGCTGGAGTCCCAGAACAAGCTCGTCGAGGCCCAGCGGCTGCGCATGCGCACCACCTACGACCTCGAGATGATGGAGCAGATGGGCTACTGCAACGGCATCGAGAACTACTCGCTGCACATCGACGGCCGCCCGCGGGGATCCGCCCCGCACTGCCTCATCGACTACTTCCCCGACGACTTCCTGCTGGTGGTCGACGAGTCCCACGTGACCATCCCGCAGATCGGCGGGATGTACGAGGGGGACATGTCCCGCAAGCGCACGCTCGTGGAGCACGGCTTCCGGCTGCCCTCCGCGATGGACAACCGGCCGCTGAAGTGGGACGAGTTCCTGGGCCGGATCGGGCAGACCGTCTACCTCTCCGCGACCCCGGGCAAGTACGAGCTCTCCCAGGCCGACGGCTACGTGGAGCAGATCATCCGCCCCACCGGGCTCGTGGACCCGGAGGTCATCGTCAAGCCCACGAAGGGCCAGATCGACGACCTGCTCGACGAGATCAACCTGCGCGTCGAGCGCGACGAGCGCGTCCTGGTCACCACGCTGACCAAGCGGATGGCCGAGGACCTCACCGAGTACCTCATGGAGCACGGGGTCAAGGTGCAGTACCTGCACTCCGACGTCGACACCCTCCGCCGCGTGGAGCTGCTGCGCGAGCTGCGGATGGGCGCCTTCGACGTGCTCGTGGGCATCAACCTCCTGCGCGAGGGCCTGGACCTGCCCGAGGTCTCCCTGGTCGCGATCCTCGACGCGGACAAGGAGGGCTTCCTGCGCTCGACGACGTCCCTCATCCAGACCATCGGCCGCGCCGCCCGCAACGTCTCCGGGCAGGTGCACATGTACGCCGACCGGATCACCGACTCGATGGCCACCGCCATCGACGAGACCAACCGGCGCCGGGAGATCCAGGTCGCCTACAACAAGGAGCACGGGATCGACCCGCAGCCGCTGCGCAAGCGGATCGCGGACATCACCGACCAGCTCCAGCGCGAGGAGGAGGACACCCGCGAGCTGCTGGCCCAGCGCGCGGCCGCCGGCAAGAAGACGGCCCCGACCGGCAAGCGGGGCGGGCGCGACGCCGCGGCGGCCGCGGAGCAGAAGCTGCGCCAGGACGGGATCACGGCCGCGCCGGCCGAGGACCTCGTGGACCTCATCGCGCAGATGACCCAGCAGATGCAGGCCGCGGCCGAGGACCTGCAGTTCGAGCTGGCCGCCCGGATCCGCGACGAGCTCTCCGACCTGAAGAAGGAGCTGCGGCAGATGCAGCAGGCCGGGCACGCCTGAGGCGCCGCCCAGGCCCTCCGAGACGCCGCCGGACGGAGGCGTTCCAAGCGTTCTTTCAGCTTCGGATAGACTGCTCAGCGCGTAGGGGAGTATCCCGAAGCGTTGCGGACGTCAGCACGCCGGCCAATGGGGTCCGGCCGGACGCAACGGTCGACCTCGGCACGCGGGCCCCGGCCCGCGAGGACGGCGGAGAGACTTGCGGCTCATTCCGGTGCCCTCACCGCCGCGTCCCGGGACGCGGCGGACGGCGGGTGCCGCCACCTCGAAGCGAAAGTACTCGCGTGCACACACAACTACCAGCGTGGTTCGAGATCGGCTCGTTCGTCGTCCTCGGCCTGATCCTGCTCTTCGACCTCCTCATGGTC
Source organism: Kocuria sp. U4B (assembly GCF_054875615.1). The sequence continues at coordinate 3,264,252 of NZ_CM142180.1, forward strand.
GTCAAGCGCCCCCACGAGCCCTCCATGAAGGAGGCCGGCATCTGGGTGGGCATCTACGTCGCCCTCGCCCTCGTCTTCGGCGCCCTGATGTTCGTGTTCGCCGGCGTCGAGCCGGGCACCCAGTTCATCGCCGGCTGGATCACGGAGTACAGCCTCAGCATCGACAACCTGTTCGTGTTCATCGTGATCATGACCCGGTTCGCCGTGCCGCGGAAGTACCAGCAGGAGGTGCTGATGGTGGGCATCATCATCGCGCTGGTCCTGCGCGGGATCTTCATCCTGCTGGGCGCCACGATCATCGCGAACTTCTCGTGGGTCTTCTACATCTTCGGCTTCTTCCTGCTGTGGACGGCCTACCACCAGGCCAAGGACGACGGCGAGGACGAGACCGAGGAGAACCCGGTCATCCGCAAGCTGCGCACCGTGGTCCCCATGACGGAGGAGTACAACGGCAGCAAGCTGCGTGCGGTGGTGAACGGCAAGAAGGTCTTCACCCCCATGCTGATCGTGTTCGTCACCATCGGCGTGACCGACCTGATGTTCGCCTTCGACTCCATCCCCGCGATCTTCGGCCTCACGCAGAGCCCGTTCATCGTGTTCACGGCCAACATCTTCGCGCTCATGGGCCTGCGCCAGCTCTACTTCCTGCTCGGCGGGCTGATGGAGCGCCTCATCTACCTCAAGCACGGCCTGTCCCTGATCCTGGCCTTCATCGGCGTGAAGCTCATCCTGCACGCCATGCACGAGAACGAGCTGCCCTTCATCAACGGCGGCCAGCACATCGAGTGGGCCCCGGAGATCCCCACGTTCGTGTCCCTCGGCGTGATCGTGGCGATCATCGCCGTCGCGACGATCGCGTCGATGGCCAGCCCGAAGGGCCGCGCCGCGCACGCCGTCGCCGAGCTGCACCGGGCCATCGAGGTCTACCGGGGCATCCCGGAGGGCACCCCCACCCAGGAGATCCGCCTGGTGCAGGCCGACCTCGTGCGCAAGCACCACGCCGCCCGGGCCGCCGTGGAGCGCGCGCCCCTGGACGTGCCCGACCTGCACGAGCACACCGGCAAGTCGGTCGACGAGCACCACGCCGAGAGCGAGGGCTCCAGCTCCGTCGAGCCCCGGGAGACCGAGCGCTGAGCGCCCCGGCGCACTGATCCACAGGGCCCGGAGGCCCCGGCAGCACCGAAGGGCCTGTCCCGCCGCGCGGCGGGACAGGCCCTTTCGCGTGCGTCGGGGAGGGGCTCCGTTAGACTGGACCCAGCCTAGGGGAGTATCCCTCAGCGCTGCGGACGTCAGCACGCCGAGCACACGGTGCCCGGCCGGACGCAGCGGCCGATCCCAGCACGGCGGGACCGACCGGCTCAGACCGGCCGGGCCCGGGAAGCGGCGGAGAGACTTACGGCGAGACCGTTCTCGACCCCGAAGGCAGAATTATGGACGTCTCACCCACCGTGTGGACGGTGACGATGGCTCTCATCGTCGGCATGCTCCTCTTCGACTACGTCTTCCACGTCCGCAGAGCCCACGAGCCGAAGCTCAAGGAGGCCGCGGTCTGGTCCGCGATCTACGTGGGCGTCGCGCTCCTGTTCGGCCTGTTCGTCCTCCTGCGATGGGGCGGGCGCTACGCCGGGGAGTACTACGCCGGCTACATCACGGAGAAGGCCCTGTCGGTCGACAACCTCTTCGTGTTCCTCGTCATCATGGCCTCGTTCAAGGTCCCGCGCGCGGACCAGCAGAAGGTCCTGCTCTTCGGCATCACGTTCGCGCTCGTCGCCCGTACGGCCTTCATCTTCATCGGGGCCGCCGCCCTGAACGCCTGGGCCTGGCTCTTCTACATCTTCGGGCTGTTCCTCATCCTGACCGCCGGCTCCCTCATCAAGGGCGAGCTCTCCGGCGGGTCGCACGACGAGGGGGACAACGTCGTGGTGCGGCTGGCCAAGCGCTTCATCCACACCACCGACCACTACGACGGCGACAAACTGTTCACCGTCCACCACGGCAAGCGGGCCATGACCCCGATGCTGCTGGTGATGGTCGCCATCGGCGGCACCGACATCCTCTTCGCCTTCGACTCCATCCCGGCGATCTTCGGCCTGACCCAGGAGACCTACCTGGTGTTCACCGCCGTGGCGTTCTCCCTGATGGGCCTGCGCCAGCTCTACTTCCTCATCGACGGCCTGCTGGACCGGCTCATCTACCTGTCCTGGGGCCTGGCGATCATCCTCGGCTTCATCGGCGTGAAGCTGGTCATCCACGCCCTGCACGAGAACACCCTGCCCTTCATCAACGGGGGCGAGCACGTGGACGTCGTCGAGGTCACCATCGGGACGTCCCTGTCCGTGATCGTCGGCGTGCTGGCCGTGACCGTGCTCGCGTCGCTGTTCAGCCCCAAGGGCCGTGCGCTGCGGGTGATCAACGGGCTGCAGACGACCGCCGAGAAGTACGTGACCCTGCCCCAGGACGCCCCGGAGGAGCAGCGTCTCCGGCTCGCCGCCAAGGCCGGCCGCTACCAGGAGCGGCTGGAGACGGTCCCGGCCCGGTACCGCAACGAGCTCGTCGCGTCCGAGAAGCAGTTCCGCGACCTGCTGGACCGTGCCCGCGGCAAGCACCGCCAGTACGAACGGACCGGTGTGGCCCCCGAGCCGGAGCCGGTGCCCCCGACCGAGGCCGAGTCCGTGGAGGGGGAGCGGGCCGACGCCCAGGCGACGGCCGGCACCACGACCCCGGATCCGGGGCGCGGGCCGGGCGGCAGCAGCCCGGCCTGATCCGGAGCCGCCGTCGGCGTCCCCCGGGTGAGCCCCGGTTCCACCGCACCGGTGGAACCGGGGCTCACCCGTGCCGGAGCCGCGTCAGCGGCCGGTCTCGGTGATCGGCCCGACGTTGTCGAGGACCACGGCCGGGAAGCCGTCCTCGTCGGAGGCGCGCAGGTCGATGCGGGCGTTGATGCCCCAGTCGTGGTGGCCGTCCGGGTCGTCGAAGACCTGGACGACGGTCCAGTAGCCGTCGAGGCCCTCGGGGTGCTCGTCGATGCGGATCAGGGCGGGCCCGCGCGACTGGGCGTCGGTGTAGAGGTCGTCGTACTCGCCGAAGTACGCGTCCATGGCGTCCGCCCACCGGTCGCGGTCCCAGCCGTGCTCGCCGTCGAGGGCGCCCAGCACCTTGTCCTTCTCGGCGGCGAACAGCTCGACGCGCTGGAACAGGGCGTTGCGCACCATGACCCGGAAGGCCCGGGTGTTCGCGGTGATCGCCGGCGGCTGCTCGTCGATGAGCTCCTCGAGGGAGTCCGCGGAGGTGCCCATGGGCGACTCCTCGCCCGCGGCGAGCTTCTCCCACTCGTCCAGCAGGGAGTTGTCGGTCTGGCGGATCAGCTCGCCGAGCCACTCGATGAGGTCCTCGAGGTCCTCCCGCAGCATGTCCAGCGGCACGGTCTGGCGCAGCGCCTTGTACGCGTCGGAGAGGTAGCGCAGCAGGATGCCCTCGGAGCGGGCCAGGCCGTAGAACTGGACGTAGTCGCCGAACGTCATCGCCCGCTCGTACATGTCCCGGACCACGGACTTCGGGGCCAGCTCGAACTGGGCGACCCACGGGGCGCTCGTGCGGTAGGTCTCGAACGCCTGGGTCAGCAGCTCCTCCAGGGGCTTGGGGTAGCTGACGTCCTCGAGCTCCTTCATCCGCTGGTCGTAGTCCAGGCCCTCGGCCTTCATCGCGGCCACGGCCTCGCCGCGGGCCTTCTTCTCCTGCAGGTTGAGCACCTGGCGGGGCTTCTCCAGGGTCGCCTCGATGACCGAGACGACGTCGAGCGCGTAGTCCGGGTCCTCGGCGTCCAGCAGGGTCAGGGCCGCCAGGGCGAAGGGGGACAGGGGCTGGTTGAGCGCGAAGTTCTCCTGCAGCTCCACGGTCAGGCGCCAGGTGCGGCCCTCCTCGTCGGGGGTCTCCAGCTTCTCGACGACGCCCGCGGCCCGCAGCTCCTTGAGGATGCCGATCGCCTGCTTGAGCAGCGCCCGCTGCCGCTGCCGGGTCTCGTGGTTGTGGGTCAGCAGGTGCCACGCCGCCTGCACGGGGTTCCCGGGGCGCTGCAGGATGTTGAGCAGCATCGAGTGGGTGACCGTGAACGACGACGTGAGCGGCTCGGGCTCGGAGGCCACGAGCGTCTCGAACGTCGGCCTCCCCCAGGAGACGAAGCCCTGCGGCGGCTTCTTCCGCGGCACCTGCCGCAGCTTCTTCTGGTCGTCGCCGAACTTGGCCTGCGCCTTCTTCAGCGCCCGGTTGTTCTCGATGACGTGCTCGGGGGCCTGGACTACGACGGTGCCCGCCGTGTCGTAGCCGGCGCGGCCGGCCCGGCCGGCGATCTGGTGGAACTCGCGGGCGTTGAGCCGGCGCGTGCGCTCGCCGTCGAACTTGGACAGCGCGGTGATCACCACGGTGCGGATGGGCACGTTGATGCCCACGCCCAGGGTGTCGGTGCCGCAGATCACCTTGAGCAGCCCCGTCTGGGCGAGCTGCTCCACGAGCCGGCGGTACTTGGGGAGCATCCCGGCGTGGTGGACGCCGATGCCGTGGCGCACCAGCCGGTTGAGGGTCTTGCCGAAGCCGGCCGCGAAGCGGAACCCGCCGATCAGCTCCCCGATGCGCTCCTTCTCCTCCTTGGACAGGACGTTGACGGACATCAGGTTCTGCGCCTGGTCCATGGCCTGCAGCTGGGAGAAGTGCACCACGTACACCGGCGCCTGGTTCGTGGCGAGCAGCTCCTCGAGGGCGTCGTGGATGGGCTCCTCGGACCAGTAGTGGTGCAGCGGGATGGGCCGCTCGGCGGAGGACACCGTCGTCGTGGGACGCCCGGTGAGCGCCGTGAGGCCCTCCTCGAAGCGGGTGACGTCCCCGAGGGTGGCGCTCATCAGCAGGAACTGCGCCTGCGGCAGCTCGAGCAGCGGCACCTGCCACGCCCAGCCGCGCTGCGGGTCGGAGTAGAAGTGGAACTCGTCCATGACCACGGGTCCCACGTCGGCGTCCCGGCCCTCCCGCAGGGCCACGTTGGCGAGGATCTCGGCGGTGCAGCACACGATGGGCGCGTCCGCGTTGACGGCGGAGTCGCCCGTGACCATCCCGACGTTCTCGGCGCCGAAGATCTCCACGAGCGCGAAGAACTTCTCGGACACCAGGGCCTTGATGGGCGCGGTGTAGTAGGAGCGCTGCCCGGCGGCGAGGCCCGCGAAGTGCGCGGCGACCGCCACGGTCGACTTCCCCGAGCCGGTGGGGGTCGCCAGGACGACGTTGGCGCCGCCGGCGAACTCGAGGACGGCCTCGTCCTGAGCGGGGTAGAGCTCCATGTCCCGGGAGGCGATCCACCCGAGGAAGCCCTCGTACACCTCGTCGCCGGTCAGGGGGTTGGTGACGTAGTCGCCGCGGTAGTAGGGGTGGCCGGGCGTGCCGAGCTGCGGGGAGAGGGCTTCGAGGAGTTTCATCCCCTCCAGCTTATCCGCGGGCGCCCGGCGGGTCGGGCCGGGACGAGCTCGTCCTCCGGCCCGTAGGGGCACAGCATGCCCTCGGCGGGCGCCCACCACAGCACCGCCGCCCCCGCGAGCACGGCCGCGGCCGCGGCGGGGAGGCCGGCGCCCGCCTGGCCGGGCGCGCCCGCCAGCGACCACACGAGGGCGGCGGCGCCGCCGGCGGCGGCTCCTGCGGCCAGGGACAGCAGCGCCGCCCAGGCGGGGCGGAGGAACCCGGTGAGCACCAGGGCCCCGAGCCCGGCCGCGGCGAGGGCCACCACCGCCGCGCGGGCGGGGACCGTGCCGGGGACCCAGGGGAGCCCGTCCCCGAGCACCAGGGCCAGGGCGCCGAGGGCCCACGCCCCGACGGCGGCGAGCACGACGCCGCCCGCGCGCAGCACCTCGTCGGCGGCACCCCGGCCCGGCACCCGCAGGCACAGCGCCGCGGCGGTCCGGTCCAGGACGAGCACGGCGGTCAGCAGCAGCGCCAGGGCGGAGCCGCTGGACGCCCAGGCCGCTGCGGGCAGCAGGAGGGCGGCGGCCGCGGTGCCGCTCACGGCGGCGCGGCGGACGGCTCCCCGCCGGGCGGCGGCCACGTCCGCCGCAGTGACGTCCCCTGCGGTGGTGTCCCCTGCGGTGGTGTCCGCCGTCGGGACGCCGGCCACCGCGCGGGGCCGGGGCGGAGAGGCGCCGGCAGCCGCGAGGACCCGCGTCCAGCGCCGCCGGGAGCGCCCGGCCGTGCGCACGAGGGAGAGGCCGAGCACCGAGGCCGCGAGGACGACGAGCACGCTCCCGGTCGTCGACCCGTCCGGCGCCGGGGCCGCGCCGAGCCGCAGCGCCGCCGCGCCCACGACGAGGGCCAGGGCCGCCCGCACCGGCGTCAGCAGCAGCGGCGCCAGGACCAGGAGGGGCTGGAGCAGGAACAGCCCGAGCTCCCACACCCCGCGGGGCAGGTCCGGCGTGCCGGCCAGGGCCCGGCCGAGCACGCGCAGGCTCCGGGACGCCAGCGCGATGCGGTAGCCGGGAGCGAGCCGGTCCAGGCCGTCGGCGCCGCCGCCGAGCACGCCGCGGGCCCGGTCCGCGTCCCCGTCGCCCAGCTGGCGCAGCAGGCTCTCCTGGAGCCCCTGGACCGCGGGGGGCTCCGCCGCCGGGCCGGTGTGCTCGGCGGCCGGCACCGCGGGCTCGGCGGACCCCTCCGTGCCGGCCGCGGGCCGGGCGGGCAGGCCACGCAGGAAGCCGGCGACGCCGGCGGCGGCGTCGAGCCGGCCCCACCACCAGTCGTTGGTCCGCCACGCGGTGGCGAGGAAGCCGCGGAAGTTGGCCAGGCCCGTGCCGGCGAGCTTGCTGCCGGCCGGGAGGCGGCCGGGGTCGGCGGCGAGCACCTCGCGCAGCTGCGCGTCGGTGGCGCCGGCGGCGCCGGCGGCGTCGAGGGCCCGCTGGATCCGCTGGTCCGCCCAGCCCCGGCGCAGCCGCGGCACGTCGGCGGGGCGGGACGGCAGCTGGTCCCCGCGGATCTCCCCGTAGGCGATCCCGGAGACCGTGCCGGGGATCCCGGCCGCCGCCAGGGCGGGGGGCAGGTCGGGCGCCCCGAGCGCAGCCGGCGGGGCCGGGATCCGGCGCCACGGGGACTCGCACCACAGGGCCCGCCAGTCCTCCGCGCCGGGCGCGCCGGCGGCGGCCTCCAGGGCCGGGTGCAGGGCCCGGAGGCCGTCGACGACGGTGTCCAGCTCGGCCCACCAGTCCTCCAGGGCCACCGGGCGCAGCCACACCGGCGCGGCGGCCTCGACGGGGGCCGAGGGGGCCGCCGTCGCGGCGAGGACGTCGCGGAGCACCTTGTCCCGCTCGTGCACGGCCGCCGCGAGCACCCGGTATGCGCCGGCGCGGGCCGGTGCGGAGTCGAGGCCCCGCAGGGGCGCGGGGGTCCGCTCCGGCGTCGGGGCGAGGTCCTCCAGGAAGCGCACCCAGGACAGCACGCAGGACGCGGCGTCGACCAGGGCCTGCGGGCCCCCGAGCACGGCGCGGGAGGCGGCGGCCCCGAGCGGGCCGCGGGAGAGGGCGTCGCCGCGGCGCACCAGCTCCTCCGTCAGGGGGGCGAGCTCCGCGGGGGTGCGCGCCCGCAGCACCGAGCGGGAGGCCAGCGTCGAGGTGAGCTGCCACTCGGCCGGGCGCGTGAGGACCGCGCCGAGCAGGTGTGCGTCCGCGCGGGCCCGGTAGCGCAGGTGGGCGCGCCGGCGCTCCTCCCGCTGTGCCGTGCCCCACTCGTCGAGCAGCGGGGCGAGCTGGCTCCGCCGCCCGCGCTCGACCAGCTGCTCCGCGAGGAGGTCGGACAGCGCCAGCACCTCGTCCTCGCCCGTCTCCCGGCGCCGGAGCCGGGTGAGCGTGACCCCCAGGGTCCGGACCAGGCGCGGGAGGTCGAGGTGCCGGGAGGGCGGCCCCGCCCGGTGCGGGGGGTCCGGGTCCAGGTAGAGCAGGCACCGGTCGGCGTGGCGCAGGGACCGGCGGGTCCGGGCGGCCTCGATCGCCCGGTCGATGGGCACGTTGTCGAACACCCCGCCGTCGACCACCCGGTACGGCAGCTCCTCCGGGGCCCGGTGGGCCGAGAACGCGTGGCTGAGGTCGGGCCGCGGCGTGTTGCGCAGCGGCCCGGACGTGGCGGCGGACCACACCGCCGCGGGCTCGAAGGCGCCGGGGAAGGAGGCGGTCGCACGCGCGGCGTAGGCGATCCGGGACAGGGCCGCGGCACGCTCGGCCTCGTCGTCGGCGGCCTCGCCGGCCGCGCCGCGCGGCGGGCGGGCGGGGATGCCGTTGCCCAGCGGGGGAGCGGGGGAGCCCGGGTCCGGGGAGGCGAAGTGGAAGTCGCCGCGGCCCTCCGCGGCCTCTCCCCGGGCGGTGGGGTCGCTGTCGAGCACCGTGGCGGAGAGCTCCACCGTGACGTGCTCGGCGACCAGGTCGGGGTGGTGCTCCGGGCCCGTGTGCACGGCGGCGAGGACCTCCGCCAGCCGCGGCCACAGGTACCCGTCGCCGCGCAGCATCGAGTCCACCGGGCGCGGCCCGAGCGGGCGCAGCAGCCGGGAGAGCCCGGCGGTGTCCTCCCACAGCCGGCCCAGGGGGTCCAGGCCGGCCCCCGCGCGCTGGGCCACGGCGTGCACCACCGCGTTGAGCCCGCCCGCGCTCGCGCCCGCGAGGACGTCGAACTCCACGCGGTCGTAGCCGGCGCCGGCGAGCAGCCCGGCGTAGACCGCCGCCCGTTCCGCGAGCCGGGGGTCGGCGGCCTCGGCGGGCTGCAGCAGGTAGGCGTGCAGGCCCCCCGCGCCGTCCCGGTGGATGCGGATCCGGCGCAGCACGTCCAGCTCGGCCACGGCCCCGCCGATCCACACGGCCAGGCTCACCCCGCCGCGCAGCGCGAGGGCGCAGCGCAGGGTGCGCCCGAACGCCGGGGCCCGGCCCGCGGTGGCCGCCTCCAGGGAGCGGGAGGGCGGCACGACGGTGAGGGGCAGGCCGAGTCCCGGGGCGGGCTGCTCCTCCGGGGCCATGCGGGCGTGGGCCGGTGCTCAGCGGCGGGCGCGGCGGGCGCGGCGGGCGTCGGCGCGGCGGCAGAGCAGGGCGAACACGGCGCCGGAGAGGTTGTGCCAGACCGAGAACACCGCACCGGGCAGGGCGGAGAGGGGGTTCATGTACTGCGCGGCGAGTCCCGCGGCGAGCCCCGAGTTCTGCATCCCCACCTCGATCGCGACGGTCCGGCGCGCGGCCACCGGCTGGCGGGTGACCACGCCCACCAGGTAGCCGAGGGCCAGGCCCAGGCCGTTGTGCAGGGCCACGGCGGCGAGCACCAGCAGGCCGGCCTCGACGATCCTGTCGGCGCTGCGGGAGACGACGATCGCGACGATCAGCGAGATCGCCGTGACCGACAGCCACGGCAGGACCGGCAGGGCCCGCTCCACGAGCCGGGGCACGAGCAGGCGCACCGCCAGGCCCAGGACCACGGGCAGCAGCACGATCCTGACGATCGACCACGCCATCGAGGCGCCGTCGAGGGGCATGTACTGTCCGGCCAGCCACAGTGTGAGCAGGGGGGTCAGGATCGGGGCGACCAGGGTGGAGATCGACGTCATGGCCACGGAGAGCGCGACGTCGCCGCGCGCCAGGTAGGACACCACGTTGGAGGCCGTCCCCCCGGGGGCGCAGCCCACGAGGATCACCCCGGCCGCGATCTCCGCCGGGAGCCGGAGCGCGAGGACCACCACGACGGCGATCAGGGGCATGAGCACGTACTGCGCCACGACGCCGAGCAGCACGGGCAGGGGCCGCCTGGCCACGAGCGCGAAGTCCACGGGGCGCAGGGTCAGGCCCATGCCGAACATGACGATCCCGAGCAGCGGGTTGACCCACCCGGAGAGCCCGCTCACGGAGCCGGGGGCGAGGAACCCCACGAGCCCGCCGACGAGGACGAGCACGGGGAAGATCAGGACGGCGGCGTAGGCGCCGCGGTCGGCGGCGGTCGTGGGGGTCGCGGTGTCCTGGGCGCTCACCATCCCCGGGCTCGCCACTCGTCCAGGTGCGGGCGCTCGGCCCCCAGGGTGGTCGGCTTGCCGTGGCCGGGGTGGACCACGGTGTCGTCGTCGAACCGCTCGAAGATCCGCTCGGTGACGTCGGTGATCAGCCGGCGGAAGTCCTCGGGGCTGCTGGTCTTGCCCACGCCGCCCGGGAACAGCGAGTCGCCGGAGAAGATGTGCGCCGGTCCCTCGGGGTCGCGGTAGACGAGGGCGATCGATCCGGGGGTGTGCCCGCGCAGCCCGATGACCTCCAGGTCGAAGCCGTCGAACTCGGCGGTGTCGCCGTCCTCGAAGGTGAGGTCCATGGGCACCGCGATGTCGGCCTCGTCGTCGGCGCCGCACGCGGTCATGGCCTCGGAGCGGGACTTGACCTCCTCGAGGGCGCGCACGTGGTCCCAGTGGGAGTGGGTGGTGATGATGAGCTGGAGGTTGCCGTAGGAGGCGGAGCAGTCGCCGTTGCCGGCGCCCACGAGGCCGGCGATGGCCCGGGCGTCGTCGGCCGCGTCGATGAGGACCTGCGTGCCCTCGTCCTTGGAGGTGAGCAGGTAGACGTTGTTGTCCATCTCGCTCACCGAGATCCGGCGGATCGTGACCTCCGAGAGGTCGAGGACCTCGGTCTTCGTTGCGATCATGCGGTACAGGCTACTCAGGGGTCTCCCAGGGAGCCAGTCGGGCGGCCACGGGCCTCCGCGGCCCGCCGACCTCGGCCCCGTCCGGGGCGCGGACCGCGTCGAGCCCCCCGGCACTGACGACCCGCTCGGCGTCGTGCCGGCGCTGGTCCGTCGGGGGCGATGGGCGGGCCGCCGCCCCGCTCGCCGGGACCGGGGCCGGTGCCGCGACCCGTGCGCGAGGGGTGCAGGACGCGCCGGTGGCCGGATCGTGATCTCCGGCCCTGGCGCTTTGGGTTCGCTTTAGGGAACATGGAGGGAGGAGGCCCGGGCTCAGCACCGGCCGGCGGATCGAAGGGCGGTGCCATGCCGGGAAAGCTCTCACCGGTCGTGCCGGTTCCCGTGAGGCCCGCCCTGGTCGGCTGCTCCACCGTCTCGGACACGTCCGAGGCCCCCGGCGGACACCCCGCGGCCTCCGCCAGACCCTCTGCCGCACCGGCCGCGTCGCCCGGCCCCGCGTAGCCGGCCGCTCCGCCGTCCACTGTCCGGACGGTTCCTGCCGTCGACCGTCCGCGGGCCGGGAGCGCTGCGCCGCGACCCGACGAGAGCGCCCGTCCGGGCGCTCCGGCCCGCCCGTTCCCGCGCCGCTCCGGCCTCGGCTCCGGAGGACTCTTCCGCCGGTCCCCGCCGGCCGGACGTGACGGGACGCACCCTGTCGCGTCTTGTGGACCGCCGCCCGACAACGTAAAGTTGCGTGAGGCAACAAATCATCTGGGCTGCCGGCTGTGCTCACCGGACGGCGCCGCCGACGCGATCCCCGCGGGGCCGGTGCGAGCCGCTGCGGGACGTGCGGGGCCGGTGCGAGCCGCTGCGGGACGTGCGGGTCCGGTGCGAGCCGCTGCGGGACGTGCGGGTCCGGCGCCCTGTCGTCGTTCCCCCGTCCGTCCTGCCGACCGCCCTCGTCGAGGAGGAGTGTCCCTTGCCCGTCTCCCACGACACCGCCGTGGAGCTGGTCCGCGACCTGCTCGAGCTGCAGCGCGTCATGAAGCGCGTGACCAAGACCGAGCCCGGCCAGCGCCCGCTCAACCCCACCGCCGTGGCACTGCTGTACTACCTGGACGGCACGGGCCCGCGGCGCGCCACCGCCATGGCCTCCGACACCGGGCTCGGCCCGTCCGGGCTCAGCCGCCAGCTCGCAGGGCTGGAGGAGGCCGGGCTCGTGGAGCGCACCCCGGACCCCGTGGACGGCCGGGCCGCCCTGGTGGCCATCACGGAGCGCGGCCGGGCCGAGGTCCAGGCGGTCGTGGAGCACGACGCCCAGCGCCTCGCCGCCCGGCTCGAGGGCTGGGACGAGGCGCAGGCCCGTGCGAGCCGCACGGCCATCAACGAGATCGCCACCGTCTTCCTGGACTCCCTGGGGGTGGAGCGCACGACGTCGTGCGCCCGCCGGGCGGGGAGCGCCGACCGGCCTCCCGCGGCCGGGACCGCCCCCGGCGGCACGGACGACAGCACGCACGACAGCACCGACCGAGAGAACGAGGAGTGAACCGCGACATGACGCCCCAGCACCCGACCGCCGCACCGCACGGGGGGACCGGAGCCTCCCACAAGGACGTGCTGCGGGCCCTCACCGGGATCCTCTCCGCGTTCTTCATGGCGATGGTCACCCTGACCATCATCGGCACCGCCCTGCCGGTCATCATGGCCGACCTCGGCGGCGACCAGACCGCCCTCTCCTGGACCGTCACGGGCACCCTGCTCGCCAACGCGGTGACCACCCCGATTTGGGGCAAGCTCGCGGACCTCTTCGACAAGAAGAAGCTGTTCCAGCTCGCCATCGTGATCTTCGTGGTCGGCTCCGGCATGGCCGGCCTCGCCCCGACCATCGAGTTCCTCATCCTGGCCCGCGTGGTCCAGGGCGTCGCCATGGGCGGGCTCATGGCCCTGGCCATGACGATCCTCGGGACGATCATCCCGCCGCGCGAGCGCGGCCGGTACTCCGGCTACATGGGCGCCGTCATGGCCGTGGCCACCTCCGCCGGGCCGCTGCTCGGCGGCCTGATCGTGGACAGCTTCGGCTGGCGCTGGGTCTTCCTCATCCCCGCCCCCCTCGCCGTGCTCGCCGCCGTGCTCGTCCAGCGCACCCTGCACATCCCGCCGCAGGCCCCGCGCAAGGTCAGCATCGACTGGCTCGGCATCGTGCTGCTGATGGTCTCCGCCTCCGCCCTGCTGCTGTGGGTGTCCCTGGCCGGCAAGCCCGGGATGTTCGAGTGGGTCTCCCCGACCTCGGGGGCCCTGCTGGGCTCCGCCCTCGTGGGCTCCGTGCTGTTCGTGCTCGTCGAGCAGCGCGCCGCGGAGCCGGTGCTGCCGATCCGGGTGGTCACCGAGCGCACCACCGCGCTCGCGATCCTCGCCGCGATCGCCACGGGCGGGGCGATGTTCGCCTCCACCACCTACCTGGGCCAGTACTTCCAGCTCGGCCAGGGCTTCACCCCCACCATGGCCGGCGTGCTCATGCTCCCGCAGGTCCTGGGCTCCCTCATCGGCTCCACGCTCGCCGGGCAGCTCATCACCCGCTTCGGGCGGTGGAAGGTGATCCTCGTGGTCGCCGCCGTGCTGATGTCCACGGGGCTGTTCCTCGCCTCCTCCCTCACGCACGACACCGCGGTGTGGGCCGTGGGCGTGTTCATCTTCCTCATCGGCCTGGGCATCGGCGCGCTCAACCAGAACCTGGTCCTCGCCGTGCAGAACACCGTGGGCCTCAAGGACATGGGCGCGGCGTCCTCCTCCGTGGCGTTCTTCCGCACCCTCGGCGGCGCCGTCTCCGTCTCCGCCTTCGGCGCCCTCATGACCGCCCACCTCACCGGACGGATGCAGGACTACGCGCGCTCGCAGGGCGTGGACCCCGAGGCGGCGAGCGCCCACGCGTCCAGCATGGACCTCGGGGCGCTGCCGGGCCCGGTCCTGGAGGTGGTGCGCGACGCCTACGGCACCGGCACCGGCCTGATCTTCCTGGTCGCCGGGATCGCCTCGCTGCTCACCCTGGGCGCGGTGCTGCTCATCAAGGAGGTCCCGCTGCGCCGCACCGTGGACATCGTCGAGGTGGACCCCGAGACCGGGCAGATGCGCGTGGTCACCCGCACCCTCGACGCCCGCGAGGTCCGCCGGCGCCAGCAGGAGGCCACGGCCGCCGGGGCCCGGGCCGGCTCCGGGGACCGCGACGACGCCGTGCCCGGCGCCGACGGCACCGGTCCGGGCGCCCCCGGGCGGCAGCGCGAGGACACCGCGACCGGCCCCGTGGACCGCGTGTGAACCCGCCCACGGGCCGGGCCGGATGTCCGGGGCCGGTACTAGAGTGGAACGCGTGTCCGAACCGATCCCCACGTCCACCATGGTCCTGAACCCCTCGCCCGAGCCGGCCGAGCGCCTCGACGCGCCCGTGACCTCCGTCGGCAGCCGCGGGATCCACAAGTCCGACCTCACCGAGATCGTCGTCCAGGGCGCCCGCGAGCACAACCTGGACAACGTGTCCCTGACCGTCCCGCGGGACGCCATGGTCGTGTTCACGGGCCTGTCCGGGTCCGGGAAGTCCTCCCTGGCGTTCGACACCATCTTCGCCGAGGGCCAGCGCCGCTACGTCGAGTCCCTGTCCTCCTACGCCCGGATGTTCCTGGGCCGGGTGGACAAGCCGGACGTCGACTTCATCGAGGGTCTGTCCCCGGCGGTGTCGATCGACCAGAAGTCGACCTCCCGCAACCCGCGCTCCACCGTGGGGACCATCACGGAGATCTACGACTACATGCGCCTGCTCTGGGCGCGCATCGGCCACCCGCACTGCCCGGAGTGCGGCGAGCCCATCGCGAAGCAGACCCCCCAGCAGATCGTCGACCAGCTCCTCGAGATGCCGGAGAAGACCCGCTTCCAGGTGCTCGCCCCCGTGGTGCGCGAGCGCAAGGGCGAGTTCGCCGACCTGTTCCAGGAGCTGTCCACGAAGGGCTTCTCCCGCGCCACCGTGGACGGCGAGACCGTCCAGCTCTCGGACCCGCCCAAGCTGAAGAAGCAGTTCAAGCACACCATCGAGGTGGTCGTGGACCGGCTGGTGGTCAAGGAGGGCATCCGCCAGCGCCTGACCGACTCCATCGAGACGGCGCTGGGCCTCGCCGACGGCCGCGTCGTCGTCGAGCTGGTGCCCCGCTCCGACGAGGAGATCGCCCATCCGCTGGAGCTGCGCCGGCCGTTCTCCGAGAACCTCGCGTGCCCCAACGAGCACCCGCTGCAGGCCGACGAGATCGAGCCCCGCTCCTTCTCCTTCAACGCGCCCTTCGGCGCGTGCCCGGAGTGCGACGGCCTCGGCTCCCGGCTCGAGGTGGACGAGGAGCTCGTGGTCCCCAACCCGGACCTGAGCCTCGTCGAGGGCGCCATCGCCCCCTGGTCGCTGGGCAAGGCCACCAGCGAGTACTGGAACCGCCTGCTGGCCGGGCTCGGCCAGGAGCTCGGCTTCGACCTCGTCACCCCGTGGAAGAAGCTGCCCGCCAAGGCGCGCCGGGCCATCCTCGACGGGAAGGACTACCAGGTCACCGTCGCCTACCGGAACCGGTTCGGCCGCGAGCGCCGCTACACCCAGGGCTTCGAGGGCGTCATCGGCTACATCAAGCGCAAGCACGCCGAGACGGAGTCGGACAACGCCAAGGACCGCTACGAGCAGTACATGCGCCAGGTCCCGTGCCCGGCCTGCGACGGCGCGCGCCTGAACCCGACGATGCTCGCCGTGACCGTGGGCGGGAAGAACATCGCCGAGACCACCCGCATGCCCATGCGCGAGGCCCAGCGCTTCTTCGAGGAGCTGGCCCTGAGCCCGCGCGAGGCCAAGATCGGCGAGCAGGTGCTCAAGGAGATCCAGGCGCGGCTGACCTTCCTCGTGGACGTCGGCCTGGACTACCTCAACCTCGAGCGCGCCGCCGCGACCCTCTCCGGCGGCGAGGCCCAGCGCATCCGCCTGGCCACCCAGATCGGCGCCGGCCTCGTGGGCGTGCTCTACGTCCTGGACGAGCCGTCCATCGGGCTGCACCAGCGGGACAACCGCCGGCTGATCGAGACCCTCACCAAGCTGCGGGACATGGGCAACACCCTCATCGTCGTCGAGCACGACGAGGACACGATCCGCGAGGCCGACTGGATCGTCGACGTCGGCCCCGGCGCCGGCGAGCACGGCGGGCGGATCGTGCACTCGGGCACCTACGAGGAGCTGCTCGCCAACGAGCGCTCCGTCACCGCGGACTACCTCTCCGGGCGCAAGGCGATCCGGGTGCCCGCCCGGCGCCGGCCCGTCGACCGCAAGCGCATGCTCAAGGTCGTCGGCGCGCGGGAGAACAACCTGCGCGGCATCGACGTCTCGTTCCCGCTGGGCGTGCTCACCGCGGTGACCGGCGTGTCGGGCTCGGGCAAGTCCACCCTGGTCAACGACATCCTCTACACGTCCCTGGCCAACAAGCTCAACGGCGCCAAGCAGGTGCCGGGCCGGCACAAGCGCATCGACGGCGTGGACCAGCTGGACAAGGTCGTGCACGTGGACCAGAGCCCCATCGGCCGGACCCCGCGCTCTAACCCCGCGACCTACACGGGCGTGTTCGACCACATCCGCAAGCTCTTCGCCGAGACCCCCGAGGCGAAGGTGCGCGGCTACCAGCCGGGCCGGTTCTCCTTCAACGTCAAGGGCGGGCGCTGCGAGGCGTGCTCCGGCGACGGCACCATCAAGATCGAGATGAACTTCCTGCCGGACGTCTACGTCCCGTGCGAGGTCTGCAAGGGGGACCGGTACAACCGGGAGACCCTCGAGGTGCACTACAAGGGCAGGACCATCGCGGAGGTCCTCGACATGCCCATCGAGGAGGCCGCCGAGTTCTTCAAGGCCTTCGGGCCCATCGCCCGGCACCTGAACACCCTCGTGGACGTCGGCCTGGGCTACGTCCGCCTCGGCCAGCCCGCCACGACCCTCTCCGGCGGGGAGGCCCAGCGCGTGAAGCTGGCCGCGGAGCTGCAGAAGCGCTCCAACGGCCGGTCCATCTACGTGCTGGACGAGCCCACCACCGGCCTGCACTTCGAGGACATCCGCAAGCTGCTCCTCGTCCTGCAGGGCCTCGTGGACAAGGGCAACACCGTGATGACCATCGAGCACAACCTCGACGTCATCAAGTCCGCCGACTGGATCGTGGACCTCGGCCCCGACGGCGGCTCCGGCGGCGGCCAGGTCGTCGCCGAGGGCACGCCCGAGGAGGTCGCCCGGCACCCGGAGAGCCACACCGGCCGGTTCCTCGCCGAGCTCCTCGGCGAGGTGCCCGTGGGGGCGGCCCGATGAGCGCTCCCGTGGTCCTGTGGGACCTCGACGGCACGGTCCTCGACCCGGCCGGGGCCATCACCGGCGGGATCGCCCGGGCGCTGGCCGAGCGCGGCCACCCCGTGCCCGAGGACCTGCGCCGGTTCGTCGGCCCGCCCGTGGGCGTGTCCCTGCGCGCGTTCACCGACGTCCCGGAGGAGGAGATCCCGCACGTGGTCGCCGCCTACCGGGCCCGCTACCGCACCGAGGGCCTGGCGCAGACCCGGATCTACCCCGGCGTGGAGGAGCTGCTGGCGAGCCTGCACGCCGCCGGCGTGCGGATGGCCGTGGCCACCCAGAAGCCCGAGCCGGTCGCCGAGCTCGCCGTCGAGCGCTTCGGGCTGGGCCGGTGGTTCGAGACCGTCTCCGGCGCCGCCGACGACCTCGCGGCACCCCACGCCCGCACCGATCTCGCCCACGACAAGCCCGCGATCATCGGCGAGGCCCTGCGCCGGCTCGGGGTGCACGCGCCCGATCCGGCCCGCACCGTGATGGTCGGCGACCGCCGCTACGACGCCGAGGGCGCCGCCGCCCACGGGCTGGACTGCCTGGGAGTGGCCTGGGGCTTCGCGGCCGAGGACGAGCTCGGGCACGGCTTCGCGGCCGTGGCCGGGGACGCCGCCGAGCTGGCCGGGCTGCTCGCGCCGTACACCTCCCTGGCCCCCACGGGCCGCTGAGGGGGAGTCGGACCGTGGCCGATCCGGCGAGCTACCGCCCCGCACGCCAGGACATCCCCACCGACCCGGGGGTCTACCGCTTCCGGGACGAGTACGGGCGCGTGGTCTACGTGGGCAAGGCCAAGAACCTGCGCAACCGGCTGAGCTCCTACTTCGCGCCCCTGCACGCCCTGAGCCCCAAGACGCGGGCCATGGTCACCACCGCCGCCGGCGTCGAGTGGACCGTGGTGGGCAGCGAGCTGGAGTCCCTGCAGCTCGAGTACACGTGGATCAAGGAGTTCAAGCCCCGGTTCAACATCGCCTACCGGGACGACAAGTCCTACCCCTACCTCGCCGTGACGATGTCGGAGCAGGTCCCGCGCGCCCAGGTGGTGCGCGGGGAGAAGAAGAAGGGCAACCGCTACTTCGGCCCCTACTCGCAGGCCTGGGCGATCCGCGAGACCCTCGACGCCCTGCTGCGCGTCTTCCCGGTGCGGACCTGCTCCCGGGGCGTCTACCGCCGCGCCGAGCAGTCCGGTCGCCCGTGCCTGCTGGGCTACATCGACAAGTGCTCGGCGCCGTGCGTGGGACGGATCTCCGAGGAGGACCACTACGCCCTCGCCGAGGACCTGTGCCGCTTCATGGCGGGGCACGCCACCCCGTTCATCAAGGAGCTGCAGCGGCAGATGCAGGAGGCCGCGGCGGCCATGGACTTCGAGACGGCCGCCGCCCGCCGGGACGACATCGCCGCCCTGGAGAAGGCGTTCGAGCGCAACGCCGTCGTGCTCTCCGACAGCACGGACGCGGACTTCTTCGCCCTCGCGGAGGACGAGCTGGAGGCGGCCGTGCAGGTCTTCCACGTCCGCGCCGGACGCATCCGCGGCCAGCGCGGGTGGGTGACGGAGAAGGTCGAGGAGGCCGACGGCGGGCGGCTGCTGGAGCAGCTGCTCGAGCAGGTCTACGGGGACACGGCCGCGGAGGCCGCCGAGAGCGTCGGCGCCGCCGCGCCCCCGGAGCCGCGCGGCTCCAAGCACCGCCCGGCCGCGGAGCTCGCCTACCGGGAGGACGCGATCCCGCGCACCGTGCTGGTCTCGGAGCCCGCGGACAACGCCGACCGGCTCGAGGAGTGGCTCTCCGGGCTGCGCGGGTCGCGCGTGACGATCGCCGTGCCGCAGCGCGGGGAGAAGGCCCACCTCATGGACACGGTCCGGGAGAACGCCCGGCAGGCGCTGAAGCTGCACAAGTCCCGGCGCGCCGGGGACATCACCACCCGCTCGGCGTCGCTGCAGGAGCTGCAGGAGGCCCTGGACATCCCCGTGCCGCTGATGCGCATCGAGTGCTACGACATCTCCCACGTGCAGGGCACCAACGTCGTCGCGTCCATGGTCGTCTTCGAGGACGGGCTGCCCAAGAAGGCCGACTACCGGAAGTTCTCGATCACCGGGGAGGCCGCCCGGGACGACACCGCCTCGATGTACGACGTCATCTCCCGCCGCTTCCGGCGCCACCTGGAGGAGAAGGCCGAGCGGGAGGCCGCCGGGCCGCGCACCGGCCAGGTCGACGCCCGGGGGGAGGCCCCGGAGCGGGCGAGGTTCGCGTACCCGCCGAGCCTCGTGGTCGTCGACGGCGGCCCGCCCCAGGTGGCCGCTGCCGCCCGGGCCCTCGCCGACCTCGGCATCGACGACGTCCACGTCGTCGGCCTGGCCAAGCGCCTGGAGGAGGTGTGGGTGCCCGACGACGAGTTCCCGGTGATCCTCCCGCGCGCCAGCCAGGGCCTGTACCTGCTGCAGCGCATCCGCGACGAGGCCCACCGCTTCGCGATCACCTTCCACCGCAAGAAGCGGTCCTCCGCGATGACCGTCTCGGTGCTCGACAGCCTCCCGGGCGTGGGCCCGGCCAAGCAGAAGGCGCTGCTCAAGCACTTCGGGTCGGTGAAGAAGCTCAAAGCCGCGCGCGTGGAGGAGATCGAGCAGGTGCCCGGCTTCGGGCGCACGCTCGCGGAGAAGGTCGCCGCGGCGCTGCAGGCGGGGGACGAGGACGTCGCCCCGGCGGTCAACATGACCACCGGCGAGGTGCTCGCCTGAGCCGGGGGCGCACGGCCGCGGCCCCGGCGGGGCCCCGGGCCCGTAGCAGGAGGACACGATCGCCGACTTGGTTAGGCTGGGGCGGGACCACCGCGAGGACCGGGCGGGGCGCGAGGCTGCGGCCCCACCGGCAGCACGAGCACGGGAGAGCACGACGGGAGACGGAGAGGCCATGAGCGAGCACACCGCCGGGACGGACATCGGGACGGCGCACGGCCGGCCGGCCGACGGCCCGGACGAGGACCGGGACCACAGCCCCGACAAGGACCCGGACAAGGGCCCGGACGACCGCCCGGGCACCGCGACGCCGCAACCGCGCAAGCCCGCGAGCTCGGAGCTGCTCGTCGTCACGGGGATGTCCGGGGCCGGGCGCAGCACCGCCGCGCACGCGCTCGAGGACCTCGGCTGGTACGTCGTGGACAACCTGCCGCCGCAGATGCTGCACACCCTCGCCGACCTGGTGGCCCGCACCCCCCAGGCGCTGCCCAAGCTCGCCGTCGTCATCGACGTGCGCGGCAAGGCCCTGTTCAACGACATGAAGGAGACGCTCGCCGCCCTGGAGGCCTCCGGCGTCGACTTCTCCGTGCTCTTCCTCGACGCCGCCGACGAGGTCCTCGTCTCCCGCTACGAGCACCAGCGCCGGCCCCACCCCCTCCAGGCCGGCGGCCGGATCCTCGACGGGATCCGCGCCGAGCGCTCCCTGCTGCGCGATCTGCGGGAGTCCGCGGACGTGGTGCTCGACACCTCCGCGTTCAACGTGCACGCGCTGTCGAAGGCGGTGGCCGACCTGTTCGCCGCGGACGGGCCCGTGGTGCTGCGCCTGACCGTGCTCAGCTTCGGGTTCAAGTACGGCGTCCCGGCGGACGCCAACTACGTGGCCGACGTCCGGTTCATCCCCAACCCGCACTGGGTCCCGTCGCTGCGCCCGCACACCGGCAAGGACCCCGAGGTCCGCGACTACGTCTTCCGCGACGAGGGCCCGCGCCAGTTCGTGGACCGCTTCGTGGCCATGCTGGAGCCGGTCCTGGCGGGGTACCGTACGGAGAACAAGCACTACGCCACCATCGCCATCGGCTGCACCGGCGGGAAGCACCGCTCCGTGGCCGTCAGCGAGGAGGTGGTTCGCAGGCTCGCCAAGCTGCCGCTCGTGACCGTGAACATCCAGCACCGGGACATGGGCCGGGAGTGACCGGCGCGCCCCCACCCGCATTGGACCTTCGATGACCCTTCCCCCCAGCGGCGCCTTCCCCCGGCCGCCCCTCGCCGCCCGCGCCGACCCCGACGCCCACCACGCCGCCGACCCCTCCGTGGTCGCCCTCGGCGGGGGGCACGGCCTGTCCGCCAACCTCGCCGCCCTGCGCCGGATCACCCCCGCCCTCACGGCGGTCGTCACGGTCGCCGACGACGGCGGCTCCTCCGGCCGGCTGCGCGACGAGCTCGGCGTCCTGCCGCCGGGGGACCTGCGGATGGCGCTCGCGGCCCTGTGCGACGACTCCGAGTGGGGCCGGACCTGGCGCGACGTCATGCAGCACCGGTTCCGCTCCCCGGAGCGCGGGGTCACCGGCCTCGACCACCACGCCCTGGGCAACCTGCTCATCGTCGGGCTGTGGGAGCTGCTGGGCGACCCCGTCGCCGGCCTCGACTGGGCCGGCGCCCTGCTCGGGGCCCGCGGCCGGGTCCTGCCGATGTCGACGCAGCCCCTGGTCATCGAGGGCGACGTCCCCGACCTCCCGCCCCCTGCCGCGCACCCGGCCACTGGGCATCCGACCGCCGGGCACCCGCCGGCGGACGCGCCCCTGCGCACCATCACGGGCCAGGCCCACCTGGCCAAGCAGGCCGACGTGCGCAACGTCCGGCTGGTGCCCGCGGACGCCCCGGCCTGCCCGGAGGCGGTCCAGGCCGTCGGGGCCGCCGACTGGGTGGTCCTGGGCCCCGGCTCCTGGCACACCTCCGTGCTGCCGCACCTGCTGCTCCCGGGGCTGGGCCGGGCGATCTGCGAGTCCGCGGCCCGCCGCTGCGTCACCCTGAACCTGTCGCCGGACACCGAGACGCAGGGCAAGACCGCCGCCGACCACCTGCGGGTGCTGGGCGCGTACTGCTCCGGTCTGACCCTCGACGTCGTGCTCGCCGACCCCTCCGCGACGGAGGACCGCGGCGACCTCGAGGAGGTCGCCGCCGGGCTGGGCGCCGAGGTCTTCTACGCCGACGTCCGCGCGAGCCCCGGCACCGCGGTGCACAACTCGCTGAAGCTGGCGGCCGCCTACCAGGAGATCTTCGAGCACCACCGCTGAGCCCCCGCGGCCCGGCGCGCTCACCCCGCCCGGCCCGTCCCACCCCCGAAGTCCCCAGGAAAGGAACCGCGTGGCCCTGACGTCATCGGTCAAGGAAGAACTGTCCCGCCTCGAGGTCAAGAGGTCCTCGGAGCGGCGCGCCGAGCTGTCCGCCCTGCTGCGGTTCGCCGGCGGGCTGCACATCGTCTCCGGGCGCATCGTGATCGAGGCGGAGGTGGACCAGGCCGCCACGGCGCGGCGCATCCGCCGCGCCGTGGCCGAGGTCTTCGGCCACGACAGCGAGCTGGTCGTCGTCTCCGGCGGCGGGCTGCGCCGCGGCAGCTCGTACGTCGTGCGCGTCGTCGAGCACGGCGAGGCCCTCGCCCGCCAGACGGGGCTGCTCGACTCCCGCGGGCGTCCCGTGCGCGGGCTGCCGCCGGCCGTCGTCAACGGGGCCGTGGCCGACGCCGAGGCCGTGCTGCGCGGGGCCTTCCTCGCCCACGGCTCCCTCACCGAGCCCGGCCGCTCCGCCGCGATGGAGTTCACCTGCCCGGGCCCCGAGGCGGCGCTGGCGCTCGTCGGCGCCGCCCGCCGGCTGGGCGTGCTGGCCAAGGCGCGCGAGGTGCGCGGCGTGGACCGCGTCGTGGTGCGCGACGGGGACGCCATCGCCGCCCTGCTCACCCGGATGGGCGCCCACCAGACGCTGCTGCAGTGGGAGGACCGGCGGATGCGCAAGGAGGTCCGCGCCACCGCCAACCGGCTGGCGAACTTCGACGACGCCAACCTCCGCCGCTCCGCCCAGGCGGCGGTCGCCGCCGGGGCGCGCGTCGAGCGCGCCCTCGACATCCTCGGCGACGACGTGCCCGAGCACCTGCGCCAGGCGGGGGAGCTGCGGCTGTCGAACAAGCAGGCCAGCCTCGACGAGCTCGGCCGTCTGGCGGATCCGCCGCTGACGAAGGACGCCATCGCGGGGCGCATCCGCCGTCTGCTCGCCATGGCCGACCGCCGGGCGGAGGAGCTGCGGATCCCCGGCACCGACGCGACCGTGGCCGCCGAGGCCCTGTCCTCCTGACGGCCGGGGCGGGACGGGCGCGCCCGTCCCGCCCCGGGGTCCGGTCGCGGACCCACGTCCGTGTGCGTGGGTTCGTGCCTCGGGAGCCGCCCTCGATGTGGTTTTGTGTGGGTTTAGTGGCAAATTCCGGTTAAATCTTTCATGACCCCAAGACAACCCATCGAATACCACGTAGAATGTGTGGTGGCTTACTGACACGACCCCAACACACACAGGAGAACGCAGTGACCATTCGAGTGGGCATCAACGGTTTCGGGCGCATCGGCCGCAACTTCCTCCGCGCCGTGCGCGAGCACGGTCAGAACATCGAGGTCGTGGCGGTCAACGACCTCACCAGCCCCGCCACCCTCGTGCACCTTCTGAAGTACGACTCGATCATGGGCCGGTTCCCGGGCGAGGTGACCCTCGACGGCGACGTCATGACCCTGGACGGCCACGAGGTCAAGTTCCTCGCGGAGCCGGACCCGGCCAAGCTGCCCTGGGGCGAGCTCGGCGTGGACGTCGTCGTCGAGTCGACCGGCCGCTTCACCAACGGCACCAAGGCCAAGGCGCACCTCGACGGCGGCGCCAAGAAGGTCGTCCTCTCCGCCCCCGGCAAGGAGATCGACGGCACCTTCGTGCCGGGCGTCAACCTCGACAGCTACGACTCGGCCTCCATGGACATCGTCTCGGCGGCGTCCTGCACCACCAACTGCCTGGCCCCGATGGCGAAGGTCCTCAACGACGCGTTCGGCATCGAGCGCGGCCTGATGACCACCATCCACGCGTACACCGCCGACCAGAACCTCCAGGACGGCCCGCACGGCGACCTCCGCCGGGCCCGCGCCGCCGCCCTGAACATGGTCCCCACCACCACCGGTGCCGCCGCGGCCGTGGGGCTGGTGCTCCCCGAGCTGAAGGGCAAGCTGGACGGCTTCGCCGTGCGCGTGCCGGTCCCGACCGGCTCCGTGGTGGACCTGACCTTCGAGGCGTCGAAGGAGGTCACCGTCGAGGCCGTCAACGCCTGCATGAAGGAGGCCGCCGAGGGCCCGATGAAGGGGATCATCAAGTACACCGAGGACCCCATCGTCTCCTCCGACATCCAGGGCGACGACATCTCCACCATCTTCGACGCCCCGCTGACCAAGGTCATCGACAACCAGGTCAAGGTCATCGCGTGGTACGACAACGAGTGGGGCTACACCGTCCGCCTCGTCAACGTCGTCTCCCACGTCGCCGGCCAGCTCTGATCCGGGGCCGAGCGCGGGCCCCGGGGTAGGGTGAGAGGCATGGCACATGCACTTGACGAACTTCTCGCCGACGGCGTGGCCGGGCGCCGCGTCCTCGTCCGCTCCGACCTGAACGTCCCGCTGGACGGCTCCACGGTCACCGACGACGGGCGCGTGCGCGCGTCCCTGCCGGTGCTCAAGAAGCTGACCGACGCCGGGGCCCGCGTGATCGTGATGGCGCACCTCGGCCGGCCCAAGGGCCAGCCGGACCCGCAGTACTCGATCGCCCCCGCCGCGCAGCGGCTCGCCGAGCTGGCGGACTTCCCGGTGCGGGTCGCGACCGACGTCGTCGGGGAGGACGCCCGGGCCAAGGCCGCGGCCCTGGCCGACGGCGAGGTCCTGGTGATCGAGAACGTCCGCTTCGACGCCCGCGAGACCTCGAAGGACGACGCCGAGCGCGGCGCCTTCGCGGACGAGCTGGCCGCCCTGACCGGCGAGGACGGGGCGTACGTGGACGACGCCTTCGGGGCGGTGCACCGCAAGCACGCCTCCGTGTTCGACATCGCCCACCGCCTCCCGGCCTACCTCGGGGACCTCGTCAAGCGCGAACTGGACGTCCTCACCAAGGTGGTCTCCGACCCCGAGCGGCCCTTCGTGGTCGTGATGGGCGGGTCCAAGGTCTCGGACAAGCTCGCGGTGATCGAGAACCTCATCGGCAAGGCCGACTCGCTGCTCGTCGGCGGCGGGATGGTCTTCACCTTCCTCGCGGCCCAGGGCCACGCGGTCGGCGGGTCCCTGCTGGAGAAGGACCAGATCGAGACCGTCAAGGGCTACCTCGGGAAGGCCTCCGCGGCCGGCACCGAGATCGTCCTGCCCGTGGACGTCGTCTACGCGGAGAAGTTCGCCGCCGACGCGAAGCACGAGGTCCGCCCGGTCGACGCCATCGAGTCCGGCGAGATCGGGGACTCGGGTCTCGGCCTGGACATCGGCCCGGAGTCGGCGAAGCTGTTCGCCGAGAAGATCAGGGACGCGAAGACCGTGTTCTGGAACGGGCCCGCGGGCGTGTTCGAGATGGAGGCCTTCGCCGGCGGCACGCGCGCGGTGGCCGAGGCCATCGTCGCCTCGGACGCCATGAGCGTGATCGGCGGCGGCGACTCCGCCTCGGCCGTGCGCAACCTGGGCTTCTCCGACGACCAGTTCGGCCACATCTCCACCGGTGGCGGAGCGTCGCTGGAGTTCATCGAGGGCAAGGAGCTGCCCGGCGTCGTCGCCCTCGGCGTCTGACCCGCACGCCCCACCACCGCGGCAAGGGCACCCCGGAGCCGAGCGCCCCGGGGTGCCCTTGCCGCCGGACCGCACCACACCCGCAGAGCACCACGAGCGGCGTCCCCGCCGCGGACAGGAGCGTCAGATGACCTCGCAGACCAACGGACAGTTCGACCGCACGCCGCTGATCGCCGGCAACTGGAAGATGAACATGGACCACGTCCAGGCCATCACGCTGCTGCAGAAGCTGGCGTGGACCCTGGACGACGCCAAGCACGACTACGCTCGCGCCGAGGTGGCCGTCTTCCCGCCGTTCACCGACCTGCGCTCCGTGCAGAGCCTCGTGGACGGCGACGGGCTGCGCGTCGTCTACGGCGCGCAGGACCTCTCCGACAAGGACTCCGGCGCCTACACGGGCGACATCTCCGGGCAGTTCCTCGCCAAGCTCGGCTGCACCTACGTGCTCGTGGGCCACTCCGAGCGGCGCACCGTGCACGGCGAGTCCGACGAGCTGTGCAACGCCAAGATCGCCGCCGCGCACCGCCACGGCCTGGTGCCCGTGCTGTGCGTGGGCGAGGGCCTCGAGGTCCGCCAGGCGGGGGAGCACGTCGCGTTCACCCTCGAGCAGCTGCGCGGGTCCATCCAGGGCCTCGACGCGGAGCGGGTCGCCGAGCTCGTCGTCGCCTACGAGCCCGTCTGGGCCATCGGCACCGGCGAGGTCGCCGGTCCGCAGGACGCCCAGGAGATGGCCGGCGCCATCCGCGCCGAGCTCGCCGAGCTCTACGACGGGGCGACCGCGGCGAGGACCCGCATCCTCTACGGCGGGTCCGTGAAGTCCTCCAACGTCGGCTCCATCCTCCAGGGCAAGGACGTGGACGGCGCCCTCGTGGGCGGCGCGAGCCTCGACGCCGAGGAGTTTGCTAGCATTGCCAGGTTCGAGCAGCACCTCGTGACCGACTGATCACGACCCCTGACCGTCCGCGCCCCGACCGGGCGCGGCTGCTCGGCACCGACTCCAGGGAAGGCCCCCAGTGGAAATTCTGCAGACCGTGCTCCTGGTGATCATCGTGGTCACCAGCCTCCTGGCCGTCCTGCTCGTGCTCCTGAACAAGGGCAAGGGCGGCGGCCTGTCCGACATGTTCGGCGGCGGCATGACGCAGTCCCTCAACACCTCGGGGGTGGCGCAGAAGAACCTCATCCGGCTGACCACCACGGTCGCCCTCGTGTGGGCGCTGTCCATCGCGGCCTACGCCCTGACGATACGCTTCGCCACCGCGGCGGCCTGACCGGTCCACCCCGGGGCCCACCGGCCCCGGTTCCCCGGGCGAATCGCCCGGGGAACCGGGGCCGGTCGCGTCACAGGCGGTCTCCATGGTGCGGGCGCACCGCGGGCGGGTGCATCCTGGGGCCACGGCCGCGCCCCGTGGCGGGCGGGACCGGCCCTTCCCGTCCTTCCCGTCGCTGTCGAGGGGGCCCCGAATGGATGTGCCACAGATCGGTCCGGCGGACGTGCAGGAGCTCCAGGGGCGGGTCGCCGGCCCGGTGCTCACCCCGCACGACGACGGCTACGACCGGGAGACCGCCGCCTACAACCTCGCGACGCCCATCCGCCCCGACGTGGTCGTGGGCGCGACCGGCGCCGAGGACGTGGCCGCCGCCGTGGCGTGGGCCGCCGCCCACCACGTGCCCGTCGGCGTGCAGGCCACCGGCCACGGGGCGGACTACCCCATGGAGGGCGGCCTGCTCATCAGCACGACCCGGCTCCAGGACTGCGAGGTGGACCCGCAGGCCCGCACCGCGCGCGTCGGCGCCGGCGTCCGGTGGCGCAGCGTGCTGGAGGCCGCCGTGCCCCACGGCCTGATGGGCCTGAGCGGCTCGACGACCGACGTGGGGGTGGTCGGCTACACCCTGGGCGGCGGGCTGCCCGTGCTCGGCCGGACCTACGGCTTCGCCGCCGACCACGTGCGCTCCCTCGACGTCGTCACCCTCGACGGACGGCAGCGCACCGTGGACGCCGAGCACGAGCCGGAGCTGTTCGGGCTGCTGCGCGGGGGCAAGGGCAACCTGGGCGTCGTCACGGCGATGGTCTTCGGGCTGGTCCCGCTGGAGGGCTTCCACGGCGGCGGCATCTTCTACCCGGGCGAGGACGCGCGGGAGGTGCTCGGCACGTGGGCCCGGTGGAGCCGCGGGCTGCCGGAGACGGTGTCCACCTCGATCGCGCTGCTGCGCCTGCCGGACCTGGACATCGTCCCGGAGCCGCTGCGCGACCGGTTCGTGGTCCACCTGCGCTACGCCTGCACGGCCGGCGGGGAGGAGTGCGAGCAGGTCCTGGCGCCCCTGCGGGCCGTCTCCCGCCCCGTCATGGACACCATCGGGCCGATGAGCGGCCGGGACATCGACGCCATCCACATGGACCCCCCGGTCCCGCTGCCCTTCCGCGACAGCGGCCGGCTGCTGGACGACCTGGACGACGCCGCGATCGACGCCCTGCTGGGGGAGGCCGGGCCGGGCACGGACTGCCCCCTCGCGCTCGTGGAGATCCGTCGTCTCGGCGGGGCGCTGGCCCGGACCCCCGGCGGGGCGGCGGACCTCGTCGCCGGCCGGGACGGCGAGTACCTGCTCAACTGCGTCGGGCTCGCCGTGCCGCCGTTCGGGGAGCGGGTGCCGGGGGCAATCGAGGCCCTGCTCGGCGCCCTGCGCGAGCACTCCTCGGGCCGCACGCTCGTGAACTTCCAGGGCGGTGCCGGGGAGGGCCGGGACTCCACCCAGGCCTGGACCGCGGAAGGCCGTGCCCGGCTCGTGGCGGCGAAGGCGGCCCTCGACCCGGAGGGGCTCCTGCGGTTCCAGCACACGGTGCACGCCTGAGCGGCTCCGGGCACCGCGCCGGTCACGCCGCGGTGCCCGGACCCGCCGGCCGGCTCAGGAGGCGCCCAGGGCGTCCTCGGTGGCCAGCAGCAGCGTCTCCTCGGTCCCGCGCACGCCCGCACCGGGCGTGCCGTCCAGCGGGGCGGCCGAGCGCACCGCGGCGACGGCGTCCGCCTTGTCCGCGCCCGCCACGAGGAACCACACCCGCTCCGCGCCGTTGATCATCGGCAGCGTCATGGTCACCCGCTCCGGCGGCGGCTTGGGCGAGTCCCGCACGCCCAGCACCGTGGCCTCCTGCACGTGCACGTGCGGCCGGCCGGGGAAGAGGGACGCGACGTGGCCGTCGGGACCCAGCCCCAGCAGGGCGAGGTCGAAGCGGGGGAAGCCCGCGGTGCGCCCCTGCGCCCGGGCGGCCGCGCCGAGCTCGCGCACGTAGTCCTGCGCGGCCTCGTCCACGCTCGCGAAGTCGTCGGCGCTGCCCATGTAGTGCACCCGGTCGGGGTGCAGCGACAGGGCGCCGCCCACGGCCTGCTCGGCCTGCCGGCAGTTGCGCTCGGGGCTGTCCTCGGCCACGAAGCGCTCGTCGGACCACCACACGTTCACGCGCGACCAGTCGACCTCGTCCCGGCGGGGGGAGGCCGCGAGGGCGGCCAGGACCGCGATGCCCATGGTGCCGCCGGTCAGCACGACCGTGGCCTCCCCGCGCTCGTCCTGCGCCTCCGCCAGCACGGTCAGGGCCCGGTCGGCGCTGTCGGCGGCCAGCGACTGCTTGTCGGGGTGGGCGACCGTCTCCAGGGGGCTCACGCGTCGACCTCCCCGGCGGACGCGACGCTGGGCTCCGGGGACGCGTCCTGCCGCCCCCCGCCGTGGGAGGCGAGGAACGCCGCGGCGCCGGGGGTCAGCTCCCCGGCCGTGTCGACGATGCGGGCCACCCGGACCTCGCGCAGGCCCGAGGTGAGGACCTCGCCGTAGACCTCGTCGGGGTCGAGCCGGCGCAGCTCCTCGGCCACGCAGGCGTTGAGGTCCCGCACGGGCATGGCGATCTGCTGGTCCGGCTGGCCGGGCTGGCGCAGCATGGCCACGGCCCGCCCGGGCCGCTCCAGCACGATCTCGCCGTCGTCGCGCACCAGCGTGACGCGGGTCAGGCGGCGGGGCCCCGGGAAGTTGAGGAACGAGACCTGCGCGCCGAGCCGGGTGGCGAGCCACGTGCCCAGCAGGATCACGCTGGGGGAGCGCCCGCTGCCCTCGACCACGACCTCCCGCACGGGGGAGGGCTCGGCCTGGTCCAGGACCGCGGCGAGCTGGATGCGCCAGTTCGTCACGCGGGTCCAGGCGAGGTCGGTGTCGCCGGGGACGTAGCGGGCGCTGAGGTCCGACAGGGTCTCGAACGCGTCCTCGTGGCGGGCGGAGTCCGTGATC
The DNA here is from genome assembly GCF_054875615.1 of Kocuria sp. U4B. The sequence goes on from NZ_CM142180.1 coordinate 3,294,109, forward strand.
CGGCGGTGGGCGAGGCCCGCGATCGACTCGGTGGTCGGGGTGGCGCCGGGCACGAGGTGGGGCCACCAGGCGACGATCGGCGCGTCCGGCAGCAGCAGCGCCGAGAAGAGGGTCTCCGACGGCTCCGAGAGCTCCCCGTAGCCGTGCAGCACGATGACCTCCGACGCCCCGGCGTCCCCGCCCATGCGCAGCTGCGCGTCCAGGCGGGTGCTCTCGGCGGGGGAGTGCGCCACGTGCATGATGATCCGGCACGGGTGCTCGTGGCTCGCGAAGTTCGCGGCCTCGAGCGCGGCCTCCGAGTGGCCCGCCTGCGCGAGGATCACCAGGGTGAGCACCCGGCCCAGCGTCACGACGCCGTGCTGGTCGCGCAGCTGGCTGAGCTTCTTGTCGATGGCCGAGGTGGTGGTGTTCTCCATCGAAACGATCACGGTCGCCTCCAGACGCGTCCGTCGCGGGCCAGCAGCTCGTCCGCCCCGGCGGGTCCCCAGGACCCGGGGGCGTACGGCTCCGGCATGATCTCCTGCGCGGCCCAGCACTCCTCGAAGGGGTCGAGGATCCGCCAGGACAGCTCGACCTCCTCGTGGTTGGGGAACAGGGGTGGTTCGCCGAGCAGCACGTCGAGGATCAGCCGCTCGTAGGCCTCGGGGCTGGACTCCGTGAAGGAGTGGCCGTAGCCGAAGTCCATGGTGACGTCGCGGATCTCGGACTGCGTGCCCGGGACCTTGGAGCCGAGCCGGATGGTCACGCCCTCGTCCGGCTGGATGCGGATGACGATCACGTTCTGCCCCAGGTCCTCGTGCCCGTTGTCCCCGAAGAGCAGGTTGGGCGAGCGCTTGAACTGCACGGCGACCTCGGTCACGCGCCGGCCCAGGCGCTTGCCCGCCCGCAGGTAGAAGGGCACGCCGGCCCAGCGGCGGTTGTTGATGTCCACGCGCAGCGCGGCGTAGGTCTCGGTGCGGGAGTCCGCCGGGATGTCCTGCTCCTGGTGGAACGCCTTGACGTGCTGGCCGCCCTGCAGCCCGCCGTCGTACTGGCCCAGGGCCGAGTACGCGGCCCGGTCCCCGGGGACCACGACGGCCGCGAGCACCTTCGCCTTCTCGGCGCGCATGTGGTGGGCGTCGAAGGACAGGGGCTCCTCCATCGCGGTCAGCGCGAGCAGCTGCAGCAGGTGGTTCTGGATGACGTCGCGGGCGGCGCCCACGCCGTCGTAGTAGCCCGCGCGGGAGCCGATGCCGATGTCCTCGGCCATGGTGATCTGCACGTGGTCCACGTAGCGGGCGTTCCACAGGGGCTCGAACATCTGGTTGGCGAAGCGCAGGGCCAGGATGTTCTGGACCGTCTCCTTGCCGAGGTAGTGGTCGATGCGGAACACCGAGTCCGCGGGGAAGACCCGCTCCACGATGGCGTTGAGCTCCGCGGCCGACTCGAGGTCGTGGCCGAAGGGCTTCTCGATCACCACGCGGCGCCACCCGGAGGCCTTCTCGTGGTGGGCGAGGCCGTGGTCGGCGAGCTTGTGGCAGACCGTCTCGAACGCCTTGGGCGGGATGGAGAGGTAGAACGCGTGGTTGCCGCGCGTGCCGTAGTGGACGTCGAGCTCCTTGAGGGTCGACTTCAGCGCCTCGTAGGCCTGGTCGTCGTCGAACTCACCGCGCACGAAGCGGATGCCGGAGGCGAACTGGCGCCACACGTCCTCCTGGAAGGGCGTGCGCGCGTAGCTCTCCACGGACTCGCGGACCACGTCGCGGAACTGGTCGTGGGACCAGTCGCGGCGCCCGAAGCCGACGAGCGCGAACGACGGCGGCAGCAGGCCGCGGTTGGCGAGGTCGTACATCGCGGGCAGCAGCTTCTTCTTCGCGAGGTCGCCCGTCACGCCGAACAGCACGAGCGCCGACGGCGCGGCGACCCGGACGAGCCGCCTGTCCCTCTGGTCCCGCAACGGATTGCGGGCGGTCTTGTCTGGCAACGGGTCTCCTTCACGTCTCGGCCGGTCCGCGCGCCGCGCGGGCCGGCCTTGAGGTCCTTCACGCCGAAACGGTCGGCGCGGGAGGTCCCGCGCCGACCGTGGCGTCCCCCCAGTCTAGGACAGGGCTCCGGGGGCGCCGGTCCGGCTACCCGGCGAGGGCGTCCACCGCGCGCAGCAGCTGCTCGACGCCGGCGGCCCGGTCGGTCAGCCGCAGGCGCAGCACGGGGCGGCCGTGGTCGGCGAGCACCTGCGCGTCGCCGTCGGCCTGCGCGGAGATCAGCTCCCCGAAGCTGAACGGGCTGTCGGGGATCTCCAGGTCGGACCCGGAGGCCGCGGTCACCTGCAGGTAGACCCCCTCGGCCGGCCCGCCCTTGTGGTACTGGCCGGTGGAGTGCAGGAAGCGGGGCCCCCACCCGAAGGTGACCGGCCGGCCCGTCGCGCGGGCGAGCACGGGACGGACCTGCTCGAACCCGGCCCACGCGAGCCGGTCGAAGTATGCCTGGACGGCCAGGTAGCCCTGCTCGGGCAGCCGACCGAGCAGGTTGCGCAGGGCCTCCTCGACGGTGCGCGCGCCCCCGAGCAGCTCCGCGTCGCCGCGGATCTCGACGGCGCCGTCCACGGCGTCCGGGGCCGAGGGCTCCGGCTTGTCCGCGAGCAGCGCCCGGGTGGCGTTCTTCGCGGACTCCACGTCCGGCTGGTCGTACGGGTTGATCCCGAGCAGCCGCCCCGCGACCGCCGTGGCGAACTCCCAGAGCATCAGCTGCGAGCCCAGGGACCCGGAGACCCGCACGGCGTCGCCCGTGGGCGCCTCCTCGGCGTCCTCGGCCACCAGCTCGGCCAGCAGCACGTCGGCGGCCCCGGAGAAGGCCTCCGGGGCGTCGTCCGGGCCGGTGCCGACGACGACGGGCAGCAGGCCGGTGCCCTCCTTGCCCGTGGACTCGGCGATGAGCTGCTCCGCCCAGTCGGCGAAGCCCGCGATGCCCGAGCCCAGGTCCCGCAGCACGATCTTGCTGCGCAGCGGCTCCGTCCCGCCCAGGGCGGCGCCCAGGTGCAGGCCCGGGTTGTCCTCGGCGTCCTCGCGCAGCACCTCGGCCGCCTCGTCCGCGTCGTCGAGCAGGGCCTCGACGTCCACGCCCGCCAGCCCCGCGGGGACCAGCCCGAACGCGGTGAGCGCGGAGAAGCGCCCGCCCACGGTCGGATCGGCCGTGAACACCCTGCGGTACCCGGCCTCGCGCGAGGAGGACTCCATGGGGGAGCCGGGGTCGGTGACCACGACGATCCGGGAGGCCGCGTCGATGCCGGCGTCCGTGAACGCCCGCGCGAAGACCCGGCGCGCCGAGTCGGTCTCCACCGTGGACCCGGACTTCGAGGAGACCACGATCGCGGTCCGCTCCAGCCCGTCCGACAGCGCGGCGGCGACCATCTCGGGATCGGTCGAGTCCAGCACGAACAGCTCCACGCCGGCCGTGCGGGTGATCACCTCGGGGGCCAGCGAGGACCCGCCCATGCCGGCGAGCACGAAGCGGTCCACGCCCTCGGCCGCGAACTCCTCCCGCAGGGCGGTGATCTCCGGCAGCAGGGGCCGGGAGACCTCCGCGGCCCGCACCCAGCCGAGCCGCTTGGCGGACTCGTCCTCGGCGGCCGGGCCCCACAGCGTGGGGTCCTGCGCGAACAGCTTCGAGGCGAAGCCGTCGGCCACGAGCGCGGGCACGTGCCGGTCGACGGCCTCGCGGGCCGCGCCGGAGGTCTGGACGGACAAGGAACTCATGGGCTCTCCTTCGGGTGGGGCGTGCTGCGGGACGGACGCGGGGACCCGGCGCTCAGCGGGCGTTGTCGAGGGCGGCGCGGACGGTCTCCAGCAGCTCCGCCCAGGAGTCCTCGAACTTGGTCAGGCCCTCGGCCTCGAGCTTGGTGACGACCTCGTCGTAGGAGATCCCCACCCCGGCGAGCTGGTCGAGGACCGCGTTGGAGGCCTCGTAGGTGCCGGTGATGGTGTCCCCGGTGACCTCGCCGTGGTCGAAGGTCGCCTCCAGGGTCTTCTCCGGCATGGTGTTGACCGTGTTCGGGGCCACCAGCCCGGTGACGTAGAGGGTGTCGGGCAGGGCGGGGTCCTTCACGCCGGTGGAGGCCCACAGCGGGCGCTGGGCGTGGGCCCCGGCCGCGGCCAGCCGCGCCCAGCGCTCGGTGTCCAGGGACTGCTCGTAGACCTGGTAGGCCAGCCGGGCGTTGGCCAGCCCGGCCTTGCCCTTGAGCTCCTTCGCCTCCTCGGTGCCGATCGCGTCGAGGCGCTTGTCGATCTCGGCGTCCACCCGGGAGACGAAGAACGAGGCCACGGAGTGGATGCCGGCCAGGTCCTTGCCGTTGTCCAGGGCCTGCTCCAGGCCCAGCAGGTAGGCGTTGATGACCGCGCGGTAGCGCTCCAGGGAGAAGATCAGCGTCACGTTCACCGAGATGCCCTCGGCGATCGTGGCGGTGATCGAGGGCAGCCCGGCCTCGGTGGCCGGGATCTTGATCAGCGCGTTGTCCCGGCCGATGGCCCGGGACAGGCGCTGGGCCATGGCCGCGGTGGCCTCGGCGTCCTGCGCCAGGCGCGGGTCCACCTCGATGGACACCCGCCCGTCCACCCCCTGGGTGGCCTCGGCGATCGGGGCGAACAGGTCGCAGGCCTCGCGCACGTCGTCGGTGGTGATCGCCAGCACGGCCTCGTCCACGCTCGTGCCGGCCGCGGCCAGCTCCTTGACCTGCGCCTCGTAGGCGTCGTGCTTGGCCAGGGCGGCGGCGAAGATCGTCGGGTTGGTGGTCACGCCCACGACGTCCTTCTCGTCGACCAGGGCCTGGAGGTTGCCGCTGGTGAGGCGTTCGCGGGAGAGGTCGTCGAGCCAGATCGAGACGCCGGCGTCGGAGAGCTTCTTGGTGGGGGTGGTCATGGGTCTCTCAGTTCTGCTGGTTCTGTGGGGTCGGGAGGACGAGGCGGCGCTCAGCGGACGGCCGCGCGCTCGGCGGCGGCGGCGATGGAGTCCTGGGCGGCCTCGGCCACGGCCTCGGCGGTGATGCCGAACTCGCGGTAGAGCGTCTGGTAGTCGGCGGACTCCCCGAAGTGCTCCAGGGACACGGCCCGCCCGGCGTCGCCGAGCAGGTCGCGCCAGGACATGGCGATCCCGGCCTCCACCGACACCCGCGCCCGGATCCCGGCCGGGAGCACGGACTCGCGGTAGCCGGCGTCCTGGGCGTCGAACCACTCCCGGCACGGCATGGACACCACCCGGGCGCGCACGCCCTGCTTGGCCAGCTGGGCGCGGGCCTCCACGGCCAGGGCGACCTCGGAGCCGGTGCCGATGAGGACGACGTCGGGCTCCCCGCCCTCGGCGTCGACCAGCACGTAGCCCCCGCGGGCCACGCCCTCGGCGGAGGCGAACAGCTCGCCCTCCGCGTCCGGGTGGAGGTCCTCGCGGGCGAAGGTCGGCACGTTCTGGCGGGTCAGGGCGATCCCGGCCGGGCCGTGCCGGTTCTCCAGGATCGTGCGCCAGGCCACGGCGACCTCATTGGCGTCGGCCGGGCGGACCACGTCCAGGCCGGGGATCGCGCGCAGGGAGGACAGCTGCTCCACCGGCTGGTGGGTGGGGCCGTCCTCGCCGAGGCCGATCGAGTCGTGGGTCCACACGTAGATGGAGGGGACCTTCATCAGCGCGCCCAGGCGCACGGCGGGGCGCTGGTAGTCGGAGAAGATCAGGAACGTGCCGGAGAACGCCCGGGTCTGGGAGGACATCACGATGCCGTTGACGATCGCCGCCGCGGCGTGCTCGCGGATGCCGAAGTGCAGCACCCGCCCGTAGGGGTGGCCGGTCCACTTGGCCGTGGAGCGCTCCGCCGGGATGAAGGAGGGGGCGGACTCGATGGTCGTGTTGTTGGACCCGGCCAGGTCGGCGGAGCCGCCCCACAGCTCGGGGAAGGTGTCGGCGATCGCGTTGATCACCTTCCCCGACGCCGAGCGGGTGGCCACGTCCTTGCCGGCTTCGAACACCGGGAACGCGTCGCGGTAGTCCTCGGGCAGCTCCTCGTTGCGGATCCGGTCGTAGAGGCGGGCCCGCTCGGGGTTGTCCGCCCGCCACTGCTGGAACCGCCGCTCCCATTCCTCGCGCACCGGCTTCATCCGGTCGGCGATGCCTCGGGTGTGGGCGAACACCTCGTCCTCGACCTGGAAGGACTTCTCCGGGTCGAAGCCCAGCACGGCCTTGGTCGCGGCGACCTCCTCGGCCCCGAGCTTGGAGCCGTGGATCCCGCCGGTGTTCTGCTTGTTCGGCGCCGGCCAGCCGATGATCGTGCGCAGGGCGATCAGCGAGGGCTTGGAGGTCTGCGCCTTCGCCGCGCGGATGGCCGCGTAGAGCTCCTCGACGTCCTCGACGTAGTCGCCGGACTTCGTCCAGTCCACCCGGGCCACGTCCCAGCCGTAGGCCTCGTAGCGGGCCAGGACGTCCTCGGTGAACGCCACGTCGGTGTCGTCCTCGATGGAGATGTGGTTCTGGTCGTAGATCACCACGAGGTTGCCCAGCTCCTGGACCCCGGCCAGCGAGGACGCCTCGGAGGTCACGCCCTCCTGCAGGTCCCCGTCGGAGGCGAGGACGTAGACCGTGTGGTCGAAGACGGACTCCCCGGCGGGAGCCTCGGGGTCGAACAGGCCGCGGGTGTAGCGCTGGGCGTAGGCGAAGCCCACCGCCGAGGCCAGGCCCTGGCCCAGCGGGCCGGTGGTGATCTCCACGCCGGTGGTGTGGCGGTACTCGGGGTGGCCCGGGGTCTTGGAGCCCCAGGTGCGCAGGGACTCGATGTCCTCGAGCTCCATGCCGTAGCCGGAGAGGAACAGCTGCAGGTACAGCGTCAGGGAGGTGTGCCCGGGGGAGAGGATGAACCGGTCCCGGCCGGTCCACCGGTCGTCGGCCGGGTCGTGGCGCATGACCTTCTGGAAGAGCAGGTACGCGGCCGGGGCCAGCGACATGGCCGTGCCGGGGTGGCCGTTGCCCACCTTCTCCACGGCGTCCGCGGCCAGCACCCGCACCGTGTCCACGGCGCGCTGGTCCAGCTCGGTCCAGGTCAGCTTCTGATCAAGATCGGTCACGAAAATCGGGGCCCTTTCTGCTGGGATCCGCTGCCGTGCGCAGCGGTCACCGGCCGCGGGGCCGGTGCTCTGGGTCCAGCTTAGGTCACAGGGATTTCCGGCACGTGACCGACAGCACCCCCGGACGGGTCCTGCGCGCCGTCCGCCGACATCTTCCGGGGCGGCCCCTGCGGTGGGCACGCGCTATGCTGTATAGGACCTTCTCTCGCGCACGCGACCGGTGACCCACGCGCGGCCGCCGCCGTGCCGACGCCGCACCGTCTCCGGGCCGTCCTCGTGCGCGGAGCCGGGGAACACCACCGCAACCGGGAGCAATGATTCTGTGAACTCACTCGAGACGTCGGGCACCGCGGGGCGATCGGCCCTCGGCACCGAGCACGCGGGTGTTGCGGCGGCCCCCCGCCCCGAGGGGCGGATGACGGTCTCCCGGAAGGTGCGGGCCTACGTGGCCCTCATGAAGCCGCGCATCATCGAGCTGCTGCTCGTGGCGACGGTCCCCACGATGGTCTTCGCCCAGCAGGGCATGCCCGACTTCTGGCTGATCCTCAACACGCTCGTGGGTGGCACGCTCGCGGCCGGCGCGGCCGGCGCGTTCAACTGCTACATCGACCGCGACGAGGACCGGGTGATGAAGCGCACCGCCAAGCGCCCGCTCGTCACGGGCGAGGTGGGCGACCGCGAGGCCCTGGTCTTCGCCTGGGTGCTCTCCGCCGTGTCCGTGGCCTGGCTGACCCTGGGCGTCAACGTGCTCGCCGGCGTGCTGGGCGCGGTGGCGATCTTCCTCTACGCGGTCTTCTACTCGATCGTGCTCAAGCGCCGCACGGCCCAGAACATCGTCTGGGGCGGGGTGGCCGGGTGCATGCCCGTGCTCATCGGCTGGGCGGCGGTCACCGGGGGACTGGACTGGTCCGCCCTGATCCTCTTCCTGTTCATCTTCCTCTGGACCCCGCCGCACTACTGGCCGCTGTCCATGAAGTACGCCGAGGACTACTCCCGGGCCGGGGTGCCCATGCTGGGCGCGGTCTCGAGCGCGCGCACGGTGGGCAGCCAGGTGGTCCTCTACGCGTGGGCCACGGTGATCTGCTCGATGCTGCTGGTCCCCGTGGGCGGCGCCGGCTGGGTCTACGCGCTCACGGCCCTGGCCTCGGGCACGTGGTTCGTGTGGCACAGCCACAAGCTGCACGCCCTGGCGGTGGCCGGGCGGCCCACGGACAAGCAGGCGATGTACGTCTTCCACGGCTCGATCGCCTACATCACCTTCGTGTTCTTCGCCCTGGCCGTCGACCCGTTCGTGGGCGGCCCCATCCTCTGAGGCCTGCGCCCCCGGGCCCGCGGCACCGCGTCCACGGCGCCACGGCGGCGCCCGGGCCGGGCGCGGCGCGGCCCCGGTCCTAGGATGGGCCCATGCTGACCATGTCGTTCACCGGGCTCATCGCCTACCCGGTCACCCCGTTCCAGCAGGGTGGGCGGCTGGACCTGGAGTCCCTCGAGCGCTACGTCGGACGGCTGGTCCGTTCGGGCGTGGACGGCGTGGTGGTCCTCGGCAGCTCGGGCAGCTTCGCCTACCTCTCCGCGCAGGAGCGCGCCGAGGTCGTCCGCGTGGCGGTCGGCGCGGCCCACGGCTCCGGCGTGCCCGTGGGGGCCGGCATCTCCGCCATGACCACCCGCGACGTGCTCGAGATGGCCTACGCCGCCGAGAGCGGCGGGGCGGACGGGGTGGTGCTCAACCCGCTGTCCTACATCCCGCTCGTCTCCCAGGAGATCGCGGACCAGGTCGAGACCGTCGCCGCGGCCGTCTCCCTGCCCGTGTGCATCTACAACAACCCGACGACGACGGGCTTCACCTACCCGGTCGAGCTGGCCGCGGAGCTGTCCTGGCTGGAGAACGTGCACGCCTTCAAGGACACCGCGGACTCGCCCGCGGGCTTCGCCGAGCGCCGGCGCCGGTTCGCCGGACTGGCCGCGTCGGGGACCGCGCACGGGGCGAGCGGGGAGCGGCTGATCCACGAGGCGGCCCCGGACACGGCGGCCTGGCACTCCGGGATGGCCGCGGTGCTGCCGCGGCAGTACGCGGCCTTCCGCGCCGCGGTCGTGGACGGGGACGAGGTGGCCGTGCGGATGTGGCAGACCGCCCTGGCCCCGCTGCTGGAGATCCTGCGCCAGGAGCGCCCGCTCAGCTCCCTCTACGCGCTGGCCGAGGTGTGCGGGGTGAGCACGGCCCCGCCCCGCCGGCCCCTGCTGCCGATCCCCTCGCCCAGCCGCCAGCGCCTGGCCGAGGCCGTCGAGGTGCTGCTCGACGAGGCCCCCGAGGACCGTTCCTGAGGCGGGCGCCCGGCCGGGTCCGGCGGCCGGCTCAGCGGCCGGCCGCCGCTCCGGCGGCGCGGGCGTCGTCGCCGGCCCGGAGCACCGGGGCGGGGGTGCCGGTCACGGCGAAGCCCTTCTCCACGGCCCGGGCGGCGGCCCAGACGAGGACGGCCGAGCCCACGAGGTGGAGGGCGACCGCCACGACCGGCACGCCGTTGAAGTACTGGTAGTAGCCGATGAGGGCCTGCAGCACGAGCACGGCGAGCACGGCGTTGAGCGCCGAGGCCACGGGCGCGGGCCAGCGCTGCCGCCGGGCCAGGACCAGGCCGACGACCACGGTGACGACGACGAGGTACACCGGCACGGCGTGCGCGCGCGTGATCAGGTAGGCGTCGAAGGTGTGCCGGACGCTGGTGTCGTCCCCGGCGTGCGGGCCGGTGCCGGTCACCAGGGTGCCGAGGTAGAGGACCAGGGTGCTCAGCACGCCGAGGGCCGCCATGAGCGCGCGGACGGTGCGCCGGTGCCCGTAGGCCTGGCCCGGGCGCTCCGCGTCGCGCACGGCCGGCAGGGAGTACCGGCGGGTGCGGTTCACCAGCACGGTGGCGAGGGCGATCATCGCCCCGGAGATGAGGTAGTGGATCCCCACCAGCCACGGGTTGAGCCCGGTCAGGACGGTGATCCCGCCGACCACGGCCTGCAGGGGGATGCCCAGGCCCAGGAGCAGGGCGAGCCGGAAGAGGTCGCGGTGCCGGGCGCGCAGCCGCCACACGGCCAGGAAGGTCAGCACGGCCACGGCGGCGAGCAGGAACGTCAGCAGCCGGTTGCCGAACTCGATCATCCCGTGCGCGCCCATCTCGGCGGTGTTCGTCCAGGACTCGTCGGTGCAGCGGGGCCACGTGGGGCAGCCCAGGCCCGAGCCGGTGAGGCGCACGAGCCCGCCCGTGAGGACGAGCAGGGCGTTGGCCACGAGGGAGGCGACGGCGAGCCACCGCACCCACGGGGTGATCCGGGCCGGCAGCAGGCGGCTGCCGCGCTCGTGGACGTCGACGTCACTGGGGTCGTGGGCGCGGGTCATGGTGTCACTTCCGGAACGGGATCGGGGCGGAGGGCTCGCGGCCCAGTTTATCGGGGTCCGGGGCCGTCCCCGCCCGGGCACCGGCTCAGCTCCAGCGGAACCAGCGCACGGCCCCGGCCCAGGCGGCCGCGCCCCAGCCGGCGAGCACCAGGAGCGGCAGCAGGGAGGGCGCCCCGGTGAGGAACGTCTCGCGCAGGCCCGCGCCGAGGGCCCCGGAGGGCAGCAGGCCCACGAGCCCGGCGGGCCCGGCCGGGAGGGTGGTGGCCGGGAACAGCGTGCCGCCCACGGCCGCGAGCAGCACCCACACGAGGTTCGTCACCGCGAGGGTGGCCTCCGCCCGGACCGTGCCCGCCAGCAGCAGCCCCAGGCCCGTGAAGGTCGCGGCGCCCAGCAGCAGCACCGGGACCGAGAGCAGGACGGCGGCGGGCTCCGGGCGCCACCCTAGGGCCGCGCCCACGGCGGCGACGAGCACGTACTGGACGACGAGCACCGCGAGGATGGCCAGCAGCTTGCCGGCGATCAGCCCGCCGCGGCCCAGCGGGGTGGTCGAGAGGAACCGCAGCACCCCGTAGCGGCGGTCGAAGCCGGTCTGGATGCCCTGGCCGGAGAACGCGTTGGAGAGCACGCACAGGGCGAGCACCCCCGGCACCGCCACGTCCACGCGGGTGGCGCCCGCGGGGACCACGCCGTCCAGCAGGCCGGTGAGGGTCAGGGCGGCCAGCGCCATGAGCGGCAGGACGACCAGCAGCAGCAGCTGCTCCCCGTTGCGCAGCATCGCCATCGCCTCGAACCGGGCCTGCGCGGCGACGCGGCGGGCCAGGGGGGCGGGCGTGCGGACGGCGGGCGTGGCCGGGGCGGTGGTCGGCGGAGTCATCGGATCTCCCGTCCGGAGATGTCGAGGAAGACGTCCTCGAGGGTGCGCGGCTGCAGGGACAGGGCCTCGGGCATCGTGCCGGTCGTGGTGATCCACCGGGTCACGGCCTCGAGCAGCACGGGGGTCAGGGGGCCGGTCAGCGTCACGGTGCGCTCGGTGCGGGTGGTCTGGATGCCGGCGAACTCCGGCGCGTCCCAGGGGAAGGGACCGGCGCCCACCTGCCCGGGGGCGAGGGTGAGGGCCAGCACGGCCGGGGCGTCCGCCCCGGGGGCCACCAGCTCGGCCACGGAGCCCTGGGCCATGACCCGCCCGTGGTCGACGATGTAGACCTGGTCGGCGAGGCGCTGGGCGTCGTCGAGCAGGTGCGTGGTGAGGATGATGCACACGCCCTCGCGGCGCAGCTGCTGGACCAGGTCGAAGACGATGTTGCGGGACTGCGGGTCCATCCCCGCCGAGGGCTCGTCGAGGAAGACGACCTCCGGGTCGCCCGCGAGCGCCGCCGCCAGGGCCACGCGCTGGCGCTGGCCGCCGGAGAGCCGGCGGACCACGGTGCGGTCGAAGCTCGCGATGCCCAGCCGCTCCACGAGCTCGTCCATGTCCCGGGGGGCGCGGTAGAGGGAGGCGACGTGGCGCAGCAGCTCCAGCGGGCGCACCGCCTGGGGCAGCCCGCCGTCCTGCAGCATCACGCCCACCCGCGCCCGCAGCGCCGGGGAGGCCCGCCACGGGTCCTGCCCGAGCAGCCGGACCGTGCCGGAGGTGGGCCGCTGCAGGCCCTGGGCGCATTCCAGGGTGGTGGTCTTGCCCGCGCCGTTGGGCCCCAGCAGGGCCGTGACCTCGCCGTGGCGGGCGGTCAGGGACAGCCCGTCGACCGCCTGCACCACCTCCGCCCGGGCGGCACCCGGCCCGGGGGCGGGGCGGCGGCGGCGCGCCGGGAACTCCTTGACGAGGCGGTCGATCGACAGCGCTGCCGTCGGCGACGGGGCGGGGGAACTCTGGGCGGGCACCGGACCAGTGTAGTGCGGCGCGCCGGTGCCCCCGCGCCCTTGGTCCGCACCCCCGTAGGGGTTATTATGAGTAAGTCGTCTTTGTGGCCGCCCCGCCCGGTAAGGCAGGGCTTACTGGCAGCGATGGAATGAATAACGACATACTTCGGTTGTGTATTCAGTGCCCCCGGGTGCCACCGCTCCCGCCCGCACCACGACGTTCCTCACCCCCGACCAGGAAGCGCACGGCCCATCCATGACTCAGACCACGGACCCCCGGAGCCGCGTCCGCTCCGGCCCGCGGGCGGAGCAGGAGGAGAACACCCGCTCCCGCGTGCTCGGCGCCGTCCTGGAGCACGGGCCCGTCTCCGCCGCCGACCTCGGCGAGATGCTGGAGCTGACCCCGGCCGCCGTGCGCCGCCACCTGGACGCGCTCGAGCAGCAGCACTACATCGAGGTCACCATGGTCCGCCGCCGTGCGGGCGGCGCCGGGCGCCCCGCCCGCCGCTACGTCGTCGCCCCCGAGGGCCACGCCAAGCTCGGCGACGACTACCTCGAGATCGCCACGGACGCCCTGGAGGCGATCCGCCGCGCCGCGGGTCCCGAGGCCGTGCGCGCGTTCATCCAGGAGCGGGTGGACCGGCTCGAGGCCGCCTACCGCCCGGTGGTCGAGGCCGCCGGGAAGGACGTCGCCGACCGCCTGCCCGTGCTCGTGGGGCTGCTGGCCCAGGACGGCTTCGCCGCCTCCACCAACGAGGTGGCCGTGGGCCGCGGGGACCGGCGGACCATCGTCTCCGCCCAGCTGTGCCAGGGCCACTGCCCCGTCCGCGAGCTCGCCGCCCGCTACCCGCAGTTCTGCGAGCTCGAGACCGAGCTGATCGCGCGGCTGCTCGGCACGGACGTCCGCCGCCTGTCCACCCAGGCCGCCGGCGCCCACGTGTGCACCACGCACGTGCCCCTCGCCCGGCCCGCCCCGCGCCCCACCGATTCCCCGATCGCCACAGACCCGACCACGGACCACACCACTGAGGAAGGCCGTCATGACTGAACAGATCGCCAGCGGCAACGACACCGTCATCGCCGACATCCTGGAGAAGAACCCCGAGCTCGAGGGCATCGGCACCTACGAGTACGGCTGGGCCGACCCCGACGTCGCCGGCTCCTCCGCCCGGCGCGGCATCAACGAGGAGGTCGTCCGCGACATCTCGGCCAAGAAGAGCGAGCCCGAGTGGATGACCGAGCTGCGCCTCAAGGGCCTGAAGTTCTTCGACCGCAAGCCCATGCCCACCTGGGGCGCGGACCTGTCCGGGATCGACTTCGACAACATCAAGTACTTCGTGCGCTCCACCGAGAAGCAGGCCCAGTCCTGGGAGGACCTCCCCGAGGACATCCGCAACACCTACGAGAAGCTCGGCATCCCCGAGGCCGAGCGCGGGCGCCTGGTCGCCGGCGTCGCCGCCCAGTACGAGTCCGAGGTGGTCTACCACCAGATCCGCGAGGACCTCGAGGCGCAGGGCGTCATCTTCATGGACACCGACACCGCGCTGCGGGAGCACCCCGAGTTCTTCCAGGAGTACTTCGGCACCGTCATCCCGGTGGGCGACAACAAGTTCGCCGCGCTGAACACCGCCGTGTGGTCGGGCGGCTCCTTCGTCTACGTCCCCAAGGGCGTGCACGTCGAGATCCCGCTGCAGGCCTACTTCCGGATCAACACCGAGAACATGGGCCAGTTCGAGCGGACCCTGATCATCGCGGACGAGGACTCCTACGTCCACTACATCGAGGGCTGCACCGCGCCGATCTACAAGACCGACTCGCTGCACTCCGCCGTCGTCGAGATCATCGTCAAGAAGAACGCCCGCGTGCGCTACACGACCATCCAGAACTGGTCGAACAACGTGTACAACCTCGTCACCAAGCGCGCGATCGCCCACGAGGGCGCCACCATGGAGTGGATCGACGGCAACATCGGCTCGAAGGTCACCCAGAAGTACCCGGCCGTCTACATGACGGGGGAGCACGCCCGCGGGGAGACCCTCTCGATCGCGTTCGCCGGCGAGGGCCAGCACCAGGACACCGGCTCCAAGATGGTGCACATCGCCCCGAACACGTCGTCGTCGATCGTCTCGAAGTCCGTGGCCCGCAACGGCGGCCGCGCCGCCTACCGCGGTCTGGTCCAGGTCCGCGAGGGCGCCCACGGCTCGAAGTCGAACGTGGTCTGCGACGCCCTGCTGGTCGACACGATCTCGCGCTCCGACACCTACCCGTACGTCGACATCCGCGAGGACGACGTCACGATGGGCCACGAGGCGACCGTCTCCCGCGTGTCCGAGGAGCAGCTGTTCTACCTGATGCAGCGCGGCCTGGCCGAGGACGAGGCCATGGCGATGATCGTGCGCGGCTTCGTGGAGCCCATCGCCCGCGAGCTGCCCATGGAGTACGCGCTGGAACTGAACCGCCTCATCGAACTGCAGATGGAAGGATCCGTTGGCTGACATGCCCAAGCTGAACGAAACGATTCGCAACGCCGCGGAGGCCGCGGCCTCCGCGGCCACCACCGTGGCCGAGAAGGCCGTGGAGACGGCCAAGGACGTCCTCGCGGAGAAGGTCGACGGGGTCCCTGTCGGCGACCGCCGCGTGGCCATCCCCGGGATGGACCAGGAGGGCGAGCGCCTCGCCCGGGACAAGGTCGAGAACGACACCCTCGTGCGGGAGTCCGCCCGCGGCGGCAGCGCCGAGGGCCCGGACTCCTCCCGCGCCGGGCGCCACACCTCCTACGACGTGGCGGACTTCGCGCCGCTGACGGGCCGGGAGGAGGACTTCCGGTTCACCCCGCTCAAGCGGCTCAAGGGCCTGCACGCCGACGCCCTCACCGGCCCGGCGCCCGCCGTCGTGGTGGACGCGCCCGCCCCCGTGCGCGTGGAGACCGTGGGCCGCGACGACGCCCGCGTGGGCTCCGCCGGCATCCCCGAGGACCGGGTCTCCGCGAACGCGTGGAGCTCCTTCGCCGAGGCCACCGTGGTGACCGTGCCCCAGGAGGCCTCGATCGAGGCCCCGGTCCTCGTCGACATCCAGGGCTCCGACGCCACCCCGGCGGCCCAGCACCTGGTGATCGACGCCGAGCCGTTCTCCCGGGCGCTCGTGGTCCTGCGCCACCACGGCTCCGCCGTGCTCTCGCAGAACGTCGAGTTCCGGGTGGGCGACTCCGCCAGCCTCACCGTCGTGACCCTCCAGGAGTGGGACGACGACGCCGTGCACGCCTCCGCCCAGCAGGCGCTCCTCGGCCGCGGCGCCGCGTTCAAGCACGTCCTGGTCTCCCTCGGCGGCAGCCTCGTGCGCGTCACCCCCTCCACCCGTTTCGGCGCCCCCGGCGCCTCGGTGGAGATGTACGGGCTGACCTTCGTGGACGCCGGCCAGCACCTGGAGTCCCGGCTGTTCGTGGACCACTCCCAGCCCAACTGCACCTCGCGGGTGACCTACAAGTCCGCGCTGCAGGGCGAGAACGCGCACGGCGTGTGGGTGGGCGACGTCCTGATCCGCGCCACCGCGGAGGGCACCGACACCTACGAGCTCAACCGCAACCTGATCCTCGGCGACGGCCCCCGGATGGACTCGGTGCCGAACCTGGAGATCGAGACCGGCCTCATCGCCGGCGCCGGCCACGCCTCCACCACGGGGCAGCTGGACGACGAGCACCTGTACTACCTCATGTCCCGGGGCATCCCCGAGGACGAGGCGCGCCGGCTCGTGGTCCGCGGCTTCCTCTTCGAGATCCTCCAGCAGATCGGCGTCGAGGACATCGAGGCCCGGCTGCGCCAGGCCGTCGAGGACGAGCTCGCCTCCGCGAACCACTGACCTTTCCCGCACTCTTTTCGACCACAGGAGAACCATTCATGGCAACTCTCGAGATCAAGGACCTGCACGCGTCCGTCGTGCTCGACGACGAGACGACGAAGCCGATCCTCAAGGGCGTCAACCTGACCATCAACTCGGGCGAGGTCCACGCCATCATGGGCCCCAACGGCTCCGGCAAGTCCACCCTGGCCTCCACCATCGCGGGCCACCCCAAGTACGTCGTCGACTCCGGCGAGGTCCTCCTCGACGGCGAGAACGTCCTGGAGATGTCCGTCGACGAGCGCGCCCGCGCCGGCCTGTTCCTGGCCATGCAGTACCCGGTCGAGATCCCCGGGGTGACGACCTCCAACTTCCTGCGCACCGCCAAGACGGCGATCGACGGCGAGGCCCCCTCGCTGCGCACCTGGACCAAGGACGTCAAGGCGGCCATGGAGCAGCTGAAGATCGCCCCCGAGATGATCCAGCGCAACGTCAACGAGGGCTTCTCCGGCGGCGAGAAGAAGCGCCACGAGATCCTCCAGCTCGAGCTGCTCAAGCCCAAGGTGGCCCTGCTCGACGAGACCGACTCCGGCCTCGACGTCGACGCCCTCAAGGTCGTCTCCGAGGGCGTCAACCGCGCCCTGGAGAACAACGACATGGGCGTCATGCTCATCACCCACTACACCCGCATCCTGCGCTACATCAAGCCGCAGTTCGTGCACGTGTTCGCCGACGGCCGCGTCGTCGACGAGGGCGGGCCCGAGCTCGCCGACCGGCTCGAGGAAGAGGGCTACGACCGCTACCTGGCCCAGGCCAAGTAAGCCCGTCCCCGCTTCCCGCACCCCGCGAAAGGAGGCCAGCCATGGCCGAAACCCCCGCTGAGACGACTGCTGCGCAGCCCGACGAGGCCCCTGCGGGCCGGATCTCCCAGGAGGAGATCGAGGACGCGCTGATGAACGTCATCGACCCCGAGCTCGGCGTCAACATCGTGGACCTGGGCCTGCTCTACGGCAGCAGGTGGGCCGAGGACGGCGCCCTGGTGCTCGACATGACCCTCACCACCGCCGCCTGCCCGCTGCAGGACGTCATCGAGGACCAGGTCGAGCAGAACCTGGGCCCCATGATCGACGAGTGGCGCGTGAACTGGGTCTGGATGCCGCCGTGGGGTCCCGAGCGGATCACCGAGGACGGCCGCGACCAGATGCGCGCCCTGGGCTTCAACATCTGACCGGCCCTCCCCGCAGCGGCGGCGCCCCGCCCACCTCGAGAGGTGGGCGGGGCGCCGCCGCTTCTTTTTCCGGCTTCTGCTCCCCGCCCGGGCTCCGGCTCCTACACTGACGCCATGGGACAGTCCTTGCTGTTCGGCGTCGTCGCCTCCAGCGCCCTCGTCATCGGGGCGCTGATCGGGGTGCGCTTCGAGCTGCCGAAGCGTGTGCTGGCGATCCTGCTGTCCTTCGCCGCCGGGGCCCTCATCACCGCGCTGGCCTTCGAGCTGTTCGAGGACGCCTACGAGCAGGGCGGGATCTGGCGCGCCGTCATCGGGCTGTTCGCCGGTGCCGTGGTCTTCACGGCCCTCAGCGCTCTGCTGGACCGGTGGGCGCAGCCCGGCCGCGGCTCCCGGGACGCCGAGAAGCAGCAGGGCAGCGCCAAGCTGGACCCGGACGCCGCCTCCACCGAGCACGCCCCGACGGCCGCGTCCGCGCGGGGTGCCGCCGGACTGGCCCTGCTGGCGGCCGTCACCCTCGACGGCGTGCCGGAGAACGTGGCGCTGGGCGTCGCCCTGGGCGAGGGGACCGGCGGGCTGGCCCTGTTGGCGGCCATCTTCGTCTCCAACTTTCCCGAGGCGCTGGTGGGGTCGGCGTCGATGCGCGAGCAGGGCATGGCCAGGGGCAAGGCCGTGGGGCTGTGGCTGGTGTGCGCCGTGCTGCTGGCCGCCGCCGTGGTGGTCGGGGCGGGTCCCCTCTCCAGCAGCGACCCCGCGACGATCTCCGTGCCGCTGGCCTTCGCCGCCGGGGCGGTGATCGCCTCGCTGGCGGACACCCTGATGCCGGAGGCCTACGAGCACGGCGGGCCGGCGGTGGCGCTGAGCACGGCCGCGGGCTTCGTGCTGTCGTTCGCGCTGTCGCTGGCCTGAACCGCCGCACCCGCCCGGCGGCCTCGCGGAGGCCGCCGGCCCGGGCGGGAAGCGGTCCGCGGGATCAGATGAACGGGCTGG
Organism: Kocuria sp. U4B; assembly: GCF_054875615.1. Next base: position 3,312,467 of record NZ_CM142180.1, read on the forward strand.
CCGGATCGGGCGGCAGGGGCGGCATGTCCGAGGGCATGGCGAGGTCCCAGGTGTGGATCGAGACGGGGATCCCCCGCGAGATGAACAGGACGCTGGTGTCCCCGTCCTCGTCCACCAGCGCCAGCTCCGACGCGCGATCGTCGGCGAGCGCCTGGCGGATCTCCTCCCGGTAACGCCCGAACTCCTCGTCGGGGATGTGGTGCTGCTGGCCGGCGTAGTTGATGTGCGCCATGCGGCGGTCTCCTGTCGGATCGGCTGCGGGTCCGTCCCGCGGGCTGGTCCCAACGTACTGGAGTGTGACGAACGCACACGCTCCTCGGCGGTGCATAACGGATCATGACTGCACCGCTCCGGTGGGCCGGCCCCGCGGTCGTCGGCGGAGCGCCGGCCGCGGCCGTGCGCCCGGCGTCCCGTCGCGGCCGGTGGGCGAGCAGTCCCTGACGCATTCGGCGCGGAGCCCGGCGTGCGCGGGCACTGCCGCGGCCTTCGCGCGGGGCGCCGAGGCCGGTCCCCGGGTGTCCTCCGCCGTTCCGCCGGTCTGACGTGCGACGACGCCGCGCCCCGGGCCGGAGCCGTCCTGAGCGCCCGGGACCGTGGGACCCGGCCGGTGGGACGGGCCGCCGAAGTGATGGACAGCACACGTCCCGCGATGTTGAACTGGCAATGGTCAGCCCCGCGGCTGGCACGAGCTCGTGCGGTTTCCCGACGGGGGCGGACCGCAGGGCCGACCGAGGAGGAGAGTCCCATGGAGCCCTGGATCTGGATCGTGGTGGCCGTCGCCGTGCTGGCGGTCATCGTCGTGGCGCTGGTCGGGACCCGGAAGAAGAAGGAGCGCCACGCCGTGGCGCAGCGCGAGAACCGGCAGCGCGCCGCCGACCTCCGCGGCCGCAGCCAGGAGGAGTCCCTCGCGGCCCGCGAGCGCAAGGCGGACGCCGACGCGGCCCTGGCCGAGGCCGAGAAGGCCCGCATCGAGGCCGACCGCCTCGAGCAGGACGCCCGGCGGCGGGCCGAGGAGGCCGACCGGGTCCGCCAGGAGGCGGAGAGCCACCGGCAGGAGGCCGCGGCGCTCGACCCGGACGGGGAGGACTCCGGGTCCGACGGCGGGCCCGGGCGGGACCGTGGCGTCCGGCCCGAGCGGGACTCCGGGCCCCAGGACCGTCCCCGCGGCTGAGCCCCGGGCGCACCGCGCCCGCGGACGTGCTGCGCCGTCAGACGTGCCGCGCCGTCAGACGTGCCGCGCCGTCAGACGTGCCGAGTCCCCAGGACGGTCGCGATTCCCCGGCCACGAGCGTGGGGAGCTGCGCCGGTCCCGGGGACTCGGCGTGGAACGGGGTGGGCGGGGTCAGAACGCCGGAGGGTTGTCCAGGTCCCGCACCGAGAAGGTGTCGCACTGGTTGATGTCGCCGGTCCGGTACCCGGCGTAGAACCACAGCTGGCGCTGGCGGGACGTGCCGTGCGTGAACGCCTCGGGGTTGACCCGGCCCTGGGTGGTGGCCTGGATGCGGTCGTCGCCGATCACCTCGGCGGCGTTGAGCGCCTGCTCGAGCTGCTCGGGGGTGACCTCCTCCAGCCGGACCGCCCCGGACGTGCCGCCCGAGGCGCCGTGGGCCCACAGCCCGGCGAGGCAGTCGGCCTGCAGCTCCACGCGCACCGCCCCGGAGTCCGCTCCCTGCGGGTCCCGCTGGGCGTAGCCGAGGGTGCCGATCTGGTTCTGGATGTGGTGGCCGAACTCGTGGGCCAGCACGTACTCCTCGGCGAGCGGGCCGCCCTCGGCCCCGAACTGGGTCTGCAGCTCGTCGAAGAACCCGACGTCCAGGTACACGGTCTCGTCCGCGGGGCAGTAGAACGGGCCCACGGCCGAGGACGCCGCACCGCACCCGGTGCCCGTCCGCCCCTCGAACAGCGAGACGTCCGGCAGGACGTACCGCTCGCCCGTGGTGGCCGGCAGGTACTCCTCCCAGAACTGGTCGAGGCTCTGGGCCGTGGCGATCATCCGGCAGTCCGTGTACTGGTTGGCGTCCTCGCCCGTCCGGCAGCGCTCGGCGCGCTCCTGCTGCACGGAGCTCTGGGCGCCGGTGTCCTGCCCGCCGCCCCCGCCGCCGGTGAGGGCGTCGATGCCGTCCTGGCCGAAGAGCAGGCCCACGACGAGCAGCAGCAGGGTGCCGCCGATGCCGCCGCCCACGGCGACGCCGCGCCCGCCGCCGCCCACGCGACCGGCGTCGAGCTGGGAGTTGTTGTCGAAGCTCATGCGTGAAGTGTAAGCCGTCTGATGATCTTTCGGGCGCTCGGCTCAGTCGAACCCGCGCGCGGCGAGGGCCTGGCCCGTGCGCTGGGCGTAGGCGACGGTCGAGATCACCGCCGGGGTGACCAGCCGCACGGGATGGGGGCGCAGGCCGCGGGCGTGCACGGCGTCGCGGAGGTCGGCCACGGAGCCCACGACGAAGGGGATCGAGCGCAGCATCAGGGAGACCGCCAGCCCGATCCGCTCGGGGTCCGCCCCGACCAGCCGCACGGGCCCGCACAGCCACACCACGCCGTCGAGGAGGGCGGACAGCGGCGTGGTGTGCATCAGGACGCGGGTGAGGACGAGGAACACCACGATGGTCAGCAGGACGTCGGCGGCCGCGGCCGGCCCGGCGCCCAGCACGTGGTAGACGCCCAGCAGCACGAGCACGGGCAGGGCGGGGGCGAGCCCGTGCCACCACTGCCGGGCGCGGATCCCGGCCGCCGAGCCGGCGAGCACCAGCAGCCCGGTCAGCACGGCGGGCACCCGCCAGGACGGGGCGAGCACCACGGCGAGGGACACGGCCACGAGCCCCAGGGCCTTCGCCCACAGGGGCGCGCGGTGCAGCACGCTCGTGCCGGGGGCGTAGCTGCCGAAGAGGTCGGGGCCCCGGCTCACGGGCGGGCCTCCTGCGGGAAGCCGTGCGCGCACCACTGCTCGTAGGCGGGGACGACCTCCCCGGGCGGACCGTCGGCGACGATCCCGCCGTCGTTGAGCACCAGCACCCGCGACGCGGTGGCGGCCAGGCCGAGGTCGTGGGTGGAGATCAGCAGCTGCTGGGGGAGACCCTCGAGCAGCTCCAGCAGCCGGCCGCGGTTGCGCAGGTCCAGCAGCGTGGTGGGCTCGTCGAGCAGCAGGACGTCGGGCTCCACGGCCAGCACCGCCGCGAACGCCGCGAGCTGGCGCTCCCCGCCGGAGAGGTCGTAGATGCTGTGCTCGGCGCGGTGGGCGATCCCCATCCGCTCGAGCAGCTCCAGCGCGGCCGCCCGGCGCCGGGCCCTGGGCACGCCCGCCCCGCGCAGGGACAGCTCGACGTCCTCGACCGGGGTCGGCATGACGAGCTGCGACAGGGGGTCGGTGAAGACGAAGCCCACCCGCCGGCGCACGGCCCGCACGTCGCGCGCCACGTCCGTGCCGTGCACGGTGACCGTGCCCGCCGAGGGGCGCACGAGCCCGTTGAACAGGCGAAGGAACGTGGACTTGCCGGACCCGTTGAGCCCGACGACCGCGGTGCGGCGCTCGGCCACCGACACGGCCACGCCCCGCAGCAGGGTGACCTCACCCGAACCGGAGGGCGCCGTGACGGTCACGTCCGCGCAGACGAGGGCCGCGGCCCCGGAGGAGTGCGGCACGGCTCAGCGCGTGCCCGCGATCCGGGGGAACGCCCTGTGCACGCCCACGGCGATGACCGCGGCGAGCACGCACTTGACGAGGTCCCCGGGCCAGAACGCGAGGTCGGCGAGGAGCGCGTCCTCGAAGGGCAGCCGGGCGTTGAGCATCAGCCCCGGGACGCCGCCGAGGCGGACGACGACGAAGCCGGCGAGGGACGCGGCCAGGAGCCGCGCCGTGTAGGTGCCGGTGCGCTCGTAGCGGGCGTTGGTGGCCCCGCCGTCGTTGGCGCGCCGGGCCGGGATCAGCCACTGGGCCAGGTAGCCGGCCGCGGCGGCCGCGAACGGGAAGGCCAGGACGTACCCGGCCGAGGGCCCGGCCAGCACGCCGAGGCCGCCGCGGAAGCCGGCGAAGACCGGCACCCCGACGAGACCGACCAGCACGTAGAGCGCCACCGCCAGGAACCCCCGCGTCCCGCCGAGCACCAGGCCCGTGAGGAACACGGCCAGGGTCTGCAGCGTCAGCGGCACCGCCGCCGCGCCCAGCGGGATCCCGGGCAGTACCGACAGCGCGGCGGTCAGCGCCGCGAACACGGCGATGTTGGCGAGGTCCTCGGCGGTGACGCGACGGCGCGGCTCGGTGTTGGTCATGGGCCCAGCCTAGGGCTTGGGCCGGGCCTGCGGCTCGTCGGCGTCCTCCGACGCCGCGACCTGCTGCTCGGTGGCGCCCAGCTGCCCGCCGCGGCGCTGCTGCAGGCGCATCATCTGGTACTTCCAGCGCTGGGCCATGGTCGCCTTGGCCTCGATCCGGTCCTTGGGGTCGAGGGGGTCGGCGCCCAGCACGGGGTCGTCGCCGGCCTGGTACCCCGAGGCCCAGACCTGGGCGACGGCCCACGCGACGGCCGTGAGCGGCACGGCGAGGATGGCCCCGAAGATCCCGCCCACGATGGTGCCCACGGTCAGGGCCAGCAGGATCATCAGCGCGTGCAGGCTCAGGGTGCGGCCCATGATGATCGGCTGGAGGATGTTGCCCTCGATCTGGTTGACGATGATGATCCACACGATCACGATCAGCGCGATCGCCGGGCCGTTGGTCACCAGGGCGACGAGGGCCGCGAGGACGCCGGCGACGGTGGCGCCCACGACGGGGATGAAGGCGGTGATGAACGCGATCACCGCCAGCGGGACGGCCAGGGGCACGCCCAGCACCAGCAGGGCGGCGCCGATCAGCACGGCGTCGGCCAGGGCGATCGCGGCGGTGCCGCGCACGTACCCGCCCAGCACCTCCGCGCCCCGGTCCACGGACTCGGCCAGCTTCGCCCGGCGCTCCCCCCGGGTCCAGCGCAGGGCGAAGTTCCACATCTTCTCCCCGTCCTTCAGGAAGAAGAACAGGACCACGATCATCAGCACGGCGCCGGTCACGAAGTTGGCCGCCGCGCCCAGACCGCTCAGCGCGGTGCCGGCGATGGCCCCGCCGGACAGGGCGTCGCCGGCCTGGCGCAGCGCGTCGTCGACCGCAGCGGTGTCCACCGGCAGGGGCCCGGAGGAGATGAAGCGCTGGAGCTCCCCCCAGCCCTCCGTCGCCTGGGTGACCAGGGTGTCCCACTCGCTGCGGATGGCGAAGACGATGCCGGTGAGCACCCCGCCCACCAGGGCCAGGATGCCCAGGAACGCGGCGAGGGTGGCCAGCAGGTTGGACCAGCCCTTGCGCTCGAGCCACTTCACCAGCGGGGCCACCGCCGAGGCGAGGATCAGTGCCACGAGGATGGCGATGACGACGACCTTCACCCGGAGCAGGATCCACACGAGGCCCACGGCCACGGCGGCGATCAGCAGGGTCTGGGCGGCCCGGGAGCCGGCGCGGCCGAGGGTGTCCGACCACGGGCCGATGGCCGGGGCGAGGGACTGGGCGGCGTCGCCGATGTCGGCCACGCTGTCGCCGGGGGTCGGCGAGGGCTCGTCCTGCCCGGCCTCCAGCCGGGCCGCGAGCGCGGCGTCGGCGCGGCGGGAGCCGCGGGAGGGCCCGTGCGGGGGAGGGGTGCGGGGCGGGGTGGCCATGCGGGTGCTCCTGGAGAGGACGACGGCGGTCCCCCCAACCCTAAGGCTGCTGTCGGTGCACTGTCCACCGGCCGCGGGGGCGGACCCGCCGGTCAGCCCCCGGTTGCCCCGACCACGAAGACGGCCGTCAGCACGTGCCGGCGCCGCCCTGCGACGTCGCGCATGAGCGCCGGCGCGCGCTCGTAGTCCTCGACGTCGGTGATCAGGTGCTCGCGGACCTCGTCCCCGTGGGCCGTGAGCAGCCGGACGGTCTCGGCCGAGAGCCGGTGCCGGTCCCAGACGTGGGCCAGCCCACGGGGCACGCGCCCGATCTGCGCGCAGCGCAGGCTCAGGCCGTTGTGGTGGAACTCCTCGCCCAGGCGCACCGCGTCCGCGCCCTCGGTGTAGAACGCGAGGTCGATCACCGACCCCTGCGGGCGCGCCGCCCGCAGGGCGGCGTGCAGGGCCCCGGCCTTGCCCCGGCACTGGAAGACGACGTCCGCGCCGTGGTCGCCGGGCCCGTGCCGCCAGCGGGTCTTCAGCGTCCGGCCGGGGTCGTCGTCCAGGTCCAGCGGGAAGAACCCGAGCCGCTCGGCGAGCGCCCGGCGGCGGGGGTCGGCGTCGGCCACGGCGACCTCGCGGGCCCCCAGGAAGCGGGCGAACAGGGCTGTGAGCAGCCCGACCGGACCGGCCCCGGTGACGAGGACGAGACGCCCCGCCACCCCGTCCCCGAGCGCGCGCACCGGCCCGGCGTCGGCGGCGGCGTGCAGCAGGCCGTTGGCGCAGATGGGGCCGAAGTGCGCCACGAAGACCCCGAGCAGCGGGTCGAGGTCCTCCGGCAGCGGCACGAGGTGCTCGGTCACCGGGTCGGCCACGTGGGCGGTGGCGTGCCCGTAGGCGCCGGCCAGGACGTCGCCGGGGCGGTACGCGGGCGTGCGGGACTCCGCGACCCGGGCGACCTCCATGTAGCCCAGCCGGTGCACCGGGTAGCCCTGGTCGGGGACGCCGCGGTGGAAGAGCGCGAGCTCGGTGTCGTGGCGCGAGTGCAGCCCCGGGTGGTCCCCCTTGACGAACGCCAGCTCCGTGCCCGCGGAGAGCCCGGTCGCCAGGGTCTGCAGGAGCAGGCCCCCCTCGGGGACCTCCGGGAGCACCTCGTCGACGATCTCGATCCGCCCCCGGGCGGGCACGACGAGGTTGCGGCGCGCGCTCACGGGGAGGGCTCCAGCCGCACGGGCGCGCCCGTGCGGGCCGACTCCGCGATCGCGCAGGCCAGCCGGTGGGTGCGCAGGGCCTCGCCGTAGGGGGCCCGGGTGCTCTCGCGCTCGCCGCGCACCGCCTCCAGGAACTCCCGGTCCACGGCCACCTTCGGGTCCTCCTCCGGGGCGTGGTCGGTGCGCTGCCCGGCGTCGAACTGCGCCAGCCCGTCCTCGGACAGCTCCAGGTACAGCCCGCGGCTGACCGTGTGCAGGGCCGAGCGGTGCTTGGCCGCGAGCACCGAGGTCGCCGCGAGCGTGGCGATCGCCCCCGACGCGAAGCGCACGGTGGCGGCGGTGGCGTCGTCGACGTCCCCGTGGTCCTCCGCGGCCGCGTCGGGCGCCTGGCGGACCCCGGCGGCGTAGACCTCCACGGCCTCGCCCAGCAGGAAGCGGGCCATGTCCACCACGTGGGTCAGCTGCTCGACCACCTGCCCCCCGGAGCGGTCCGCCCACCCCCACCACGGCGTGGGCGGGCGCTTGTCGAGCCAGTAGCCGTTGGCCAGCAGCGGGGGCGCCTGCGCGAGCAGCTCCTTGGCGCGCACGGCCGTGTCCAGGCAGCGCCAGTGGTAGCCCGTGCCCGTCACGACGCCGGTGGACTCCACCATGGCCCCGATCTGCTCGGCGACGTCCAGGCCCAGGCCCACGGGCTTCTCCACGAACAGGGGTTTGCCCCGGCTCAGCGCGGCGCGCTCCCCGGGGCCGTGGGCGAAGGGCGGGACGCAGACGTAGACGGCGTCCACGTCCACGGCGTCGAGCGCCTCGTAGGGGTCCGTGAAGGCGGCCGCGTCGAGCGCGGTGGCCAGCGCGGTCGCCGCGGGCTCGTGCGCGTCGGTGACGCTGACGACGCGGGCCCCGCCGAGGCGGTGCAGGACGTCGACGTGGCGCCGGGCGACGGAGCCGGCGCCCACGAGGGCGATGCGGAGCGTCATGAGGAGTTCGCCTCCAGGAGTTGTGCGTACAGGTCCAGGTACTGCCGGGCCATGGCGGCCGGGGACCACTGCTGCGCGGCCTCCCGGCAGGCACCCGGGTCCAGCTCGCCGATCCGGCGCAGGCCGCGGACGAGCTCGTCCTCGCCGGCGGCGAGGAAGCCGGTCCGGCCGTGCGCCACGAGGGAGGGGAGCACCCCCAGCGGGGTGCCCACGACGGGCACGCCCCGGGCGAGGGCCTCGACGACGCCGGTGGCCCCGGGCTCGGCCCACCGGTTGGGGGCGAGCAGCGCGCGGGCCGAGCGCAGCAGCCGCTCCTTGCGCTCGCCGGCGACGCCGCCGACCCAGGTCACCGAGGTCCCGTCCACGAGCGGGCGCACCCGCTCGAGCCAGTACCGCACGTCGGGGTGCCCGTGCAGGGCCTCGTCGCCGTCCGCGAGCCGGCGCTCCAGCTCCTCGGGGTCGCCGATCCCGGCGACCGGCCCGGCGAGCACGAGCGGGATCCCGGCCCGGCGGCAGACGCGGGCGGCGAGGTCCTGGCCCTTGTCGGCGGTGATCCGGGCCAGCACCAGGGCGTGCCCGCCCGGCTCGACCGCCACGTCGAGGGCCGGTGGGGCCGCCAGGGGCACCACACCGATCGTCTGGGCCCGCAGGTTCTCCGGCGCGCGCTCCAGCTGGGAGGCCGAGACCGCGGCGAAGCGGACCCGCCCGCGCCCGTCGAAGCGGGAGTAGAAGTCGGGGTGCTTGCGCAGGTCCCAGTGCAGGGTCTGCAGCGTCGGGGGAGCGGCGTCCCCCATGGCGCCCAGCACGGCCGGGCCCACCACCTCGAGGTGGTCGTGCACGACGTCCCACCGGTCCTCCGCGCGCAGCGCGGCCACGACGCCCTGCATGTGGGCGTGGGCGATGCCCGAGACCCGGTTGTAGGGCATGGCGATGGAGGGGAACGCCGGCTCGTCGAGGACCCGCAGGTGGTCGTCGGCCTCCAGCGTCGACGGGCCCACCGTGGCGAGGGTGACGTGCGCGCCCGCCCGGCGCAGCTCCGGCACGAGGGTGGCCACGACCGTCTCGATGCCCCCGTAGCCGTCGGGGGGCACGGGCAGCCACGGCCCGGCGTTGACGAGGACCCGCAGGCCCGTCATGCCACGCGACCGGTCGCCAGCCGCCCGGCGTACTCGGGGACCTGGGCCATGGGCGGGCGCTCGCGCACGCTGATCTCGTGGGTCTCGGCGAGGAAGCGGTCCCCCTCGCGCAGGAACTGCGTCAGGACCCCGCCGTGCTCGCCCAGCGGCCCCTCGCAGCGCAGTCGGGCTTGGACGGTGAGCTGGATCTGGGCGGCCATCCGGGCCAGGGCGGCGTCGGAGGAGTTGCGGTGGGCGCGCACCCCGAGGTCCACCTGGGCCATCGCGTCCAGGCCCACCGCCTCCAGCACGTCGATGAGCATCGCGATCTCCACCCCGTAGCCGGAGACGAACGGGATCCGCTCCAGCAGCCACCGCCGCCCGGCGTACTCCCCGGCCAGCGGCTGCACCAGCCCGGCGAGCTGGGGCCAGAACAGGTTCAGCAGCGGACGGGCCACCAGTTCGGTCACCCGGCCCCCGCCCGCGGGCAGGATGGTGGTCCCGTCGTTGAGCGGGCGGTCGTAGCAGCTCTTGACGAACGCCACGCCCGGCTCGCTCAGCAGCGGGCCCAGCAGGCCCACGGCGAAGCGCGAGTCGAACTGGCGCAGGTCCGAGTCGATGAACGCCAGGACGTCCCCGCTCGTGACGGCCAGGGACTTCCACAGGGCCTCCCCCTTGCCCGCGACGTTGCCGTGGGCGGGGAGGATCTCGTCCTGGCGGAACACCCGCGCCCCGGCCGCGGCGGCGACCGCGGCGGTGCCGTCGGTGGAGTCCGAGTCGATCACGACGAGCTCGTCGATCAGGGGCACGGCCTCCACCAGGTCCGCCCGCAGCGCGGCCACGATGCCCCCCACGGTGTCCGCCTCGTTGCGCGCCGGCAGGACCACGCTGACCGTGGCCGTCCCCTTGCGCTGCACCAGCTGCTCGGGTGACCACTGGCCCCCGCGGTAGCTGCGGGCCGTGAACCACTCCTGGACGTCTTCGCGCATCGTGCTCACTTCCGCCGGTGGTGGCTGCCCGGGGGCGCGCCGTGGTGGACTGGGTCGGACACTACCGACGGGTCGGGAGCCCTGGGAAGACCCGCGCGAATGTGTCGAAACGTGCCGTCCGGTGCCGGACGGCGGACCCCCGCGACGAGAGGCGACGATGAGCAGGACGACGACGGCGGGCCCGCAGCGCCGCAGGCTGGTGCTGTGGCGCCACGGGCGGACGGCGTGGAACGTCCAGGACCGGGCCCAGGGGCAGGCCGACGTGCCGCTGGACCCCGTCGGGCGCCACCAGGCGCGGCAGGCCGCTGCGGCGCTCGCCGCGTTCGCCCCCGCGTTCATCTGGTCCAGCGACCTGGAGCGGGCCCGGCACACCGCGCGGGAGCTGGCGGTACTCACGGGCCTCGAGGTGCGCCTCGACCGGCGCCTGCGCGAGTACGACGTCGGCATCCGCCAGGGCACCACCTTCGCGGAGTTCCGCGAGAGCCACCCCGAGGTCTACGAGAAGTTCTTCACCGAGGACAACTACCGCGTCCCCGGCGCCGAGCTGCCCTCGGAGGTCGACGAGCGGATGACGGCCGTGCTGCGGGACGCGGCGGCAGCACTCGGGCCGGGGAGCACCGGCGTGCTCGTCGGCCACGGGGCGGCCCTGCGCAGCGGCGTGCTCGCGTTCTTCGACGCCCCGCCCCGGCTGCGGAACATGCTCGCCGGGATGGCCAACTGCGCGTGGACGGTGCTGGAGGAGCACCCCGAGCGCGGCTGGCAGATCGTCGACTACAACGCGCAGACCCTGCCGGGGGCCTCCTCGGCGCTCGCCGACGAGATGCCCCCGCACCACGGGAGCCCCGCCGGGGCGCGGACGCGGTGATCCCCCGGATGTGATCCCGGTCCTGGGCCGCGGCGGGCCCGCCCGGGTAGGATGGGCGGGTTGCCCGTTCGGGCGCCCACCTCCTCCGCGTTCCCGTCCGAAAGGTCCCCTCCGTGATCACTGTCCAGAACCTCGAACTGCGTGCCGGCGCCCGGCTGCTGATGGACGAGGTCAACTTCCGGGTGGACAAGGGGGACAAGATCGGCCTCGTCGGCCGCAACGGCGCGGGCAAGACCACCATGACCAAGGTGCTCGCGGGCGAGACCCTGCCCGCGGACGGCACGGTCGCCCGCACGGGCACCATCGGCTACCTCCCGCAGGACCCGAAGGTCGAGGACATGGAGCAGCTCGCCCGGGACCGCATCCTCTCCGCCCGGAACCTCGCCGGGGTGATCGCCCGCCTGCGCCAGGCGGAGCAGGACATGGCCTCCGACGACGACGCGGTGCGCACCAAGGCGATGCGCCGCTACGACCGGCTCGAGGCGGAGTTCCTCGCCGGCGGCGGCTACGCCGCGGAGTCCGAGGCCGCCACCATCACGGCGAACCTGGACCTGCCCGAACGGATCCTCAACCAGCCGCTGCGCACGCTCTCCGGCGGTCAGCGCCGGCGCGTGGAGCTGGCCCGGATCCTGTTCTCGGACGCGGACATCATGCTCCTCGACGAGCCGACCAACCACCTCGACGTGGACTCCGTGTCCTGGCTGCGGGAGTTCCTCAAGAACTTCCAGGGCGGGCTGCTCGTGATCTCCCACGACGTCGAGCTCATGGAGATGGTCGTCAACAAGGTCCTGTACCTGGACGCCAACCGCTGCGTGATCGACGTCTACAACATGGGCTGGAAGAACTACCTCAAGCAGCGCGAGCAGGACGCCCACCGGCGCAAGCGCGAGTTCGCCAACGCCGAGAAGAAGGCCACGGCGCTGATGGACCAGGCCAACAAGATGCGGGCCAAGGCGACGAAGGCGGTGGCCGCCCAGCAGATGATCAAGCGCGCCGAGCGGCTCATGCAGGGCCTCGAGGGCGAGCGCCAGCAGGACAAGGTCGCGGCCATCCGCTTCCCGAAGCCCGCCGACTGCGGCAAGACCCCGCTCACGGCCCGCGGGCTGTCCAAGTCCTACGGCTCCCTCGAGATCTTCAACGACGTGGACCTGGCCATCGACAAGGGCTCCCGCGTCGTGATCCTCGGCTTCAACGGCGCCGGCAAGACCACGCTGCTGCGCATGCTCGCCGGGGTGGCCCAGCCGGACAGCGGGGAGATCAGGCCCGGGCACGGGCTCAAGGTGGGCTACTTCGCCCAGGAGCACGACACCCTCGACCACGACCGCACGGTGCTCGAGAACATGCGCACCGCCGCCCCGGACCTCGCGGACACCGAGGTGCGCAACATCCTGGGCTCGTTCCTGTTCCAGGGCGACGACGTGTCGAAGCCCGCCGGCGTCCTCTCCGGCGGGGAGAAGACCCGCCTGGCGCTGGCGACGCTCGTGGCGTCCTCGGCCAACGTGCTGCTGCTGGACGAGCCCACCAACAACCTGGACCCGGCCTCGCGCCACGAGATCCTCAACGCCCTGCGCACCTACGAGGGCGCGGTCGTGCTGGTCTCCCACGACGAGGGGGCCGTCGAGGCCCTGGACCCGGAGCGCGTCGTGATCCTGCCCGACGGCACCGAGGACCTGTGGAACCAGGAGTACCAGGACCTCATCTCCCTGGCCTGAGCCGCCCGGGCGCGTCCGGCGCCGGGCCCCGGCGGGTCCGACGCCGGCCCAGCACCACGAACAGCGCGAAGCCCGGTTCCAGCAGGCGGGCGTGCCCGACCGGGAGCAGGCGGACCAGCGCGTCCGGGACGGTGGCGGTCGCCCCGACGAGCACCCGGGCCCGCCGCCGCTCCACGGCGCGCAGGATCCGCTCCGCCACCACGGCCGGGTCCGTGCTCAGCAGCACCTCCCAGCGCCGCAGGGTCTCCAGGGCCTCGGGCACCACGTGGCTGCCGATCCGCGCCGCGTGCGTGATGCCCGTGCGCACCCCTCCCGGGAACACCGTGGTCACCCCCACCCCGAGCGGGGCCAGCTCCTGGCGCAGGCTCTCCGTGAAGCCGCGCACGGCGAACTTGGCCGCCGCGTACGCCGTCTGTCCGGCCGGGGCGATGATCCCGAAGACCGACGACACGTTGACCAGGTGCGCTCCCGGGTGGGCGGCGAGCACGGGCAGCAGCGTGTGGGTCAGGCGCACGACCGCGCGGAAGTTCACGTCGATCAGCCACTCGTACTCCTCGAGCGTGACCTCGTCGAAGCGTCCCAGGAGGGCCACTCCCGCGTTGTTGATCAGGGCCGTCGTGTCCGGGTGCTCCGCGGCGATGCGCCGGCCCACGGCCACGGTGGCGTCCGGGTCGGCGAGGTCGACGACGTGCACGGCCACGGACAGCGTCGGGTGGGCGGCGCGCAGCCGGTCGGCCAGCGCCTGCAGCCCGGGTCCGTCCCGGTCCAGGAGCACGAGGTGGCTGCCCCGGTCGGCGAGGGCGCCGGCCAGCGCGGACCCGATGCCGCCGGCGGCGCCGGTCAGCACGACCGTGGCGCCGACGAAGGCGAAGGGGCGGGTGCGGGGACGTCCGATCGATCTCACGAGAGGCCTCCAGGGCGGGCGGGACGGCGGGCGCCGGGAAGGCGAAGCCTACCCCGGGGCCACCGCCGCCGGCGCGCGGGCACGGTCCCGGGACCGTGCTCAGTCCCGGGCGGTGAGGGAGCCGTCCCGCTCCTCGAGGGCGTCGAGCAGCGCGTCCTCCTCGTCCTCCCAGGTGGCCCGCGCGCGCCGGCGCTGCGGCCGGGGGCGCATCAGGGACTTCAGGTGCGCGGGCATGTCGTCGGCCATCTCCATCTGGCGCAGGACGAGCTCCTCGTCGCCCTCCCCGACGTAGTGGCCGTCCGCGTCGTAGAACTGGGACAGGTGCCGCTCCATCTCCTCGGCGTACTGCCGGTCCCACTCGTCGTTGCGGGCCTGCTGACGGGCCGCGTAGCCGTAGGCCACGAAGAACAGGGCCGCGAACGCGTACCACTGCAGGGAGTAGGACAGGTGGGGACCGGAGCCGGTCTCGGGCTCCGGGGCCGGGGCGGGGGAGACCGCGGGGGCCGGGTCCTCGGCGAAGACCTCGCCGAAGGCCGCGGTGCCGACGGGGTAGCCCCAGCGCTCCTGCAGCTCCTCGAGGTGGATGGTGGCGATCTGGCCCTCGGGCGCCCCGCGGTCCACCGCGGGCTCCCCGGGCTGCAGCCGCGCCGTGACGGTCACCTGGCCGGCGGGCGGGGCCGGGACCTCGTCGGGCATGCCGTTGGCCGCCGCGCCGGTGGGGATCCAGCCGCGGTCCAGGACGACCACGTCCCCGTCCTGCGTGCGGAAGGGCACGAGGACCTCGTAGCCCACGCGCCCGTCCTGGGGGCGGTTGCGCACGAGCACCTGGTCCTCGGGCAGGTACTGTCCCGTGAGCCGGACGGGGTGCCACGTGAGCGCGGGGTCGTGGTCGGCGAACTGGGCGGCGGCGGGGGGCCCGCTCAGCGGCTCGGCCCGGTAGTTCCGCGTGATCTTGCCGTTCTCGCCGACCAGGTGGTCGTTGCGGTCCATCTGCCACCCGCCCAGGTAGACCGCCACCGCCGCGGCGGCGCAGGCCAGGAGGAACCAGCCGATCCACCGTCCGCTGAGCAGGAAACGGTACGCGCTCACGCCGCGCCGTCCCGACCCGCCCCGTCACCGTCCGGGGCGGTCCCGGTCAGGGGCACGGTGTCCTTCCAGAAGCCGCGGGCGCCGAGGAACTGCTCGAGCTGCTCCCGGTGCCCGGGGCACGCCAGCCAGACCTTGCGCCGCTCGGGCGCGTGGATCCGCGGGTTGTTCCACCGGATCTGCCAGGCGGCGTCCGCCCGGCAGCCCTTGCTGGAGCACTGCGGGGTCTCCGGCCCCGCCGGCGTGGTGCCGGCTCCTCGCGGTGCCAGCGATCCGAGCAGGTCGAACTCCACGGCGGTCGTGCTCCTCAGGGTGTGCGGTCGGGGTCCCGGGGCTCAGGCGGCTCCTCGGGACCGGTAGGGGTCGTCCTCGACAGTAGCGGAGGAAGCCGGGCCTCCGCTGGGAGACGGGGCGGGACCGGGGGCCGGGCGCGCGGGGTCGTCGTCCCCGTGGCCGGCCACGAACTCGCCCTCCAGGACGAAGTCGATGGCCAGGGGCTCGGCCGGACGGGCGGGCTCGGGGACCGCCGCCAGGGCCGGGGCGGCCGGTGGCTCGTAGTAGTGGCTGGTGCGCGCGGAGCGGTCGGCGCCGCTGTTGGCGAGCATCACGGCCATCCACGGCAGGATCGCGACGCCCGCGATGGCGACCCCGCGGACCCAGATGTTGTCGACCACCACGAAGACGATCAGGCACACCACGCGCAGGGCCATCTGGATGCTGTAGACCTTCATCCGGTGGCCCATGTCCTGGGTGTGCGGCGCGGCCGTGGCCGTGATGGAGTGGATCTCGTCCTGACCGGCGGCCTCGCCGGTCGTCAGATAACGGTTGCTCATGTCCCTCCCAACAGACGATCCATTCTCTCACCCGGCACCGACATCGAGTAGGGACCGCCGGCTACCGGCCGGTTCGGCGCGCGTGCCGATACGATGGGGTGGATCTGCGCCCGGCAGGCCCTCGCGGCCGGTGCCGGCGCGCCCTCGACCGCGCACCTCCGACCGCGCACTCCCGACCGAAAGGCCCCGAACCCCATGGCAGACGTGATGGCAGACCAGCAGCACCGCCCGGCCCCCCGCACCGTCCTCGTGACCGGCGGCAACCGCGGCATCGGGCGGGCCATCGCGCAGGCGTTCAAGGACGGCGGGGACAACGTGGCGGTCACCTACCGCTCCGGCGAGGCCCCCGAGGAGTTCTTCGCGGTGCGGGCCGACGTCACCGACGCCGCGTCGATCGACGCCGCGTACAAGGCCGTCGAGGCCGAGTTCGGGCCGGTCGAGGTCGTCGTCGCGAACGCCGGCATCACCCGTGACACGCTGCTGCTGCGGATGAAGGAGCAGGACTTCCAGGACGTGATCGACACCAACCTCACCGGCGCGTTCCGCGTGGTGCAGCGGGCCGCCAAGGGCTTCATGCGGCTCAAGCGCGGGCGCGTGGTGCTCATCTCCTCCGTGGTCGGTCTCTACGGCTCGCCCGGCCAGGTCAACTACGCCGCGTCCAAGGCCGGGCTGGTCGGCATCGCCCGCTCCATCACCCGCGAGCTGGGCGGGCGCAACGTGACCGCCAACGTCGTGGCCCCCGGCTTCATCAACACCGAGATGACCGCCGCGCTGCCCGAGGCCACCCAGCAGGACTACCTCGCCTCCATCCCGGCCGGCCGCTTCGCCGAGCCCGAGGAGGTCGCCTCCGTCGTGCGCTGGATCGCGTCCGACGAGGCCAAGTACATCTCCGGCGCCGTCATCCCCGTGGACGGCGGCCTGGGCATGGGCCACTGACCGGTCCGCACCTCCCCGAACCGTCCCACCGAAGGAGCACCATGAGTTCACTCGCAGGCAAGACCGCGGTCGTCACCGGGTCCTCGCGCGGCGTCGGCGCCGACACCGCGAAGCTGCTGGCCGCCGAGGGCGCCAACGTCGTCGTCAACTACCGGCAGAAGGCGCCGCGCGCCAACAAGGTCGTCAAGGAGATCGAGGCCGCCGGCGGGCGCGCGATCGCCGTGCAGGCCGACATGACGAGCCCCGAGGACGTGCGCAACCTCTTCGCGCAGGCCGTGGAGGCCTTCGGCGGGGTGGACGTGCTCGTGCTCAACGCCTCCGGCGGCATGGAGACGGACCTCGGCGAGGACTACGCGCTCAAGCTCAACCGCGACGCCCAGGACGACACGCTCACGGCGGCGCTGGAGCACCTGCCCGAGGGCGGGCGCGTGGTGTTCGTGACCAGCCACCAGGCGCACTTCATCAACGACGTCGAGACCATGCCCGAGTACGAGCAGGTCGCACGGTCCAAGCGCGCCGGCGAGGACACCCTCACCGCCCGCATCCCCGAGCTGGCCGAGCGGGGCGTGAGCCTCGTCGTCGTCTCCGCCGACATGATCGAGGGCACCGTGACCGCGACCCTGCTCAACCGGGCCCGCCCCGGCGCGCTCGAGCAGCGCCGCGAGGCCGCCGGCAAGCTCTACACCGTCCAGGAGTTCGCCCAGGAGGTGGCCCGGATGGTCACCGCCGACGTCCCCTCGGGCCACGTCGAGCTCGTGGGCGGCGCCGACGACTTCCTCGCGCAGGCCGGCCGGAAGTAGCCCCGCAGCTCCGCCCACGACGGCGGGGTGCCCCCTGCAGGGTGGGCGCCCCGCCGTCGTGCTCCCTCCGGCCGCCGGGACCGTCCGGCTCCCCTGCGGTGTCGGTGGGCAGTGGGACCATCAGGGGCATGGGCACCCTCACCGTCCCCGCCCGCGCCGGGTGGGCCGTCGAACAGCCCGACCTCGCCCCGGACGCCGTGCGCACGGCCGTGGCCGCCCACGGCTGCGCCGACGCCGCCGTGCTCACCGGGGAGGCCGGCACCGGCGTCCCCGCCCGCCGATCCCACCGGGAGACCCCATGAACGTCCCGCCCACCGGGAGGATCGAGTCCGGCGACCGGCTCGTTCTGACCCGCCCGCTCCACGCCCCGCTCTCCGGCGCCTGGGCGGCCGTGACCGACCCCGGCCGGCTCGCCCGCTGGTACGGCCCCTGGACCGGGGACCCCTCCTCGGGACGCGTCGAGGTCCAGCTCACCGCCGAGGACGGGGCGCCGCGCGAGGTGCTCCTGATCCGGCGCTGCGACCCGCCCCGCCACCTCGCCGTGACGCTCGGGCCGGGCCCCGGCGCCTGGCGCGTGGACCTCGACCTGCACGACGAGGACGGGGCGGTCACGCTGCGGCTGTCCCACCGGGACCCCGACCCCGCCGACCTCGAGGCGGTCGGCCCGGGCTGGGAGTACTACCTGGACCGGCTGGTCGCCGCCGAGACCGGCGGCGACCCGGACGCGGTCGACTTCGCCCGCGACTACCACCCCGCCCTGGCCGGGCACTACCGCGGCCTGTCCCAGCAGATCCGCCGGCCGGGCTGAGGTCCCGGGCCGCAGAACAGGAGCCGGAACAGGAGCCGGCATGACCTGCACCGGAGCGGCGGGATGACCCGCCCCCTCGTCGAGGTCGAGAGCCTCGCCAAGGCGTACCGGTCCCGCACGGGCGCCGTCCACGTCCTGGCCGGGCTGGACCTGTCCGTGCCCGAGGGGACCGTCAAGGGCCTGCTCGGACCGATACGGCGCCGGCAAGACCACCGTGGTCAAGGTGCTGACCACGCTCGTCGTGCCCGACGCCGGCTCCGCGCGGATCGACGGCGTGGACGTCGTCGCCGAGCCCGGCCGGATCCGCCGGATGATCGGCGCCTCGGGCCAGTACGCGGCGGTGGACGAGACCCTCACCGGGGCGGAGAACCGCCGGATGGTCGGTCGGCTCCACCACCTGGGCGGGCCGGCGGCCCGGCGCCGGGCCGGGGAGCTGCTGGAGCTGTTCGGCCTCGCGGACGCCGGGGACCGCCCGGTCAAGGGCTACTCCGGGGGCATGCGCCGGCGCCTGGACCTGGCGGGGGCCCTGGTGGTCCGCCCGCGGATCCTCTTCCTCGACGAGCCCACCACCGGGCTGGACCCGCGCAGCCGCATCGGCCTGTGGGACGTCATTCGCTCCCTCGTCGCCGACGGCACCACGGTCCTGCTGACCACCCAGTACCTCGAGGAGGCGGACCGGCTCGCGGACGAGATCTCCGTCATCGACGGCGGCCGGGTCATCGCCGCCGGCACCCCGAACGAGCTCAAGACCCGGGTAGGCGGGCACCGCGTCGTCGTCGTCCTGCAGCACCCCGCCGACGCCGAGCGCGCGGGCGCGGTCCTCGCCCGCCACGGGGAGAGCACCCCGACGGTCGGCGACCGCGGGCGCGAGCTCCAGGCGGCGGTCCGGGAGGGCCCGCTCGCCCGCCAGCGCGTCCTGGCCGAGCTCACCGCGGCGGGCGTGGCGCTGCACGACGCCGGCATGCGCCGCCCGACCCTCGACGACGTGTCCCTGAGTCTCACCGGGGCCCTCCCCGCCGTGCCCCGCGGACGGCGCGCGCAGTGAGCCCGCCGACCGGCCCGCCTGCCCCGCCGCCACCCTGCGCACGGGGGCCGCCGACGGCTGGACGATCACCCACCGCAACCTCATCCGGCTCCGGCGCTCCCCGGACATGCTGGTCTTCGCCGTGCTCCAGCCCGTCATGTTCGTGCTGCTGTTCAGCCAGGTCTCCGGCGGGTCCATCCGGGTGGAGGGCACGGACTGCACCCAGTACCTCATGGCGGGGATCTTCGGGCAGACCGTGCTCTTCGGCTCCGCGTTCTCCGGGGAGGGCATGGCCAGGGACGTGAAGGAGGGCATCGTCGACCGGTTCCGGACCCTGCCCATGAGCCGCTCGGCCGTGCTCGTGGGCCGGACCAACGCCGACCTGGTCATCATGATCGGCACCGGCCTGGCCGTGGGCTGGCGCTTCACCACGTCCGTGGGCTCGTTCGCGGCCGGGGTGGGCCTGCTGCTGTTCTCCGGCTGCGCCTTCAGCTGGGTCATGGCGCTCGTGGGCATGAGCGTGCGCAGCGCGGAGACCGTCAGCAACGCCTCGTTCGTGATCCTGTTCCCCCTGAGCTTCATCTCGAACGCGTTCGTGCAGTCGCAGACCCTCTCGGGCTCCCTCGAGGCGTTCGCGGACTGGAACCCCGTCTCCGCGCTCGTGCAGGCCGCCCGGGAGCTGTTCGGCAACACCGGCTCGGCGCCCGTGCCGGACGTCTGGCCGATGCAGCATCCCGTGCTGACCGTCCTGCTCGGCAGCGTGGTCCTGCTGGCCGTCCTCGTGCCCCTGTGCCTGCGCCGGTTCGCCTCCGTCAGCTCCCGGTAGCGCCCACCGCCCGCCCGTTCCGGGGGAGGCTCAGGTCCCGGCCTCGGAGATGCTGATCAACCAGTGCGTGCCCAGCCGGTCCGTGCACATCCCGAACAGCCCGCCCCACGGGGGCCGGTCCAGCGGCATGGTGACCGTCCCGCCGTCGGAGAGCTTCTCCCAGTACCCGCGCAGGGCGTCCTCGTCGTCCCCGGCCACGGAGATCGACACGTTGTCGCCCGGGGTGAGGTCCATGCCGGCGGGGGTGTCCGAGGCCATGAGCACCAGGCCCTCGTCGGTGGCGAGCATCGCGTGCATGACCTTGTCCGCCTCGGCGGGGTCCTTGCTCGCGCCGTACTCGCTGAAGCGCATGACGGTCAGCTCGCCGCCGAAGACCGAGCGGTAGAACTCCATCGCCTCCTCGGCGGTGTCCCGGAAGGTGAGGTAGGGGTTGAGCATCATGGCCATGGTCGCGCCTTCCGCGTCGGTCCGGTCGATGCCCCCATGATGTCGTGCGGCGCACGCGCCCGGGAAGAGACGGTGGGATCCGTGCGCGTGCGTGCGTAACGTGGTGCCCATGAGCAGAACTCAGTACTACGTCGCCGCGAGCGCCGACGGGTACATCGCCGACCGCGAGAACCACCTCGACTGGCTGCTGCAGTACGGCTTCGAGGCCTACCAGGACCACTACGACGGCTTCCTCGCCGACGTCGGGGCGCTCGCCATGGGGGCGAGCACCTACGAGTTCGTCCTGCGCCAGGGCGAGAAGTGGCCCTACGGCGGCCTGCCCACGTGGGTCTTCACCCACCGGGAGCTCCCGCGGATCGCCGGCGCGGACCTGCGCTTCGTCCAGGGCCCCGTGGCCCTCCACGCCGAGGCCTCGCTGGAGTCCGCCGGAGGGCGCAACCTGTGGGTGGTGGGCGGTGGCCGGCTGGCCGCCCAGTTCGCCGACGCGGGCCTGCTCGACGAGCTGTGGCTGACGCTGATGCCCATCGCCCTGGGCGGGGGCCACCCGGTGCTGCCCACGGCGGCGGCGAAGGACCTGCGGCTGCAGCGGACCACCCACTTCGAGGGCGGCGCCGTGGAGCTGCGCTACGCGCTGAGCCCCGGCCGCGAGGCGTGGCCGGAGTAGTCCTGCCCGGTGCTCCGCGGCAGCCCGTACCAGGCGGCGGCGTTGTCGTGCAGGACGGCGGCCGCGGCCTCCGGGCCGAGGGCCGCGACGACGAGGCCCGGGTCGGCGTCCCGGAACGGCCGGCGCGCCCGGGTGCTGGGCAGGTCCGTGCCGAACAGCAGCGCGGCCGGGTCCACGGCGTGGATCCGGCGCAGGGCGTCCGGGACGTCGAGGTCCACGCGCCCGAAGCCCGTGGCCTTCACGCGGGTCCCGTGCGCGACCAGCTCCAGCAGCGCCGGCAGGCCCGCCGCGCTCATGCCCAGGTGGTCGACGCTCGTGCGCGGCAGCCGGCGCAGCAGCGGGCCGAGACCGTCCAGCTCGGCGGCGTCCAGGTAGAACTCCGCGCCCCACCCCGCCAGCTCGTGCACCCGCCGGGCGAGCCGCTCGATCTCGGCCGGCTCCGCGGAGGCCCCCCGGTAGAGGGTGAAGCGCACCGCCCGGACCCCGGCGCGGTCCAGCTCCAGGATCCGCGCGTCCGTCACGGACGCGGGCAGCTGCGTGACGCCGGCGAAGCCGGGCCCCAGCTCCGCGAGCGCCGCGAGCAGGTGGTCCTGGTCGTGGCCCTGGAAGGAGCCGCTGACCACGGCCCCGCCCACGACCCCCAGGGGCCGGACGCGGGCGAGGTAGTCGGCCGCGGTGAAGGCCGGGGGCACGTACCCCTGGTTCGCCACGAGGGGGAACCGCGGGTCGACCACGTGCAGGTGCGCGTCGATCATCCCGCCATTGTCCCCCGCCGCCGTGCTGGCGCGTCCCTGCGGGGGAGGGGCGGCGCCCCCGGATACGCTCTGCTCGGACCTGTCCCCCAGCCGAGGAGTGTGAGCACCACCGTGACCCAGGTGTCGCCGAGGAGGAGCGGGGCCGGCCGGCCCCCCGCCCGGCTCGGGAGCGCCCGGTGAGCGCCGACCTGGCGCTCGAGGCCGCCGAGGAGAAGCTGGTCCGGGCCCAGCGCTCCTACGCGCGGACGCTGCTGGACCTCATCGCCGAGGAGCTGCGCCACCGTCACCCGGAGGCCGTGCGGCTGACCCTCCGCGCCGACCGGCGCCGGCACGACTACGCCGTGGGCGAGCTCCTCGACGCCGACGGCGACGTGGTCGACCCGGACCCCGGGCGCTGCGTCGTGGCCCGCTGGACGGACGACGACCCGCTGGGCGGCACGGTCACCGTCGCCGCCCACGACGTGGCCTCCCTCCTGCGCCGGGCCCTCGAGGTCTACGAGGGCCCGCTGGAGAAGCTGCTGGGCCGCGACGGGGCGCGCGGGGCCTACGCCCTGGACCTCTCCCGCTGACGGGCGGGCCTCACCGCCCGACCGGTCCGTAGCGGTGCTCGGGCCGTCCCGTGGTGCCGTAGCGCAGCTGGATCTCGACCGCCCCGTCGTCGGCCAGGGCCGAGAGGTAGCGCTGGGCGGTCGCCCGCGAGATGCCCACGGCCCGCGCGATCTCGGCCGCGGAGCGCGGCTCCCCGGGCACGAGCGCCCCCAGCACGGCCGCCTCGGTGGCCGAGCGGGCGCGCTCCCCGCCCGCCGGGGCCTCCCCGCCGCCGGGGCGCAGCGCGTGGAGGGCGCGGTCGACGCCCTCCTGGGTCAGCGGGGTGCGGTCGGCGAGCAGCCGCCGGTAGCGGGCGTAGGCGCGCAGGGTCCGGGCCAGCTGCTCCCCGGTGAACGGCTTGATGAGGTAGGCGAGGGCTCCGCGGCGGACGGCGGCGCGCACGGCCGCCGGGTCGGCGGCCGCGGTGAGCATGACGACGTCCACGTCGAGGCTGCGCAGCAGGTCCAGGCCCAGGGCGTCCGGCAGGTAGACGTCCAGCAGCACGAGGTCCGGCCGGTGGGCGTGCACCGCGCGCAGCGCCTGCTCCGCCGTGCCCACCGGGGGCAGCGCGGTGAAACCGGGCACGGCGTCGACGTACCCGGCGTGCAGGCGCCCCACGTGGAAGTCGTCGTCCACCACCAGCACCACGAGGTCCTCGCTCATCGCTCTCCTTCCGTCGGCGTGCCGTTGCCCCCGGTGCGGGAGCCGGCGTCGGTCGCCGGGGTCCCGTCGGCCACCGTGCCGGGCAGCCGGGCGCAGAACACGGCGCCGGGCCCGCCCGGGCGGCCGGGGTCGGCCACCCACACGTCCCCGCCGCGGCGCCGGGCCAGCTCCCGGCTCAGCGACAGGCCGAAGCCCTGCCCGTGCGCGTCCGGCAGCGCCGCCCGGGGCGGCTCCCCGCCGCCGCCCGCGTCCGGGGGGCCGGGCGGGCGCGCCGTCGACCAGCCCTGGGCGAAGATCCGCTCCGCGTCCTGGGAGCGCAGCCCGTTGCCGGAGTCGGCCACGACGACGTGCAGCGTCCCCTCCTCGCCCGTCCACTCGTCCAGCAGCTCGACCTCCACCCAGCGCGGTTCGGCCCCGCCCTGGACGGCGGCGCGCACGGCGTTGTCCACGAGGTTGCCGATGACCGTGGTGACGTCCTGGGGGTCGGTGACCCGCCCCCGGATGAGGGTCTCGTCCCCGATCCGCAGGATCACCCCGCGCTCGGCGGCCTCGACGCTCTTGGCGCCCAGGAACGCCTGCAGGTAGGGGTCGCGCAGCAGCTCGGCCTGCTCGGCCGGATAGCTCAGGGGACCCGTGGCGGTCACCTCGGCCACGTAGCGGCGGGCCTCCTCGGGGTCGCCGATGCCGAGCAGGCCCGAGATGGTGTGCAGCCGGTTGGCGAACTCGTGCCGCTGGGCGCGCAGGGCGGTGCTGAGCGCGCCGACGGCGTCCAGCTGGCGGGTCAGGGACTGCAGCTCGGTGCGGTCCCGGACCATCACCACCCAGCCCAGCTCCGGGGCCCCGTCCACGGCGGCCCCCCGGGCCGGCCCCCGGGACCGCACCCGGCGCCGCTGCGGGGACCGGGCAGGGAGCACGGCGCGGGCGGAGAGGATCAGCACGCGCGGGCCGATGACCTGCTCGATGGCGGGCGACTCCGGCGTCGCCGCCGCCAGCAGCGCGGGGAACGACTCCGGCAGCCCCGCCTCGGCGAGGGGGCGGCCCACGAGCCGCTCCGGGTCCTCGACGCCGAGCAGGCGCCCGGCCTCCCGGTTGCACACCGTGATCCGCCGGTCGGCGGAGACGCCCACCACGCCCTCGTCGACGCCGCGCAGCACGGCCTCCTGGTCCTGCGCCAGGGCCGAGATCTCCTCCGGCTCGAGCCCGAGGGTCAGGCGCTTGAGCCGGCGGCCCAGGGCCGCGGAGGCCGCCGCGGCCAGCGCGAGCGCGCCGAGGGTCGTGAGGGCCACGGGGGTGATCGCCTCCTGCAGGCTGGCCAGCACGTCCTGGCGGGAGATCCCGACGCTGACCTCGCCGACCACCCGGGTGATGGAGCCGGGGGCGTGGACGGGGACCTTGGCGCGCGCCGAGTGGCCGAGCGTGCCCCGCTCCTGGCTGGTGACCTCCCGGCCGGCGAGGGCCTCGCTGGGGTCCGTGCTCACCGGCAGGCCCAGCAGGGCGGGGTTGGGGTGCGCGAGCCGCAGGCCCGCGTCCTCGGTGATCACCACGAACAGGGAGCCCGTGCGCCGGCGCACCTCCTCGGCGGAGGACTGCAGCGTGCCGGCGGCCAGGGCCTCCGGGTCCAGCTCCCCGGCGGGGGCGTCGGCGAAGGCGGCGACGCCGGCGCGCACGTCGTCCTCGGCCGCCACGGAGCGGGCGATGGCGAGGGCCTGCTGCTCGGCGTCCCGGCCCAGGTCCTCGTAGGTCAGCCAGCCGAAGATGCAGCCCGTGGCCGCCACCACCACGGCGACGACGCCCAGCTGCAGCAGCAGCATCCGGGTGAGGAACCCCAGGCGGAGCCGGGTCCCGTCGGTCGTCGTCACGGTGGGTCCTCCGGTCCGGGCGTCGGTCGAGCCCTGTCCCGCCGGACGGGCCGTCGGATGAGCTAAACGAGCAGAAGTTGCGCAATGGGCAGTATGCACCTCAAGTGCGCAAAAGCGCCAGGCGTGACCCAGCGCACCGTAGCGTCGTAAGGCCGGTCACACCACCGGCCCTCTGTGCTTGAAGGAGTAGTCGTGCTCGTTTTCCTCGGCTTCGCCATGATCGCGGTCTTCATGGGCCTGATCATGACGAAGAAGCTGACGCCGGTGCTGGCGTTGATCCTGGTCCCCACCGTCTTCGGCCTGTTCGCCGGAGCCGGCCTCGGACTCGGCGACATGGTGCTCGAGTCGATGGCGTCGCTGACGTCCACGGCGGCCCTGCTGATGTTCGCCATCATCTTCTTCGGCCTCATGATCGACGTGGGGCTGTTCGACCCGCTGGTGCGCCTCATCCTGCGGGTGCTGGGCGACGACCCGGCCAAGGTCGTGCTCGGCACCGCCGTCCTGGCGGCCGTGGTCTCCCTGGACGGGGACGGCTCCACGACGTTCATCCTCACCACCGCGGCGATGCTGCCGATCTACCGCCGGCTCGGCCTGAGCCCGGTGGTCCTCACCTGCGTGGCCGGCCTCGCCAACGGCACCATGAACATCGTCCCGTGGGGCGGGCCGACCGCGCGCGCCGCGGCGGCGCTGGACGTCTCGCCCACCGAGGTGTTCGTGCCCATGGTCCCGGCCCTGCTGGCGGGCATGGCCGTCGTCTTCGTCTTCGCCTGGACCCTGGGCCTGCGGGAGCGCGCCCGCCTGGGCGGCAGCACGGGCTGGAGCGGGGCGGGGACCAGCCCCGGCGGCCCCGGCGGCTCCGGGGGAGCGGCCGGATCCGGCCCGCGGACCCGCCGGCCGCGCCGGCGCCGGGGCGACGGCGCCCCGGGCGGGGCGTCCGTCGCGGTGCTCGACGCGCCGGAGCTCGTCGACGACGCCGACGCCGACGCCGCCATGGCCGACTCCGCGCTGGACCCGAACCGCGCCACGCTGCGCCCGCAGCTGTTCTGGTTCAACCTGGCCCTCACCCTCTCCGTCATGGTCGTGCTCGTGCTGGACGTCGTGCCCCTGGCGTTCGTCTTCATGGTCGGCGCCGCCGTCGCGCTGCTCGTGAACTTCCCGCGCGTCAAGGACCAGGCCGCCCAGCTCGTCGCGCACGCCCCCAGCGTGGTCGCCGTGGTCTCGATGGTGATGGCCGCGGGTGTGCTCACCGGCGTGCTCAGCGGCACGGGGATGGTCGACGCCATGTCCCAGTGGCTGGTGAGCATCATCCCGACGTCCATGGGGCCGTACCTGGCCGTCGTCACGGGGCTGCTGAGCATCCCCATGACGTTCTTCATGAGCAACGACGCCTTCTACTTCGGCGTGCTGCCGGTGCTGAGCGAGACCGCGGGCCACTACGGGATCTCCGCCGCCGAGATGGCGCGCGCCTCCATCACCGGCCAGCCCGTGCACATGCAGTCCCCGCTGGTGCCGGCGATCCTGCTGCTCGTCTCCCTCGCGAACGTGGAGCTGGGCGACCACCACAAGAAGGTGCTGTGGCGCTCCGCCGTCGTGGCCCTGACGATGCTGGCCGTGGGCGTGCTGGTCGGGGCCGTGCCCTGGGGCTGAGACCCGCGCCCCCGACGGCAGAGGACCGCCCCGGCGCAGCGCCGGGGCGGTCCTCTGCCGTCGATGCCGTCCCTCAGAGGTCCGCGAAGAAGCGGACCGCGTCCAGGTTGGGGAGGTTGACCTGCGCGTCGGCGGCCGACCGCAGCGCGGGCTTGCCGTTGTAGGCCACGCCGAGCCCCGCGGCGGCGAGCATGTCGAGGTCGTTGGCGCCGTCGCCCACCGCGATGACGTCCTCGGGCGCGACGTCGAGCTCGGCGGCCCACGTCCGCAGGCAGCGCTCCTTGACGGTGCAGTCCACGACCTCGCCCTGGATCCGGCCCGTGAGCCGGCCGTCGGCGACCTCGAGGGTGTTGGCGTAGTGCCGGGTGAGCTGCAGCTGCTCGGCCAGGGGCGTCAGGATGCCCTGGAAGCCGCCCGAGACCGCCGCGACGGCGTGGCCCTCCCGCAGGAACGCCTTGACCAGCACGTCGGCGCCGGGGGACAGGCGCACCTCGGCGCAGACCGCGTCGACCACCGACGCCGGCAGCCCCGCGAGGGTCTCCACCCGGGCGTGGAGGGACTGGGCGAAGTCCACCTCCCCGCGCATGGCCGCCTCGGTGACCGCGGTGACCTCCGCCTCGCGGCCCGCGTGGGCGGCGAGCAGCTCCACGACCTCCTGCTGGATCAGCGTGGAGTCCACGTCGAGGATCAGCATCTTCTTGCGCTGCGGGTCGAACAGCCGGGTCGGGACCACGTTGACGTCCACACCGGGCATCAGCTGGGAGAGGGGGTCCGGGCGCAGGGCGGCGAGCAGGGCCCTGGCGTCGGAGCCGCGCACGTGGGCGGTGAAGGCGTTGTAGCCGGGGACCTGGGCGTCCGGGCCCGCGGAGCCCGAGCCGGTGACCCGCACGGCGGAGAAGTGCTCGACCTCGGCGCCGACGTCGTGGATCGTGGTGAGGATGCGCTCGCGCGCCTCCGGGTCCGGATTCTGGGCAAACGCGATCACGGCGAGATCGGTGGTCATGGGCCCAGTCTATCCGCGCCGGGGAGCGCCGCCCGCCGCGGGCGGGCGGCGGCGCTCACAGCGGCTTGAGCGCCGCGACGTCGGAGACGAGCCGGATGTGCTCGAGCATGGCCCGGGCGGCCTCCTCGGGCCGCTGCTCACGGACGGCGCGGGCGATGGCCCGGTGGGACTCCAGGGAGCGCTCGGGACGGCCCTGCTGGCTCAGCGACTCCAGGCGGGTCTCGCGCACGAGCCCCGAGATCTCGGCCATCATCCGCGCCAGGACGGAGGAGCGGGCGGCGGCGGTGACGGCCTCGTGGAACTGCTCGTCCCCGCGCAGCCCGCGCCCGCCGTCGGCGATGTCGCGGGCCATCTCGTCGAGGGCGGCATCGATTGCGGCGAGGTCCTCGGGGGTGCGCCGGGCGGCGGCGAGCTCGGCGAGCTTCGGCTCGACGGCGCTGCGGGCGTCGGCGATGTCCGGCAGGCGGTCGGTGTGCTCCCGCACGCCGCGCAGCACGGCCGCGCTGGAGGGCCGGTAGAGCAGCACGGCGCCGTTGCCGTGCTGGACGTCGATGACGCCCAGCACCTCGAGGGCCACCAGCGCCTGCGCCACCGTGGCGCGGGAGACGCCGAGCCGCTCCGCGAGATCGCGCTCGGGGGGCAGGCGGTCGCCGGGCTCGAGGCGCTGCTCGATGACGTGGTCGAGCAGCCGCTCGACCACCTGCTCGTAGAGCCGCGGCCGCTCCACGCGGTCCAGCCCTCGGGGCCCGGCCATGTTCCACCTCCGTCGCCCGGGCGCGGCCCGGATCGTGCTGGGGCGCGCCGCTCCCCGGCGCCCGTACCGGAATGCTACCCGTGTGCTTGACAACGGGACAGGTGTCCTATTGGCTAGTCCAAAACCTGTGGTGCGGGTCACACTCCGTGGCCCGGGCCGAAGCCGCCGGGAATCCCCGCCTCCTCAGAAAGCAGTCCCATGGGCCCAGAAGTGCTCTCCATCGTCATCCTCGCCGCGATGTTCGTCGTGGCCACCGTCCTGCCCGTCAACATGGGCGCCCTCGCCTTCGTCGGGGCCTTCGTCCTCGGCGTGTTCGTCCTGGGCATGGACACCGACCAGATCCTCGAGGCGTTCCCCGGCGGGCTGTTCCTCACCATCGTGGGCGTCACCTACCTCTTCGCCATCGCGCAGAAGAACGGCACCGTGGACCTGCTGGTGCAGGGAGCGGTCAGGCTCGTGGGCAGCCGGGTGGCACTGATCCCGTGGATCATGTTCCTGATCACGGCCGTGATCACCGCCGTGGGCGCCCTGTCCCCGGCGGCGGTGGCCATCATCGCCCCCATCGCTCTGAGCTTCGCGGCCAAGTACCGGATCAACCCGCTGATGATGGGCATGATGGTCATCCACGGCGCCCAGGGCGGGGGGTTCTCGCCGATCGCGGTCTACGGCGTGACGGTCAACGGGATCGTCGCCGAGTCCGGCCTCGACGTCAGCCCCACGGCCGTGTTCCTGTCCAGCCTCGTCTTCAACCTCCTCATCGCGGTGGGCCTGTTCCTGGTCCTGGGCGGGCGGGGCCTGCTCTCGGCCCGGGCGGAGGACTTCGTGGAGCGCGCCTCCGAGGCGCGCCTGGCCCGCTCCCGCATCGCCCACGGCGGGGACAAGGACGTGGACTTCAAGGGCTTCGGCTCGGGCATGTACGGCCCGACCGATCCCGCCGGCTCCTCCGAGGCCCCCGCCCGGCGCGAGGGACTCGGCCCGCAGGTCGCCACGATCATCGGCCTCGTCGTGCTGGCCGTCGTGGCCCTGGGCTTCGGCGTGGACGTCGGGTTCGTCGCCATCACCATCGCCGTGCTGCTGGCCCTGGTGTCCCCGCAGGCGCAGAAGGGCGCCGTGAACAAGATCGACTGGTCCACCGTGCTGCTGCTCGCCGGCATGCTGACCTTCGTGGGCGTGCTCCAGGAGGCCGGCACCATCGAGTACGTCTCCAACGGCGTCGCCGGGATGGGCGTGCCGCTGCTGGCCGCCCTGCTGATCTGCTACATCGGCGCCGTCGTCTCCGCCTTCGCGTCCTCCACCGCCATCCTGGCCGCGCTCATCCCGCTCGCCGTGCCGTTCCTGCTCAGCGGCCAGATCGGGGCGGCCGGGCTGATCTGCGCGCTCGCGGTCTCCTCGACCATCGTCGACGTCTCCCCGTTCTCCACCAACGGCGCGCTCGTGCTCGCCAACGCGCCCGAGAGTATGGACCGCGACCGCTTCTACAAGCAGATCCTCGTCTACGCCACCGGCGTCGTGGTGATCGGCCCGCTGCTGGCCTGGGGCGTCATGGTCGCCCCCGGCTGGCTCTAGGCCGCACCACCCGCGCACCCCACCGCCCATCCGACCCCGGAGGACCCCCACGATGAACCAGCACACCACCCCGCACACCACCCCGGACCCGGAGCCCGCCGGCGGACCCCTCGCCGGCACCCTCGTCGTCGACCTCTCCCGCGCCCTGGCCGGCCCGCACGCGGGGATGATGCTGGCCGACCTCGGCGCCCGGGTGATCAAGGTCGAGACCCCCGGCACCGGCGACGACACCCGCGGCTGGGGCCCGCCCTTCGTGGGGCCCGAGGAGGACCCGCAGGCCACCTACTTCCTCTCCTGCAACCGCAACAAGGAGTCCGTCGCCCTGGACCTGAAGTCCGAGGACGGGGCCCGGGTGCTGCGCGAGCTCGTGACGCGCGCCGACGTGCTCGTGGAGAACTTCCGCCCCGGGGTCCTGGACCGGCTCGGGTTCTCCGTCGAGGAGCTGCACCGGCTGAACCCGCGGCTCGTGGTGCTGTCCATCACCGGCTTCGGCCACGACGGCCCGGAGTCCCGGCGCTCCGGCTACGACCAGATCGTCCAGGGCGAGGCCGGGCTGATGTCCCTGACCGGCTCCGGGCCCGAGGACCCGCAGCGGGTCGGCGTGCCCATCGCCGACCTGCTGGCCGGGATGAACGGCGCCTACGGGGTGCTGGCCGCCCTCTACGAGCGCGAGCGCACGGGGGCCGGCAAGGTGGTCCGCACCTCCCTGCTCTCCTCGGTGGTGGGCGTGCACGCCTTCCAGGGCACCCGCACCACCGTGGCCCACGAGGTGCCGCTCGCCCAGGGCAACCACCACCCCTCCATCGCCCCCTACGGCCTGTTCTCCTGCCGCGGCGGGAAGGTGCAGATCAGCGTGGGCAGCGAGAAGCTGTGGCGCACGTTCGCCGAGGCCTTCGGGCTGGAGACGGACCGGCCCGAGTTCGCCACCAACGCCGACCGGGTCCGCAACCGCCCGGCGGTGATCGCCGCCGTCGAGCAGGCCTTCTCCGCCCACGAGCCCGTCGAGCTGCTGGAGCGGCTGGGCCGGATCGGCATCCCCGCCGGGAAGGTCCGGACCCTCGACGAGGTCTACGCCTGGGAGCAGGTCCGCTCCCAGGGGCTGGTCGTGGGCGTGGACCACGAGGTGCTCGGGCCGATCGAGCTGCCCGGGCCGGCCGTGCGCTTCTTCGCCCCCGGCGACGCGGCCGAGACGACCCGGCGCGCCCACGCCGCCCCGCCCGTGCTCGACCAGCACGGCGCCACCGTCCGCGCCTGGCTCGACGCCACGGGCGCCGGCTCCGGCGCGGCGACCGAGACGCCGGAGCCCCCGCGATGAGCGCCCACCCCCTCCCCGACGCCCCGGCCGGCACCGTGGGGGTGCGCCGCGACGGCCCCGTGGCCTGGGTCGTGCTGGACCGGCCCGGGCGGCGCAACGCGCTGTCCCCGGCGATGTGGGCCGCCCTGCCCGGGATCCTGGCCGCGCTCGACGCGGACCCCACCGTGCGGGTGATCGGGGTGCGCGGGGCCGGCGGGGTGTTCTCCGCCGGGGCCGACCTCACCGAGGTCTTCGACTGCCTGGGCGAGCCCGGCACCGGGCTGCCCCGCGGAGGGCTGCTCAGCGACGCCGAGGCGGCCCTGGCGGGGGTGCGCAAGCCCACCGTCGCCGCCCTTCAGGGGTGGTGCATGGGCGGGGCCTGGATGCTGGCCGCCGCCTGCGACCTGCGCATCGCCGCGACCGGTCTGCGGATCGGGCTGACCCCCGCGAGGATCGGGATCGTCTTCCCCGCCTCCGGGGTCCGGGCCCTGGTGCGGCTGGTCGGTCCCGGGGTGGCCTCCTACCTGCTGCTCACCGGCGACACGGTGACGGCCGCCGAGGCCGACCGGTGGGGCATGCTCACCCGCGTCGTGGCGGAGGCCGACTTCGAGGAGGTCCTGGACGAGGTCGTCTCCGGCCTGGCCCAGCGCTCGCAGCTGAGCATGCAGGCGCACAAGCACCTCCTCCGCCAGGCCGGCGGCGCCGAGACCGAGGCGGGCGGCTTCGGGACGGACGCGATCTCCGAGGCGCTGTTCCGCCAGGTCCTGGAGGGCCCCGACGCCCGGATCGGGCAGCGGGCGTTCCTGGCCAAGGAGGCCCCGGTCTTCGAGTGGGCCGGCGAGGACTTCTGGGCCGCCCGGGCCACCCCCGCCAGGGCGCGCCGGGAGCACCGCGCCTCCATCATCAGGGGCCGGTGGCCGCGCCGGTCCGCCCGGTCCCGGGCACGCTCCTGAGGGCGCCTGGCGCCCGGCGCCCGGACCGCGGGCGCCGGGCCCGCCCCGGCCGGGCCGTGCCCGGAGCGACGTCCCTCGTGTCCTAGAGTGGCCGGTATGAGCGCTGTGGTGGAGATGGTGGACGTCAGTGTGGTCCGCGGGCAGAAGACCCTGCTGGATTCCGTGGACTGGGTCGTCAAGGAGGGCGAGCGGTGGGTCATCCTCGGCCCCAACGGCGCCGGCAAGACGACGCTGCTGTCCATCGCCGCCGCCCGCCTGCACCCGAGCCGCGGGATGGTCGACATCCTCGACGAGATCCTCGGCGCGGTGGACGTCTTCGAGCTGCGCCCGCGGATCGGCCTGAGCTCCGCCGTGCTCGCCACCCAGATCCCCGACGGGGAGACCGTCCTCAACTGCGTGGTCACCGCCGCCTACGGGGTGACCGGGCGGTGGGTCGAGCGCTACGACGACGCCGACGAGGCCCGGGCCCGCGAGCTCATGGCCGCGTGGGGGATCGACCGGCTGGCCGAGCGCCGCTTCGGGTCCCTGTCCGAGGGGGAGCGCAAGCGCGTGCTCGTCGCCCGGGCCCTGATGACCGACCCGGAGCTGCTGCTGCTCGACGAGCCGGCGGCCGGGCTGGACGTGGGCGGGCGCGAGGACCTCGTCGCCCGCCTGGACGAGCTCGCCCGGGACGGGTCGGCCCCGGCGATCGTCATGGTCACCCACCACCTCGAGGAGGTCCCGGACGCCTTCACCCACGCGCTGCTGCTGCGCGAGGGCCGGGTCGTGGCCGCGGGCCCGGTCGGCACGGTGATGACGCAGAAGAACCTCTCCGCGACCTTCGGCCTGCCGCTGAAGCTCGTGAAGGTCGGCAACCGCTACGCGGCGTTCGCCCGGTCCTGACCCGTCGTGCTCCCGGAGTTCCTCACCGACCTCGCCGCCGGCTTCCCCTTCGACTGGTGGCAGGTCCTGCTCATCCTGCTGGCCGGGGTGGCCGCCGGGCTGATCAACACCATCGTGGGCTCGGGCACCCTGGTGACCTTCCCCGTGCTGGTGACCATGGGCGTGCCCCCCGTGACGGCGTCCATGTCCAACGCCATGGGCCTCATCGCCGGCAACCTCACCGGCGCGTGGCACTACCGGCACGAGCTCAGGGGCGTCGGGCGGACCCTGCTGAAGCTCCTGCCCTGCTCCGCCCTGGGCGGGGTGCTGGGCGCGTGGCTGCTGCTGCACCTGCCCGAGGAGGTGTTCGGCTACGCCGCGCCGGCGCTGATCGTCGTCGCCCTCGCGTTCGTCGTCCTCCAGCCGCGGCTGCAGGCGGTGGTGCGCCGGCGCAAGGACGCCCAGGCGGCGGCCGCGGCGGCCGCCGCCGCGGCCCGGGGCCTGACCCCGCGGCCCATCGACCCGGACCGCGCCCCGCAGCCGGCGTCGCTGTACGTGCTCGTGCTCCTCGCCGGCGTCTATGGCGGGTACTTCGTGGCCGCCCAGGGCGTGCTGCTGCTGGGCATCCTCGGCGTCTTCCTGCTCGCCTCCCTGCAGGCGGCCAACGCCGCGAAGGTCGTGCTCGTGGCGGCGGTCAACATCGTCGCCGCGACCTCCTACGTCCTCTTCGCCCTCGACCGGATCAACTGGTGGGCCGTGCTGCTCATCGCGCTCAGCTCCACCGTGGGGGCGTGGGCCGGGGCCAAGATCGGCCGACGCCTCTCCCCGGTGGCGCTGCGCACCGTGATCGTGGTGCTCGGCACGGTGGCCCTCGTCAGCATGGTCTCCGAGCTGCTCTGAGCTGCCCTGAGCTCCTCCGAGCTCCCGGGGGGCGGGCCTGCGCGCCCGGCCGGGACCGGGCTCAGCCGGCCGGCGGCGCGGCCCGGCCGGCGCCCTGGTGCTCGAGGAAGCCGGTGACCTCCCGGGCGATCTCGGGGGAGCGGGTCCAGTGCAGGTAGTGGCCGCCGTCGAGCACCACGAGCTCGTGGCGGCGCACGGCGCGCAGCTTCTCCTCGTGCCGGGGGAGCCACTCGGGCCGGAGCTCCACCGTCTCCCGGGACAGGAGCACGAGGACGGGCAGGTCGGGCGGATAGCCCACGCCCCGCAGGCGGCGGGCGTTGTCCGCGATCCGGCGCGTCTCGTCGACGACCGCCGGATTGCCGTAGTTCCACGCGGTCATCAGCCGGATCCGGCGCCGCTCCTCGGGCGTGTAGCCCGGCCCGTCGGGCTCGCCCAGCCCCGGGGCGACGAGGAGCGTCCACCGGAGCAGGCCCGTGTCCGCCGCCAGCCGCTGCCAGGGGATCCCGGGGCCCCCGTCCTCCGGCTCCTCCGGGCCGGCCGCCGGCACCGTGGGGTCGATGCCGACCACCGCGGAGACCTCCCCCGGATAGCGGTCGACGTAGTCGAGCATGTAGAACCCGGCCAGCGAGTGGCCCATCAGGACGTAGGGCGCTTCCACGCCCCGGGCCGCGAGCGCGGCGTGCAGCTCCGCGGAGACGTTCTCCACGGTGCGCGCGGGCGCCTCGAGGTCGCTGTAGCCGTAGCCGAACCCCTCGACGACCACCACGCGGTGGCCCTCCAGCTCCCGGGCCAGCGGGGCGAAGTCCAGCGCCGGGGCCGGCGTGCCGAGCCCGCCGAGCAGGACCACGGCCGGGCCCTCCCCGCCGTGGTCGACGACGTTGACGGCCCCGTCGCCCACCCGCACCCGCTCCCCGTAGGGGGCGAGGGTGGCCCGCTCGTAGCGCACCAGCGCCAGGTTCAGCGCGGTCGAGGCCAGCAGGAGCGCGACGAGGGCCAGGGCTCCGGCGCCCAGGGCGCGGCAGGCGCGGCGCCACCACGGCCGGCGCCGCGCGCCGGGCCCGGGCAGGGTGCCGGGCCCGGGCGGACCCCCGGCACCACGACGGCGGAGCAGCCGCATCTGCGCCTCCCGGGAGCCGGTGTCCACGCCTCTGCGTGCGAGCCTAGGTCCCGGCCCGCACCGGCACAACGGGCCCCGGCTCCGTGACGGCCCCGGCCGGGAACCCGCTACGATCGGGGCGACCCCGCCGCCGACCCCGAGAGATCCCGTGACCGACCTCCCCCGCCTCGTGCGCCTCGACAGCGCCGACGACCCCCGCGTGGCCGACTACGCCCGGCTCACCGACGTGAAGCTGCGCCGCAAGCTCGAACCGGAGCGGGGGATGTACATCGCCGAGTCCTCCAAGGTGCTGCGCCGCGCCCTGGCCGCCGGGCACCGGCCCCGGTCCTTCTTCATGGCGCACAAGTGGCTGGAGGACCTCGCCGACGTCCTCGCCGAGCACCCGGACGTCCCGCTCTACGTCGGACCCGACGAGGTGCTCACCGAGATCACCGGCTTCCACCTGCACCGCGGGGCGCTCGCGGCCATGCAGCGGCCCGAGCCCGTGGACCTGGAGCGGCTGCTGGCGGCGTCGTCGCGCGTGGCGATCCTCGAGGACATCGTGGACCACACCAACGTCGGGGCGATCTTCCGCTCCGCGGCGGCGCTCGACGTCGACGCGGTCCTCGTCACCCCCCGCTGCGCCGACCCCCTCTACCGGCGCGCGATCCGGGTGTCCATGGGCACCGTGTTCCAGGTCCCGTGGGCACGGCTCGAGCACTGGAGCGCGGACCTCCAGCGGGTCAAGGACGCGGGGTTCACCACGGCGGCACTCGCCCTGAGCGACGACTCGATCACGCTGGAGGAGCTGTCCGCGCGCCGGGACGAGAAGCTGGCGCTGGTGCTGGGCACCGAGGGGGACGGCCTGAGCGCGGCGGCCGTCCACCACGCCGACCTGGTCGTGCGGATCCCCATGTCCCACGGGGTGGACTCGCTCAACGTGGCCGCCGCGTCCGCGGTGGCGTTCTGGGAGACCCGCCCGGGCCGGCGCTGACCGGGCGGGAGCCGGTCTCGGCCATAACGGTTCGGGCGTCGATTCGCTTTCGACCAGGGCTGTTGGCGTCCGCGAAGACTATCCTGGAAGCGTCTGCGGCCGGTCCACACACCGAGGCACCAGCCGACGGCCGGCGGGCGGACGACCGAGAAGGTGTGTCATGAAGAAGCTGATCTCATGGCTGGCGGCCATCGTGCTGGCCATGGGGCTGGGGCTCATCGTCCCCAGCAGCGCGAGTGCCGCGGCCCCCTACTGCGGCATCACATGGGGCTCCGGGGCGAAGACCCGGGACGGCGAGGCGACCACTCCCCGCTACCCCCACGTCACCAACGTGCGGGCGGGGGAGCACCGCTGCTTCGACCGGCTGGTGATCGACCTGGACGGCAAGCTGCGGGGCTACGACGTCCGCTATAAGCAGTTCAGGGGCATCGGCTCCGGCGACGCCATCCCGCTGCGCGGGACGGACCTGGTGATCACCGTCAACGCCCCTGCCTACGACGCCGACGGCGACGCCACGTACGAGTTCAGCAACGGCCGGGAGCTCGTGGACGTGAGCGACTACCGGACGTTCCGCCAGGTCGCCTGGGGCGGCAGCTACGAGGCGAGGACCTCGGTCGGCCTCGGGGTCCGCGCCCGCCTGCCGTTCCGCGTGTTCGTGCTCGAGGGCCCGAACCGCGGTTCACGGCTCGTGGTCGACGTCGCCCACCGCTGGTAGGCGCACCGTCCCGGGGGACGTCACGGCGCCGTGCATCCCTCGCCGTGCACCCTTCGCGGGGCGCTCTGCACCGCGGGTCGCGGGGGTGACCTGGCGCCCGTCATCCGGTAGGCTAGTCTGCTGGTGCCCGGCGCCCCCGCCCTTCCCGGAGCGCGGGACCGCGACGACGACGCACCGCCCTCCGAGCGAAGCCGTGCCTGGCAAAATCCAGGCACCGACAGAAGGTTTGAACCCATGAAGACTGACATCCACCCGGACTACCACCCGGTGCTCTTCCGCGACCTCGCCTCCGGCAAGGTCATCCTCACCCGTTCCACCGCCGCCTCGGAGAAGACCGAGGTCTGGGAGGACGGCAACGAGTACCCCATCATCGAGGTCGAGATCTCCTCGGAGTCCCACCCGTTCTACACCGGCAAGCAGCGCATCATGGACTCCGCCGGCCGCGTGGAGCGCTTCAACGCCCGCTTCAAGAACTTCGGCAAGGCGAACGCCTGACGTTCCGCCCTCCCGCAGGACCCTCGTGCTCAGGCCCGGACCGGATCGGTCCGGGCCTGAGCCGTTCCTGGATAGGGTGGAGCCACCCCCCCCCAGCCCCGCCCCCAGGAGCTCTGCCGTGCACCGTTCCCTCCGTCCCGCGGCGCTCAGCGCCGCACTCGTCCTCCTGCTCAGCGGTTGCGGGGAGGAACCGACGACGCCGTCCTCCCCCGCAACGCCGACCACCGGGGCGGTGACCCCTCTCACAGATGTCGACCCGGCGGAGATCGCCGCGCGGCGGGGCCTTCCCGACGTCTACGAGCAACCGGCGGTGGAGGGGAGGAGCCAGTCCGCCGCGACCGTCACCGTCTCCGCGGAACCGACGGGGGAGGACTACGCCCACGGCGGCGTGGGACTGTCCTTCGAGGCCACCGAGCTGGCCGACGAGCGGCTGAGCGCGGGGAACGCGGACCTGGTGCACCTGGTCCGGCAGCTGGACCGGCCCACCCTGCGCTTCGGCGGCAACTCCGTGGACCGACGCTTCTTCTTCACCGCCGAGGACGAGAAACCCCCTTCCGACTGGCCGCTCCGGCCGGGCGAGGAGATCACCACCGTCACCCCCGAGGACCTCGAGCGGGTGGCCGAGTTCGCCGCCGCCACCGGCTCGAAGGTCGTCCTCGGCGCCAATCTCGCCGCAGACGACCCTGCCCGGGCAGGGCAACTCGCCCGGCACGGCCGCGACGCCTTCGGGGACGACCTCGTGGCGCTGATGGTCGGCAACGAGCCCAACGGCTACTTCAAGGGCGAGGGCCACCGGCTGACCGTCAAGGACGAGGACTGGGGCATCCCGGCGTACCTCGCCGACCTCAAGGAGTACGTGGCGGCGATCCGTGCCGAGGTGCCGGACCTTCCCGTCACCGCCCCGGGGGCGTTCGCCCCCGACTGGTGGGAGGCCGTCGCAGAGTCCGGGATCGACCACGCCGTCCTGGCCGCGCACCAGTACCCGCTGTCCTCGTGCGACGGCGAGGTGCCGCGGCAGGAGCCGACCATGCAGAACCTGGTCGCCGAGTACACCCGGGACAACGTCGACCGCTTCCTCGGGCTCGCGGTCGACCAGGGTGCCGCGGCCAGCCTGCCGGTGTGGCTGAGCGAGACCTCGGTCTCGGCCTGCTCCGGCACGAACGACATCACGGAGACGCTCGGTTCGGCGGTGTTCTCCGCGGACTACTCCCTGAGGGCGCAGTCCCTCGGCGTGGAACGGCTCGTCTTCCACTCCTCGCTGGACCCGTGCGCGGGGGGCCCGCCCATGTCCCCGGTGTGCTCCTCCGGAACCCGGGAGGAACCGGGCGGGGCCTACTCGTTGCGCGCCAACCACCTCGGCATGGCTCTGGTGGGTCAGATCCCGGACGGCGACTTCCTCGGGACGACGGTCGGCGGCAACGGGGCCGTCGAGGCGTACGCGGTCGATCACGGTGCCGGCGACGACGGCCGGCACCGCACCACCGTCGTCCTCGTCAACTTCGCCGACCCGGCCACGGCCGGCCGGACGCCCCTCCGCCTCGACCTCCCGTTCCCGTACGAGGAGGCCGTGATGTCCCAGCTGGGCGGGCCCGGCTGGGGGGCGGAGTTCCCCAAGGCCGGCGTGTTCGACGTCGAGCCCCCGGAGGGGGAGCAGCGCACCGAAGACTCCGACGGGCGGGCCATGACGGTGGAGGCGGGTCTGACCGAGGTCGACGGCGAGCACGTGTCCGTCGACGGCTGGGGGCTGCCGCTCACCCCGGCCGACCAGCGCCCGGCCGTGCCCGGCGCCGAATCGGGCACGGACCGGCTTCGCCTGTCGCTGAACCCCGGCACCGTCACGGTCCTGACGCTGACGCGGGAGTAGCCTGGCCCGGGGCCGACTGCACGAGCCGGCGGGAGGGACCCGCGACGACGACACGGGAGGACCACGATGGGCGAGCAGGAACGGCGGCACGGGGAGTTCAAGGTGCTGGGCGGCAAGCTCGTGATCGCGGACCTGAGCGTGCGGGAGGGCCGCCTGGCGGACGTCTCGATCAACGGAGACTTCTTCCTGGAGCCCGACGAGGCGCTCGACGACATCAACGCGGCCCTGACCGGCCTGAGCGAGGACTCGGGCCACGACGAGATCGTTGCTGCGGTCGACGTGGCCCTGGACGAGGACGTCGTGCTCTTCGGGTTCTCGCCGGTGGCGATCGCCACGGCGGTGCGCCGCGCGCTCGCGAAGGCTACGACGTGGGGCGACCACGACTGGGAGGTCATCCGCCCGGTGGTCCGGCCGACCCTCGAGA
The DNA here is from genome assembly GCF_054875615.1 of Kocuria sp. U4B. The sequence goes on from NZ_CM142180.1 coordinate 3,351,741, forward strand.
ACCTCGCCCTCGACGAGGTGCTCGCCCGCGAGGTCGGGGCCGGCCGCCGCCGCCCGGCCCTGCGGCTGTGGGACTGGAAGGAGCCGTCCGTGGTGATCGGCTCGTTCCAGTCGTTGCGCAACGAGGTGGACCCCGACGGCGCCGCCCGGCACGGGATCTCGGTGGTGCGACGGGTCTCGGGCGGCGGGGCGATGTTCATGGAGGCCGGCAACTGCATCACCTACTCGCTCTACCTGCCGCAGACGCTCGTCGACGGGCTCACCTTCGCCGAGTCCTATCCGTTCCTCGACCAGTGGGTGATGCAGGCGTTCCAGGAGATGGGCCTGCAGGCGTTCTACGTCCCGCTCAACGACATCGCCACCGAGCACGGGAAGATCGGCGGGGCAGCGCAGAAGCGCTTCGCGGGCGGCGGCATGGTCCACCACGTGACCATGAGCTACGACATCGACGCGCAGAAGATGACCGAGGTGCTGCGGATCGGCAAGGAGAAGCTCTCCGACAAGGGCCACCGCTCGGCCAAGAAGCGCGTGGACCCGCTGCGCCGACAGACCGGCCTGCCGCGGGTCGACGTCGTCGACAAGCTCATGGAGGTGTTCACCGACCGCTACGCAGCCGTGGAGGGTGCCGTCGGCGCCGCGGAGCTCGCCGCCGCGCGGGAGCTCGTGGCGACGAAGTTCGCCACCCCGGAGTGGATCGCACGGGTGCCCTGACCCCGCCCGGCGTGCCGCGTCCCAGCTGACGCCCAGCCGCGGCGTCGTAGGATGCCCCGAGAGGTCCCCGTCCGGGCACGGACCGGGACCACCCCCCCGCCCCCCGAACCCCGGAGCTCCTCATGACCGTCGACGACCACGGCCTCGCCCCGGCGCAGTCCGCGTCCCCAGCGCGCCGCACCGTGCGCAACGTCCTGCTCGCCTTCCTCGCCGTGGTGGTGATCGCGGCTCTGGTCGCCGGCCTCTACGTGTGGAACCTGGCGCGCACCTTCGACAGCGGCACCCGCACCATCGACGGGGCGTTCCCCGCCGAGTCCGCCCGCCCCGTGGCGGAGTCGGCCCAGGACCGTGGCACCACCGTGCTCCTGCTGGGCGCGGACGAACGGCCCGAGGGGGAGGAGGACGCCGATGTGACGGGCATGCGGGCGGACACCATCATGCTGGTGCACATGCCGGAGGACGGCGGGGCCGTCTACGTCATGTCGATCATGCGCGACACCTGGGTGACGATCCCCGGAGCAGGGGAGGCCAAGGTCAACGCCGCACTGGACATCGGCGGGATGCCGCTCATGGTCGAGACCGTGGAGGACCTGTTCGGCATCCGCATCGACCAGGTGGCCTCCGTGGACTTCGCCGGTTTCCAGGGCCTGACGGACGCCCTCGGCGGAGTGGAGGTGGACGTGCCGGAGGCGTTCGTCTCCCGCGACGGCACCGTCTTCGAGGCGGGACCGCAGCAGATGGACGGAGGGAAGGCCCTGGAGTTCGTCCGGGAGCGGTACGCCTTCTCGGACGGCGACTTCCAACGGGTGCAGAACCAGCGGGCCTACGTCCAGGCCGTCCTGGACGAGGCGATGAGCAGGCAGACGCTCACCAGCCCCGCGAGGATCCAGGAGATCGTCTCGCAGTTCTCGCCCTACCTCGAAGTGAGCGAGGGCCTGGACTCCGGGTGGATCGCCGGCGTGGCCCCCGATCTGGCCGGCGTGTCCTCCGCGGACATCCGGATGTTCACCGTGCCCACCGGCGGTCTCGGGGTCTCCCCGGACGGGCAGTCCGTCGTCGTGGCGGACGCCCGTGCCATGCAGGACCTCGGTGTCGCCATTTCGGAGGGCACCCTGGACGAATATGTTGCTACCCTGAACGCAGCCGGTCAGTAGTTCACCGCCGCACATCCCCACCCGGTGCGGTGACGGTGGCACCCTCACTCCTGGCCCGCCCCTCGACCGGTGGGGACGGGCACCTCTTGACCCCCGCGAGAGCCCATGCCCCCCACCGCCCGTTCCCTGCGCCTGCTTGTGGTGACACACTCCTACTGGCCCGAGCACTCCCCGCCGCAGCGCCGCTGGTCGTCGCTGACGCGCTATCTGCGCCACGCCGGCTGGGACGTCTCCTTCCTCGCCCCGGCGCCGCGGTTCCGCGGCGAGTCCGGTCCCGGCGCGGTCGGGGGCGCCTGGGGCACGGGCACCGGCCCCCTCGGCGAGAGGATCCACCGGGTCCCGTACCTGAGCGCGGGCCACGGCCGCGGGAGCAAGCTCGCCGACCAGCTGCTCACGGCCGCCACCTCGGCGGTGCGGGGCCTGCTCACGGGCCCCGTGGACGTCGTGCTCGTCACCGCGCCGTCCCTGCCCCTGCTGGCGTCGGGCTGGGTCCTGGCCCGGCTCAAGGGTGTGCCGTTCGTCGTGGAGATGCGCGACGCCTGGCCCGACCTGGCCCACGACGCGAAGCTGTTGCGCGGCGGCGGCCGCGGCGCGGTCAACGGCGTGGTGGAGCTCGTCCAGCAGCACGCCGACCTGGTGGTCACGGTCACGGAGGGCTTCGCCCGGACGCTGCGCGACCGGGGTCTGCGCCACGTGGAGACCGTGCGCAACGGCGTGGTCCTCGACCGCACGCCCCGGCTGCTGCCCCCGCTCGTCCACCGCGACCGGCTCGAGGTGCTCTACCTGGGCAACCACGGCGAGAGCCAGCGCCTGGAGGTGCTGATCGAGGCCGCCGCGCGCGTGGGCGAGCGGATGCGCCTGACCATGGTCGGGCAGGGCAACCGCAAACCCGTCCTCCAGGCCCTCGCCGCCCGGCTGGACGCGCCCGTGCGGTTCCTGCCGCCCGAGTACGGGCCGCGGGTCTTCGAGCGCTACGCCGAGGCCGACTCCGTGGTGATCTCGCTGCGGGACGACTGGAAGTCCTTCGAGGCCACGATCCCCTCGAAGACCTACGAGGTGCTGTCCGTGGGCCGGCACATCACCGCGATCGTGCGCGGGGAGGCGGCCCGCCTCCTAGCCGACGCCGGGGAGGGCGACGTGGTGCCCAGCGACCCGGACGCGGTCGCCCGCCTGTGGCAGGAGCTGATCACCGACCGGACGCGGCTGCGTCCTGCCGGCTCCGGCCGGGCGTGGGTCGAGGCCCACGCCGACTACGCCGACCTCGCCGCCCGCTACGACAGGCTGCTGCGCGGGCTCGCCGCGGCCTGGCCCCGGCAGGCTCATGCCGGGCCGGCCGGGGCGGACGCCGGCACGCCGACGGGAGGGGACCGGCATGTCGCGTGAGCACGGCGACCGTCCCGACGGGGCCACGGGGCGGTCCGTGGGGCAGCTGCGCGCCAACGCCGCGGTGACAGCGCGCACGGTGCGCGAGCATCTGGCCGACGACCCGGTGGTCTTCTGGCTGCAGGCCGCGCGCCGGATGCCCCGCCCGGTCTCCCGCCCCGCGGCCCGTGCCGTCCTCGGCGTTCCCTGGCCCGCTGCCCGGGCGGCCGCGGCCCACGTCCTCGGCCGCGACGACCGGGCAACGGAGGGGATCGCCCAGGCGGCGGAGGGGTGCTTCGACGCCCGCACCACCCGGCGCATGGCCGACGTCGCCCTGTCCATGGGCCGCGTCGAGGAGGCGGACGCTTTGCTCGCCCAGGTGCCCGCGGGGATCCCGGGCCGTGCGGGGACCAAGGCCCGCCGCGACTGGCACGTGGGGCGGATGTCCGAAGCCGTCGTCGGTCTGCGCCGTGCGGTGGCCCGCGGACGGGTGACGCGGGGCGAGCGCCAGCAGCTGCACCGGTACGAGGACGAGCTGCGCCTGTTCCTCGGGTGGCGCCCCACCCTGGCGCCCGTGGTCGGCTACCGGCCGGTCCCGGACACGGTCCTGCACGTGCTCACGAACTCCCTGCCCCACACCGCGAGCGGCTACGCCCAGCGCACGCACTCGCTGCTCACCGCCACGGCGGCGCAGGGCTGGACGGTGCACGCCGTGACCCGACCGGGGTATCCGGTGCAGGTCGGCAAGCTGGGCGCCGCCGCCGTGGACCTCGTCGACGGCATCCCCTACCACCGCATCCTGCCGTCCCGGCTGGCCGGCACGGCCACCGGCCGGCTGCAGCAGGAGGCGAATGCCGTCCTCGGGCTGGCGCTGCGCACCCGGCCCGCCGTGCTGCACACCACCACCCACTTCGTCAACGCCCTCGTCACCCGGGCCGTCGCGGAGTCCCTCGGCATCCCGTGGGTCTACGAGGTCCGCGGGCAGCTGGCGGACACCTGGGCGTCGTCCCGGCCGGGCGAGGCGGCCACGAGCGAACGGTACGGGCTGTTCACGGCGCGGGAGGCCGAGGTCCTGACGGCCGCCGATGACGTCGTGACGCTGGGCCGGGCCATGAGCCAGCGGGTGCGAGAGCTGACCCGCTCCCTGCCCGGGGGACCGGTTCATGCCCGCATCGCGCCCAACGCCGTCGGCGGGGACTACCTCACTGACCCGGCGCCGCCCGGCGACGCGCGGCGCGCTGTCGGCCTGCCGCAGGACGCCCTGATCCTCGGCACCGTCACCAGCGTGGTCGACTACGAGGGCCTCGACGACCTGCTGCGCGCGGCCGCGCTGCTGGCGCCCGACCTCCCGCGGATGCTCGTGGTGATCGTGGGCGACGGCGCCGCGCGTCCCGGACTGGAGACCCTCGCCACCGAGCTCGGCGTGCGGGACCGGGTCCGCTTCGTGGGCCGCGTGCCCCGGGACCGGGCGGTGCTGTACCACCAGGCGTTCGACGTGTTCGTCGTCCCCCGCAAGGACCGCACCGTCACCCGCCACGTCACCCCGCTCAAGCCGGTCGAGGCCCTGGCCACCGGCACCCCCGTGGTGGCCTCACGGCTGCCGGCGCTGGCCGAGCTCGTCGCGGACGGGATCACCGGACTGCTGACCCCGCCCGAGGACCCCTCGACCCTGGCGAGCGTGCTGCGGATGATGCTCGAGTGCCCCGCCGTGCGTGCCTGTCTGGGAGACGAGGGCCGGCGCCGGGCCTTGTCGGAGCGCACGTGGGAGGCCGTGGCGTCCGCTACGGTGGAGGCCTACCACCACCTGACGGAACCGGACACACTCCAGGAGGCCAGCGCGTGACCGTGCGGCAGACGCCCGACCAGGGGCCGGTGCCGGCTCCGACGCCCCCGGCGCTCACGGTGGTCTTCGACTCCTCGCGGCTGCGCGCCGTGGGGGCGCGGCCCCCGTTGCCCGAATACCTGGTGCAGCTGTGGGGCAGCCGCCACTTCGTCCTCTACGACGCCCGCGTGCGGCTGTCCGTGAGCCAGGAGCACACCCTGCTCGGGAAGGCGTGGCTGGTCCTCAACCCGGTGCTGCTCGGGCTGAGCTTCCTGCTGATCTTCGGCGTGCTCCTGGGCACGAGCCGGGGGGTCGACAACTTCATCGCCTATCTCCTGGTGGGGCTAATGATGTTCAACTACTCGTCCCGGGCCGTCGTGGCCGGGGCCCGCTGCCTCGCCTCCGGCCGGGCGCTCATCCGGGGCTTCAGCTTCCCCCGGGTGGCGCTGACCCTCTCCATCAACGTCCGGGAGCTGATGAGCCAGTTCTTCGTGCTCCTGGCCATGGCCGTGCTGGTCCTCCTGATCCCGCCGCTCGAGCCCGTGACGTGGCGGTGGGCGCTCCTGGTGCCCATCGTGGCGCTGCAGACGGTCTTCAACTGGGGCCTCGGGATGCTCATGGCCCCCTTGGTGCACCGCATCCCCGACCTCGGCAACCTCCTGACCTTCGTCATGCGCATCTGGATGTACTCCTCCGGCATCTTCTACGACCCGTCCCACTTCGTGAGTGATGAACGGCTCCTGCTGCTCTTCGAGGCGAATCCCCTCTACCAGGTGCTCTCCATGGCCCGCGACTGCCTGCTCTACGGCACGACCCCGCCCTGGTGGTCGTGGACCATCCTGGTGGTCGCGGCCTTCGGCACCTGGCTGGCCGGGCTGTGGGTGTTCTGGCACAACGAGGAGAGCTACGCCGATGAGCGCTGAACTCCGCGCCGCCCGCCCCGGGCGGCGGCGCGCCCGGATGCCCGCCGTCGTCGTCGATGACGTCTCGGTCGTCTACACCGTCACCAGTACCGGCGGCGGGGACGAGGTCCCCGTGTCCCCGGCCGTGCGCTGGGCGCGCAGGGCGCTCGGTCGCCCGCCGATCGTGCAGAACCGTGCGCTGACGGGCATCACCCTTGCCGTGGACGAAGGCGAGTCCGTGGGCTTCGTGGGCCGCAACGGGTCCGGGAAGTCGACCCTCATGAACGTCGTCGCCGGGCAGCTCAACCCCACGTCCGGACGGGTCTACGCCGCCGACACGCCCGCGAAGCTCGGCGTCAACGTCTCTCTCGTGCCCGCGCTGTCGGGGGAGCGCAACATCCGGCTGGGCTGCCTGGCCCAGGGGATGACCCCGCGGGAGGTGGACCGGCGCATGGACGAGCTGGTGCACATCGCGGCGCTCGACAAGGCCATCCACTGGCCCATGAAGGCCTACTCCTCCGGCATGGCGGCCCGGCTGCGCTTCGCCGTGGCCACGGCCACCGACCCGCACATCCTCATCCTCGACGAGGCGCTCGGCACCGGCGACGCGCAGTTCCAGGACCGCGGCCAGGCTCGCATGCGCGAGCTGCGCGACCAGGCCGGTTGCATCCTGTTCGTCTCCCACTCCATGGGCGAGGTGCGGCAGATTTGTTCCCGCGTCGTGTGGATCGACGAGGGGGAGCTGGTCATGGACGGGGACCCGCAGGAGGTCACCGAGGCCTACGGGCGGTTCATGAAGGAGCTCGCAGCGGGCAACAACCGCACCGCCCTGACGATGCGCGACGGAGAACGCGCCCGGCTGGTCCGTACCGTGCTCGACGACGTCGCCGATCCCCCCACCGTGCCGGGGGCGACCCTGGACGACGGTCCTGTCGTCTTCCCCGTGCAGAGGCCGGGCGCATGACGCGGAGTGCGTCCGGCTTCGCGCTGCGCACCGCCTTGTGGCACCTGCGCCACGGCGGGCCGTCGGCCGTGGCGAAGTACCGGCGCCGGCTCAGGGCACCCCGGACCGCCTCCGCCGCCGGGACCCCACGGGACACGGGCCTGGACTTCGACCCCGTCGCGTGGCCCGAGCGGGCCCCCGTCTTCGGCGACGTGACCGCCGCGGTGATCCTCGACGACTTCTCCCTGCGCGCGTTCGCCTACGAGTGGCACCAGGTGCCGCTCACGCGCGGCGGGTGGCGCGAGCAGCTCGCGGCGCACCCGGTGGACCTGCTGTTCGTCGAGTCTGCCTGGCACGGCAACGGCGATGAGTGGCAGTACCAGCTCACCGGCGCCTCCGGGGTCAAGCAGGCGTTCAAGGACCTGCTGGCCCACTGCCGCGAGCACGGCATCCCCACGGTGTTCTGGAACAAGGAGGACCCGCCCCACTACGAGGACTTCCTGGAGTGCGCGGGCCTGTTCGACCACGTCCTCACCACGGACAGCACCCGGGTGGAGCACTACGTCCGGGACCTCGGCCACGACCGGGTGGGCGTCCTGCCCTTCGCCGCGCAACCGGCCGTCCACCACCCCGTCCGCCCGCAGCACGGCTTCCACGAGCGGGACGTGGCCTTCGCCGGGATGTACTTCGCCCACAAGTATCCCGAGCGCCGCGAGCAGATGGACCTGCTGCTCGGCGGTGCTCTGGACGTCAGCCCGAGGATGCGGCGCGGTCTGGAGATCTTCTCCCGCTACCTCGGCGACGACGAGCGCTACCAGTTCCCCGCCCCGCTCGACGAGCGGGTGGTCGGCTCCCTGCCCTACGACCGGATGCTCACCGCGTACAAGGCCTACAAGGTCTTCCTCAACGTGAACTCGGTGGTCGACTCGCCCAGCATGTGCGCCCGGCGAATTTTCGAGATCACCGCGTCCGGCACGCCCGTGGTCTCGACGCCCAGCGCGGCGATCCGCCACTACTTCTCCGAGGACGAGCTGCCGGTGGCGGGGGACCGGCAGCACGCCGCGGACCTGGTCCGGGCGCTGGTGCGCAGCCCCGAACTGGCGGACCGGACGGTCCACCGCGCCCAGCGCGCCGTCTGGGCGGACCACACCTACACCCACCGTGTGGCGTCGGTGCTCGAGGCCGTGCACCCCGGACGGTGGCGCGCCCCGGAGCCGCCGGCGGTCTCCGTGCTGCTGTGCACCAACCGCCCGCACCGGCTGGACCACGCCCTGGGCTCGGTGGCCGCGCAGGTGGGCGTCGACCCCGAGGTGGTCCTTGTGTGCCACGGCTTCGACCCGGCCGAGCACGACGTCGATGCCCGGGCGGCCGCCGCCGGCCTGCCGCGAGTGCGGGTCCTGGCGGCGGGTGACGAACTGAGCCTGGGTGAGTGCCTCAACCTGGCCGTCGAGGCGTCCACGGGCGATGTCCTGGCCAAGATGGACGACGACGACTACTACGGGCCGCACTACCTGGGCGACCAGCTTCATGCTTTGTCATACTCGGGTGCCGACGTGGTGGGCAAGCAGGCGCACTACATGCACCTGGCCGCCCACGATGCCACGCTGCTGCGCTTCGCCCACCGCGAGCACCGGTACACGGACTTCGTCATGGGCCCGACCATCATGGGCCGGCGGGAGGTCTTCCAGCGGGTGCCCTTCGCGCCCCGTACCACGGGGGAGGACACGGCGTTCCTGGCCGCCGCCGCGGACGCCGGCTACCGCATCTACTCGAGCGACCGGTTCAACTTCCGCCAGCACCGGGGAACCGGGGAGCACACGTGGTCCGTGAGTGACGCCACACTCCTCGCCAGCGGCGACGTGGTCGCGTTCGGGGACACGCTTCTGCACGTCACAGTATGATTTTCTAAAGCGACCCCACCGCCACGAGTGTTGCCCCCCCCCGCACCTCGCCCCCTCCCCCCACAGTTAGGCCCCCATGTCTGAGCAGAAGAACGTCGTCGTCGTCGGCCTGGGCTACATCGGACTCCCCACCGCCGTGGTCCTCGCCATTCACGGGTCCCGCGTGTTCGGTGTGGACATCAACGAGGCCAACGTGGCGCGGATCAACAGGGGCGAGATTCCCTTCGTCGAGCCGGGGCTGGAGGAGCAGCTCGCCGCGGCCGTGGCTGAGGGCACCCTGACCGCGTCGACGGAGATGCCCCACGGCGACGCCTACATCGTGGCCGTGCCGACCCCGTTCAAGGACGACTACGAGGGCGACCTGTCCTACATCCTCTCGGCCTCGAAGGCGATCGCACCGCAGCTGCGCGGCGACGAGCTGATCATCCTCGAGTCGACCTCGCCGCCGCGGACCACCCGGAAGATGGCCGAGTTCCTCCTCGAGCTGCGCCCGGATCTGTCCCTGGACGGCGCCGACGGGAAGCCCGTCATCCACGTGGCGCACTGCCCCGAGCGGGTGCTGCCCGGGCGGGTGATGGAGGAGCTGATCACCAACGACCGCATCATCGGCGGGATGAGCAAGGAGGCCACCCGGCGCGCCAAGGCGCTCTACGCCACCTTCTGCGTCGGCCAGCTGCTGGAGACCGACGACGTCACGGCCGAGATGGCCAAGCTCACCGAGAACTCCTTCCGGGACGTCAACATCGCCTTCGCCAACGAGCTCTCCCTGATCGCGGACAAGCTGGGCATCGACGTGTGGGAGCTCATCGAGCTGGCCAACCACCATCCGCGCGTCAACATCCTCCAGCCCGGCCCCGGCGTGGGCGGGCACTGCATCGCCGTGGATCCCTGGTTCATCGTCTCCTCGGCCCCCGGGCAGTCCCGGCTCATCCGCACGGCGCGGGAGGTCAACGACGGGAAGCCGCAGTGGGTGATCGACCGGGTGAAGGATGCCGTCGAGGGCCTCGACGTCCCGGTGGTCGCCGCTCTCGGGCTGGCGTTCAAGCCGGACATCGACGATCTGCGCGAGTCGCCCGCCCTGGAGATCACCAAGCGCCTGGCCCAGGACATCCCGCACGGCACCGTGCTGGCGGTCGAGCCGAACGTGGCCGAGCTGCCGCAGAGGCTCCAGGAGATCAGGAACCTGCGGTTCGCGCAGTACCTGGACGCCATCCAGCGGGCCGACGTGGTCGTGCTCCTGGTCGACCACCTGCAGTTCCGCACCCTGCCCAAGGGCATCCTCGACGGCAAGACCGTGATCGACACGAAGGGACTGTGGCGGCCCGGGCGCTCGGCGGTGCCCCCGATCACGACGACCACCCTCCCGGTCATCCCTGTCGCCTCGGCACCCGTGGCCTGAACCGGCCCGGAGCGCACTGCCACCGACACTTCCGTCCCCGCCCCAGGAGCAGCCCTTCCATGCATGCCGACGAAAGCCGCGATCCGCAGGAGTTCGACCGGATCGAGTTCGAGCACTCCCTGCGGGACGCCGAAGGGCTGCGCCTGAGGATTCGTGAGCTCGAGCGCAGGGAGGCCGATGCTCGACGGCGTGCCGGCGCGCTGGACCAGGAGCTGCAGGATGCCGTCCGGACGAACCGGACGCTCCAGCGCCGTGCCCAGCGCGCGGAGGCCCAGCTGAAGGAGGAGAGGTCCAAGCACGGCACCACCTACGCCAAGTACGAGGCCTACAAGGCCGAGACCGCACGGCTGAAGGACGACCTCAAGCGTCTCCGGGCCTCCACGAGCCTGAAGGTCGGACGCGGGGTGCTCGCCCCGGTCACCGCGGTGCGCAGGAGCTGGGCCCGGGGCGGTGACGGCTCCAGGACCCCAGAGATCGAGGCCGGGAACCCGCTGCCCGCGCTTCCGCCGGCGACGGAGCCTGCACAGCCGCAGCCTGCACAGCCGGCGCCGCCGCGACTCGCGGCCGCCGCGGCCCCGCGCCTGTCGGAGCTGTCCACCGTGGACCTGCTCTCCTGGTTCGAGGCGGCTCCTGACGGGCAGCGGCTGGGGCAGCTGCTCGGCCGCCTGTGGTACGACGAGGGCCAGATCTCCCGCCCGGCCCAGTTGCTGCACGAGCACGAGAAGCTCGTGGCCGACCTGCCGGAGAGCCGTCAGGACCTGGCGGCGCAGATCCCCGCGGCGGCGCGGCTGATCGAGCGCGTGGAGGCCATGGTCCCGCGCCGCAGCCCCGGGGCCGCCTACGTGGCGGAGCGGCGACGGGTCATGTACTGCGTGAACCAGAGCCCCGTCCACACCACCAACGGCTACGCCACGCGCACGCAGGGCGTGGCCCGGGGTCTCGTGGAGAACGGCTGGAACGTGCGGGTCGTCAGCCGGCTCGGCTACCCGTGGGACACGGAGTTAGCCGCCTCCGTGGGTGTCGAACGCTCGACCACGGTGCTGGAGGGCCTCGAGTACGTGCACTTGTCCGGGGGCGATCTGCGCAGCGATCCCCGGGACCACTACCTGCTCGCAGCCGCCGACGCCTACGTGCGCGAGGCACGCCTGTTCCGTCCCTCCATGATCCACGCCGCCTCCAACCACGTGGTGGGCCTGGCTGCGCTGATCGCCGCCCGTCGGCTCGGTGTTCCCTTCGTCTACGAGGTCCGCGGCCTGTGGGAGCTCTCGGAGGCCAGCGCCCGGCCGGGCTGGGAGGACACGGAGCGCTTCGGGCAGCAGGTGCGCCTGGAGACGCTGGTGGCCACCGAGGCCGACCGGGTTGTCGCCATCACGGAGCAGATCAAGCAGGAGCTGGTGGATCGGGGGGTGCCCGAGGAGCGGATCACGGTGGTGCCCAACGCCGTGGATCCCGCCGAGATGCTGCCGCTGCCCGTGGACCGCGCCTATGCGGCGTCGAAGAAGATCGCCGTGGACCGGCCGGTGATCGGCTTCGCCGGTTCTCTCGTCCCGTACGAGGGGCTCGACGTGCTGCTGCGGGCGGCAGCGGAGCTCCGGGACCGCGACCGGAAGTTCCAGGTGATCATCGCCGGCGCGGGCACCGCGCTGACCTCCCTGCAGCGCTTGCGGGACGAGCTGGACCTGGGCGAGACCGTCCGGTTCCTGGGGCGACTTCCCGGATCGGAGATGCCCCGGCTGATCAGCACGTTCACCGTCATGCCCTGTCCCCGGCTGTCAGCCAGGGTCACCGAGCTCGTCTCCCCGCTCAAGCCCCTGGAGTCCTTCGCGGCGGCCAAGGCCGTGGTGCTCTCCGACGTGGCTCCGCACCGGGACCTTGCCGGTCCCGACGAGACGCGAGCCGTGCTGTTCCCCGCGGGCGACGCCCGTGCCCTCGCCGACACCCTCGACGGCCTTCTCGGCAACCCCGACCGGGTGCGAGCCCTCGGCCGCCGAGCCCGGCTCTGGACCGTCGACGAGCGCACCTGGGACCTGATGGGACGACGGGTCGTCGACGCGTACGCCGCGGCAGCCGCCACCGCCGCGGACCTGGTCGACGACGGGTCCGTGCGCCGGCTCGGCGAGCTGCGCGTCGGGATCATCGCGGACGAGTTCACCACCGAGACCCTGCGCCCCAGCGTCCACCTCGTGCCCCTGGATCCCCGGTCATGGAGAGACCAGCTCGAACAGGAGGCCCTCGACCTCGTCCTTGTCGAGTCCGCCTGGAAGGGCAACGGCGGCGCATGGCACGGCAAGGTCGGCTACTACGACGACGAGTCCTTCGCGGACCTGCGCAAACTGCTCCACGCCTGCCGCACGCGCGGGCTTCCCACGCTGTTCTGGAACAAGGAGGACCCGGTCCACTTCAACCGGTTCGCCCGGACGGCCGCGCGGTGCGACCACGTGTTCACCACGGACGCGGGACGGGTCGGGGCCTACCTGTCCCTCTCGCACCACCAGATAACCACGGTGTCCAGCATGCCGTTCTACGCCCAGCCCGCCATCCACAACCCGTTGCCGGGCGCCATGCCGGCCCAGGACACCGTCAGCTACGCTGGCAGCTACTACGGGGACCGGTACAAGGAACGCTCGCAGCAGCTGCTCGACCTGCTCGAGCCCCTCACCAGGACGGGCCTGACCATCTACGACCGCCAGCACGACGACCCGGCGTCCCCGTACCGGTTCCCGCCGCAGCTGGCTCCGTTCGTGGCCGGATCATTGCCGTACGAACAGGTGCTCGACGCCTACAAGGCACACGTCGCGAACATCAACGTGAACTCGGTGGGCGACTCGCCCACGATGTTCTCCCGCCGCGTCGTCGAGATCGCAGCCTCCGGCGGTGTCGTCCTGTCCGGACCGGGCCGGGGCCTGCAAGAGACGCTGGGGGACCTCGTGCCCGTGGGCGGGGACCGGCGCCGCACCGAGAGCCTCGTCTCGCGCTGGTCTCGGGACCCGGACGCCCGCCTTGCCGAGGCATGGCACCAGATGCGCGGCGTGCTGCGCGCCCACACGGTGGACACCGCTCTGACCCTCATGGCCCGCACGGCGGGGCTCGTCGTGGACGGCCTCCGGCTGCCGGACTACGCGCTCGTGCTGGAGGACGCCTCCGCGGAGCTGGTCGACGCGGTGGCCCACCAGTCGGTCCTGCCGCGCGAGGTCGTCCTCCACGGTGAAGCGTCCCCGGCCTCCGTCGACATGCTGCGCCGCGAGGGCATCCGCGTGAGCACCTCCACCACCGGGGTGCGGACCGAGTGGATCGGCGTGCTCCGCGCCCCGGTGACGCGGACCTGGGCGGAGGACCTCCTGCACGGCACCCGCTTCGGGCAGTGGGTCCGGCTCGGGAGCCGTGAGCTGTGGGACGCGGAGGACTCCCGGCCCATGACCCGCGTGCTGACCGGACTTCCGCACGAGGACGGTCTGGTGCGGACCGAGCTCGTCGAGGACGGCGACGTCTCGGCCGCCTGCCGGACCGCGTCCGGACCCACGCTGGAGATGATCGTGCCGCAGACGGTCGCTCACCGACCCGCGAACCCGGCGCCGGCAGCGCGCACGGGGACCACGGGCCGACCGGGCGGGCTGCGCGTTCTGGTGGCCGGGCACGATCTCAAGTTCGCGGGCCCCTGGCTGGACCATCTGCGGGCCCACGGCCACACCGTCCTGATCGACCAGTGGCGAAGCCACACGGCGCACGACGAGGAGCGATCCCGGGAGCTGCTGGACCAGGCCGACGTCGTGTTCTGCGAGTGGGGCCTGGGCAACCTGAAGTGGTACTCCCGCCACGTCCTGCCGCACCAGCGCCTGGTCGCCCGCGTCCACCTGCAGGAGATCGACCGCCCCTACCTGCACGAGACGCAGCACGACAACGTCGACGCCTATGTCTTCGTGGGAGAGCTGATCCGCCGAGCCGCGGTCGAGGGGCACGGGGTGCCGGCGGACAGGGCCGTGGTCATTCCCAACATCGTCGACGTCGACGGCCTGGCCCGCCCGAAATCGGACGACGCCCGGTTCACCTTGGGCTTCGCCGGCATGGTCCCCCAGCGCAAACGGCTGGATCTTGCGGTTCTCCTGCTCGAGAAGCTCCTCGAAAAGGACTCACGCTACAAGCTCCGGGTCAAGGGCCGGCGGCCCGAGGAGTACCCGTGGATGAAGGACCGCCCCCAGGAGTTCGCCTACTACGAGGACGTGCAGGCCTCGATCGACGCGCTCAACGCCGAACACCCGGGTGCCGTCGTCTTCGACGGCTTCGGCGCGGACATGGCGCAGTGGTACTCGCGGATCGGTGTGGCGGTGTCCACGAGCGACTTCGAGTCCTTCCACCTCACCGTCGCCGACGGCGCCGCGTCCGGCGCCGTGGCCGCCTCCCTTGACTGGGACGGAGCCGACCTCATCTACCCCCGGCCGTGGCTGAGCGCCGACATCGATGAGATGGCGGGAGCCATCCACGAGACCGTCCGCAACGAAGACCTCTTCAATGCACGCGGCAGGGCCGCCCAGCAGTTCGTCCGCGCCCACATGGACGGCCCCACCGTGTTCGCGCGGCTCGACGCAGCGCTGAAGGGCGATCGATGAGCCGTGGTTGCGTGCTGTGGTGGAGCCGTCAGCCCCTGACGGCTCCCGCAGGAGCACGGTCGCTGGCCCCTCACCTCGGGCTTCTGCCGAGTGCAGAAGGCCGCTGGGCAGACGCCCCGAGTGGGCCCACCTACCTGGACGTCCGTGGCAGCGGCGTTCTCGACGGGCGCATGGTCACGCGTCCGTCAGATGCAGAGTCCGTGCGGGGGCAGATCTGCCTGCCGTTCCAGGAGCGCTCCGGATACAGCGGTTTCGGGGATCGGCTCCGTGGACCACTGGTCCTGACAGGCGCGTGGAACGGCGGGTTCGTCGTCCTGCCCGATCCCCTCGGAGCCGGCTTCACCTTCCGGTATGTCTCCGAGGGCCTGACCGCGGTGTCGGCGGACCTCGACGCCCTGGTCGCCTTCCTCCGGTCGACCGGCACCACCCTCGCCAAGAATCTGGCCTTCGTGGCAGAGAACATCGCGACCGGCCGGGGCGGAGTGTTCTCCTCCAGTTACGAGAAGATCGAAGCGCTGCCGCCGTTCAGCTACGTGCTGGCCGATGCTTCCGGTGTCCACCTGCACACCTACGACGCGCAGGCTGAAGTGCTGGGGTACCGCACCAGCGATGACTCGCTCGGGCCCGCCTGGGACGGGGTGCATCAGGACCTGCTTCAGAACGTGCTGGCATCGGCCGCGTACGACAGCCCAGACAAGGTATCCCACCTCACCGGCGGCTTCGACTCACGGCTCACTCTCGCCGCCCTGATGGGCGCCGGCGTGGCCGACCAGTTCACCTACTTCTGCTCCGGAAGCCCGCAGCTCCCCGATCGCTGGACCGCCGAACGCCTGTCGGCCACTTACGACCTCACCCTGAGCGACGACCCGGGGTTCACCGAACTGGCTCGGCCCACGTCGCTCGCCGACAGCCTCCTCACGCCGCAGCGCAATACGGCTGGCATGCTCATCGCCGGCGGGCCCTCAGCCCACGCGTATGCCGAGCCCCGGGCCGTCGTTCTCAGCGGTTGCTACGGGGAGATCCTCCGGGGCTCCTTCAGCCTGCGGTACACCGGGCGGGTGATGGCGGAGGACCCGCGGGTGGTGGCCCGGACACTTTGGGGAAACGTCTTCTTCCCCGAGGACGCCGGGGAATCACTGCTCGCCGGTAGCCTGCAGGAGGCCTACCTCGATGGGTTCCGCGCCCAGCTCAATGCAGGCCACGCTGCGGGTCTGCGCGACGACGGCGTGCTCGACTGGTTCTACGTCACCGCCAAGAACCGGTACTTCATCGGTCTGACCAGCTACGCCTGGTCTCAGCACGCGTACCGCATGGACCCGCTGTACAGTCTCGACGCGGTGAAGCTCATGCTCGCGGCGCCCTCCGACGTGCGGCGGGCGAACATCCTCGGATTCGACCTGATGGAACGCCTAGCGCCGGGCTTGCGTGAACACCCCTTCGACACGGACCGCTACAACGACTGGTACGTGTCTCTGCGCGGCCAACCCCGTCGGCGGGCCTTCGACGAGACAGCCGCGCCGCGGCTCGCGGCGTACCAGCCGCCCCGCGCGACCGGAGGATTCCAGCGTCCTGCGGCGACCGTGGAACAGGTCGAGTTCGCCCGGCGCCGCAAGGCCAACCTGTGGCAAGTGGCAGCCCTGGAGCCCACCCGAAAGCTGTGCCGCGAGATGCTGGCTGGCATTCCCACCCATGAGCGCGACGCCGTGTTCGGACGAAAGGTGCTGAGCCGTCTGATGACCCGGGAGCTGACCAACCGGACACAGATCCGTACGGTGTTCAACCTGTATTCTGGGCTGCTCTGGTTCTACGACGAGCGCTGAGCAGCCTCATGCGTCGACGAGCGCCTGAACCCGTCCTGGCGTGAGCGGAGCCGGTACCGCGGCGGCGTTGAACACGGTGGTGCTTTCAGGGGCGGCTTCCATCGCGTAGGTGAGAGCGTTCTGGTTCAGGCGCCAGGAGTTATCCCGATCGAGGGAACTGCGCAGGTACCGAATCGTGGCCTCGAGAAAGGCCCGACCGTTGTCAGTTTGACGGATCAAAACGTTGCCGGCGAGGTAGCGCCGCCACGGAACGATGCCGTTCAGCCGCTGCACCGTGGGCAGGACGACGTCCGCTTCCTGTGTGCGAGCGGGCACGAGGCGAATGTCTCCGGTCGGCAGCAGATCAGCGTCCTGGATCCAAATGTCGCATCCGTAAAAGTCCAGGAGCTCAGGTGCGACGAGGTATCGCGCTGCGGCGAAGTAGGTCTTGTCCTGGGCCACGCCGTCGGGCACCCCCGAGGAGGACCAGTCGACCGTCACGGCGTCTTCGGGCTGATCGCGCATGCGCAGCACGAGCCCGAGCAGATCGGTGCACAGGTCCATCGTCGCCAGTGCCTCGTCCTGCTCCGCCACGACGTGCACGTGGTAGGCGAACTCGGGGAACAGCGCCATGTTGAAGGCGAGTTGGGGAAAATACCGCTTGAGGAACCGCGGATTCGCCGAGTACAGAATGACCGGGAAGTCCCGGCTCGAAGGGCCCGGGAGGCTGGTCTGCAACCACTTGAGGCGCGGCGCGAGCACTGAGCCGTCGTCGGCGGCCGGTGGGACCACGTATGTGTTGATGGGATAGGTGGCCGTACTGGGATCGAGCACCTCTTCGAACGCCGACCGGGCTGACGCATAGGCGGCCGCCGCTCGCACCCGTTCACCGCGGTAAGAGGCCAGATGCCCGAGGTGGAGATGAGAGGTGCCGAGGGGGACAAATGCGCGACAGTGCTCCTCGAGAACCGCGAGGGCGGCCGTGAACCGCTCGCCCTCCGAGCCGATGCCACGCAGCGCGCCCGCCGTCGAGCGCCTCTGTGTGGCCCGTCGAGGGTGGTTCTTCTGGAACTGTAGGTAACGGACCATCATGTGCAGGTCGAACAGGTAGTTCATGCACGGGGAGTTCGCGACCACACCCGCCGCGACGTCGAAGACGTCCTCCAGCAACCTCGCGACCCGATCCAAGGCGCTCGGCCGACCCCCGTTGGCCACGACGTCGAAGATGACCCGGCGCAGGTTCCGTACTACCCGATGCGTTTGGTCGGTCTCGAAGAAGAAACACCGGACCACAGCGCGCACGGCCTCGGCGTAGTCCATTTCCGGTGGCAGCGCGCCCTTCTCAACCCATCCCCGCACGTGCGCCGCACGTTTCGTCCACGCCAGCTTGAAGGCCGGCACGAGCGGGACCGTGCCCCCGTCACGAGAGGCGGTCAGAGCCACCGTCGTGTGGGGAGAGGCGAGAATCTCTTCCGGCACCAGGTCGAGGAGGTCCACCGCGGCCGTCATCTGGTGCACCACGCCAAAGCCCTGAGGCTTGTTCTGCACCCGAAGCCGGATCGTGGCCGGGGTGCTGCCGACGGTGGCCTGGGCTCCGAGGTATCTGAGGATCACGTGGTCTCTCCTTGGATCTGCTGCCGGGAGGCGGGCCTACGAGGCCGCCGATAAGGTGGCTCGGAGGTCTGCCACACACCAGAAGCAACTGCTACATCCGCTCGAGGGCGCCGCGGGTGACACAGCCGCTGTGGACGAGCGCACCCGACGTCGCGTACCCGGGCATGGGAACAGGGAAGCCCTCGCCAAGCCGGGGAAGGGAGGAGTCGGCCGGGTCGATGGAGTCGATCGTATTCTATGGATGGGATTGGCTCGAAGATCCCGCCGGCAAGTCGAAATGGTCTTCGCCCCGAACTACGGAGTCGCCACCTGACGCCGTCTCCTCTGCGGGCAGCAACGTGATGGTCGTCGTCATGCGGACGGTCTTCCCCCGGAACCGCAGGCAGAGGGCTTCGGCTGGAACCGCCTCGTTGAAGACGGGGAAGCGCCATCCCTGGGGGTGCGGCGCGTCTTGCCCCCGGACGCGGGAGAGCTTCCACTCCGTCGCACTTTCGACCCGGACCTCGGCCAGGGGCTTCCCCGGGTAACGGACGTCGAAACCCGTTTCACCCACCGTCGACCGAAGCTCCGGGCCGAGGTGCCACAGCAGCTCGTAGCGGTGCTGGTGGGGCGACTCTATGACGTCCTCGACCACGATGGTAGGGGCAGTCCCGTCCTCACGCACTCGGACGGAACGACGGTGTACCACGTTCTCGTAGCGCGCATTCGTCCCTGTGACGTTCAAAGCACACCCGGCATCGTCGTCCTGCAGCGTCACGGCCGAGAACTTGCCATCCGTCCGGGGCAGGCTCTTCCCGTCCACCACGAGGCTGTTGTGGGCGAACTGGGAGTAGGCATGCTTTGAGAACGGATGCTCGTAGTCGTAGCCGTAAGGGCCTGCCTCGCAGAGGATGTCGTAGCCGCGGTGGCGTACGAACAGGCTCAGGTCGTCCGAGTGCTTGTGGTAGTTCGCGTTGTAGGCGGCAGAGAAGAAGACGTATGCGGCGTCGGGATCGCCCCACGCGGAGCGGTACATGGCGTAACCGCTGTGGGGCAGCACCAGCGAGCGCTCCCGCGCCGGATCTCCGTCCTTGCCGGCAGTGACGGCGAAACGGTACGAGGCATCGTCGAACAGCCGCCCGTGGACGGTGTTGCCAAGCACGCGCTGCGTCGTGTCGCTAATCGGCGGGTACATGCCGTTGGGCATGACGGCGTGCGTGGCGTAGGCCGTCGCCCGGCTAAGCATTTCCTGGAAGTGATCCGCCCGAGGATGTCCCAGGGCACCGAGGATTCCGGTGTACTGCTGCAGGTACTGCGAGGCCATCAGGTGGTAGCTGGGCGAGTTCTCCACGTGCACGCCCTCGTCGGTGAAACCGGAGCCAAAGTAGTCATCGAGGCGGCGCAGCGCCTTGGATGCCATGCGGGAGCGTTGCTGTTCGGTGGGATACGGTGCCAAGACGGCATAGGCCAGGAGGGCCAGGTCCTGGAACATCCCGTGGTTGTTGCCGGTCTCGTGGAACTCGTCGGTGAACAAGGCCGCCGCGGCGGGCTCCAGGACGTTGCGCACGGTCTCCACCGCCTGCTCCGGGAGCGTCCATCCGCAGGCCTCCATCAGCGAGAGGACGCCCAGCACGCGCTGGGCCGTGGTCTCGTCGTGCCATGCCATCGGCGCGTCCGGTGCCTGGCCGGATCCAAAGCGGCAATACCACTCCTGCAACAGCTCCAGAGCTGCGACCAGGACACCCTCCCGGTGCTCGTCGCTCTGAGACATCACGCCTGCCCACTCGGCCAAGAAGACGAATCCGTGCAAGAGGCGCTGGTGGGCCCGAGTGTCCACGTCCGTCCACATGCCACCGCCAGCGTAGAGAACGTCGGACTGATTCCATAGCGACAGAATCTGACGCTCGAGAAAACGGTCGACACGGTCGAACGCGGCCTGAACGCGGACCCGCGGCAGCGTCGAGCGCAGCTGCGCCTTCACCGCCTCGGAGCCGAGGCCCGCCAACACGGCACCGGCCGAATGGGGCTCGAAGAAGTCGAACGGCAGGTCCGCGATGCGCACGGACGGAGCGCCTAGTCGAACGGCCGACTTCCCCCCGAGACGTATCGCCAGGATGACGGCAGTGACGTCCGGCCCCGGACTGAATTCCAGGCGAGACGTGTTCTTCTCGCCCATCACGGTCCGCCTGATCGCCCCGGCACACTCGATCACCGCGATCCGGTATTCGCCGGACAGCACCTCCACGGGAACTGCCACGCTGAAGTGCTGCAGTGCTGGCTCGAACGCGGTCTGTTCGGGCGCCACCGCGAAATTGTGATCGGCCTGGTGCGCCAGCAGATAGACGTGGGAATCGGCAGGATTGTCGACCAGCTCGTGGTCTCCTGACACGGAATGACGGACGGGTCGCGTGGGCGGGGGGAGCCAGAGCATTCTGAAATCATGGCACAGTCGAAGACTCGGCTCAGCAATCCACGTGTCGCGTGGAAATCCATTCTGGCTGGTCAGTGGGATAGTATGGCGGCGACCTGCTGATCCCCTCCCCCCAAAGGATCTTCGTGGAGCCGTCCCCCCCTCCTGCCTCGCAGGACACTGTCTCCGCTGCGCGCGTGGAGCAGCTTTTCACCGAGGTCCAGAAAAACACCTCTTTGGTACGTACCGACATCCGTCGTGAAGCTCAGCGCGTCATCTTCGAAAGCGACGCGCGTGAATACCTGTACGATCGCCTGCGGCCGCCGGTGCATATCGGGGCACGGGGTACGTGGGCATGCAACTTTCAGGTGCTGGCCTATCTTGTCGACGAGATTCTTCGTCCGGAGCTGACCAACCCGACAATCGTCGAGCTGGGGAGCGGCGTCAGCACAGCGTGGCTGGGACTGTGCGTCAAGGAGAAGGGATCCAGAAGGATCTACTCGCTGGAGCACGATCCCATTTATCACCGGCACACGCACTCCGTCGTGGAACAGGTCGGAGTGGCCGACGATACGCAGGTGGTGCTGGCTCCCATGGAGGACGTGGACCCAGCCATCAAGGACTTGACCGGAAATGCCCAGTGGTACGGCCGTGCATGGCTGGAGAGGACCGTCACGAGCATCGACGTGCTGTTCGTCGACGGCCCCCCGTCGACGTTCGGACCCGGCGTGCGGGCGGCAGCATATCCGGTGCTCAGTTCGCGACTGACTGACGGAGCCCTGGTCGTGCTGGACGACGTCCACCGGGCTGACGAACAGCAGGTCGTTCAGATGTGGACGAGCCACGCGCACAGCACGGGAGCCGAGCTGACCCATGTCGCGACGGTGGGCGAAAGCGCCATTTTCTGGCACCATTTGGCGACCGAAGACCTAGACCAGAAGGAACGAGAGATGGGCCGAACGCCGTGAATTTCGATTTTACGTTCGAAGCACCCATCAAGCAGGTGAGCTTTTATTGCTTGGTGGACGACGTCCAGTATGAGGATCGCGAAGTGCTCGCTCTCCTCGATTATGAGCTTGCGAGCTCGGAACGAGAGTTCGAAGGCGCCACCTGGACCCTCTCGCCGAAGTACGGTCGTCATTTCCACTATCTCCCCGCACCGAAGGACGGCGTCCTTCGGCTGAGGGACTTCGTCTTTCCCGAGGCGATCCACAACGCGCGCCTTTCGGTGGTCGGGCGCGGTTCCGGAGCGCCGGATCCTGCCACCATCGTGCAAGAGGTATACGCCCTGACCGTGGATCCTGCGGATGACGGCAACACTGCGATCTACAAGGGAGTTGAGGAGCGATGACCGACGCCCTGGCCATTACGCAGGCGCCCGTCGCCTCTGTGGTCATCTGCTTCAAGGACTGGGGTCTCGACCGTCTGGAACTGTCGATCCGGTCGTTGCTCAACGCCTTCGGACAGATTCCGTTCGAGATCGTCGTGTCCGACTACGGATCCGTGGAACTGGACCGGCACGAATCCCGCCGGCGCATCGAGGCGCTCGGGGCGCGGTACATCTACACCGACACCAACGGGGTCTGGTCCCGCTCTCGTGCACTGAATGCGGGATTTGCGGTGTGCCGCGGGGACGTGCTCATCTGCACGGACGCGGACATGCTGTTCACACCAGGAGCCCTCGCCCCGGTGGTGCAGAGCCTCCAGGAGGCTGATCGGGACGTCATCGTCCTCCAGTGCCGGGATCTCCCTCCGACCCACACGCATGAGACCATCGACTTCGCCGCCATCAACTGGCGGGAACTGGAACGCGTCTCGCGCTTCCGGCCCCGATGGGGCATGGGCGGGATGATCGCGTTCTCCCGCGACGCCTATCTCGAGGTCCGAGGGCTCGACGAGCGCCTCGAGATCTACGGCGGTGAGGATCTCGACTTCGCCAAACGGATGAAGCGCACCGGGCGGGCCGTGCGGTGGTGGGACAGCCCTGAGTGCCGCATGTACCACATCTGGCACGAGCCCACGCGGGATCTCATGGCCAATACGGACGCCGGCCAGCGTGCGATGACCTTCAACCGCAACATCCACTCCAAGGACATGACCACGCAGCGCAACCTCCGCTCGTGGCAGCACCCCGTCGTCGACCGTGCGCCCCTGTTCAGCGTCGTGATCTCGACTCACAACAGGGCCGACTACCTCAGCGAAGCCCTCAGCTCGGTCCTGTGCCAGACGGTCGATGACTTCGAACTGATTGTGGTCGACGACGGCAGCACCGACCACACCGCCGAGGTGGTCGCCTCGTTCGGCGACGACCGCATCCGGTACTTCCCGAGGGAGCAGGCTGGCCTGGCCGCGGCTCGGAACCACGCCATGGATGTCAGCCGGGGACGGTTCACCGTGGTGCACGACGACGACGACATCATGCTCCCTTGGCGGCTGGACAGCCATCTTTCCCGGCTCGAGCCAGGCAGCGTGGGTTCCTACGGCGGCTGGATCGATTTCGACGACGAGACCGGTGAGATGTCCGTGCTCCAGGGCAAGGAGCTGACGCAGGGGAGTCTCCTGTTCACCGGCGCGGTCTACCTTCACCCCACACTCATGGTGCGCACGGATGTCCTGCGCGCCCTGCGGTACACGGACACCTTCCGGAGCGGTTCTGATTACTCGCTCGGAATGAAGCTGATGCGTTCGGGCTTCCGGCTCAACCACACCGGAGAGATCCACACTCTTCGCCGTCTGCACCCCGGACAGATCACGGAGAGTCAGGGAGTCACGCAAAAGGCGTCGGCCGTGCTCACCGGGTACATGGCGAAGGTGCCCATGACCTCAGGAAACATCAAGACCGCCCGCCAAGCGGCACGCGAGCTCCGGCGCACATGGGTGCCCGGGACGGAGAACGTCTTCGGACACTACGGCGCCTACCTCCCGGACCGCCTTGTGGAGCGTGCCATCAAGCTCGACAACTGGATTCCCGACAACGTCCTGGCTCAGGCGCTGCACCGAAACCGGGCGAGCGAGTTCTTCTCCTACAGGGTCCGGGACGTCGACGGCGTCGTGCACAAGCAGGGCACGGTCGTCGAGGGGTGCTCCTGGGACGACATGCGCAGGTTGCGGGCCTTCGGCCCGCTCTCCGTGTCGGAGCACCGGAGCAGGTCACGCTCGACGGGGGGCGAAGAGCTCGACGCCGCGGTCGCCGCAGAAGGCGCGGCACCGCGCCAGCTCGTCAGGCCGGTGATTGAGCAGGTGCTGCTGTCCGAGGGGAAAGCACCCGTCGTGGCACCGATCACACTGGACAGGGCCGCTCTCACGGAGCTCGCGGTCGACGGTGAGCAGGTACAAATCGTGGACATCACGAGGAGCGGGCAGACGGCCAGGACCTATTCCGTCCTCACCGGAGAAGCCCACCCGCTCGAGCTCTTGGGGAAGGGCCTGGAACTGGGAGCGTTGCCCATGGACAGCAACATCAAGGTCGCCTCGCCCAAGGCCGGCGCACAGATGATCAGGCAGTTCGCCCAGCGAGGCCAGGAAGGACGGAAATGAAGATCACGTGGGTCGCCAACGACGGATACGGCCGGTTCGGTTTCAAGGCCGAACCAGGAGAGTACGACGGCGTTCCGCTGCTTGACTCCCTGCTCTTCGACGGGACGCCTGCCACGATTTCCAACGATCGGATGAGCGCGGCCGCCGCACTGGCTTTCGGGGAGTTCACCAGCGGTGAGCTCGAGCTGCCGAAGGACATCACTCCGGAGGTCGCCGGGGCCGTCCAAGAGTTCCTGCTCCCACGAAAGGTGTTCCCCGCGCCGGTCTCATTCGCTGCCCGGGCATTGCCGGACGGCGAGACGCGACTGCTGCTCAACCCCGGTTTGGAGGAGCCCGAACTCGAACCCCGCAATGATTGGGGCAAGGCGAGGGAAGTGCTGCTGGATCTTCGTCCGGCCGGAACGTGGGCGGGTCAGATGGCATCGGTCGAGACGATTTCCTTGGCTACGAACTCCTTCCTCTTCGGCATGCACTACGCGGATGACGATGTCCGACGGATCCACGCCTCCATCGCTGTGGCATTGGTCTTTGCCGAGTCCGTCAAGGCTCGAACACTTGTCCTGCACAGGAAGTATGCCGCGCACGGTGATCAGCTGGACCGCCTGGTTCAATTCCTGGCGCCATGCGGCATGGGCATCGACCTCCGATAGGAAGGACTTGCAACGAGATCTTGATACAATCGGTGCGCGCCGATGATTGAAATCGCTACGGTGGGGCAACGAGGTGATGGTGGTGGCGCTCGGGCCAGCGGCGTCAAGCCCTTATGCTGCGGCGAGTGTGTGTCTAGCAACCCAGCGGTGCAGTCTCTACACATGGCTGAAGTTCACGTAGCTCTAAGTTCTTCAGGCTGTAACTCCGCGACAACTCCCAGATAGCGGGGTGCCCTCCGATTGCCGTACACATCGCGTGTTTGGGACTCCCGGGGACAACGCGGGCAGTGCCTGCAGCCTTGACGATTGACCATCCTGCAGCTGAGTTCTCCAGCATGGTGCCTTAAAATTTCACTTGATTTGTCGCCTTCGCCCGAACCAATTCATAGTCAGTTTTTAGTAAACAACACTCTGTGCGTCGACTACGGAAATTTGCGTGGTGGGGACCAGGAAGAACACCTTATCGTTCGCACGGATACTCGCCATGTTTGGGGTTAAGCATGGGTAGCGGGGTGCGCGAGGGCGGCTCGGGGGAACGCTGATGCGGAAGGTCCTGCTCTCGTATGCAGGCGAAGACTTGTTCCTAAGTAAGGTCCCCCGGCCCCTGTATGCTCTCGGGAGCGCCTGGTGGAACGAGTGCCGGATGATGTGGATTTTTTCTGGCTGAATCGGCGGGTCATGCCTTCGGCCAATCCTCGAGCGCATGTGCCCCATCGTGAGAGAGGTATCCCAGCAGGGGGAGCAGTGGTCTGCACATTGAGGGGAACAGCAGGCATTTCGCCACGGGACGCCCTGTCCCCGGTCAACTCAGGGCGCTCCCTACGCAGCCGAGCCCTCCCTTTGCCGGGCCACGAGTGCGGCCTAAAATGGAATCTCCTCTGTGAAGCCTTAACTTTTTCGAATGATCGTCATGCATTTCGGTGCATCAAATGGAGAACGCCGCGATACAGTGCCTCGGCAACAACAGGCTCGAAATTCCTGCGATAATGATTTTGGTCCTCCAGGGCAACTTCCAAGCCATGTTGCAAGATTATGCTGCTCGTATCAAAAAAGGGTATCCCATGTGCGGCCTCAATGTCCTCCAGGGTTGAACTGAGACGCACTCGTTCTGGCACCTGTGTGCCTTCTGCTGTCAACGAATATAGATTATTGACAGTCATCATGGGAGCCTGGAGCCGCTGAATGATATATAGCAAATCGATAGCTACTTCCTCTTTACTAGCGTAATGCACCCGCATCGACTTCAAAGGATGATAATCTGGAAGCGCCCTCGTGTCCCCTTGAATAATGGGATGATGGGGAATTCCCAACTTCTTAGCGATCCCATAAACTTTATGCGCATTCACGTGTACATCGCCGACAACATGCTCTTTTAATGTACTGACCTCCACCACCACAGCATCTGCTTTTACAGAATCAGCACATAAATTCGGGCCGAAATCTATGTGTGAATCAAGGGTCGCTTCACGTAGCTCGTTAGGAACCTCCACACGTCCCTGAATGATGTCAATATAGTTACGCGCTGATGCGGCTGTATGCGTGAACCACATATGGTCGTCATAGTTGAATAGCCGGACGGCTCCCTGTGCGTGAAGACGGCGGAGGGGACGCAAGATGCGACAGCTTCCAATTGCTAGAATAAGGGGGGGGTAAGTTGTCATAGGCATAGTCTAAGCCGAAATACGACTTATTACATGCACCGACTTCAACAAAGTCGGAGTTGGAAGGGTGTGGAAGCAAATGGACCTTCTAGGAAGGCTTTAGCCACAAAGCACACGAGTCAACAACTTGTGATGTAGGGCCGGAGCATGGTATAGGAACTAATTCCATAATGCGGTGAGATCTCAGTGTCTGATGAGCACGCAGGCCAGCTGCAACAGTCCGAGGGGGAGGCCAGTGCGGCGCTCTTATCGCGTGTGGAGCCTCCTCAAGCCGTGGCGCTAGGCGAAGCCGCGCTCCACCACCCATTGGTGCCCGCTGAGCCCGGAACCGAGAGAAACCCCGCGTCGGGCAATGCGCGGGGTGATCCCCCGGGCTCGCGGCTTACGTTGGTGCTTGTCCAGGTCGTCGCCACGGTCGGCGAACACCTCCCGCGGCTAGTGGGTGGCCGGCCCCGACCCGCGGATCGGTGGAAACGCGTCCACCAGCGACAGCAACTGGGTGACGTCGTTGCGGTTCTCGCCTGTGACGGTCACCTGCAGAGGCACGCCATTCGCGTCGACGATTAAATGATGCTTGGAGCCGGGCCGACGGCGATCGACTCTGGTCTGGGGCTGGCTTGGTCCGCCCTCGAGGGCCCGCACGCAGGAGCCGTCCACCGAGCATCGGTCCAGCTCCAGCGCTCCCGCCGCTCCCACATCGGCCAGCAGCAGTTTGTACATTGTCGGCAGACCTCGGCCTCGGTCCAGTTCCGTAACCGCCGCCAGCACGTCACTCCTTCAAACGCCCAGTAAGTCTCGCGGTAGCTGGTTTCAGCCGAACCCGGACTTGAGTACAAACACGGTCCATCGCCAGGGTGGCCCGGTCAACAGCGGGTATGCGTCCCGGGTGCATGTGTGTGTGTGGGCAACAACGTCTGGCTCGACCCCACAACGAGATCACCGTCATGGCCGACAGCCTCACTGAGCACACGATCAGCGCTCAAGGGCTATGGCCAATCTACTCTGAAATGACCTCTAAGCGCGCTCCTGCGCGTTCGAAAAATTCAGTTCCGAACAGCGCAGCGAATCAGGACCGGTCCTAGCTGCTGCATCACTGACCATGTTAAATCATTGCTCGCTGCCCGCGCGTTGGAAAAACTTGAATCGTCTCGCGGTAAAAGAAACAACTACAGACGGCAATCAGGGCGAAAAACATAACGCTTGAGGTGAACTTGAAAAGCGGGATGCCCACTAAGCGATATTTGCCATATTAAGTCGTGCTTATTCATACTGAAAAAATTATATGGAGCGGGACCTGATAAGGGCGGTTAACAGTTTATCAGCGCGTTTCGCGGAATCTGAGTTGTTGAAGGGGTTAGACAGAAGGCGTGTGCAATTTGCCACGTTATACACCTGCTGTAAGGCCGGAGTCTCATTAAGTGCTTCAATTGCGACTCTCCGGTAATTTGACAAACCTTGCAATACAAGGGGACTTATGCCTAATGCTTTGGCTGTTTCCCGGTCGCCATGGCTAGGTTTATCCGTAATTCCATGATACTGCACCACGGGTTGCATGCGGCCTTGAGGCTCCGGATCTACAGTTTGTATATCAGTGTAACTTTGACACTTAAATTTACTCCTGGTTATCGTTGCCCTCTTTTTCTCATAAAGCGGGGAAATTTTTTCCTTATCAAAAGGAAGCGATGCCAGCCGTTCCTGCCATCGACGCATTAAGTCCAGTCCGAGAAAATTGGCCCGACGTTCATAAAAAGGCAGACGTAACGATCCGGCGGCGCCTGCCACAGAGTACAACGGATCAAGTTGGATTCTAATAGCGGAATTATAAAATGAGTTTTGCCCAATCCAGTATCGATTTCGGCCTTTTAAGTACAACCAATTTGTTGCCGCATCTGCACCAAGGCCAGTGGATATGGACTGTGTCAGCGCGCCTTTGGCCTTATTGGTAACCTCGTCGAGCAGTTGAGGTGCGTAAATCGACGAGGCTCGTTCCTCTGCTGCGGGGAAGTCGGCCCATCGCCAAAGTGAGTAAGCGAATAGGTCCGCCGAATCAGGTCCATCAGTCCAAATAACCGAGTTAAAGGTACGGAATGTTTCGCCGTATCCGCCCTGGAGGCCCACGACGTTGCCAGGGTGGAAGCGCGACGCGTAGCTGTGCGTAAGTACATCGTCGGAAAGGTGAGACAAAAATAGTTTTTGCTCCCGATAGTTGTATGGCATTTGCCTAGCAAGCGAGTTCCCGTAAGAAGTGGTAATGTTGAGATCAAATTCATGCGCAAGCTGGCTAGCAATGGACCAGTCCGATGTGTCCTTCATGCAATGGTAGTAGAAATCATGATGTTGATTCGTGCTCATCAATCCTGCGAGAATTAGACGAGAATCAAAACCAGCTGTTAAATCAGATATTTTCGTTAGTCCGTGAACCTCGGTTAGTGCTTTGAAGTTCTGACCAATCTCATGATGTGCTAAATCAAGTAGTTCACCATATTGCCATTCAGAAACATTTTCAATCATTTCGTTTGTGCCGTAAGACATGGTAGACACTGCACCGTCTGCATCTAAAACAATACAGTGCCCAGGGGCAATGGCATCTACATTCTCATAAGGTGTATCTGATCCATAGCAGGATGTGCCGGTGAGCAGCTCAGCTGCGGCGTAAGCAGGGTTACGTCTGACGGTGATGCCCATCGCACTAATCACGTCTCGCAGGGGCCGCGTATGTGAAGATATGGCTCGAAGTTCAGGAGTTTTGTATCGAAAGTAAATTCCGGCGCCCAGCGGGTCGTTTAGAAGCGCATACTGACTCGTCCGTGAGTCGAATACCTGGTAGCAGACGGAGCCTCTGACGTTGGAGGCTCCTGCTACCAAATCTTCGATATTTTTAAACTGGTTCACGTATTCCTGCAGGCCATGAATATCAAATATTACTCGAGAGCCAAATACTGCTACGCCCTGTATTGCGACGGCCTGCAGTGCCGATTTGTTGATCGGTGAGGTGGTAGCTCCATGTACTTGTACGAGCGAGTGGGTGACGCTATCACGAAAGCGTTCTGAAGAGGCGTGGTGCGTCAAATACACGGGCGCGTTGAACATATCGTTTTGGGCCTTTGGTTGCTGGGTAAGATTTGGCTTTCAGAGTCGATGATAGCGCATCAAGGCGCTCATATTGTGCCAGTTTGCTATTCAGTATGAATGTCTAGCTTTTTCGCATAGAACTCAAGGCGCTTCGGGTCTTCCGAAATTAGAAGCCAAGGTTTTTGCCCCGCAATGGCGGTTTGTTGAGATTTGTGGTACTTGACCGCGGCTTCGTAGTCCTGGCTGGTATTGTATACGCTAATAATCATATCTGCATCACAATGTATGGAGCGATTAATTTCGTATTGCTTTTCTTGAGTGCCCCTGCACTCAAGCCCCTGTTCAATCAGTCTTTTGCGAATGCTTGTAGGGCTGAAGCCTTCTGCTGAAGTACTTTGATCGGACCTGGGGGTGATTCCCTCCGCGTTGATGGAACCTGTCCCGGCCGCGCAACTAGTGATAAAGCTTAAAAAAATTGCGGAGGCGATCAGTTTTGCATGTGCTGCCATTTTTTCTTGTCCTTTCGGTATTTGTTTTTTAAATTTTAATACTTATGATGGACGCGGCGGCCCAGCGCCCGGTAGGTGAAGCCGGCGGCCTCCCAGCGCTCCGGGCACAGGACGTTGCGCCCGTCGAGGATCTGGGGGGCGGCCACGAGCGGGTCCAGCTGCTCGGGGGTCATCGCCTTGAACTCGGCCCACTCCGTGAGCAGCACGACGACCTCCGCGCCCGTGACGGCGGCCTCCAGCGAGTCGACGTAGTCCAGGCGCGGGTAGCGCTGGGCCGCGTTGGCGTTCGCCTTCGGGTCGTACACGGCGACCTCGGCCCCGATCGAGTGCAGGCGTGCGGCGATGTCCAGGGCCGGGGAGTCGCGCACGTCGTCGGAGTCCGGCTTGAAGGCGGCCCCGAGCACGGCCACGTGCTTGCCGACCACGGAGCCGCCGAGCATCGTGGTGACGGCCTGGACGGTGGCCTCGCGGCGTCGGACGTTGACGTCGTCGACCTCGGCGAGGAAGCGCACGGACTGCTCCACGCCCAGCTCGGCGGCCCGCGCGCGCAGCGCCCGGATGTCCTTGGGCAGGCAGCCGCCGCCGAAGCCGACGCCGGCGTTGAGGAACTTCCGCCCGATCCGGTCGTCGAGGCCGATGGCGTCGGCCAGCGTGCGGATGTCCCCGCCGACGACCTCGGTGAGCTCCGACAGGGCGTTGATGAAGGAGATCTTCGTGGCCAAAAACGCGTTGGCGGCGACTTTGACCAGCTCGGCGGTCTCGTAGTCGGTGACGATCAGCGGCACGCCCGCGCCGAGCTGGCGCGAGTAGACCTGACGCATCACGGCCTCCCCCGCGCCGCCGTCCACGCCGAGCACCATCCGGTCCGGGGAGAGGGTGTCCTCCACGGCGTAGCCCTCGCGCAGGAACTCGGGGTTCCACACGAGGTCCACGTTCACGCCCGCCCGGGCCGAGGCCTTCGCGAGGTCGGCCAGGCGCCGGGCGGAGCCGACGGGGACCGTGGACTTGCCCGCGATCACGCAGTCGCGCGTGGCGGCGGCGGCGATCGAGCCGACGGCGGCGTCCACGTAGCGCATGTCCGCGGCGAACCCGCCGGGGCGCTGCGGGGTGCCCACGCCCACGAAGTGGACGTCGCCGAAGGCCCCGGCCTCCTCGTAGCTCGTGGTGAAGCGCAGCCGGCCGGTGCCGACGTGCTTGCGCAGCAGCTCGCCCAGACCCGGCTCGTGGAACGGCAGCTCGCCGCGGGACAGCGCGTCGACCTTCGCCGGGTCGACGTCCAGCCCCAGCACCTCGAAGCCCATCTCCGCCATCGACGCGGCGTGCGTGGCCCCCAGGTAGCCCGTGCCCAGAACCGTGATCTTCATGCTGTCAGCCCATTCCTCTCAGTCGACGGGCGCAGAGTTGTGCGATCCGGCGGAATTGATGATGCGCAGCGTCATATCCCGGGACAGCGGATTGTGGCCAGTGGCCTCATCGAAGTAAGGATGGACAGTGACGTCCCGCACCAGTTCGGCGTGGTTCATAAGGAACTCGTGGAACATCGGGTAGTCGATGAGCCGGTCGTGCTTCGAACCAAGATTGACGTGGTAGTCCACGCGGAGAGGGGAGCCGCGGTCGGCGATCAGCTTCAGAACGTTGGTCCGCAACGGGTACTGGGCCCGGAGCTGTGTGGGGAGAAGGTTGTTGAAGCGGATTCTCCGGAGCGGATTCACTCCCATCGGCATCCACCTCGTCCAGTCAAACTGGGCGTTGTTGATGAGAGCCCGGGATCCCGGGTCCATCGCCAGCAGGGCCATGGCCATGAACGCGCCAGCAGACGACCCGTAATGCAACCGGGCATCCGGATCCGGGCAGCCGAGGGCGGAGGACAGGGAGCGGGCCGCCTGGGCGGCTTCCGGGGCCACCCAGTGCTCCTTGTTCAGCTGGCCCCAGGCCAGGGAGAGGTGGTCCGGACCTCCCGTGGCGGGATCGTAGAAGTAGATCTGGTGGTGCCGGATTTGACTGCTCCAGCTGGAGCGCTGGAAAACTACACGTTGTTGGGCCAGGTCCTGGTCCACGGCGCCGTTGTGCATGACCACGACGGCATCCGCCTGCGCCTTGCGCACGACGAGGAAGGGCAGGACCGTCTGCGTGGTCACCACCTCGATGCGGTGGTGCCGCTCGGGTTCGAGGGATGCGGCCTCGAACGATTCGAGGTCCTCGAGCCGCAGGACGGTGGAGGGGGCATCGGTCATGGTACGGGGCGTCCTCGGGTGTGATGCGGGCTGATCGGTGGACGGGATGGCGGGCCAGTCCCGTTCCCTGTGGCTCAGCTGGCGAAGTCGGCGGCCCGCTCTCCGAGGCCGAACATCGCCTCGAGGGCGGCCAGGGTGCGCGCGGCGGCCTTGCCGTCTCCGTAGGGGTTGACTGCATTGGCCATCGCGGCGTAGGCGGCTGGGTCGTTGAGCAGGGTGTCGACCTCGGTGACGATGCGTTCCTCGTCGGTGCCGATGAGTTTGACGGTGCCGGCGTCGACGGCCTCAGGTCGCTCGGTGTTCTCGCGCATCACCAGTACGGGCTTGCCCAGCGAGGGCGCCTCCTCCTGGACCCCACCGGAGTCGGTGAGGACGATGTGGGCCACGGACAGCATGCGGGTGAACTCGCCGTAGGCCAGGGGCTCGGTGACCACGACGTTGGGCTTGCCCTCCAGGGCGGGCAGAACCGCCTCGCGTACCACAGGGTTGCGGTGGGCAGGCAGCACGATGATCAGCTCCGGCTCGGCTTCGGCGATCCGGGCCAGGGCCCGGCCCACCCCGCGCATGGCTTCACCCTGGTTCTCCCGGCGGTGGGCGGTGACCAGCAGGACCTTGCGCCCGGAGGCGGCGATGTCCTCGAGAGCCGGGTCGGTGAAGGGCAGCTGCTTCTCCACGGTGTGCAGCAGGGCGTCGATGACAGTGTTGCCGGTGACGACGATGTCCTCGCGGGTGATCGACTCCGCCAGCAGGTTGTCCTTGGACGTGGGAGTCGGTGCCAGGTGCAGGGAGGTGATCTGAGAGGTCAGCTTGCGGTTGGCCTCCTCGGGGAACGGGGAGAGCAAGTTGAAGGAGCGCAGTCCGGCCTCGGCGTGGATCACGGGGATGCCGCGGTAGAAGGCGGCAACGGCCCCGGCGGTCGAAGTGGTGGTGTCGCCCTGGACCACGACGGCGTCCGGAGCGTTCTCCTCGAAGATGGCGTCGAGGCCCTCCACCGTGCGTGTCAGGATGCCGTTGAGCGTCTGGCGCGGACGGATGATGTTTAGGTCGTGATCGGGCACGATGTCGAAGATCTCGTTGACCTGGTCAAGCATCTCCCGGTGCTGGCCGGTCACGGTGACCACGCACTCGAAGTCGGGGGAGTCCTGCAACGCCTTCACGATCGGGGCCATCTTGATGGCCTCGGGGCGTGTTCCGTAGATCGGCATGATTATGGGCATGAGAGAACCGCCTGTTCGGGGGGAGCGAGAACCGGGGGAGCTCGCAGGCGTGCAACTGCGAACTCAGTCTAAGGGATCGGTGTGTTGGTGCCTGTCAGGCCAGGGCGCGTCGCATAGCCATGAGGTTCCGTCGAGGTGCCGTATGCGTGTCGCACGGACGATCACTTCGGCGCCGTAAACGACGGACGGGTCGCTCGATGAAGTCGGGTCCTCGACATAATCCGGGGTAGGTCGTAGAATTAACAACTGCAAAAAGATATATATGCATAACTTAGGTACCCCCCCGAAACGCCCGATCCGTATGCGTCCGTCCGGCGCTTCATCTGTGATTCTGGAGAATGACGTGCGACGTCACCCTTTCCCCTTTGAATTTCCCCTCGACGGCACTATCCGTTCCGGCTGTGGCAAGACACTCCAGGGCGGTGAACCCTGCACCAGGGGACCGCGGAACGTCTCGCGGCGTGTCCTTCTGAAGGGCGGGGTGACGCTCGGTACTGCAGCGGCGGTGGCCACCGCAACGACGACGATCGGCGCTGCGTCGGCTGAAGCTGCCACCGTGTTTGGCAAGCAGGCGCCAGCCGCACCGCTCGGGATGACGGGCACCATTGTCGGTCGCCACCGCAACTTGTTCCGCAGCTTCGCGCTCACCGGGGCGGGCGGCGTCGGAATCGTCACCGTCGGGACCACGCGCTACGCGGTTACCCTCAACACGGGCAACGCGACGGACACCATCCAGGTCTTCAATGCCGATACGGGCGTCTTGCACTACAAGGCGTCCACGCCGGTCAAGGCAGCGGACACCTTCGCCCACGACGGGAAGGGGAACATCTACGTTCCATCCGGCACGGCCCTGATGGTCGTGTCGGTGCCGAACAAGACGGTTCGCCGCGTCGACGCGGCTCCGGCCGGTGTGACGAGCTTCTACGATCTCAAGTTCGACTACAAGGGGCGATTGTGGGCCGGGACCTATCCCGCCGGTGTCGCGGTGTGCCTCGATCCTGCCACGGGCGCGGAACTCGCTCGTACGCCCCGGCTGGGGACGGGGAATCAATACGTCCGCCAGTTGAGCATGTCCCCGGACCGAAAGGTTGTGTGGGCCGGGACGGGCACCGCGGATCCAGACCTGTTCCGTATCGGCGTCGACACGCCGTCGGCCTCCGTCCGGGTGACGATCCCCAACCGGGTCCCGAACACCTTCGTGCTGGGGGTCGTGGCTCGCGGCCGGAAGGTCTTCGTCTGGACGGAGAAAGAAGCAGGTGGAGAGGCTGTCTCGGTCTACGACACCGTCGCCCGGACCTGGGGGGCATCCCCCGCGGGAATCTGCGGTCGCTCCATCACGGAGCCGGACGACGCCGGATACGTCTACGTCAACGCCTATTCGTACCTCAAGCGCTTCCGTCCCGGCGACGCGACGATGGTGGCGCAGACGGTGGCCACCGTGCCGGACCGGATCACGGTAGTCACCGCTCTGGGCGACAGCACCGTCTACCTGTTCAAGCAGGGACCGTCGGAGCTGTCCGCTGCTCGGAGGAGCACGTCGGGATCAGCGCTGAGCCGGGTCAATTACCAGGTGGTGCCCGGACCCCTCGCCACCCAGTCCATGGTGATCGACCCCGGTGCCAACACGGCCTACGCGGGCGGCTACCGCGGGGACGGCCTGTGTGCCACCAATCTGGCCACCGGAGTCTTCGCCCATTCGGCATCCACGTCCAGGATCGAGCAGGCGGAAGGAATGGTCGTCGACCAGGACAGCCTCTACGTGGGGTCCTACGGCTCGGCGGTCATCGTCAAGCACGACAAGGCCGCCGGGGTCGCGAGTTCCACCGCGTACCAAAAACTGGCCGAACTCGGGGATTCCCACAAGCAGTCCCGTCCGTATGCATGGGCCTCGACCACGTCGCACGTCGTCTTCGGCACGGTGCCCGAGTACGGGTACCGCGGTGGGGCGCTGGGCACCATCGAGCGGGCCACCGGATCTGTCACCGTCTACAACAGGATCATTCCCGAGCTTTCGATCGTGGGCCTGGTGGGCTCCGGCAACACCGTCTACGGGACCACCTCGTGCCTCGGGGGCTACGGCTCGGACGTCTACGCGGGGGATGCGGTCGTCTTCGCGGCCGACGCACCCACGGGCAAGGTGCTGTGGACGCGGGCCCTGACCGGAGTCAAGGACGTCTACGGGCCGATCCTGATGAACGGCAAGCTGTACGCGGCGACCGCGAACTCCGTCGTCGAGCTGCGCGCGTCCGACGGCGTGCCGCTGCGGACGTTCGTGCTCAGCACGCGCACCGGCCAGGTGGGATGGCATGCCGTCGAACTCGCCCAGATCCCGGGAACCACGCGCCTGGTGCACCTCACCGGCGGTGTGGTGCGCGTGCTGCAGACCGCTACCGGACAGTCCGGTACGGTGCTCACCGGCGCCAACCAGCACATCGGTTTCGACGCCCAGAACGCGATGTGGGTGACCGTGGGCAACGACCTGGTCAAGCTGCGCATGGACCTCTCGCCGAGCCCGGAGGCCATCAGGACCAAGTACGCGGCCCTGGGGGGTGCCAGCACGCTCGGCTACCCCGAAGGACCGCAGCAAACGCTCACCACCGAGTCCGGCCTCCTGCAGAAGTTCTTCCGCAACGGCAAGGCCACCTCCATCTACTGGTCCTCCGCCCTGGGCGCGCACGCGGTGACGAGCAGCGGCGCCATCGGCAAGAAGTTCACCGCTGACGGCAACGCCCACAACGGCTACGGACTGCCGTCGACCGATGAGACGTCCTTCACGGGCGGCACCTACCAGGTGTTCAGCAAGGTGGGACGGGGCGTCACCAGCGTCTACTCGACACCTACGCACGGCACGTTCGCAGTGAAGGAGTTCCGGGCCATCGGCAAGTCCTGGGCCGCGGCAGGACGAGAGAAAGGGTGGGGCTGGCCCGTCGAGGACGAGCACTACGTCGGCTCCGAGCTGGTGCAGCGCTTCTCCAAGGGAGTGACCGCCCACTACGTCTCCGGCAAGGCGGTCTGGACCACGGCCGCCTGATCCGGAGCAGCCCAGTTGTCGTGGGCACCGCCCCGCACGAGGAACACGTTTGGATCCAGCGGCGGGCTCGGCGGTCCGGTCCGTCTACGACACGTCTCCACGACGCGGCCAACTTCACCTCCAGCCGTCACGGGACGATCGAGCTCCAGTCCGGCACCGTGGTACTCCACAACCGGAGCGAGATCGAGCGCGGCAATCCACACCGGTGTGCCGGCCACCCCGACACCGGGTCGATGGTGGTGGACCCGGACACGAACCTCCCCTTGTGCGGGGGATACCCCTGGGCGGGGTGCCCTCGATCAACGTGTCCACAGGCTCCTTCGCCCGCTCCGGCGGCGGATCTGCAATGCCACCTCGAGGGAATGATCGTCGACGGCGGCAACCTCTACGTCGGCTCCTACCGCGACGCCGTCATCGCCAAGCACACCATTGCACCAAGGTGCGCAGCGCGAGCGCGTTTCGAGGGCTGGCGGGTCGGACCGGCAGCCGCGATCCTCGGAGTGGGCGGTCGTCACCGCCCACGTCGCCCTCGGGGCGGTGCCTGCCTTCGGTCACCGGGGAGGGGGTGCTGGCATTCATCGGCCAAGTTGCTGAAGGCCAGCGTCGGGAACGACATCGTCGTCTAGCCGCCGATCATCGGCCTGACGGCATCGGGCAGCACTGTCCATGGCTCGACGGCCTGCCGGGCCGGTGTTGTGGGGTGACAAGCGATGTGCCGCCACGATGGGCGCGGTCGTCGATCTACCAATGACCGTCCGGAGGATGCGACTTCACCCTCGGCTCGCGGACCGGTCGCCCCGGACGGCGGGACGAGGAACTGGTCCGTGTTCTGGAAACCACGCAGTTGCCCCTCTCCGCGGGCGGTGCAACGCAGGTGCTCGAGCCGTCCCCGGGCACTTCGCCCGCGTGCTCACCGAGTGCCGCCATTACTGGGCGTTCAACCCGCAGAACGCCAGGGAGGCAGTGTCGGCAACGACATCGTCCAGGTGTGGCCGGATTCCACGGCCGCCGGTGGATCGGGACGCGCTCGCGGCGTCGCTCGACCGTATGCACGGTCCAGCCGGAGCAACCCGCCCTGCTCCACGCCGCCGTCAGGACACCTGGATCGCCGCCGCCACCCGGTCCCGGATCGCGATGAACTCGGGGGTCGACTTCATCTCGGGGCCCACGTCCGGTCCGTACGTCGAGGCGAGGTCCACCCGCTCGTCGAGCAGGATCCGGCCCGGCCGCGGGCTCATCACCAGGACCCGGTCGCCGAGGAACACGGCCTCCTCGACGCTGTGGGTGATGAAGAAGACGGTCTGGCGTCGTTTCCGCTGGATGCGCAGCAGGTCCGACTGCAGGCGCTCCCGGGTGAGGGCATCGAGCGCGCCGAAGGGCTCGTCCATCAGCACGACCTGCGGCTCGTTGGCGAGCACCCGGGCGATCTGGGCGCGCTGCTGCATGCCGCCGGAGAGCTCGTAGGGCCTGGCCTCGCCGAACTGGGAGAGCCCCACCATCTCGAGCAGCTCGGCGGCGCGGGCGGCGCGCTCCTGCCTGGGGACCTTCCGGAACCTCGGCCCGAGCTCCACGTTGCCGCGGATGGACAGCCACGGGTAGAGGTTGGCCTGCTGGAACACCACGCCGCGCTCGTGGGAGGGGCCGGTGATCACCTGGTCCCCGTACCGGGCCTCGCCCGCGGAGGGCGCGAGGAAGCCGGCCAGGACCTTCAGCAGGGTCGTCTTGCCGCACCCGGAGGGTCCCACGACGCAGACGAACTGCCCCCCGGGGATGTGCAGGTCGGTCGGCGCCACCGCGTGCACGACGTCGCCCGAGCCGGCCACGTAGTGGTGGCTGATCCCGTCGAGGACCAGCTCCCGGGTGGGCGTGCCCTGCCACGGTGCGGTGCCCGCCGGCACCGCGGTCGCGCCGGTGCTCCTGCTGTCCGTCGGCTGGCTCATCGGGCCGCCACCTCCTCGATCGCGTCCGGGTACGGCATCTGCTGGTAGGTCTCCGGAGGGGCGGTGCCGTCGATCTCCCGGGCGTCCACGAGGAAGTCCGCCGTGTCCGCCAGGACCCCGCCGAGGGTGCCGCCGAAGTACTGGTCGGCCTGTTCCCGGGCGTCGGGGTACGTGAGGCCCTCGATCTGCTTCCGGACGATGTCCGGGGACAGGCCCAGCTGCACGGCGAGGGAGTCGATCGTGGTGGCGTCGCCGTCGGCCAGCCTGCGGGCCGCGGAGTCCTGGACTGTCGTCCACATGAGCATGAACTCCGGGTTGCGCTCGACGAACTCGGCGGTCGCCGCCTCCATGTCGAAGGTGGGGTAGCCGGCCTCTGCGGTCTCGGCGCTGGTCAGGACGGTCGAGCCGCTGGCCTGCAGCTCGGAGAGCGTGGGATCCCAGACCCAGGCGGCGTCGATCTCCCCGCGCTGCCAGGCGGCGATCATCTTGTCCGGGGCGAGGTTGATCAGCTCGGTCTCGCGGTCGACCCCGGCCTCGCGCAGCGCGCTGAGCAGCGAGTAGTGGGCGGTGGACCCGAAGGGCACGGCCACCGTCCTCCCGGCCAGGCCCTCGATGGAGGTGACGGACGCGTCGCGCACGACCAGGGACTCGGCCGCGCCGATGACGTCCTGCAGCCACACGACGCGCAGGTCGATGTCCAGGGGCGGCGAGACGGCCCGCACGGCGGGGCTGGAGCCGATCAGCCCGATGTCGACGGAGCCGGCGCCGAAGGCCTGCACCACGTCCCCGCCGGAGTCGAACTTCGACCAGGTGATGTCCGCATTGGGCATGCAGGTCTCCAGCATCCGCAGGTCCTTGACGGCGAGGTCGCCGTTGGGGATCGCCTGCCAGGCGATGCGCGCCGTGGTGGTGATGGAGGGATCGGGCTCCACCGGGCACTGCGCGGCGGCCTGCACGGCGTCGGGGTGCACCGTGCGGCCCGACTCCACGCAGCCCGTCGTCGCGGCGACCGCGCCGAGGACCACCGCCAGGGCGAGCGGCCGCTTCCAGGAGAGGGTCATGGGTCAGGCCTTTCCCTGCCAGGGGACCAGCGAGCGGCTGATCCGGACGATGAGCGCGTCGAGGGCGACCGCCACGATGCCGATCGTGATGATGCAGGCGATGGTCAGCGGGGTGTTGAGCTGGGTGCCGGAGAGGTAGGCCAGCCCGCCGATGCCCGGGATGCCGTTGTTGAGCTCAGCGGCCACGACCGTGGTCCAGGCGAAGCCGGCCGCCAGGCGCACGCCGGAGAGGATGCTCGGCAGGGACGAGGGCAGGATCACGTACCGGATGCTCTGAGCCCTGGACGCCCCCAGGGACAGGGCCGCGTTGACCCGGTCCGCCGGCACGCCGGCCACGCCCTGGACGGTGGCGATGACGATCGGCGGGAACGCCGCCAGGAACAGGAGGACGTTCTTGGACGCGTCCCCGATGCCCAGCCACACGATCAGCAGGCCGATGTAGCCGAGCGGCGGGAGGGCCCGCAGGAAGTTCAGGTACGGCTCGAAGGCCACCTGCAACCACCGGGACGACCCCATGAGGAAGCCCACCGCTAGGCCCACGACGACGGCCGTGCCCAGGCCGACGGCGATCCGCTGGAGGGAGGCGACCATGTGCTCCCACAGGTAGTAGTTCTGCTCGCCGCACACGGTCCGGGACAGGCCCTCCGCGATCGGCCGGCACGAGTTCGCCTGCACAAACGCGTTGAGGACGGCACCGGGGGAGGGCAGGTAGAGGGCGGGGACGAGCTGCAGTGCCGTGACCAGCCACCACAGGAGCACCACCACGACCAGCACCCCGGCCTGGACGAGCAGCCGCCGGCTCCTCGACCGGCGGGAGGCGCTGCGGGCACCGGCGGCCACCGCCCGCGAGGCCTCCCGCGACGGGTCGGTCAGGGGCGCGGTCCCCGGAGCGGGCAGCCCTCCGGTCGTCGCGTTCTCGGTCATCTGCGCTCCCCGGGTCGGTGGCGTTGGTCCCCGCACGTCAGGGGCGCCGGCCGCGGCAGGCGCCCCTGACGTGCCAGCTTACGGGACGTGCGCCTACAGCAGGCCCAGCCGGGCCAGCCTGCGGCGTGCGGCCGCCTCGCTCGGACCGGTCTCGCCCAGGGCTCTGCCGACGACGGCCAGGGTCAGCCCGGCGGCCCGTCCGGTGGGCAGCGGCACGGGTCCGAGGCGGGAGCGCTCGAGCCCGAGCAACTCGAGACGGTCCGGGGGCAGCGAGTCCGTCACGGCCGCGAACAGGGCGCGGTACCCGGGCAGCAGCATCGGGTCCAGCGGGGGGCGGCGGAGGAAGCCCACGACGTCGTCGACGCGCGGGCCGCCGGTGAGCCGGTCCCGGAACGCGTGCAGCCGCCCGTCCAACTCCGCCTCGGAGCGCGGCGGGTCGGCCACGCCCATCAGCTCCCCGGCCACGGCCCACTCCCGGACGTAGGCGTCCGGCCCGCCGGGGATTTCCCCGCCCCACCGCTGGTGGCAGCGCAGGAAGGCGTCCGTGAACGCGAGGTGCACCCATTCGGCCAGGTCGGGGTCGTTGGCGCAGTAGGGCCGTTCGGTGCCGTCGGCCGCGACGTAGGTGCCCCGCACGCTCTCGTGCAGGCGGCGGACGTAGGCCGACGCGCTCCGTGCGGCCGCGGTGTCCCCGTAGGTGACGGTGAAGATCCACCGGATCGTCCCGGCCAGCCGGCCCAGGGGGTCCGCGCGGTAGTCGGAGTGCTCGACGACGCCGGCGAGCGCACCCGGGTGCAGGGCCTGGGTGAGCAGGGCACGGATCCCGGCGGGAATGGTGGCCATGGACCCGTGGACGGCCCAGACCGCCGAGCCCGGCCGGAAGTGGCCGGCGTCGTCGCCGTCGGCGAGGGCCAGCTCCCACGCCGGGACGCCGTCCGCCTGGCCCGCGAAAGTCACCCGCAGCCGGTTCTGCAGCGGGGCGATAAGGTCCATGCCGGTGCTCCCCCGATCCGCGCCCCGTTCCGCCGGGCGTCGTGCCGGGAGGCGCTGCGGACCAGTATGGGGCCCGCCTCCGACACGACCCGGCCGGCCACTGAGACAAGGCCTCCACCGGTGGCCGGGACGCTCAGCCG
The DNA here is from genome assembly GCF_054875615.1 of Kocuria sp. U4B. The sequence continues at coordinate 3,393,309 of NZ_CM142180.1, forward strand.
ACCGGTCTCTATGTGATCCAGAGGATCACCTTGCATAGAGGTGTCCCCGCTAGAGCGGGTTCACCCAGCGATGCATTCGGGGTGTCATGTTAACGGACGCACATTGAAGCGTCCATCACTGCGGTGCCTCATCTGGCCGGAATCAGACGTGAATCGGGGGACTCACGGGCACCGCGGCGGAACTGCATATCGGGGGGTCTGCATGTACGGGGAACAAAACACATCCGCACGGGGCGAGCACGCCGTCACCTTGGGGGGAGGAGGTGGAGACCTCGATGTCCCAGGCCACGAAAGCCAGGTTTCCGGTCAGGCCGTTACAGGAATCAACCGGCGCACCGTGCTTGCCGCTTCAGCGCTCCTGGGTGCGGCCACGGCCCTGACATCCGCAACCGTGAGCTCCGAGCGGGCGTCGGCTGCCGCCGTGTACGGCACCAGGGCGACCACCAGCACGCTGGCTCTGACAGGCACCGTGGTCGGCCGCCACCGCAACATCTTCCGCAGCTTCGCCCTCTCGGGCGCCGGAGGTGTTGCGGTCGTCCGAGTGGGCACGTCCCGTTATCTGGCCACGACCAACACCGGGGACAGGGCCGACACGGTGCAGATCTTCAACGCCGACACCGGAGCTCTCCACTACAAGGCGTCGACGCCAGCTCGCGCGTCGGCCAACTTCGTCCACGACGGGGCGGGCAGTCTCTACTTCACCTCCGGTGCTGCCCTGATGGTCGTGTCCATTCCGAACAAGTCCATCCGCCGCATCGGCACGGCCCCTGCTGGGATCACCAGCTTCCAGGCCCTCGTACTCGACTACAAGGGCCGTCTCTGGGCGGGGACCTATCCTACCGGCGTCGTGGTGTGCTTCGACCGTGGCACCGGCAAGGAGATCGCCCGCACTCCTGAACTCGGGACGGGGAACCACTATGTCCGAGCACTGAGCGTCTCACCGGACAAGAAGACCCTCTGGGCCGGTACGGGCACCTCGGACCCTGATCTGTTCCGGATCAACGTCGACGCTCCGTCCGCCCCTGTGCGGGTGACCATTCCCGGGCGTGGCCGTAACGCCTTCGTCCATGCCACCGCCGCCCGCGGCCGCAAGGTCTTCGTCTGGCACGACAGCACGACCGGGGCCGAAGCCGTCTCCGTCTACGACACCGTCGCGCGGTCGTGGTCTCCCTGTCCGGTGGCCATCGCGGGGCGCTCCATGACCACGCCCGATTCTGACGGCTACGTCTATGCCAACAACAAGGGCACGATCGTTCGCTTCCGCACCGACCAGTCCATGCTGAGTGCGCGGACCGTCGCCTCAGTGGCCGACCGATTCACCGTCCACGCGGGGCTGGACGGTTCTCGGCTCTACCTCGTGTCGCAAAACAACTCCGCTCTCACGGCCGTCCGGATGTCCACCACCGGCACCGCACGGGCGACGGTCAACTATCGGGTGGTTCTCACCACACTGGGCACCCAGTCCATGCTGATCGACCGGACCACCGACACCGCCTTCGCCGGTGGTTACCGCGGCGACGGGGTGTGCTCGACCAATCTCGCCACGGGCGCTTTCGCCCATTCGGCGGGCACCTCGCAGATCTCCCAGATCGAGGGGATGATCGTCGACGGCCGCACCTTGTACGTCGGCTCTTACGGGAACGCCGTGATCGTCAAGCACAGCATTGCTTCGGGGGTACGCGAGCCAAGCTCCTTCACGCGCCTGGCCAGACTGGGTGAGTCGCACCAGCAGTCGCGGCCGTACGGCTGGGCGGTCTCTGCGTCCCACGTCGTGTTCGGCACGGTCCCCGACTTCGGTCACCGCGGTGGGGCGCTGGGCACCATCGAGCGGGCCACGGGGAAGGTGACGGTCTACAACAAGATCATCCCGGAACTGTCGATCATCGGCCTGACGGCGTCCGGCCACACCGTCTACGGCTCCACGTCCTGCCGAGCCGGCTATGGTACTGCCGACTACGCCGGGGACGCGGTGGTCTTCGCCGCCGATGCACCCAGCGGGAAGGTGCTGTGGAAGAGGGCGCTGACGGGCGCGAAGGAGCTGTACGGTCCTGTCCTGCTAAGCAGGAGGCTCTATGTTGCCACCCTCGACACGGTGGTGGAGCTACGGCTGTCCGACGGAGTCCCCCTGCGCACGTTCGTGCTGGGTTCGCGCACTGGGCGGCCCGGGTGGCACAACGCCGAGCTGGTCAGGATTCCGGGATCCTCGCGCCTGGTGCACATCAGCGGCGGCGCCCTGCGTGTTCTCGAGCCCGCCACCGGCCGGTTCAGCACCGTGCTGACGGGGTGTCAGAGCCATGTTGCGTTCGACTCGAAGAATGCCATGTGGGTTGCCGTGGGCAATGACATCGTCAAGGTCCGACTGGACCCGACGGGCGCTTGAGGGGGGAATCGACGTTCGCCCCCACTGAGTCCGTGGAAGCCTCGACGGCTGTGGCTCAGGCGGGACCCCACCCTGGAGTCACCTGGATTTACCAGGGAGACCACCCGTGGACTCGGGAGGCGCTGCGGACCAGTATGGGCCCCGTCTCCGACACGGCCCGGCCGGCCACGGAGGACGGGGTCGCCGCGGCCCCCGCCGCGCGGGCGGGGCGCCGAGCGCGTCAGGCGCCCTCGGCCACCCCCGAGGCCCCGGCGGCCGGGGTCAGGGGCCCGCCCTGCAGGAACCGCAGGAGCACGGGGGAGCGCCCGACCACGGCCTCGCGGTAGTGGCCGGGGCGGTCGGGGTCGGTGCCGATGACCAGCCGGTCGATGCCGTTGGCGACGAACAGGGTCAGCGTGCCGCGCAGCAGGTCCAGCACCGCGTCGTCGTCCAGGGCCGCGTGCACGGCGCGCGGCAGCCGCAGCGCCCGCGTCCCGTCGAGCACCACGTCGACGAAGTCGGGGCTGTCGCCGTCCGCCCACTGCGCGCAGGTGGCGGCGGCCAGGGCGCCGGCGGCCTCCACCAGGGAGGTGACGATGATGCTCGCCCGCGCCAGCGCGGCCTGGATCTCCGCCTGCCGTCGTCGCGCGCTCCTCCGGCGCAGCCGGGCCCACCGGAGCGGGGCGTCGTCCAGGACGAGGTACTCGAGCTGGAGCTGTCCGTCCGGTTCCTCGAGGAAGGACACGGTGACGGTCTCCGCGCCCGTGTCCGGGCGGACGGTGGAGTAGGCCCACCGCAGCAGGCCCTGGAGGTTCGCCGAGCCCCGGCCCAGGGCGTGGGCCGAGAGGCTCACGACCTTGCCGTGGGCGTCGAGGCACCGCACGACGCGGAGGACGCGGGCTGCCACGGGGCGCGAGGGGATGTCCACGCTGGGTTCTGGCCTTCCTGGGGAGGGTGGGGGTCGCTCCAGTGTAGATGCGCCTTCATGGTCATTGCGCTCCGAAACGGTCCCCCAATGGGGGGACAATTCCCGTCGCCACCTGCGTCGATGCGTCAGCTCCGGCCCGGGCCGGGGCGGGGCCGGGACGGATGGAGCCGGACGGGGCGCGCCCCGCCCGGCTCCACCGGGTCCCGCCGGGCACGCCGGCTCAGGGCCAGGAGCCCTCCTCGGCGTGGGCGATGAACAGCTCGCGGATCTCGCAGCCCTTGGGCTGCGAGAGGGCGAACAGGACCGCCTGCGCCACGTTCTGCGGGTCGTTGAGCTGGGAGTCGTCCTGCGGCTTGTACTGCTCGTCCCGGTCGTCGAAGAAGTGGGTCTTCATGCCGCCGGGGATGAGCTGGGTGACGCCGACCTCGCCCTTCAGCTCCGCCGCCAGGGCCTGGGTGAAGCCCAGGACGCCGAACTTGGAGGCGCAGTACGCGGTCGCGTCCGAGACGCCCTTCAGGGCCAGGGTGGAGGCCACGGTGACGACCCGGCCCCGGGACGCCCGGAGGGCCGGCAGGGCCGCCCGCACCACGGAGACGGTGCCGAACAGGTTGACCTGCACGACCTTCTCCCACTCCGTGACCGCCACGTCCTCGAGCCGCCCGCACCGGTCGATGCCGGCGGCGGTGACGACCGCGTCCAGCCCGCCCGCGGACTCGGCGGCCCGGCGGACGGTCTCGGTGACGGCGGCGGTGTCGGCCACGTCCACCTCGTACGCGGTGACACCGGCGAGCGAGCTGATGTCCCGGTCCAGGACGATGGGGGTGCCGCCGCTGTCGCGGACCGCCTCCACCACGGCGGCGCCGAGACCGGAGGCCCCGCCGGTGATCAGGACGCGGCCCGGGTTGGTGGGCTGGAAACTCATGCAATGTCCTCTCTGCTGTGCGCCTGTGCTGTGCGCTGCGCCGCCCGCGGCGGGGGCCGCGGACGGGCGTGCCGTCCCCGGGGGGACAGCACACAGGCCGCCGCGGGTGCGCCGGCCTGGTCACAGCTACCGTAACCGCTCCCCGGCCGCCGGTAAGTATGCTCATCGGGACAGGACCGCCGGGCCCGTGCCCGGACGCACCGAGAAGGAGACCCATGACCCCCGCAGCACCGACCGCCACCGCCCGCCCCGGGTCCGAGCCCGCGTCCCCGTCGGCGGCCGGGGCGGAGCTCACCGTGCTGGACCCCCGGGACGGCTCCCTGGTGGGCACCGTGGCCAGCGCCTCCGAGGAGGAGGTCCGCGCCGCGGTCGCCGCCGCCCGCGCCGCCGCCCGCGACTGGGCGTGGACGGCGCCCGAGGAGCGCGGGAAGGCCCTGCGCGCGGCCGCCAACCGGCTGGCCGCCCACGCCGAGGAGCTCGCCGAGCTCAACACCCGGGAGACCGGCAAGCCGTTCGAGGAGGCCCTGGGCGGGGTCCTGGCCGGGGTCGGCACCCTGTACCAGTACGCGGAGCTCGGCCCGGTGCACCGCGGCCACAGCCTGCGCGGCGGCGTCCTCACGGCCGACTGGACCGTGGCGGAGCCCCGCGGCGTCGTCGTGGCCCTCACCCCGTGGAACGACCCGGTGGCCGTGGCCGCGGGCCTGCTGGGAGCCGCCCTCGTCACCGGCAACACCGTGGTGCACAAGCCCAGCGAGCGCTGCCCGCACGTCGGCGCCCGGCTGGGCGAGATCCTCGCCGAGGCCCTGCCCGCCGGCGTGCTGAGCACCGTCACCGGCGGCGCCGCCGTCGGCCGGGCGCTCACCGCCCTGGACGACGTCGACGTCCTCGCGCACGTGGGCTCCACCGCCACCGGCGAGGCCGTCGCGCGCGCCGCCGTGGAGACCGGCGCCCACGTCGTGCGGGAGAACGGCGGCAACGACGCCCTCGTGGTCGACGACGACGTGGACCCCGCCTGGGCCGCCGAGCAGGCCGCCCTGGGCGCGTTCGCCAACGTCGGCCAGATCTGCGTGGCCGTCGAGCGCATCTACGTCCACCGCGCCGTCGCGGAGCCGTTCCTGGCCGCGCTCGCCGAGCAGGCCCGCCGCCGCAACGCCCCGGGGGCGCTCGCCCCGCTGGTCGACGGGCGGATGCGGGACGAGGTGCACCGCCAGGTGCGCGAGAGCCTCGCGCAGGGCGCGGTCGTCGTCGAGGGCGGGCAGGTGCCGGAGGGCCCCGGGGCCTTCTACCCGGCCACCGTGCTGCGGGAGTGCACGCCGGCGATGACCGTGATGCAGGAGGAGACCTTCGGCCCGGTGGCCCCCGTCCAGGTCGTGGACAGCTTCGAGGAGGGCCTGCGCCTGGCCGCCGCGGACCGCTACGGGCTCGCCGCGACCGTGCTGACCGGGCGGATCGCCCACGCCCAGCGGGCCGTGGCCGAGCTGCCGGTGGGGACGCTGAAGGTCAACAACGTCTTCGGCGGCGCCCCTGGCGGGGCCGCGCAGCCGCGCCGGGCGTCCGGCGCGGGCTTCGGCTACGGCCCGGAGCTGCTCGACGAGATGACCCAGGTGAAGGTCGTGCACGTGGAGATGCCCCCGGCCCGCGGCTGAGCGCCCCGGTCCCGGGCGCGCCCGGGACCGGGGAGGGTCAAAAGCGCGGCCGCCCGCGCACGGCGCGGGCCAGGCGCCGCACCCTCGGCACGTTGGTCGAGAGCACCAGGTATCCGGCCAGCGTGCCGACGGTGGTGGCCCCGCCGGCGATGAGCGGGACGTGGTACCGCTTCCAGCGCTCCGGGTCGGAGGCCAGGAGGTAGGCCATGCCGTTGATCGTCGCCGCGATCACCGCGCCGGCCACGACCTGGTGGCCGATCCTCTCCCCGCGCTGCAGCAGCGGCTCGAGCTCCTCCGCGCGCAGGTGCACGTCGAAGCCGCCGCGCTCGAGCACCACGATCAGCCGCCGCAGGTACTCGGGCACCTCGACGCCCATCTGCACGGCGTCCTGGACGATGTCCCGCAGCCGCTTGGCGAGCGCGTCGGGGGAGAGCCGGTGCAGCACGAACCGCTCGGCGTACGGGGTGAGGACGGAGACCAGGTCGAACTCCGGGTCCAGGCCGGTGCCCACGGACTCGGCCGTGACCAGCATCCGCAGGAACAGGGCCGACTCCCGGGGCAGGTGCATCCGGTGGCGGCGCAGCACCCCGATGAGGTCCCCCATGAGGTGGCCGATCCGCACCTCGTGCAGCGGACGGTTCGCGTAGCGGCGCAGCAGCAGGGCGACGTCCCGCTCCAGCTCCTTCCGGTCGACGTCCTGCTCCTGCCACGTCAGCCCCAGCAGCCCGGCGGCGGCCCGCCGCGCGTTCTGCTGGACCACCCCGAGCATCACGGTGACCAGGTTGTCGCGGAACTCCTCGGAGAGGGAGCCCACCATCCCGAAGTCGATGATCCCGATCCGCCCGCCGGGCTCCACGAAGAGGTTGCCGGGGTGCGGGTCGGCGTGGAAGAAGCCGTGCTCGAAGATCATCCGGCAGATCGCCTCGGTGGAGTCCACCGCGAGCAGGTGCCGGTCGAGCCCGGCCGCCTCGAGGGCCGGGTAGTCGTTGATCTTGATCCCGCGGATCCGCTCCATGGTGAGGATCCGGGAGGTGGTCGCCTCCCAGTGGATCCTGGGGACGTGGATCCGCGGGTCGCCCATGAAGTTCTCGGCCATCCGCTGGGCGTTGCGGGCCTCCGTGAGGTAGTCGAGCTCGTCCCGCAGGGACTGGGCGAACTCGTCCGCGAGACCCGCGAGGTCGAAGTGCTTCACGGCGGGCCAGTAGGTCGACAGCAGCTTCGCGAGCTCCGCGAGGATCTCCAGGTCCCGGTTGACCTCCTCGACGACGCCGGGGCGGCGCACCTTCACGACGACGTCCGCGCCGTGGTAGACGGCCGCGTGGGCCTGGCCGATGGACCCGGTGGCCAGGGGCACCGGGTCGATCTCGGCGAGGATCTCCTCGGCCGCGGAGTCCGGCTCCGACTCGATCATCGCCCGGATCCGCTCCGGCGGCACGGGCGGGGAGTTGTCCTGCAGCCGCGCGAGCTCCTGCACGTACCGGGCCGGGAGCAGGTCGGGGCGGGTGGAGACCAGCTGGCCCAGCTTCACGAAGGTGGGGCCGAGCTCCTCCAGCGCCTGGCGCAGGTGCACCGGCTGGCTGTAGAGCTTGTCCGGGTCGATCAGCCGCACCCGGGCCAGCGGCGCCCGCCACTCCTCCTTGATCCCGCCGAGGGCGAAGCCGAAGCCGTGCTTCGAGAGGACCTCCAGGATCTGCAGGAAGCGTTCGCGCCGGCTGATCATCGACCGGCCACTCCGGTGCTCATCCGGGCCAGGTAGAAGGACATGAAGCCCGTGGCGACCGCCACGATGAAGCACAGGGCGCTCACCAGCGGCTCGACGCCCAGGAAGGCCACGCCCACCACGCCCAGCAGCACGGTCATCGCGAGCAGCGCCCACACGGCCACGGAGACCTGCCCGAGCCGGCCCGCCCCGGCGGGGGCGGAGGAGCGGCGAGCGGCCACGACGTCGGGGCGCTCCGCGGCCTCCGCCGGGGCGGGCGCGGCCGGCGCGGCGACCGCGAAGCCCTTGCGCCACTTCTTGGCGTTGCGCGAGCGGTCGGCCTCGGCCGGCACGTAGGCGTCGGGGACGGGGTGGGCGTCCCCGGGCGGGAGGAGCTCGGGGACGTCGTTGGGCAGGCGCTCGAACCACTCGGCGGGGATCTCCTCCGGGCGGGCCGCCTGGAGGGTCATCGACACCTCGAACGCGGAGCCGCGGATCGTGCCCCACACCGCCGTGAGCAGCTCGTGCTGGAACGCGTGGTTGATGACCGGGATGAACTGCTGGGACATCTGCGTGGAGAGCCGGCCGACCTGGCGGCGCTCGTAGAGCACGTCCACGGTGTCCACCGTCTGCCCGTGGTGGTTGCGCACCTTGTTGGTCTCGAGGGTCAGCATCACGCGGCCCTCCCCGGACGGGGGGACGATGCTGTGCAGGTACTCCGCGAACTCCTGCTCGTCCAGGACCTTGATCGACGCGCCCTGGGGGAGCACCGCGGCGTGCGTGGGCGGGGTGTTGAGCGGGAACAGCAGGTCCGGGGCGGCGATCGACAGCCGCGCCGTGGCGTCCACCTCCGCCTGCCCGTCCTGGCGCAGCACGGTGGCGTCCAGCTTCAGCGGGGCCACGGGGGTGTAGCCGGACGCCACGACCCGGGCGATGTAGGGCCAGTACCGCTGCGCGTCCTGCTGGGCGAGGTGACCGACCTTGTTGCGCCCGATCCGCACCGAGATCGTGTGCGGGTCGAAGGGGTTGTCCGGTTCCGGCACGAGCGCCGCGTTGCCCGTCCAGGTGCGCAGCTTGCCGTAGGACAGACCGCCGAACACCCGCATGATCTCGGTGTCGTAGAAGTTCTCCGTGACGATGTCCAGAGATCCGCGGTCGTTGAGCGCGTAGTCGGTCATGGTCTCCCTCGATGGAGCTGGTGGCTGGGGGTCCTCCCAGCTTCTCACGATTCCGCATCGGCCCGGTCCACCGCCCCCGGCCGGGCGGAGCGTCCGGTCCCCGGCCCGGACGGCGGGCCGCCGCTCAGGCGCGGGCCGCCGCCTGCGCCCGCAGCGCGCGCAGCAGGTGGTCGCGCTGCTCGACGAGGATCCGCCGCAGCGCCGCGGGAGCGGACGCGTGGTTGCTCAGCCACAGGTCGGTGCGGGCGAGGACCGGGTGGCGCGCCGGGTCGTGGCCCGGCTCCAGGTCCGCGTGCGCGGGGTAGAGGCCCTCGACGATGCGGGTGGCCATCCCGATCGAGCGCTGCGCCCAGACCTCCTCGAGCATCGCGAAGTACGGCTCCCGGTACGGCTCCACCAGTTCCGCGGGCCCAAGCTGGAAGCCGGTGATCGTCGCGGTGAGCAGGTCGTTGGACAGCTCCTCCCCGGTGATCGCCGCCCACGCCTCGGCCTTCGCCTCCGGCACGGGGCGGGCGGCGCGGGTGCGGGCCCAGCCGATCCGGCCCGTGCGGGTGCGGTCCGCGGCCTGCTCCCGCTCGGTCGCCGCCGCCAGGGCGGGGTCCTCGCCGTGGGCGGTGGCCACGAGCGCCGTCCACAGCGCCCAGCGCAGCTCCGGGCCCAGCGGGAGGCCGGGCAGGGCGTCCCGGCCCTCGAGCAGGTCCCGCAGCCAGCCGCCGTGGCTGCCGTCCCGGCGGGCCAGCCGGGCCGTCAGCCGGGCCAGGGCGAGCTGGCGGTCGCCGCCGGGGTCGGCCGCCCGCAGCTCGCGCACCACGGCGTCGAGCAGCCGCCCGCGCAGCCGGCCCCGGCGGGCGGTGGGGGCGTAGCGCTCCACGGCCTCCACGGCGCGGTCCGCGGCGTTCTGGAAGATCCCGGCCTGGGGCTCGGTGAGGCCGTGGTCGAGCACGGCGCCCACGTAGTCGGCCGGGTCCAGCTCGGCGTCCCGGGTGGTGTTCCACAGCCCGGCCCACAGCTGCGCGCGGGCCATGGGGTCCTCCACGGAGGACAGGGAGCTCAGGGCCGTGGTGAGCGAGAGCGCGTCGAGGCGGGACTTCGCGTAGGTCAGGTCCTCCTCGTTGACGACGAGCAGGGGGGCCGTCGAGCCCACGAGCTCGGGCACCTCCACGCAGGACGCGGCGGGCAGGTCCACGCCGTGGGTGCCCGTGCGCACCAGGACGTCGCCGGGGCCGCGCTCGTAGCAGCCCAGCAGCAACCGGTGGGGGCGCAGCACCCCGGGGCCGGGGTCCTGGAGCAGGGCCGCGAAGGTGACGGCGCCGTCGTCGTCCCGGGCGAGGTCGAGGGTCAGGGTCGAGACCCCGGTGGTGCCCAGCCACGAGTCCGCCCAGCCGCGCACGTCCCGCCCGGAGGCCTCCTCCAGCACGGCCAGGAAGTCCTGCAGGGTCGTGGTCCCGTAGGCGTGGCGGCGGAAGTAGGAGCGGCACGCCTCCACGAACGGGCCGTAGCCCACGAAGGCGACGAGCTGCTTGAGCACCGCCGCGCCCTTGGCGTAGGTGATGCCGTCGAAGTTCTGCCGGGCGGCCTCGAGGTCCGGGACGTCGGCGACCACGGGGTGCGTGGTGGGCAGCTGGTCCTGCTGGTAGGCCCACGCCTTGCGCCGGTTGGCGAACGCGATCCACGCCTCCTCGAAGTCCGTGGCCTGCACCGAGGCGTGGGCGCCCATGAACTCCGCGAAGGATTCCTTCAGCCACAGGTCGTCCCACCAGGACATCGTCACGAGGTCCCCGAACCACATGTGGGACATCTCGTGCATCAGCGTGTTGGCCCGGCCCTGGTACTGGGCCCGGGTGGCCCCGTCCGGGAACAGGTACTCCTCGGTGAACGTCACGAGCCCCGGGTTCTCCATGGCCCCCAGGTTGTACTCCGGGACGAACGCCTGCTCGTACTTGCCGAACGGGTACGGGTAGCCGAACAGCTCGGTGAAGAACGTGAGGCCCTGGCGGGTGAGGTCGAACAGCTCCTTGGCGTCGAGGTGCTCGGCCAGGGCCGCCCGGCAGTACAGCGCCAGCGGGACGGACATCCGGCTGCCGTCCTCGAAGGAGTGCCGCCACTCGCCGGCCACCCGGTGGTAGGGCCCGGCCAGCACGGTGGTGATGTACGTGGAGATCCGCTCGGTGGGGGAGAACGCGTGCCGCACGGCCCCCGCCCGCTCGGCCTCGGGCGCCGGGGCGGCCGACATGCGCACGCCGTTGGAGGATACCTCCCACCCCTCCGGGGCCAGGACGGTGAAGCGGAAGGACGCCTTGAGGTCCGGCTGCTCGAAGTTGGCGAACACCCGCCGGGCGTCGGCCGGCTCGTACTGGGTGTAGAGGTAGACCTGCCCGTCGGCCGGGTCGACGAAGCGGTGCAGGCCCTCGCCCGAGCGGGAGTACCGGGCCCGCCCGGCCACCGTCACCTCATTGGCCGCCGCGAGGGAGGGCAGGCGGATCCGGGAGCCCTCCACGACGTCGTCGGGGTCCAGCTCCTCGCCGTTGACCGTCACCGACTCCACCGAGGCGTGGATGAAGTCCAGGAAGGTCTGCGCCCCCTCCTCGGCCGTGAAGCGCACGGTCGTCACCGACCGGAACGACTCCGCGGCGGGGTCCGCGGCGGCGGAGAGGTCCAGCAGGACCTCGTAGCCCTGCACGGTGATGAGCTCGGAACGGCCGGCGGCCTCACGGCGGGTCAGGTTCTCGTTGCGCACGGTGCCATTGAACCACCCGCGCCGCCCCCGGGACCTGCCCCTGGACAGCGGCCGGTGGGAGCCTAGGCTGGGGACGACCGCCGCCCCGACCGAAGGAGCACCCGATGCCCACCGCCGATGCCTCCGCCGGCCGGGGCGCCCCCGCCGGCGGGACGCCCGGCCCGGACCGCCGCACCCTCCTCGCGGGGGCCCTGCTGGGCGCGGGCATCGCCGCGTCCGTGGTCGACCTCGCCGTCTTCCACCTGATCCTGCACTGGCACCACTTCTACGACCTGTCCACCCCGGACGCCGCGCTGGTCTCGGACGGCCTCTTCCACGCCTTCGGGTGGTTTGTCACCGTCGGCTCGCTGTTCCTGCTCGCCGACGTCCGGCGCCGGGGCGCCGTGTCCTGGGGCCGCTGGAGCGGGGGGCTGCTCGCGGGCCTCGGCCTCTTCCAGCTCCTCGACGGCGTGCTCCTGCACAAGGTCCTGCGCCTGCACCAGATCCGCTACGACGTGGACCTGCTGGTCTACGACGCGACCTGGATCGGCACCGCTGGCCTCGCCCTCGTGGCGGGGCTGGTGGTGCTCCGCCGCACCGGCCGCGCCCGCGCGGCGCGGTGACCGGCCACCACGGGGGCGCCGGGTCCTCCGGGTGGGCGCTGGTCGACGGCGTCGTGGTCCTCGCGCTCGCCGTGGCCGCGGCCGGCTACGCGGCGGGCCTGTGGGCGTCCCGGCACCGCAGCCCCTGGCCGGGCCACCGCACGCTCCTGTGGTACGCGGGCCTTGCCGCCGCCGGCGCGGCGCTGCTGGGCCCCCTCGCCCACGCCGCCCGCGAGAGCTTCTCGGCCCACATGGTGGGGCACCTGCTGCTGGGCATGCTCGCCCCGCTGGCCCTGGTGCTCGCCGCGCCGGTCTCGCTGGCCCTGCGCGCCCTGCCGGTGGGCGAGGCCCGGGCCCTGTCCCGGGTGCTGCGCGGCCGGTGGGCGCGGGCGGCGACCCACCCGGTGGTCGCCGGGGTGCTCGACGCCGGGGGCCTGTGGCTGCTCTACACCACCGGGCTCTACGCCGCCGCGCACTCCTCGGCCCTGCTGCACGCCGTCGTGCACGCCCACGTCCTGGCCGCCGGCTACCTCTTCACCGCGGCGATCGCCGGGGCGGACCCCGACCCGCACCGGGGCTCCTTCGCGCTGCGCTCGGCCGTGCTGGTGCTCTTCGTCGCCGCCCACTCGGTGCTCGCCAAGTGGCTCTACGCGCACCCGCCGGCGGGCGTGGGCGCCGCCGACGGCCGCGCCGGGGCGCAGATCATGTACTACGGCGGCGACGTCGCCGACGTCGCGCTGCTCGTGGTGTTCTTCGCCCGGTGGTACGCCGCCACCCGGCCGCGCGAGCACGCCCGCCCGGGTCCCTGAGCGGGCCGGGACGCCGGGCGGGCCGGCGTCAGTCCGCGCGGGTGCGGGACTCGAGCTCGGCGAGGAGCTCCTCGTGGCGGTCCTGCGTCACGGGGTGGGGCCCGTCCGGGTTGTCCAGGTACTCGTGGTCGAGCTGGCACGCGATGCGGCTGTGCAGCACCTGCAGCTCCACGAGCGTCAGGGCGCCCAGCTCGGCGGGGAACGCGCACTCCGGGGCCAGGCAGGTCTCGCACTGCCCGGCGTCCGCGGCGGCGGGGGCCACGTGCAGCTCGCTCATGCCGCCACCCCGTCGAGGTCGCCGACGGTCCACCGGCCGGCCGGCTGGAAGGGCTCGGTCGCGCCCGGGAAGCCGAACGGCACGGGCCGGGTCAGCACGCGCACCGGCCCGCCCGGCTCCTGCGCGTGGACGGCCTCGACCCAGCGCTGCAGCAGCTCGAGCGCGAGGGGCTCGACGTGCTGGGCGCTCGTGAGATCCACGTTGACCGTCACGTCGGGGACGAGGGCGCGCGCCCGGCGGATCAGGGGCGGCAGCGCCCGGTGGTTGAGCTCGGTCAGGCATCCGGTGACGACCAGGTGCACGTACCGGCCGTGCAGGTCCACCTGCACGACGACGGACAAGTTGTGGTCCATGAGCGGGGTCCTTCCACGACGGGGCTCCCTGGCTTTCTGCTCGACCAGTGCTACCGAGCGTAGACGCGCCATCCGGTTGCCACTAGCCGCTTCGCCCAGTCGTTACAGAACGGATCACGCAGGCGGCCGCGTCGGCGCCCGTGCGCGTCCGGGGAGCCGTTAGCCTCGGGGGATGCGCACACTCGTGGTCGGCTGGTCCAGCGTCCTGCACGGCGAGGCGACGGCCGGCGACGTCCTCGCCATGGACGCCGTCGCCGACGCCCTGGCGGGCGCGGGCATCGCCCACGACGTCGCGTGGAGCGCGGTGATGTGCCCCCCGGGCGGGCTGCGGCTCGACGACGCCGACCCCGCCCGCTACACCGACCTCGTGTTCGTCTGCGGCCCGGCCACCGGCCGCTCCGTGGCCGAGCTGCACGCCCGCTTCGCCCACTGTCGGCGGATCGCCGTGGGCGTGAGCGTGCTGGACCCCGAGGACCCCGTCACCGCCGGCTTCCACCGGGTGATCGCCCGGGACCGTCCGGGGGCCGGGGCCCGGCGGGACCTGGCGGCGCGGCCCGGGCCGCGGCTCGCGCCCGTGCTGGGCGTCTACCTCACCTCCGGCCAGCAGGAGTACGGCCTGCGCCGGCGGCACGAGGCCGTGCGCGCCGGTCTGGAGCAGTGGCTCGGCGGGCTGGACGCCGCCCGCCTCCCGCTGGAGACCCGGCTGGACCCGCGGGACTGGCGCCTGCCGGCGACCCCAGCGCAGGTCGGCTCGGTGATCGCCCGCCTCGACGCCGTGGTGAGCATGCGCCTGCACGGGCTCGTCCTGGCCCTGCGCGCCGGGGTGCCCGTGCTCGCCGTCGACCCCGTGGCCGGGGGCGGGAAGGTCACCGCCCAGGCCCGGGCGTGGAACTGGCCGGCCGTGGTCCCCGCGGAGGACGCCGGCGCCGCCCGCTTCGACGAGCTGCTGCAGTGGTGCCTGTCCGACGCCGGCCGCGATGCGGCGGCCGCCCGGGCGGCGCTGGCCCCCAGCGGGTCCGGGCAGCTGGACGAGCTCGTCGGGCTGCTGGCCCCGGAGCCCGCGCACGAGCCCGAGGACCTGGCCCTGTCCGGCCCCCACCAGGGGTGACACGGATCCAATGTCAGCCGCCTGATCACACTGTGTAATACTCCGGATCATGAACTTCCTGGGCATCAACGCGATTTTTCATGACCCCGCGGCGGCTCTCGTCGTGGACGGCAAGGTGGTGGCGGCCGCGGAGGAGGAGCGCTTCTCCCGGCGCAAGCACGGCAAGCGGCCCGTGCCCTTCTCGGCGTGGGAGCTGCCGGAGCAGGCGATGCGCTGGTGCCTCGCGGAGGCCGGTCTGAAGCCCGAGGACATCGACGTCGTCGGCTACTCCTTCGACCCCTCCGTCGCCGCCGAGATCCCCGACGACCCCTACGACCACGTCCGCGTGGACTACGCCCGCCGTGCCCCGGGCTTCATCGCCGAGGTGCTGCCCGGCCTCGACCGCTCCAAGGTCCGCTTCGTGGAGCACCACGTGGCCCACGCCGCCTCCGCCGGGCTGGCCGCGCCGTCTCGCACGAGCAGCGTCCTGGTCGTGGACGGCCGCGGCGAGGCGCACTCCCACCTCGCCGGGCGCTACCGGGACGGGCAGCTCGAGATCCTGGCCCGCCAGGCCCTGCCCGAGTCCCTGGGGCTGCTCTACGAGTCCCTCACCGACCACCTCGGTTTCCTGCGCTCCTCCGACGAGTTCAAGGTCATGGCGCTGGCCTCCTACGGCGAGCCCCGCTTCCTGCCGCAGCTGCGCGAGATCGTCCGCGCCACCGGCGACGGCGGCTTCCGGGCCCAGGCCCCGGACTGGACGCGCTTCGCCCCCCGCCGGGTCGACGACGGCACGTGGGGCGGCGACCACGCCGACCTCGCCGCCTCCGTCCAGGCCGTGGTCGAGGAGGTGCTGGTGGAGCTCGCGTGCTGGCTGCACGAGCAGACCGGGGACCGCGTGCTCACCATGGCCGGCGGCACCGCCCTGAACTGCGTGGCGAACTCCCGGATCTGGCGCGAGACCCCGTTCGAGGAGGTGTGGGTGCAGCCCGCTTCCGGCGACTCCGGCACCGCCCTCGGCGCCGCCCTGCACCTGGCCCAGGAGGCCGGGGACCTCGGCGCGCCCCAGCCCACCGCCGCCCTGGGCCGCAGCTGGTCGGACGACGCGCTCGCGCAGTGGCTGACCACCGCCCAGGTGCCCTTCACCACCCCCGAGGACCTCGCCGGGGAGGTCGCCGACATCCTCGCGGACAACGGCGTCATCGCCTGGTTCGACGGCCGCAGCGAGTTCGGCCCCCGGGCGCTGGGCCGCCGCTCCCTCATCGCCAATCCCATGCACCCGGACAACCTCGAGCGGCTCAACGACGTCAAGGGCCGCGAGCAGTTCCGCCCCGTGGCGCCCATGGTCCTCGCCGAGCGCGCCGGGGAGATCTTCAGCGGCGGGCCGATCCCCAGCCCCTTCATGCTCTTCGTCCACGACGTGGCCCCGGAGTGGCGGGAGAGGATCCCCACGGTCACGCACGTGGACGGCACCGCCCGCATCCAGACCGTGACCGACGAGGACAACGCCGGGATCGCCGCCCTGCTGCGCGCGTTCGACGAGCGCACGGGGGTGCCCGTCGTCGTCAACACGTCCCTGAACACCGCGGGCCGGCCCATGGTCGACGACCCGCGCGACGCCCTCGAGCTCTTCGGCTCCGCCCCGGTCGCGGCGCTGGTGCTCGGTCCGCACCTGGTCCGCCGCGCCTCCTTCTTCCAGGAGGCCCGGTGACGGCCGCGCCCGCGACGTACGCCGTCGTCATCCCGTCGGTGGGCCGGCCCACGCTCCAGTGGCTGCTCGACACGCTCTCCGCCCAGGACGTCGACGCGCAGCACCCCGGCCCGCTCGAGGTCGTCGTGGTCGACGACCGGCGCGGGGACGTGGAACCGCTGGAGCCCACCGTCCCGGACACCGTCGCCTGGACCGTGCGCACGGTCCGCGGCTACGGCCGCGGACCGGCCGCCGCCCGCAACCGCGGCTGGCGCGCCGCCCGCGCGTCGGGCGCGGAGTGGATCGCGTTCCTCGACGACGACGTGGAGCTGCCCGCGGGCTGGGCCCGGCGCCTCGCCGACGACCTCGCCGTGTGCGGGCCCGAGATCGGTGCCAGCCAGGGCCGGATCGAGGTGCCCCTGCCCGACCACCGTCCGCCGACCGACTGGGAGCGCAACACCGCGTCCCTCGAGGGCGCCGACTGGGCCACCGCCGACATGGCCTACCGCGTCGCGGCCCTCGAGGCCGTCTCCGGCTTCGACGAGCGCTTCCCGCGGGCCTACCGCGAGGACGCCGACCTCGCCCTGCGCGTGCGCCGGGCCGGGTGGCAGCTCGTGCGCGGGCAGCGGTGGATCACCCACCCCGTGCGCCCCGCGGACGACCTCGTGAGCCTGCGGGTGCAGGCCGGCAACGCCGACGACGCGCTGATGCGCCGGCTGCACGGGCCCGGCTGGCGCGCAGCCGCCGAGGCCCCCGCGGGCGCGTTCCCGCGCCACGTCGCGACCGTCTCCGCCCTGGCCGCCGCCGCCGCCGGCACCGGCACCGCCCTCGCCGCCGCGGCGCTGGGCCGGCGCCAGGCCGCCCGCGGCGCCCTCGTCGTGGCGGCCGCCGGCGCCGCCGCGTGGAGCTGGCGGACCGGCCGGTTCCTGCTGCTGCGCCTGGCGCCGGGGCCCCGGCCCGGCGATCCAGAGTTCCTGCCCGAGCTGTCCCGGATGGCGCGCACCAGCGCCGCCATCCCCGTGGCCGCGGTCCGGCACAAGGTCCGCGGCTGGTGGCGCCACCGCCGCACCGGGCCCTGGCCCGTGCCGGTGCGCGCCGTGCTCTTCGACCGCGACGGCACCCTCGTCCACGACGTGCCCTACAACGGCGACCCCGCGCGGGTGGAGCTCGTGCCGGGGGCGAGGGAGGCCGTCGACGCCGTGCGCGCCGCGGGCCTGCGCGTCGGCGTGGTCTCCAACCAGTCCGGGATCGGCCGCGGCCTGCTCACCCGCGCGCAGGTGGACGCGGTCAACGCCCGCCTCGCCGAGCTGCTCGGTCCGTTCGACACCTGGCAGGTCTGCCCGCACGCGCCCGAGGAGCGGTGCCCGTGCCGCAAGCCGGCGCCAGGGATGGTGCTGGCCGCCGCCGCGCAGCTGGGCGTGGACCCCCGCGAGTGCGTGCTCGTCGGGGACATCGGCGCCGACGTCGAGGCCGCCCAGGCCGCCGGCGCCCGCAGCGTCCTCGTGCCCACGCCCGTGACCCGCGCCGAGGAGGTCGCCGCCGCCCCCGCCGTGGCCCCGACCCTGCGCGACGCCGTGGCCGCCGTCCTGTCCGGCGGGCCCGTGCCCGTCCCGGCCCGCCTCCGGGGCTGAGCGTGGCACGCACCCTCGCCGTCCGCCTCGACTCGGACGGGGACGTCCTGCTGAGCGGGCCCGCGGTCCGGGCGCTGGCCCGGCGCGGCGGACCCGTGGACCTGCTCGCCTCGCCCGCCGGGGCGGCCGCGGCCCGGCTGCTGCCGGGGGTGGCCGAGGTCCTCGAGTACGCCGCGCCGTGGTCGGGCTTCCGCCCGCCGCCGGTGGACCGGGCCGCGGCCCTCGGGCTCGTGGAGGACCTCGCGGCGCGCGGCTACGACCTCGCCGTGATCTTCACGTCCTACCACCAGAGCGCGCTGCCCATGGCCCTGCTCGCCCGGCTGGCCGGGATCCCCCGCGTCGTCGCCACCAGCGAGGACTACCCGGGGTCCCTGCTCGACGTCCGGCACCGCCGGGCCGACCCGCCCGGCGGGGGCCACGAGGTGGAGGCGGCCATGGAGCTCGCCGTCGCGGCGGGGGCCCCCGCGCCCACGGACGCCGACCTGCGCCTGGCCGTGCGCCGCCCCCTGCCCGCGCTGCCCGCGGAGCTGTCCGCGCTGCCGGGCGGGTTCGTGGCCCTGCACCCCGGCGCCTCCGTGCCCTCGCGCGGGCTCACCCCCGCGCACGCCGGGTCGCTGGCGGCCGGGCTCGCCGCGGCCGGGCACGCCGTCGTCGTCACGGGCGGGCCGGGGGAGCGGGAGCTCGTCGGCGCGACCGTCGCCGCCGCCCGGGCCGCCGCGCCCGGGGCCACGGTCCTCGACCTCGCCGGGCGCACCGACCTGGCCGGGCTGGCCGCCGTGCTGGAGGCCGCCCGCTGCGTCGTCGTCGGCAACACCGGGCCCGCCCACCTGGCGGCGGCCGTGGGCACCCCGGTCGTCTCCCTGTTCTCCCCGGTGGTCCCGGCCGAGCGGTGGGCCCCCTACGGCGTGCCCGTCGTGCTGCTGGGGGACCGGACCGCGGACTGCCGCGGCTCCCGGGCCCGGGAGTGCCCGGTCCCCGGGCACCCGTGCCTGTCGTCGGTGCCGCCCGCCGCCGTGGTCGCCGCCGTCGCCCGGCTCACGGCGGGCGCACCCGGCGCTGTCAACGCAACGGAAGGAGCACCCAGGTGCGCATCCTGACCTGGCACGTCCACGGGTCGTGGACGACGTCGTTCGTGCACGGTCCCCACGAGTACCTGTTGCCCGTGGTCGAAGACCGCGGCCCCGACGGGCGCGGGCGCGCCCGGACCTGGCAGTGGCCCGCCGCCGCGCGCGAGCTCACCCCCGCGGAGCTGGCCGACGCCGACTTCGACGTGGTGCTGCTGCAGCGCCCCCACGAGCTGGAGCTCCTCGAGCGGTGGACCGGCCGGCGCCCCGGCACGGACGTCCCGGCCGTCTACGTCGAGCACGACACCCCCCGCGGGACCGCCGTGACCACCCGCCACCCGCTGGCGGAGCGCTCGGACATCCCCGTGGTGCACGTGACGCACTTCAACCGGATGATGTGGGACAACGGCGAGGCCCCCACGGAGGTCGTCGAGCACGGCATCGTCGACCCCGGCCCGCTGTACACCGGCACGAGCGCCAGCCTCGCCGTCGTCGTCAACGAGCCCGTGCGCCGCGGGCGCCTCGCCGGCACCGACCTCGTCACCGCGCTGGCGCGGGAGCTGCCCGTGGACGTGTACGGGATGGGCATGGATCGGCTGGCCGAGCTCGCGCCCCACATGGCCGGGCGGCTGCACGAGAACTATCCTCAGGAGCAGCTGCACGCGGCGCTCGGCGGCCACCGGGCCTACTTCCACCCGTACCGGTGGACGAGCCTGGGCCTCGCGCTGCTCGAGGCCATGACCATCGGGATGCCCGTGCTCGGGCTCTCGACCACGGAGGCACCGCGCGCGGTGCCGCCAGAGGCGGGGCTGCTCTCCAACGACCCGGAGGCCCTCGCCGCGCAGGCCCGGCACTGGCTCGACGACCCCGACGCGGCGGCCGCGGCGGGCACCGCCGCCCGCGAGTACGCCCTGAGACACTACGGCCTGGACCGCTTCCTCGCGGACTGGGACCGCATCCTGGAGAAGGTGACAGCATGAGAATCGCAATGGTCTCCGAGCACGCCAGCCCCCTGGCCGCGCTCGGCGGGGTCGACGCCGGAGGACAGAACGTCTACGTGGCCGCCCTCGCCGAGGGCCTCGCCCGCCGGGGCCACCGGGTGACCGTCTACACCCGGCGCGACGACGCCCGGCTGCCCGACGTCGTCGAGCTCGCCCCCGGCGCGCGCGTCGTGCACGTGCCCGCCGGCCCGCCCAGCCCGCTGCCCAAGGACGACCTCGCCCCCTACATGGACGAGTTCGGGCGCTGGCTGGCCCGCGACTGGGCCCGCGACGGCGCCCCCGACCTCGTGCACGCGCACTTCTGGATGTCCGGGCTCGCCGCCCGCCGCGCCGCCGGGACCCTGCAGATCCCCGTGGTGCAGACCTTCCACGCCCTGGGAGCCGTCAAGCGCCGCCACCAGGGCGCCGCCGACACCAGCCCCGCGGGCCGGCTCGCGGCGGAGAACGAGATCGTCGCCGCCGCCGACCTCGTCCTGGCCACCTGCCGGGACGAGCGCGCCGAGCTGCTGGCCCTCGGCGGGGACCCGTCGCGGATCGAGGTGGTGCCCTGCGGCGTGGACCTCGACGCCTTCGCCCCGGCGCCCGCGCGCGCCGAGGCGCACCCGCGCCGGATCGTCGCCCTGGGCCGGCTCGTGGAGCGCAAGGGCGTCGACGTCGTCGTCCGCGCCCTGGCGCAGCTGCCCGGCGCCGAGCTGGTGGTGGCCGGCGGCCCCGACCGCGCCGAGCTCGACCGCGACCCCGAGGCCCTGCGCCTGCGGGCCCTGGCCCGGGAGCTGGGCGTGGCCGAGCGCGTGGAGCTGCTCGGGCGGGTCGACCACGGCGACGCCGCCGCCCTGCTGGCCGGCGCCGACGTCGTCGCCTGCCTGCCGTGGTACGAGCCGTTCGGCATGGTGCCCCTCGAGGCCATGGCCTGCGCGCGCCCCGTGGTGGGCACCGCCGTGGGCGGGCTGCTCGACAGCGTCGAGGACGGCGTGACGGGCCTGCTCGTCCCGCCGCGCGACGTCGCCGGCACCGCGGACGCGCTGCGCACCCTGCTCGACGACCCCGCGCTGGCCGCCCGCATGGGCCGGGCCGGGCGCGCCCGCGTCGAGCGGCTCTTCGGCTGGGCCCGCGTGGCCGAGCAGACCGAGCGCGCCTACGAGCGCGTGCTCGAGCGGCACCGCCGCGAGCACCCCCCGCTGCTCGCCGAGACGCAGCGGTGGCTGGGCAGCCACCTCGACGAGCTGACCGTCGCCGCGGGCGAGGCCACCCGGCACGCCGGCGTCGTGGACCGCTGGGGCGCCCGCCTCGCCGGCCTGCTGACCGCCGGGGGCCGTGTCCTGGCCGTCGGCAACGGCGGCAGCGCCGCGGAGGCCCAGCACTTCACCGCCGAGCTCGTGGGGCGCTTCGTCGACGACCGGCAGCCCCTCGCCGCCGTCTGCCTCTCCGCCGAGACCTCCAGCGTGACCGCGATCGCCAACGACTACGGCATCGAGGAGGTCTTCGCCCGCCAGGTCCAGGCCCACGGCAGGCCCGGCGACGTGCTCGTGGTCCTCTCCACGAGCGGGCGCAGCCCCAACGTGCTCGCCGCCGCGCAGCGCGCCCGGGAGCACGGGCTGGACGTGTGGGCGCTGACCGGACCCGGCCCCAACCCGCTGGCCGAGCTCGCCGACGAGGTGCTGACCGTCGCCGCGCCCAGCACCTCGGTGATCCAGGAGGTCCACCTCATGCTGCTGCACGCGGTGTGCGCCGCCGTCGACGCCCGGCTGGCCCCGCGGCCCGGCGACGAGCTGCTCGTCCCGCCCGCCGGGCAGGCGGCAGGGGAGCCCGCCGACGAGGAGCCGGCGACCGTGCGGGCGGGGGTCGCATGAGCGCCGCCCGCATCGTCGTCGTCGGCGACGCCCTGCTCGACCGCGACGTCGCCGGCACCTCCACGCGCCTGAGCCCGGACGCGCCCGTGCCGGTCGTCGACGTCGACGACGTGTTCGCCAGCCCGGGCGGGGCGGGGCTGGCCGCGCTGCTGTGCGCCGAGCCGCCCGCGGTCGGCTCCGTCCCGGCGGAGGTCTCCGTGACCCTGCTGGCGCCCGTGGCCGCGGACGCCGCCGGCCACGAGCTCGCCGCCGCCCTCGGGGACGTCGCCCTCGAGCGGCTCGGCCACGAGGGCGGGACCCGCACCAAGACCCGCGTGCGCAGCGCCGGGCAGACGCTCCTGCGCGTCGACGAGGGCGGGCCGGGCACCCCGGTCGGCGTCTCGGCCGCGCACGTGGCCGCCGTCCTGGCCGGCGCCGACGCCGTGCTCGTCTCCGACTACGGGGGAGGCGTCACCCGTGACCCGGCCGTGCGGGCCGCGCTCGAGGAGCACGCCCGCACCGGCACGGTCGTGTGGGACCCGCACCCCCGCGGCGGCGAGCCCGTCCCCGGGTGCGCGCTCGTGACCCCCAACGCCGCCGAGGCCGCCGGCGCCCTCGAGGACGACGGCGCCGGGCCCCGGGAGCTCGCGGGGGCGCTGCGCCGCCGCTGGAGCGCCCGCGCCGTGGCCGTCACCGCCGGCGCGGAGGGCGCCTACCTGGCGTCCGCCGCCGGCACCGAGCTGCTCCCGGCCGCACCCGTGCGCAACACGGACCCGTGCGGGGCCGGTGACCGCTTCGCCTCCGCGGCCGCCCTCGCCCTCGGCGGCGGCGCGGACGTGACCGCCGCCGTGGAGACCGCGGTCGAGGCCGCCGGGCAGTGGGTCGCGGCCGGCGGGGCGGCCACGTACCGCACCCGCCGCGCCGCCGGCACCCGGCAGCGCCCCGGGCTGCACCCCGGGGCCGAGCGGCTGCCGCGCGAGGTCCAGGACCTGCTCGCCGAGGTCCGGGCCCGGGGCGGGACCGTGGTGGCCACCGGCGGGTGCTTCGACGTGCTGCACGCCGGGCACATCGCCTCCCTCGACGCCGCCCGCCGGCTCGGCGACGCCCTGGTGGTGCTGCTCAACTCCGACGGGTCCGTGCGCCGGCTCAAGGGCCCGGGCCGCCCCGTCGTGGGCCAGGGCGACCGCGCCCGGGTGCTCGCGGCCCTGCGCAGCGTCGACGCGGTCGTCGTCTTCGACGAGGACGACCCGCGCGCCGCGCTGAACCTGCTGCGCCCGGACGTGTGGGTCAAGGGCGGGGACTACACCCCCGAGCAGCTGCCCGAGGCCGCCGACGTGCGCAGCTGGGGCGGGGAGGTCACCGTCCTGCCCTACCTCTCCGGCCGGTCCACGACCGCGATCCTGCAGCGGGCCGGCCGTGAGCGCTGAGCCCCGCCGCGCGGCGACCGTGGACCCGGCGACGGTCGGGCCCGGCGACGTCCTCGTGCTGCGCGCGCTCGGCCTCGGCGACGCCCTCGCCGGCGTGGCCCCCCTGCGGGGCGTGCGCCGGATGCTGCCGGGCCACCGGCTGGTCCTCGCCGCCCCCGAGGGGATCGGGACCTGGCTCGCCGAGCTCGGCGTCGTCGACGCCGTGCTGCCCACGGCGGGCCTCGAGCCGCTGCCGGAGCTGCCCGGCGGGCACGTGGCCGTCAACCTGCACGGCCGCGGGCCGCGCAGCCACGAGCTCCTGCTCGCCACCCGCCCGCAGCGGCTCGTCGCGTTCGCCGCGGCCGGCCACGACGGGCCGGCGTGGCGGGCCGACGAGCACGAGGTGCGGCGCTGGTGCCGGCTGGTGGACGCGGCCGGCGGGGCCTGCGGGCCCGAGGACCTGCGGCTGCGCCCGCACGTGCCGGCGCCCGAGGGCGCACCCGTGGTGCTCCACCCCGGGGCGGCCTCGGCCTCCCGCCGCTGGCCCGCCGCGCGCTGGCGCCGCGTCGCCGAGGCCCTCGCCGCCGACGGCCACCGCATCCTCGTCACCGGGTCCCCGGCCGAGGCCGGGCTCGCCGCCGCCGTGGCCGACGGCCTGGACGCCGCCGAGAACGTCTGCGGCGCACTGTCCCTCGCGGAGCTCGCCGCGGCCGTCGGGGCCGCCGCCGCCGTGCTGAGCACGGACACCGGCGTCGCCCACGTGGCCACCGCCCTGGCGGTGCGCTCCGTGGTGCTCTTCGGCCCCACCCCGCCCGCCTGGTGGGGACCCGCCGTGGACCACGAGCTGCACACCGTGCTGTGGCACGGGGACCCGGCCGCGGACGCGTGGGGCGACCCCCACGCGGACGTGCTCGACGAGCGCCTGGCCGCCGTGACCGCGGCCGAGGTCCTCGCCGCCGCCCGGGCCCAGCTGGCCCGCCCCGCCCCGGTCCGCGCCGGTCCCTGACCGCCGGGCCCGAAGACCTGCCCGCCCGCTGGAAGATCCCGCCCGCCCGAGACCCTGCCCGTTCGACCCCGAGGAGCACCGTGAACCCCACGACAGACGCGACCACCACCCCCGGCGCCGGCCGCCCCGTCCGCCGGGCGGTCGTGACCGGCGGCGCCGGCTTCCTCGGCAGCCACCTGTGCACCGAGCTGCGCCGGCGCGAGGTGGAGGTCGTCTGCCTCGACAACTTCCTCACCGGCTCCGCCGCCAACATCGAGCACCTCGTGGGCGATCCCGGCTTCCGGCTGGTCCAGTGCGACGTCACCGACTACGTGCACGTGCCCGGCGACGTGGACCTGGTGCTGCACTTCGCGTCCCCGGCCTCCCCGATCGACTACCTCAAGCTGCCCATCCACACCCTCAAGGTCGGCTCCATCGGCACCCACCACGCCCTGGGCCTGGCCAAGGACAAGGGCGCCCGCTTCGTGCTGGCGTCGACCTCCGAGGTCTACGGCGACCCCCAGGTCCACCCCCAGCCCGAGAGCTACTGGGGCCACGTCAACCCGGTCGGCCCGCGCGGCGTCTACGACGAGGCCAAGCGCTTCGCGGAGGCCCTCACCGTCGCCTACCGCGCGGAGCACGGCGTCGACACCGCGATCGTGCGGATCTTCAACACCTTCGGACCCCGGATGCGGCCCTTCGACGGCCGGGCGATCCCCACCTTCATCCGCCAGGCCCTGGCCGGGGAGCCGCTGACCGTCACCGGCGACGGCGCCCAGACCCGCTCGGTGTGCTACGTCTCCGACCTCGTGCGCGGCATCCTGGCGCTGGCCGGCAGCGGCCACAGCGGGCCCATGAACATCGGCAACCCGCACGAGCTGTCCGTGCTGCAGATCGCGCAGGACGTGATCGCCGCGACGGGCTCGGCGTCGGAGATCGCGTTCGTCGACCGCCCCGTCGACGACCCGAAGGTCCGCCGCCCCGACACGGCGCTGGCCACCGAGGTGCTCGGCTGGGTCCCCGAGGTGCCCTGGACGGAGGGCTTGGCCCGGACCGTGGAGTGGTTCCGCGAGGCGGCCCGGCCCGCGCAGGTGCCCGCCGCCGGCAGGCTCCGCTGACGCCGCCGCCCGGGCGGGCGGCCCGCTCCGCCGTCCGGCCTCATCCCAGGGGCGGCAGCGCGAGGTAGGCGTGGCGCGCCGCGCCGATGACGCCGGCCGCGTCGCGCAGCCCCGCGGGCACCACGGGGGTGCCCAGCCGCAGGCGCGGGAGGAACTGCTCGTGGTCCACGCAGATCCCGCCCCCCACAACGATCAGGTCGGGGGAGAAGAGGAACTCCAGGTGGGAGAGGTAGCGCTGGAGCCGCTCGGCGTAGGCGGGCCAGTCCAGGCCCTGCCGCTCGCGGGCCGCGGCGGAGGCCAGGACCTCCGCCGCGGCCCCGTCGATCTCCAGGTGGCCGAGCTCCAGGTTCGGGATCAGCCGTCCGTCCACGATCAGCGCCGAGCCGATCCCGGCGCCCAGGGTGATCACCAGGACCGTCCCCGTCACCGCGCGGCCCGCCTCCCCGCGGCCGGCGCCGTAGTGCGCCTCGGCCAGGCCCGCGGCGTCGGCGTCGTTGATCACGTGCACGGCGCGCCCCAGCCGGTCGGTGAGGAAGCGCCCGACGTCCAGGCCGATCCAGGCGTCGTCGATGTGCGCGGCCGAGCGGGCCACGCCGTGGCGGATGATGGCCGGCAGGGCCACCCCGACGCTGGCCTCCGGGCGCGGGGCCCGCGGCTCGGCCGACAGCGCCTCGACCAGCGCCCACAGCACCTCGGCGACGGCCACCGGGCTGGCCGGATCGGGCGTGGGCACCTTCCGGACCGGGCCGGTGGTGCGGCCCGCGGCGGTGTCCACGACGGCGTACGTGATCGAGGCGCTGCCGACGTCGATGCCGATGTGGTGGCGGTGCAGGGTCGACCAGCCGGAGCTCGCCGGGGCGGCACGGTCAACGGGGTGCGGGTCCAAGAGGGGCCTCCGTGGTCCTGGTGGGCGGTCCGGGGGCGGTCCGGGGGCGGACCGGGGGCGAACCGGGCGGGCGCGGGCGCCGCGCCACCCGGTCAGCTGACGTAGCGGCGCGCGGCGCTGGTGCGCTGGGACTCCTCCAGCGCCAGGAAGCGCCGCTCGACGTGCTCCGGCAGGGGCCGGCGCTCCCGCAGCACCCACGGGGCGCCGCGCAGGGCGTCGAGCAGGGCCAGGGCCGTGACCCGGTCCCGGGGCGCGCCGCCGATGACGTCGCGGCTCCGGCGCAGCGCGGCCCGCAGGGGCCGGCGCAGCCAGATGAACCACAGCGTGTTGCGCAGCCCGTGCCGGCGCCGCAGGTGGGGGTCGCGCACCGTGGAGGCCTGGTGGTGGACCACGACGTCGGGCAGGTGGCACAGCTCCCACCCGGCCGTGGCGAGGTCCGCCGCGAGCAGCTCCTCCTCACCGCCCAGCCACAGCCGCTCGCTGAACCCGCCGACCTCGGCGAAGGCCTCCCGGCGCACCACGGAGGCGCCGGCGAGGAAGCTGCCGAGCGCGGGGCCCGGCAGCCACGCGGGACCCTCGACGGGGGAGTGCAGCAGCTCGGCGTTGATGGGGTCCTCGCGGGCCCCGGGCTCGACGAGGATCCTGCCCGTGACGACCCCCAGGCGGGGGTGCGCCTCGAGGGCGTCGGCGGCCCGGCGCAGGGAGCCGGGCTCCCACCACGTGTCGTCGTCGCAGAACGCGACGTAGGGGGTCCCCACCCGCTCCATCGCCACGTTGCGGCCCACGGCGCCCAGGTTCACGGGGCTCGCCACGAGCTCCGCCCACGGGTGCGCCCGCCGGATCGCGTCCGCGGTGCCGTCCGCGGACCCGTTGTCCACGACGACGACGTGGGGGCGCTCCGGCAGCTCGCGCAGCCGGGAGAGCGCCAGCAGCGCCTCGTCCCGGCGGTTGTAGGTGATCATCACGACGGCCACCCGGCCGTCGGGGCCCGCCTGCGGATCGCGCGCGGGCTCGGTCGAGGCGGTGGGGACGGTCTCGGTCACGGGGTCTCCTCCGGGAGGACGGGGTCGGGGTGAGGGGTCGCGGGGGCGTCGCCGTGCAGCAGGGCGAGCGCGCTCTCCGTGCCGGCGGACACCGGCCGCCGGGCGCGCAGGGCGGCGGGGACGCGGGGGAGGGCGCCCAGCAGGCCGCGGCGTCCCCGGCGGCCGCCGCGCACCGCGCCGGCGAGCTCGCGGGCCACGGCCGGCCAGGGCCGGCGCATCAGCGCGGTCAGCAGCCGGCTGCGCACCAGCTCCGCCTGCCGTCGGTCGTCGCTCTCCCGGCTCGGGGACGGGTGGTGGTGCGCGCGGACCTCGGGGACGTAGGCCAGCCGCCACCCGGCGTCGAAGAGGTCCAGGGCCACGCGCTCCTCCTCGCCGGGGAAGCGCACGACGTCGTCGAAGCCCCCGACCTCCAGGAACGCCGACCGGCGCACGATCGAGCCGCAGCCCACGAAGCCCAGCAGGGCCGGGCCCGGGCAGCCCCGGGGGATGCCGAGCGGGGACGCGGCCAGCACGGCGTTGAGCGGGTCCGGGCGCTCCTCGGGGCCCACGGCGATCGCGCCGGCGATCAGGCCCAGGCGCGGGTGGGCGTCGAGGACGGCGGCCGCGCGGGCCAGCGCGCCGGGGGCCCACCACGAGTCGTCGTCGGCGAACGCCACGTACGGGGTGCCCGCCAGGCGCACGCCGATCGTGCGGGCCACGGCGCCCAAGTTGGTCCCCAGCGCCACCACCTGCACGTGCGGGTGCGCCGCGCGCACGGCCTCGACCGAGCCGTCCGTCGAGGCGTTGTCCACGACGACCACGGGGCCCTCGTGCCGGCCCAGGTTCGCGACGAGCTCGTCCCGCCGGTTGCGGGTGGCCACGACCACGGTGACGCGCTGCGGGACGCCGGCGCTCATCGCACCGGGCGGAGCAGGGACCCGCCCCGGGGCAGGTCGGCGGTCCGGTCGGTCGCCCGGGCGCGGGCGTGGTCGGTGCGCAAGACGAGGTCCTCCGTGGGAACGAGCGGCAGGGACGGGCGGCGGGAACGCCCCCGCGGGCGCGGGCACGTCATCCCATCGTAGGGGCACGTCCTGCCCGGCCCGGGCCCATGGCGCGTGACACAATCGGGTTACAGCGGCGAAACACGGACCGTCCATACTCCCCGTACAGCCAGCGAGAACCCGGAAAGGGGCGTGACCCCCCAGATGTCCGACCTGTTCGAGAACTACGCCGCCGACATGGCCACAGCGGCGGCCTACGACGAGATGTTCACCGAGGAGCGGGGCACGCGGCCCGGGTACGAGCAGATCGGGGAGGTCCTGGACGCCCTCTCGCTCAGCGACGTCAACGCCCGCGCGGACTCCATGGCCCGGTCCTTCCTCGACCGGGGCGTGACCTTCGACTTCGCCGGGGAGGAGCGCCCGTTCCCCCTGGACCTCGTCCCGCGCGTGATCACGGCCGAGGAGTGGGACATCATCGAGCGCGGCGTGAAGCAGCGGGTCCGCGCCCTCGAGTGCTTCCTCGACGACGTCTACGGCGAGCAGCGCGTCGTGGCCGACGGGATCGTGCCGCGCTCGCTGATCACGTCGTCGGCGCACTTCCACCGCGCGGTGTGGGGCTTCCACCCCGCCGGCGGGGTGCGCATCCACGTGGCCGGGATCGACGTGATCCGCGACCAGCAGGGCGTCTTCCGCGTCCTCGAGGACAACGTGCGCGTCCCCTCGGGCGTGTCCTACGTCATCGAGAACCGCCGCGCCATGGCCAAGGGACTGCCCGAGGCGTTCATGTCCCAGTCCATCCGGGCGGTGGAGGCCTATCCCCGCCACCTCTACCGGGCGCTGCGCGCCACCGCGCCGGAGGCCGCCGAGGACCCCACGGTCGTGGTGCTGACCCCGGGCGTGTTCAACTCCGCCTACTTCGAGCACACGCTGCTGGCCGGGCTGATGGGCGTGCGCCTCGTCGAGGGCCGGGATCTCGTGGTCCGCGGGGACAAGGTGTACATGCGCACCACCGCCGGCGAGCAGCGGGTGGACGTGATCTACAAGCGGATCGACGACGAGTTCGTGGACCCCCTGCACTTCCGCTCCGACTCCGTGCTCGGCTGCTCCGGGCTCGTCAACGCGGCCCGGGTCGGCAACGTGACGATCGCCAACGCGATCGGCAACGGCGTGGCCGACGACAAGCTCACGTACTCCTACGTGCCGGACCTCATCCGCTACTACCTGGACGAGGAACCGGTCCTGCCCAACGTGGACACCTACCGGCTGGAGGAGGACGACGCCCGCGCGTACGTCCTGGACCACCTCGACGAGCTCGTGGTCAAGCCGGTGGACGGCTCCGGCGGCAAGGGCCTGGTGATCGGCCCCCACGCCACGGAGGCCGAGCTGGAGGAGCTGCGCGCCAAGGTGCTCGCCGACCCCCGCGGGTGGATCGCCCAGCCGGTGCTGCAGCTGTCGACCGTGCCGACGTTCGCCGACGGGGAGTTCAGCCCCCGGCACGTCGACCTGCGCCCGTTCGCCGTCAACAGCGGCGACGACATCTACGTGCTGCCGGGCGGGCTCACCCGCGTGGCCATGAAGAAGGGCTCGCTCATCGTCAACTCGTCCCAGGGCGGGGGGTCCAAGGACACCTGGGTGCTCGGCCGGCCGCAGAACCAGGACCTGGACCCGGGCCTGGCCCGGCACGCGGACGTCGACGACACCGTACACACCTGGCCCGTCTCGGCCTCGTGGCAGGACGAGGGCGACGGCGGCCAGGTGCAGCAGCAGCAGCAACAGGCCGGTCGCCCGGCCGCCGGGAAGGAGCCGTCGTGCTGAGCCGCATCGCCGAGTCGCTGTTCTGGATCGGCCGCTACGTCGAGCGCGCCGACGGCGTGGCCCGCATCCTCGACGTCCACCTGGAGCGCATCACCCAGCTGCCCCCGGGCCAGCAGGAGACCGAGGTCCGGCGGATCATGGAGGTCATGGGCGTGACCCCGACCGACGGGGTCTACAGCGTCAAGTCGATGATCCACGAGCTGGCGTGGAACCGGGACTGCCTGACCTCCATCTCGGGCGCGCTCCACGCCGCCCGCGAGAACGCCCGCCGCGCCCGGGAGAGCATGTCCTCGCCCATGTGGGAGGCGCTGAACTCCACCTTCTACGGACTCGGCCAGCACCGCCGCGACGTGGTGGGCACCTTCCGCGTCTGCCACTGGACCGTCGAGCGGATGGCCACGGTGCGCGGGCAGGTGCAGGTGACCATGTCCCGCGACGAGTCCTGGATGTTCCTGTCCCTGGGTGCTGCCATCGAGCGCGCGGACATGACCTCCCGGCTGCTGTGGACCCGCTCCACGTCCACCTCGGGGATGTCCTGGGTGTCGATCCTGCACTGCGCCGGCGCCTACGAGGCGTTCCTGCGCACCCGCTACGGCACGTTCAACGACGAGTCCGCCACCGAGTTCCTGCTCCTGGACCGGCTCTTCCCGGGCTCGATCCTGCACAGCCTCACCACCGCCGAGGAGGTCCTCGTCCAGCTGGAGCCCGGCATCCAGCGGGTCGGGTTCAAGAACGACGCCCGCCGGATCATCGGCGAGGCGCGCACCGCCCTGGAGTTCCACCACGCGGAGGACCTCATCGCCGTGCTGCCCGAGCACCTCAACAACGTCCAGGCCGCCTGCGCGCGGGCCTCCGAGGCCGTGGGCGCCAAGTACTTCTCGCACGCCGTCGAGGCGTCCTGGTTCGGAGGGATCCTGTGACCCGGCTCAAGATCGACCACGTGACCCGCTACGACTACAACGACAGCGTCTCCAAGTCCTACAACGAGGCCCGGATGACGCCGATCTCCGACGACGAGCAGGTGGTGCTCGAGGCCGAGCTGACGCTGAGCCCCGGCACCGCCACGGTCAGCAACTACCGGGACTACTGGGGCACCCGGGTCGCCGCCTTCGACATCCAGGGCCGGCACCGGCACCTCGAGATCCGCTCGACGGCCACCGTGGAGGTCCACCGCGCCGCCGGCGACGAGGCCGCCGACGGGCTGAGCTGGGAGGAGCTGGCCACCCCCGAGCTCCAGGACGCGGTCTCCGACTACGGGCCCCAGACCCCGCTGACGCGGATCGGCCCCGAGCTGGAAGGGGTGGCGGAGGAGCTGCGGGCGGCGGCGGCGAACCCCGCCGACGCCGCGCGCGCGATCTTCGAGGGCATCGCCACCCACATGCAGTACGTGCCCGGGGTCACCGGCGTGCACACGGACGCGGAGGCCGCCTGGCGGGAGGCCAAGGGCGTGTGCCAGGACCTCGCGCACGTCGCCATCGGCATGATGCGCCACATCGGCATCCCCGCCCGGTACGTCTCCGGCTACCTGCACCCCGACTACGAGGCCGGCATCGGCCGGACGGTGCCGGGGGAGTCCCACGCCTGGGTCGAGTGGTGGAACGACCGTTGGTACGCCTACGACCCGACCAACCACACCCGGCTCACCGACTTCCACGTCACCGTGGCCCGCGGCCGGGACTACTCCGACGTCACCCCGCTCAAGGGCATGGTCACCGGCGGGGGCGGGACCTCGGGGCTGCAGGTGCGCGTCGAGGTCACCCAGACCGCCTGACGCCGCGGCGTTGCCCGACAGGCCGGGGCATCCGCCGCGGCGGGTGCCCCGGCCGCGGCCGAGCGGGCGGTCACTCCCGCGCCAGGGTCACTCCGCTGGTCAGCGGGGAGAACTGAGCTGCCCAGGGGAAGACGATCTCCATGAGCGCCGCCACCGCCACGACGATCATCGCGGCGGCGAGGAGGACGCGCACCCACAGCGGGCCGGGCAGCCGGGAGAAGATCCATCCGTACATCGGCTCACCTCCCTTCGGTCTCGTCGGCGACCGTCGCGGCGATCTCCGCGGGCGGGCCCGCCGCGGTCGGTCTCCAGGACTCCAGGACGGCGTACGCGATGAAGCGCTCGGTGCTTCCGTAGCGCGGGTGGCAGGTGGTCAGCGTGAGCACTCTCTCGGTGGGTCGTGCCGCCGGGTCCGACGGCACGGGCGCGAGCACCCTGGTCTCCGTCGGCAGCACGATCTCGCTGTCACGAAAGACATAGGTGTAGTAGCCCTGGGCCGTCCGTACGTGGATCCGGTCGCCCGGCACCAGGGTGTGGACGAGATCGAGCACCTTCCCGTTCGTCTGCCGGTGCCCGGCGAGGGCGAAGTTGCCGACCTGCCCGGGCATCGCCGTGGACGGGTAGTGCCCGAGTCCCAGGGTGTCCAGAACGTCTCGCCCGGTGCCCTGCATCACCGGGCGCGCGTAGTCCGCCCCGAACCGCGGCACGTAGACGATGCCGAGGGCTTCCCCGTAGCCGGGCGGGGCTGCCACCGGAGGCGTCCCGACATCACCGTCGTCCATCCGGCGCCCCGCGGAGGAGGTGGCGTCACCGGACCCGCCCACGGCGTTGCCCCCGGGGGGGTCGTCAGGTCGTGTCCACACGGGCGCCTCCAGATCTGGAGCGGTGGGTCCGCCGAACTCGTCGGCCATTCGCGTCACCGCCTGGCCGTGGGTCTCGGAGGCATCGAGATTGGTCCACCACAGCTGCCACACCACGAACAGCACCAGCACCAGGCCGACGGTGATCAGGAGCTCACCCGCTGTCCGCGCGGCCCGACGCACCGCGTCGCGTCCACCCGTCGTGGCCGGTCCGGTCGGCTCCGCGGGGTGGGGAGCGGTGACTGTCCTGACGTCCACGAGTGCCACCCTTTCTTGGTCGGATTCCTGGTCGGATCGGGGTCGTTGCCGGCGGACGTCTCGACGAGACGGTGACCGGGGGATGACCCCGGGTCATGGACCCGGGGTCATCCCCCGATCAGGCAGCGGGACTGGTGACCCGGATCAGGCCCACTTGCGCCGCAGTGCCACGCCAAGGCCGAGCAGCACGATGCCCAGTCCGGCGGCGATCAGCGCCCCGGCGCCGACGCCGGTGTCAGCCAGCACGTCGAAGGACTCCTCATCGCTCACCACTTCCGGTGCGGACTCCACGAAGGTGTCCGTGCTCGCAGGCAGGACCTCCGACTCCACGTCCGCAACGACACCGGCTCCATCCGGCACCTCTGCCACGGGCTGCTCCGCCACGGGCTGCTCCGCCACGGGCTGCTCCTCGGTGGGCTGCTCCTCGGTGGGCTGCTCCTCGGTGGGCTGCTCCTCGGTGGGCTGCTCCTCGGTGGGCTGCTCCTCGGTGGGCTGCTCTTCGGTGGGCTGCTCTTCGGTGGGCTGCTCTTCGGTGGGCTGCTCTTCGGTGGGCTGCTCCTCAACGGGAGCTTCATCCTCGCAGTCCTCGGAGCCCCAGTCGTGGCCCTTGTCGGAGCCCCAGTCGTGGCCCTTGTCGGAGCCCCAGTCGTGGCCCTTGTCGTGGCCCTTGTCGGAGCCCCAGTCGTGGCCCTTGTCGTGGCCCTTGTCGGAGCCCCAGTCGTGGCCCTTGTCGTGGCCCTTGTCGGAGCCCCAGTCGTGGCCCTTGTCGTGGCCCTTGTCGGAGCCCTTGTCGTGGCCCTTGTCGGAGCCCCAGTCGTGGCCCTTGTCCGGGTTCGGCACCCACTCGCAGTCCTTGTCGCGGTCCTTGTCCCAGTCGTGGTCGCGGTCCTTGTCCCAGTCGCGGTCGTGGTCGCGGTCCTTGTCCCAGTCGTGGTCGCGGTCCTTGTCCCAGTCGCGGTCGTGGTCGCGGTCCTTGTCCCAGTCGCGGTCGTGGTCGCGGTCCTTGTCCCAGTCGCGGTCGTGGTCGCGGTCCTTGTCCCAGTCGCGGTCGTGGTCCGAGTCGCGGTCCTTGCTAGGGTGACCCGGCTTGGGCTCGACGGGGGCCTGCTGGACCGGGGCCTGCTGGACCGGGGCCTGCTCGACGGGGGCCTGCTGGACCGGGGCCTGCTGGACGGGGGCCTGCTCGACGGGGGCCTGCTGGACCGGGGCCTGCTGGACGGGGGCCTGCTCGACGGGGGCCTGTTCGACGAGGGCCTGCTCGGCGGGGGCCTGCTCGACGGGGGCCTGCTGGACCGGGGCCTGCTCGGCGGGGGCCTGCTCGACCGGGGCCACGGGCTCCGGCGTCGGCGCAGTGGTGCCCGCGTCAACGGGGACGTCCACTGCTGGCGTCAGGGCGGGATCCGGTGTGGCAAAAGTGGACGGATCGGAAAGAGCGGCCGCTACCTCCGACACCGTGGTCGTCTC
Organism: Kocuria sp. U4B; assembly: GCF_054875615.1. The sequence goes on from NZ_CM142180.1 coordinate 3,427,683, forward strand.
GGCGGCTCCGGAAGCCGACGAGCTGTCGACCGCGAATGCCCCGGTGAACCCGGAGAAGGTAATCGCCGTGGCGGTAGGAGCGACGAGCAGAGCGCGTGCCAGTTTCTGGTTCAAGGTATTCCCCCTGTCAATGCGAGTGATCCCCTATCACTCGCTGGTACTAATTAACTTATGCACACAAGCGGGCCCGTGGTCGTCCCTACATGTGCCCCTGGCGGTCCAGGAGAGGGGGTTGATACGTATGCATCCAATGGGGTGGTGGCCCGAGGTGGGACTCCACACGGAAGGCCTCGGAGGCCGCTCCCGGCGATTGACCCACGCGGATGGTGAAGCCGGTGTGACCTGGGGCGACTGTCGATCGCACCGATCGATGTGGGCTGACAGGGCTGTTGCGCGAGATCCCGCCGGTGCGCCCGGACGGCTCGCGGCGATGCCTGCCCACCCGGTGTCAGGGCAGCACGACGGCGCCCCGTCCCCTGAGCTGGGGACGGGGCGCATGGCCGGCGCGGGAGACGCTAGAGCTCGAAGCGGTAGTTCTTTGGAGCGACCGTCAGCCCGGAGGTGGTCACGGTCAGCCCGCGGGCCTTGTCCTCCTCGCGGTCCACGCCCACCCGCGTGCCCGGCGGGACGACCACGTTCTTGTCGAGGATGCACCGGTCCACCACGGCGCCCTCGCCGACCCACACGTTGTCCATGAGCACGGACTGGCTGACGGTGGCGTCGTTCTGCACCAGCACCTTGGGGGAGAGCACCGACTCGTGCACCCGCCCGCCCGTGATGAGCACACCCGCGGAGAGGATCGAGTCCGTCGCGACGCCGCCCTCGCCGTGGGGGCCGCGGACGAGCTTGGCCGGCGGGGCCTGCACGCCGTAGGTGTAGATCGGCCACGAGTAGTTGTAGAGGTTGAACACCGGCAGCGGGCGGATGAGGTCCAGGTGGGAGTCGTAGTAGGAGTCCAGGGTGCCCACGTCGCGCCAGTACTGCCGGTCCCGGTCCGTGGAGCCCGGGACGTCGTTGCCCGTGAAGTCGTAGACGGCCGCCTCGCCCCGGTCGGCGAACCACGGCATGATGTCCCCGCCCATGTCGTGGTCGGTGTCGTCCTTGGACTCGTCCACGCGCAGGGCCTCGACCAGGGCGTCGGTGTCGAAGACGTAGTTGCCCATCGAGGCGTAGAAGGCGTTCGGGTCGTCGGGCAGGGGAGCGGTGGACTGGGGCTTCTCGACGAACCGGGTGATCCGGGTGGGGTCGTTCGGGTCCGTCTCGATCACGCCGAAGGACGTCACCATCTCCATGGGCTGGCGCACGCCGGCCACCGTGGCCCGTGCCCCGGACTGCACGTGGAAGTCGACCATGGCGGAGAAGTCCATCCGGTACACGTGGTCCGCCCCCACGACGACCACGATGTCCGGCCGGGCGTCGTCGACGAGGTTCAGGGACTGGTAGATGGCGTTCGCCGACCCCAGGTACCAGTCCTTGCCGCGGCGCTGCTGCGCCGGGACCGTGGTCACGTAGTTTCCCAGCTGGGTGGACAGCCGCCACGTCTCGGAGACGTGCCGGTCCAGGGAGTGGGACTTGTACTGTGTGAGCACCACGATCTGCAGGTATCCGGAGTTCACGAGGTTGGACAGGGCGAAGTCGATGAGCCGGTAGCTGCCGCCGAAGGGGACCGCCGGCTTGGCGCGGTCCTCGGTCAGGGGCATCAGGCGCTTGCCCTCGCCCCCGGCGAGGACGATCGCGAGAACCTTCTTACGGTGGGGCATGAGGACCTCTCTGACATCTTCGGCAACGGGCTCGCATCCGCCTGGCGGCGCCGAGGCAATCGACAGGCGCCTTCATTGTGTCTTAACCCGCGGGAACTGGGTGACCCCCACCACGGCGCGAGTCAAAATGTCGTCCGGTGCGGGGCCGCCCGAAAGTCTCCGCCGCGTTCCGGTGGCACGGGCGGGCTCCTGCAGTACGCTCGGGAACGTGCGAGTCGATATCTTGTCCAAGGAGTTCCCGCCCGAGATCTACGGCGGCGCCGGAGTCCACGTGTCCGAGCTCTCGCGGGTCCTGGCCCCGCTGGTCGACCTGAAGGTGCACTGTTTCGGTGCGCCCCGGGAACCGCGGGTCAACGGGGCGGAGGTGAAGGCCTACCCCGTGCCCGGCGAGCTGGCGGACGCCAACGCCGCCATCCAGACGCTCGGGGTGGACCTTGCGATGGTGGGGGACGTCGCCGGCGCGGACGTCGTGCACTCGCACACGTGGTACGCCAACATGGCGGGCCACCTCTCCTCGCTGATGTACGGGATCCCGCACGTGCTCTCCGCCCACTCCCTCGAGCCGCTGCGCCCGTGGAAGGCCGAGCAGCTCGGCGGCGGCTACGCCGTCTCCTCCTTCGTGGAGAAGACCGCCTACGAGGCGGCCGCGGCGATCATCGCCGTCTCCGACGGCATGCGGCAGGACATCCTGCGCTCCTACCCCGAGGTGGACCCGGACCGGGTGCGCACCGTGCACAACGGCATCGACGTCAGCCAGTGGGTGCGCGACGAGGGCACCGACGTCCTCGAGGCCTACGGGATCGACCCGGCGAAGCCGTCCGTGGCGTTCGTGGGGCGGGTGACCCGGCAGAAGGGCGTGCCGTACCTGCTGCGCGCCGCGGCCCTGCTGCCCGAGGACGTGCAGCTCGTGCTGTGCGCGGGCGCCGCCGACACCCCCGAGCTGGGCGCGGAGGTCAACGCGCTCATCCACGACCTGAAGGCCACGCGCTCCGGGGTGGTGCTCATCGAGAAGATGCTCCCGCGCCGCGAGATCGTCCAGATCCTCTCGCACGCCACGGCGTTCGCGTGCCCGTCCGTCTACGAGCCGCTGGGCATCGTCAACCTCGAGGCCATGGCGTGCGGCACCGCCGTCGTCGCCTCCGCGACCGGCGGGATCCCCGAGGTCGTGGTCGACGGCGTCACCGGCCGGCTCGTGGCGCTCGAGCAGGTCCAGGACGGCACCGGGACGCCCCTGGACCCCGAGAAGTTCGTGGCGGACTTCGCGGCGGCGCTCACGGAGGTCGTCTCCGACCCCGCCCGGGCGCGGGAGATGGGTGCGGCCGGCCGCCGCCGCGCCGAGGAGGCCTTCGCGTGGGAGTCGATTGCCGAGCGCACCGTGGAGGTCTACCGCTCCGTGCTGTGAGCCCCTGCCGTGAGCGTCCGGCGCCGTGCGTCCGGTGCGGGGCGCAGGAGGCGGCGGTCGCCGGGGCCGATGTGAACCGGCGGCGGACATGTGGTAACTTATTCCCTGTTGCGTTCAGCGAAGGCCGCCGGAAACGGAAGCAGGCCGGACCTGGATCCACTCGCGCGGGTGGCGGAATAGGCAGACGCGCTAGCTTGAGGTGCTAGTCCTCGTATTAGAGGGTGGGGGTTCAAGTCCCCCCTCGCGCACGACGGGAAGGCCCCGGACCGGATGGTCCGGGGCCTTCGTCGTCCCCGGAGTCCTTCCTCTGGTTGCCAGTGTCGCTCTGGGCGCGGTGGGCGCCTGCTGCCCGCCGCGCCCAGGAGATCGAGGCAACGCAACGTGCCGGTCGGTCCGGTGTTCTCCCGGTGCCGCAGAGGCGACCGGATACGGGGTGGCCTCCGGCGGATGCCGGTGCCGACGCCGTCTGTCCGTGCACCGTCCATGCGGAGGGCACCGGCGCCGGGAGGCAGGTCGTCGTGACCGCCGGTCCGTTCGCCGTCGTGGTCCCCGCCGTGTTCATCGGCATCGGCGCCACGCCGGCCTCAGCGCCACGCCGGCCTCAGCGCCACCCTGACGGTCGGAGGACCGGTGGGGTGGTCGCGGCTGCCCCAGGGACGACGAGCGAGGGCTTTCCCGCCGAAGCCGTGACAGTGGCACTGTGCGCGGTGCTGCTGCTGCCGGCGGCCGAAGACGTGGTCTTCCGCCGGCTGGTCCTCGGCTGGATGCTCACCCGGACGCCGAGCCCTCCAGTGATGCCGACGGCCCTGGTGCAGCTGCTCCTCCTGGCGGTGGCGGCCGACGCTGCGGTTCCGGGCGCCGGAGATCGGCGAGAGGGACTCCCTGCCACCACGGCAGGCGGGGGCGACGGGACGGGAGGGAGCCCGCGATCACCGCGGCAGATGGCGCTGCAGCCACATGGTGCACCACAGCTTCAACCGCATCTCGTCCCAGGACGGGGCGTCCACGACGAGGGCGGCGGGCCCGTACCGGTGGACCGACTCGACACCGTCGCGGTCGGTGAGCTCGGCGATCAGCTGCTCGACGACCGCTGGGTGGGCGTCGGCGATGTCCTCGCGCAGCCCGACGTCGAAGCAGTCCACCTCGGCGACCACCGTCACCGGCGGCTCCTCGACGGCGGCCGCCTCCCGGCCCTCCCCGCGCAGCGCTGCGATCGTGCGGCGGGTGTGGGCGAGCATCTCGGTCCCGCTCATCGCCGGCCGGCCGTGGGCGGACTGGTAGGCGCTGTAGAGCGGCATCCCGGGGAGGAAGACCTCGTGCCCGGCGCCGGCGAGCACCGGGTGGTTGAGCGCCGGGTAGTCGCTGATGCGGTGGTGCCCGACGCGCCACCGCGCCTCGGGCACCGCCGTGGTGAGCAGCTGGCCGAGGTAGGAGGCGAAGCCGTCGACCAGGGCGAGGGCGGCGGCCGGCGGGTGCGGGTCCACGAGCTTGCCGTGGCGGGCCCAGCTGGGCCACGCGGGGCGAGTCGGGTCGTCATCCAGTGCTCTCGGATCCACGCCGAGCTCGGCCACCCGGGCGGTGATCCATTCCCAGGCCGGGGCCACCGACTCGACCGAACCGTCGAGGAGCTCGCCGGGGCCCGGCCCTCGACCGGCCGGCGCTGAGCGCAGGTGCTGCAGCGCCGGGTCGCGCTCGGCCAGATACGCATCGAGTGCCTCCGCAGCCTGCTGCGGGCTCATCCACTCGTAGAGCAGCTCCGTCATGGACGTGACTCTACTGCGGGGGCGGAGCCGTCGCGGGTCGACGCGGACGGCGGCCGACGGTTATTCACCGCGGACAGGGACGCCGTGCCGGTCACTCCTGGCGCGGGAGCCTGCGGACCATGGCGACGCTGCTACCGGCGACGATGCCGTAGAGGAACGCCCCGGTAAGCTCGAAGCCGTTCTCCCGGACGGCCTGGGCCAGCTTGGCCTCGCCTTCGTCCAGGCCGATGAACTCGGTCACGGTGCCCGAGGCGAAGACCGGGCCGTCCCCGGTCTCGCTCTCCACGACCTTCCACCGGGTCTGCCCCTCGTGCCCTCCGCCAGCCTCCTCGCCCCAGTCCACGACCAGGACGTAAAGCGTGTTGGTGCCCTCCTCCAGCTGCTCGATCGCGCGGGTGACACTGCGGCGCAGGGCGTGGATGTCGCCGCCGCAGTCCTGTTCCAGGTGCTCGCGCAGGAAGGCCAGCAGGGCGTCGTCGTCAGGCACGGGAGCTCCTCCTGAGGTACGTGGCGTCGTTGACGGAACCGATGGTAGTCCGACCGGCACGGCGCGGTGACGACGGACCCGGCGATGCTCAGCGCCGGACAGCCCGGCAGCGGCAGGACGAGCACGAGCGCCTGCCGCAGGAGGGGGGCGGCCGCCACGGGTCAGTCGCACCCACCCCCGCCGCCGCCGTCACCACCGTCCCCGCCGGAGGAGCCCCAGATCCCGGCCGAGCCGGAGTCCGAGGAGGCGCCGCCACGGCTGTCGCGGGACCGGGTGGGGCGGTGCCGGAACCGGCGGGCGCGGAGGAGGACCGTCGCGGCCAGCGCCAGGGTGGCCAGGGCGAGGACCACGAAAAGGGCGACGCTGGTGGCCGAACCGGGCTCGGGCAGCAGCGTGGCGCTCAGCAGGGTGGAGGTGCTCATGGTCGGAACCTAGCAGCGCGGCGGGTGCTCGGGCAGCGGCTCGCCCGGTTGCGCCGTTCCGGCACGACCAGCCGGTGCCGGGCTGGCTGTCGCATGCCTGCGAGGTGCCACCGGAGCCCGCCCACGACGTCGGGCGTGGGCGGCCGCCGGTACGCCCGGCACGCTCCGGCACCGACAGCGCGGGGTTCCCCGGCCTCATCCGCCAGGAGGACCGCACGCGCCTCCCGCTGGTCCGTCCTCGCCGTGCCCGTGGTCATGGCCCTCGCCGGCGCCCTCTGCGCGGTGGGCGCGCCGGGGGCGTGCCGGACGGTGCCCGTGCGCCCGGCTCTGCTGGGCGACACGACGAGCCACGTCTCCACGCCCCAGCGTGCCGGGGCACTCCGGGCGCCCGACCGGAGCCACCGGCTCACCGTCCTCAGGCGGGCCACAGGTACGGGATGGAACAATCGCCGGCGAACCACCCGGCGCGGAACCAGGAGAGAACGATGGCGGCGACGACAGCGCGGACGATGACACGATGGGGATTCGGCGTGCTCGCCGTCGCGCTGCTGGCCGCGGCGGTCGTGCTCGGGCAGACGGCGCTCATCACGGTGGCGCTGCTGGTCGCGCTGGCCGGCATCTCCGGGGACCTGCGCCGGACGCGGGCGATCGCCGACCGTTCCTAGCCCAGCCGGCGTGCGCCCGGGTCAGCGAGGCAGGTGGCGCTGCAGCCACAGGGTCAGCCACATCTGCAGCCGGAGCTCCTCCCAGGACGGGGCGTCGACGACCAGCGCTGCGGGCCCGTAGCGGTGGACCGACGCGACGCCGTCACGGTCGGTCAGCTCGGCGATCAACCGGTCCACCAGCACCGGATGCTGTGCGGCGATGTCGGCGCGCAGCCCGACGTCGAAGCAGTCCACCTCGGGGACGACGGTCACGTACGGCTCCTCGGCGGTGGCCGCCTCAGGCCCCTGCCCGTGCAGCGCGGAGATCGTCCGCTGCACGTGCTCGAACATCTCGGTCCCGCTCATCGGGTCCCGTCCGTGGGCGCTCTGGTAGGCGCTGTAGATCGGCAGGCCGGGCAGGAAGACCTGGTGCTCGGCGGCGGCGAGCACCGGCCGGTTGAGCATCGGGAAGTCGTTGATGCGGTGGTGACCGGCCTGCCACGACGCCTCGGGGACGGCGGTGGTGATGACCTCCCCCAGGTAGGCGGCGAACCCGTCGACCAGTGCCAGGGACCCGGCCGGCGGGTGCGGGTCCACGAGCATCCTGTGCCGCGCCCAGCTGGGCCAGCGGGGCCGGGTCGGGTCCTCGGCCAGCGGTCGGGGATCGACGCCGAGCCCGGTGACCCGGTCGGTGACCCACTCCCACACCCGCGCCACCGAGTCGACGGAGCAGTCCAGCGCCGCGGCCGGGTCCACGCGCTCGTCGGCCAGCGCGGAGCGCAGACGGTCCAGGGACGGCGCCCGCTCGGCGAGGTACTCCTCCAGCGCGGCGGCCGCCTGCTGCGGGGTCATCCACTCGTAGAGCAGCTCCGTCATGGCGGAACTCTACTGAGCAGGCCCGTCGCCGGGAACCGGTCACCGGGCGGGCGAGGCGCAGGGCACGGTGGACCCGGTGCTCCGCGCCGGGGGCCGTGCACCGGGTCCGGCCCCGCGGCCGGTGCACCCGGCCGGAGGCTCAGTGCAGGACCAGCCGCGTGCCGGCCGGCACGGGCAGGGGACCGCCGTGGCCCGGTGCCAGGACGCCGAAGTCGGCGCCGGAGAGCAGGCGGAGTGCCGTGTCCTCGGCCCGGACCGGATCGTGGTGGTAGGGCGCGGGCAGCATCTGCGGGGCGCCGAGGACGGGGGAGGTCATGTGGCCGGTGATCACCGCGTCGCCGGCCGCGACGACGCCCGTGTCGCCGATGAGGAAGGACGTGTGCCCGGAGGTGTGACCGGTGGTGGCGACGGGCCGCATCGCCCCGGGCAGATCGAGGACCTCGACGTCGGTGTCGAAAGGCGTGAGCGCGGAAGCCGCGACGGTGACGTCCCTGAGCCCACCGGTGCGGATCGCGTGGACGCACCACTTCGCCCAGCGCCAGGAGCGCAGCGCCCGCGGCAGGGACCCTCTCGGGCCGATCTGCTCGCGGGAGGTGCCGGTCATGTTCGGCACCTCGGCCGCCGCGCAGTGGATCGGCACGCCGGCGTCGGCGAAGCGCCCCAGGGTGCCGATGTGGTCGGCGTGGGCATGGGTGACGACGACGGCCTCGGGCAGGCCGGTGGCCCCGGCCGCGGCGATGGAGGCGTCGACGAGCTCGCGGTCGTCCGGGTAGCCGCAGTCGACGAGGGTGTAGGCCTCCCCGTCGCGCACGATCAGCCAGTTGGCCGCCGGTCCGGTGACCAGGGTGGTCCCCGGGCCGAGGTGGTGCAGGTTGCCGGTGGTGCTCCACTTGCCCATTGCTCGCGCTCTCCTGGGGTCGACGACGACACCGCCGGCCGGGGTGGCGCCGTGGCGGACCACCCGCATCGGCGGGGCCCGGGCCATCGGCGACAGCGGCGGGTCGGGCCGGACACGGCCTCCGGTCCAGTCTCCCCGCCCCCGCCGGCCCGTCGTCCCCGACACGCCCGCCGGAGGGCGCCGGTCCCGTGCCGGCCTCCGTGCGGGTGCTGCCGGGACGGACCGCCGGACGGGGCGGGTCAGGCGCGCAGCCGCTCCGGACGCCCGAGCTGCTCCAGGAGGCTGGGACGCAGAGCAGGCGCGGGCTCGTCGGTCCCGGGCCCGAGGGAGGCGGCCAGCGGGACACCGGACGCCGTGCGGGAGGGCTCGGCGTCCCGTGCTGCCGCCTGGCCGTGCTGCCCCAGGTCCTGTAGACGCGCGTAGCGGGCCCGCTGGACGACCCAGGTGGCGAAGTACAGCATCCACAGCAGCATGATGAGCGCCATGGTGGTGTCGAACCTGCTCCCCGGCGACCATTCGTAGAGAACGCGGCAGGTGAGGGGCACTCCGACGGCCCCGAGCCCGATGATCAGTGCGTTCTCCTGGTCCTTGGACACAGTGGCTCCCCCTAGTCCCACGGCATGGTCCCTGCATCGTGTCATGTGCGAAAAGGAACTGTCTGACCCCACTTGTGGGGCCGATCCGGTGGGAGGGCGCCCCCTCCGTGTGAGGACATATGACGCGACGACCTCCGGTGACCGGTGGGGTGGGTCATAATGGGGCGAACTTCCCCGGCGCGCGGGGAACGGGCGGTCGGAGCTGAACCCTTTCCGGGTGCGGCCTGTGAGGAGGTTGATGCCGTCTCATGGGTGGGGTGTTCCGGCATGAGCTCACGGTCTCGGACCCTGAGGTGGTCGCCGCGCTGGGCGATCGGACCGGGCTGCGCTTCGGGTACAGCACCACGGATCCGCGCTTCGCCTACCACCTGTCCCGGGCCGGGGACGAACAGGTCGCCGTGTCCGCGGTCCGCGTGGGCGGGGCGATGTCCCTGTGGGGCGACACCGAGGGCTTCACGGTGGCCAACGTGCACGGGACCCGGTACGACTGGCAGACGCGCGAGGAGACCGGGAGCGCCGCCGCGGGCTCCTCCGTGCTGTTCCGTCCCGGGCACCCGTCGCTCGTGGTGGCCGAGGACGTGGACGTCACCCTCGCCCACCTGCCGGTGGACCTGGTGCAGGAGACCGCCGACACGGTCTACGGCACCGACACCCCGGTCCTCTTCGCCTCCTCCACCCCGATCAGCGACCGATTGGGACAGTTCTGGACGCAGCTCGCCCGCTACGGGGCCGACGTGCTGGGCACCGAGGCCTTCGACGAGCCGCTGGTGCGCGCGGACCTCACCCGCAACCTCGCCGTGGGGCTGCTCGAGTGCTTCCCCCTGGTCGGGGACCCCGACGCGCGGTATTTGTCCATGGAGGCGCAGACCCACCGCTACCGGGCCGCCGTGCAGTTCTTCGACGACCATGCCGCGAGCCCGGTCACCGTCGAGGACGCCGCCCGTGCCGCCGGCACCACCACGAAGGCGCTGGTCCGGGCGTTCCGGGCCAACCACCCGCTGGGGCTCACCCCGGCCCAGTACCTGCGCCGGGCCCGGATGGACGCCGCCCACCGCGAGCTGCAAGTCGGCGACCCCGCCCGCGGGGACACCGTGAAGGACATCGCCGCCCGGTGGGGTTTCACGCACCCGGGCCGCTTCGCCCAGTACTACCGGCAGATCTACGGGACCACTCCTCGCCAGACCCTCGGCTCCTGACACCCGCCGGAGCGCGGGGGCCGGCCGTCGGAGGTTCCGCGCTCCCCTTGTCGCGCCGTCCCAGGTCCCCGGCCGCGGCCGGGCGACCACAGGGAGGAGAGCCGGGCACCCCTGGCGACCCGACCGGGCGGCCTCGGCCGGTGCTGCGTCGAACCGCAGGATCGGCGGTGCCTCTGACGCGCACAGGCCTCGGGCGCGCCCGGCAGGGGTCCAGGACGTCGCCCCGGAGACCACGGGAGGCTCAGCCGGGACGGACGCCGGTGACGGCCACGAATCAGCGGCCGAGGTCGGCCCACCGCGTCGTCCGGGCGCTGTTCACCAGGACCGGGTCCACGGGTGCCGTCTCCGGCAGGAGCACGACCATGGTGGACAGCGCGCGGGAGGGCCAGGTGGACAGTCCGCGCACGGGGAGGAACGCGGGCGCGTCATCGCCACGGTGCATGCGCACGGCCTGGCCCAGGAGGAGCAGGCCGGCCACGGCCAGGCCGACACCCACCCAGGCCGGGGCGCGGTAGCCCCACCCGGCGGAGATCACGGCCCCGCCCAGGAAGGCCCCCAGGGCGTTGGCCAGGTTGAAGGCCGCGTGGTTCATCGCGGCGGTCAGCGACGGGGCGTCCTTGGCCTCACGGAGCAGGCGCATCTGCAGCGCCGTGCTGAAGACGGAGCCCATGATCCCGATCCACAGCACGCCGAGCACGGCCGCGGCCGGGAGGTGGACGAACAGGCCGAAGAAGGCCAGGGCCACCGCGGAGACGGCTCCGGCGCCCAGCGCGGTCTTCTCGATCGAGCGGTCCAGCAGGGGGCCGACGAGCAGCGAGCCCGCCGTCATGCCCACCCCGTACACGGCCAGCACCCACGGCACCGCCGAGATGTCGAGGCCGCTGAACTCGGTCAGGGTGGGGGAGATGTAGGTGTAGACCGCGAACATGCCGCCGAAGCCGACGGCGCCGGCCAGCAGCGTCAGGGTCACCTGGGGACGGCCCAGGGCCCGGACCTCCTGGGCTACGGAGACGCCGCCGGTGTTGTGGGTGCGGGGCACCCAGGCGGCGAGGGCCGCGACGGTGAGCAGCCCGATGGCCACCACGAGACCGTAGCCCGAGCGCCAGCCCAGGGCCTCGCCGAGGAACGCGGCCAGGGGCACGCCGATGATGTTGGCGACCGTCAGCCCCAGGGCCACGCGGGCCACGGCGGTGCCGCGGCGTTCGCGCGGCACCATCGAGGACGCCACCACGGCGGCGACCCCGAAGTAGGCCCCGTGGGGCAGGCCGGAGAGGAAGCGGGCGGCGTACAGCCAGTCGAGCGAGGGCGCGGCCGCGGACAGGACGTTGCCGGCGGTGAACGCGGTCATCAGGCCCAGCAGGAGCGTCTTGCGCTCCACCCGGGCGGTCAAGGAGGTGACCAGCGGCGCGCCGACGACCACGCCCAGGGCGTAGAGCGAGATGGCGTGGCCGAGGGAGGGGATCGAGGCGCCGAAGTCCTCGGCGATGAAGGGCAGCAGGCCCATCGAGGCGAACTCGGTGGTCCCGATGCCGAAGCCGCCCAGGGCGAGGGCGAGGAGCGCGAGCCGGGTCCCGGTGGGGCCGGGGGCGTTGACGACCTGGAGCAGGGCGGTGCGGGGCGCTGACATGGCGGTTCCTTCCGTGTGGAGCGGGGGAGGGGAAGGCGCGTCGTCGAGCCGAACTGGATGAGGTCACGATGCTACGGACGATGTCGCGGGCGGCCAATGCCCTGGCGGTGTGATCTTGGACAAACGGACAATGGTGTGATAATGCTGGCGCTTCGTTGCGCCGGACGCAGGAGGCGGAGGTCGGCACGGTGGCAGGACGTGCGGTGGTGGTGGGGGCCGGCATCGGCGGCCTGGCGGCGGGCGCCGCTCTGGCCCGCGCCGGCTGGCAGGTGAGCGTCCACGACCGGGCGCCGGTCCTGGACCCCGTGGGGGCCGGCATCAGCCTGTGGCCCAACGCGCTGCGGGCTCTGGACGTCCTGGGCGTCGGGAACGCCGTGCGGGAGCGGTCGGTCCTGGGCGCCGGTACCGGGATCCGCCGTCCCGACGGGCGGTGGCTGGGGCGCAGCGACGTCGCCGGTGCTCTCGAGGCGCGCTTCGGGGACTCGGTGGTCGTCCTGGCCCGAGCCGAGCTGACCGGTCTGCTCCGGGAGCTCCTGCCCTCCGGCGCGCTGCACCTGGGCCGGTCCGTCGACGCCGTGGCGCCCGGGGACCCGGCCGGCGGCGAGCGGGCCGAAGTGCTGCTCAGCGACGGGGACCGGATCGGGGCGGACCTCGTCGTCGCCGCCGACGGCATCCGCTCCCGTCTGAGGAGTTCCCTGTTCCCTGGACACCCCGGGCCCGCGTACGCCGGGTACACCGCCTGGCGCCTGCTGGCACCGGCTCCGGCCGGGGCGCAGGGCGCGGAGACGTGGGGGCCGGGCGGCCACCGGTTCGCCGTCGTCCCGATGGCCGGGGGCCGCGTGTACTGCTACGCCACCGCCACCACCGCGGCGGGGATCACGTACGAGGACGACGCCGCGGAGCTGCGGTCCCGCTTCGGCAGCTGGCACGACCCGATCCCGGAGGTCCTCGCCGGGCTGCGAGCCGGCGACGTGCTGCACCACGACGTCCAGGAGCTCCGCACGCCCCTGCCCCGCTTCACCTCGGGCCGCGTCGCCCTCGTCGGCGACGCCGCCCACGCCATGACCCCGGAGATGGGCCAGGGAGGATGCCAGGCGCTGGAGGACGCCGTCACCCTGGCCGCCCTCACCGTGGACGGGAGCCTGTCGGCCGCCCTGGAGCGGTACACCGGGGTCCGGCTGCCGCGCACCACGCGCATCGCCGCCCGCTCCCGCTCCACCGCCCGCCTGACGCAGGCGTCCGGCCCGGTGGGCACGCGCCTGCGCGACCTCTCCGGTCGGCTCCTGGGCCGTGTCCCCGCACGGGTGCTCGTCAGGGGACTGGCGCCCGTCGTCGACTGGTGCCCGCCCGGCGCGGGCTGACCCGCGCGGCCGGGCCGCAGCTCCGTGCGGGATGACGTCTCAGGCGGGACGGCTGCGGTCGCGGAGCACCTCCACGCCGTCGCCCTCGAGGTCGTCCAGGTAGGCGGCGCGGCCCACGGTGGCCATGAGCAGCGCGAGGGTCGGACCGGTCACCAGCGGACCGTCACCGGTGGCGAAGGGGCCGTCGGCGGCCTCCAGACGCAGACCCTGCACCCGCCGACGGCCCACCACGACGAAGTCGGAGCCGCTGTGGTACTCGGCCAGCCGGGTCAGCACCGGCGGCGGGTAGGCACGGTGGATGCCCAGCGGGCGGCGGATGTCCTCCGCGTGCACGACCGCCTCGCCCAGGGGCACGATCCGGGACCCGGTCGGGGACCGGGTGCCGGTGCGCACCGCGTCGAAGCGGCGCAGGGTGTCGGCGCCGTCGGTGCCCAGCTGTTCGGCCAGGCGCACCGCGACCTGGCGGTCGAAGTCGAACCGGCAGCCCACCACTCCGGCGAACCAGCGGGCGGGACCGAGCGCGGCGCCGGCGGTGAGGTGGGCCAGGACCTCGCGCACCGTGAGCCCCGCGCACAGGGACGGTTCCGCCCACTGCTCCTCGGACAGGTGCTGGAGGTCGCGCGCCAGCGCCGCTCGCTCGGCGTGCGTGGCGCTCCAGTAGGAGGACATGGCACCAGGCTATCCAGCGTGCCACCCGCGCCGCCGTCGCGCCGCGAGGACCGTGCGGTGCCGGTCGAGGCGAGGACGTCAGCCGAGGAGCCCGAGCAGCCCGACGGCCAGGCCGGCGGCGGCGCACACCCCGAGGGTGCGCAGCACGCTCCACCTGAGGCGGAAGACCATGACCAGGGCGGCGGCGGCGATCAGCACGGCCTGTGGTTGCAGGCTGGTCAGCTGCGGGAGATCGAGCCGGACCGGTCCCCAGGACAGGGGGGTGGTGGCGGCGAAGAGCGTGTGGACGGCGAAGTAGACGGCGAGGTTGGCGATCACCCCGACCACGGCGGCGGTGATGCCGGTCAGCGCCGCCGACAGCGACGCGTTCCCGCGCAGGCGCTCGACGTAGGGGGCGCCGAGGAAGATGAACAGGAAGCAGGGGACGAAGGTGACCCAGGTGGTCAGCAGCGACGCCAGCACGGCCGCGACCCACGGGTCGAGGGTGCCGGGGTCGCGGAAGGCCCCGAGGAAGGCCACGAACTGCACGACCATGATCAGCGGGCCGGGGGTGGTCTCGGCCAGGGCCAGTCCCCGGGCCATCTCCCCGGGCCCGAGCCACCCGTAGGTGGCCACGGCCTGCTGGGCCACGTAGGCCAGCACCGCGTAGGCCCCGCCGAAGGTGACCAGGGCGGTGCCGGAGAAGAACAGGCCCTGCTGGGTGAACACGCTGTCCGTGCCGGTGAGCAGGGCGGCGAGCGCGACGGGGCCCAGCCACAGGGGGACCCCGATCCCCAGGATCAGCGCCGCCCGTCTCCAGGAGGGCCGGGCGTGCTGGAGGGCCTCGTCGGAGATCAGCGGCTCCGGTCCGTCGCCGGCGGCCTTCCGGGCGGGGGCGGCCATGACGGCCGGGCGCACCCGGCCGGTGACCCAGCCGGTGGCCGCGGCGGCGGCGACCACGGCGGGGAAGGGCACCGCGAACACGGCCAGGGCCAGGAACGACGCCACGGCGATGGCCACCAGCGCCGGGTGGTGCAGGGCCCGCTTCGCGACCTTGAGCAGGGCCTGCGCGACGATGGCCAGCACCGCCGGGGCGAGGCCGGCGAACAGCGCCACCACGACGGCCGTCTCCCCGAACGCGGCGTAGACGCCCGAGAGCAGCAGCAGCGCCACGACGCCGGGCAGGACGAACAGGGTCCCGGCGATCAGGCCGCCGCGGGTGCCGTTGAGCAGCCAGCCGATGTAGACGGCAAGCTGCTGGGCCTCGGGCCCGGGCAGCAGGGTGCAGTAGGACAGGGCGTGCAGGAACCGGCGTTCCCCGATCCAGCGGTGCTCCTCGACCAGGGACCGCTGCATGACCGCGATCTGCCCGGCCGGGCCGCCGAAGGTCTGCAGGGAGATCTTGAACCACGCCCGGGTGGCCTCCCGCAGCGGGACGACGTCGTGGATCCGGGGGCTGGCGCTCATGGTGGTTCCCTTCCGCCGAGCAGGACCGCGCGGCCCTGCTCGTCGATCCTGCCGGCGCCGGCCGTCGGGGCTCGTGAGCGGCCGGGCCGGTGGCCGGGTGCCGCGGCGGGTGCCGCGGTGTGCTCCGCGACCCGGTCCACGGTACGGGGTGCGCGGCCCGGGGCGACAGGGAGGCGGCAGCTGCCCCTGACGATGTCGGGCAGTCACCCGGTGCGCCGGGGGGCGGTGCGGGGGGAGCCGCCTGCGAGGACGGCGTCAGGAGTGCAGCGTGCTGGTGGGGGAGCGCCCGTAGTGGTGGCGGTAGGCGGCGGCGAACCGGTCGAGATCGGTGAAGCCCCAGCGGTGGGCGATCGCCGCGACGGTGGCCCCGAGGGCGGGGTCGGCGTCCATCAGCTCGTGGTGGGCGCCGTCCAGGCGGGCGGTGCGCAGGTAGGCGAGCGGGGTGGTGCCCGTGTGCTCGCGGAAGGCGCGCTCCAGGCGGCCGGGGGACAGGCGGGCGGCCGCGGCGATCTCGCCCGGCCCGAGGGGGAGCTCGCGGTGCTCGTCGATGAAGGCCACCGCCCGGCGCACCGGCCCGGGCAGGACGGGGGCCTGGCCCACGGGGGCGTCGACGTCGTGGAAGGTGCCGGGGAAGGTCCACAGCAGGGCCGTGGCGATCCTGCGGTAGGCCTCGACGCGGATCAGCGGGATGCTCATCGCCTCCTCGTTGTCGAGCACGTCGTCCTGGAGGTGGCGCACGGTGTCCCTCCAGTGCTCGGCGGCGGCTCCGGTGCGGGGGGTGCGGTCGTGGAAGCGCAGCCGGAAGTCGTCCCGCTGGAGCAGCTCGGCGGCGTGGTCCTCCACCCAGGAGCGCTCCAGCGCCGTGGTGGTCAGGTGGGCGGCCTCCAAAGTGGCGGTGAAGGGCTCCTGCGGCAGCAGGAACGGGCCGTCGTCGGCGCGGGGCCGGTCCCGGCCGGTGCCGATCGTCATCCGGCCCCGGCTCACCTGGGCGATGCTCAGGGCCTCGGGAGGATCGATGCCCACCTGCAACGACGACGACGGGCCGAGCTGGGACTGCCGGCACATCAGGGGCCCGACGAGCGTCCAGGACGCGGTCAGCTCGAAGTGCGGCGCCGTGGAGGCCTGCACCTCGGCGCGCTTGACCACCCAGCGCAGGGCGTCAGCCGCCGCGCCGGCATCGGCGGTGACGAAGACATCGCGCTGAACGGCCCCCATGGCGCACCACCCTAGAGTCCCCGGGGTCCGGTCGGATAGGCGCGGGAACGTCCAATGCTCCACGTTTCACCGCCGGGGACGGGGTGGAGGAGCCACGAGCGGTGAGCCGGACAGCACGCGGTCCCGGACGGGCGGCACCGGCGTGTCCCTTCCCCTCTCCCCGGCGCCGCGCCAGAGTAGGAACCGCACGGGCCAGCGCCGACCGCACCGACAGGAGATCCTCATGGGGCAGCTGATCATCTCGGAGTTCATCACGCTCGACGGCGTCGTCGACTCCCCAGGCGGCGGGCCGCACCCCCACGCCGGCTGGACCTTCCAGCAGGTCCCCTTCGAGGAGGCGGCCTACGAGATCAAGGACCGGGAGCAGCGGGAGGCGACCGCGATGCTGCTGGGCCGGGTGAGCTACGACGAGTTCGCCCCGGTCTGGCCGTCGATGGAGGAGTTCGCCGAGTACAACGCCATGCCGAAGTACGTGGTCTCCTCCACCCTGACCGACCCGCAGTGGAACAACACCTCGGTGCTGCGCTCCCTCGACGAGGTCGCGCAGCTGAAGGAGAGCACCGACGGCACCATCCTCGTGCACGGCAGCGCCACGCTGGCCAAGGGGCTGGCCGCCGCCGACCTCGTGGACCGGTACCACCTGCTCGTGTTCCCGGTCCTGCTCGGCCGGGGCAAGCGCCTCTTCGACGACTCGGCCGACACGCTGCGCACCCTGGAGCTGGCCGAGCACGAGGCCTACGCCAACGGCATCGTCAAGGCCGTCTACGACGCCGTGCACTGACCGGCGGCCGGGCGCTCCCGGCCGGGGCGTCAGAACGGCCTCGCGCCGCGCCGGTAGCTCAGGGCGCCGGGGACGCGGCCGGCGTCGCCCAGCGGCTCGCCGCGGGCGAAGCCGGCCCACAGCCGGCGGACCTGCCGGCCGTGGGCCTCGATCTCCTCCCACGTCGCACCGGCGACCAGCCCGGTGTGCGCCCAGGTGCGCTCGTGGCCGAACAGCAGCGGCAGGTCGATCGTGTGGGCGGCCCCGTACGGGTTGCCGGGGGCGGCCCAGGAGAGTCGATAGGTGTGCGCGGTGCCGCCGGCGCGCACATGGCGCCGGGCGAAGCGGCGGATGGCCCGCGAGTAGACCTCGGCGGTCACCCAGCCCACGACGGCGCGGCGGACCAGCGGCCCGAGCAGGGGGAGGCGGACCCACCGGAGCAGGGCGGGCCGCGTCGGCAGGAAGAACCGTGCCTCCTCGGTGGTGTGGCCGATGAGGACGTCGATGTGCGGGGCGACCCGGTCCCAGGCCGCGTCGACCTCCTCCTCGGCCGGCAGGGGGTGGTGGCCGTACTGGGTGCCGAAGGCCATCGCCCCCATGAGCCCGAAGGAGGCCGCGTGGGCGGCGACCTCGGCCTGGAGGGCCACCACCTCCTCCACCGGGGTGGCGGCGGTGACGACCTCGGCCGCGGCCGCCATCGCGGCGTTCATCTTCTGGCGGCCGCGGGAGATCCCCAGCGGGGGGCTCTGGAGAATGGCGCGGCGGAACAGGGCGGGAGCCTCGGGGGTCGCCATGAGGTGGGCCACCGCATCGGCCCCGGCGGACTGGCCGAACGCGGTCACCTGGTCCGGGTCCCCGCCGAAGGCCGCGATGTTGCGACCCACCCAGCGGAACGCCTCGACCTGGTCGAGCAGCCCCAGGTTGGCCGGGCGGTGGTGGCCGGTCCCCAGGTAGCCGAACAGGCCCAGCCGGTAGGTGACGTTCACGACCACGACGCGCTGCTCGGCCACGAGCCGGGCCGGGTCCATGATCGGGGCGTCCCCGGCCCCGGTGGTGTAGGAGCCGCCGTGGATCCAGACCATCACGGGCAGCTGCTCGCCGGGGGCCAGGTCGCGGGGCAGGGTCACCGACAGCCGCTGGCAGTGCTCGTCCTGCGGCAGCCCGTCCATCGCCCCGCCGAGGACCTCCTCGAGGAAGGGGGACCGGACCTGGGCGCAGGCCGGTGCGGGCTCCGTGGCGGGAAACGGCTCCTGCCAGTCCGGTGCCGCAGCGGGGGCGGTGAACCGGTCGGCCCCCGCGTAGGGGATGCCGGTCGCGCGGACCACGTCGCCGTCGGCCCAGCCGAGGACGGGGCCGCAGGGAGGTGTGAACGTGAGCGTGGTGATCATTCTGCCCATTATGGCCAGCCGCCGGCCCGGGCGCGCCCGGCGCCCGCGCCGCCGCGGGAAGCAGGTCGGGGGCAGCGGCTAGCCTGGAGCCGTGACCGGCTCCCTCTTCGACGACCTCGACCGCCCCGAGCCCTCCGGCGCCCCCGGGGGCGATCGGCCGGACGACGTCCCCGCCCCGGGCCGGGCCCGCCCCCGGTCCCGCAGCCGCGCCCCGCTCGCCGTGCGGATGCGCCCGCGCACCCTGGACGAGGTCGTGGGCCAGCAGCACCTGCTCAAGCCGGGCTCGCCGCTGCGGGTCCTGGCGGGGGAGGACCGGGGGCCGGCGGGGCCGTCGTCGATCATCCTCTGGGGTCCCCCCGGCACGGGCAAGACCACGCTCGCCCACGTCATCGCCCGCGGGGTCTCCCGCAAGTTCGTGGAGCTGTCCGCGATCACCGCGGGGGTCAAGGACGTCCGCAAGGTGATGGACGAGGCGCTCACCGACCGCGACCTGCACGGGCGCACCACGGTGCTGTTCCTCGACGAGATCCACCGCTTCACCAAGGCCCAGCAGGACGCCCTGCTGCCCGGGGTGGAGAACCGGTGGGTGGTGCTGGTCGCCGCGACCACGGAGAACCCGTCCTTCTCGGTGATCTCCCCGCTGCTGTCGCGCTCGCTGCTGCTGACGCTGCGGCCGCTGGAGCGGGATGACATCGCGGCGCTGCTGGACCGCGCCGTCGCCGACCCCCGGGGCCTCGGCGGGCAGGTGGAGCTGTCCGCACCGGCGCGGGAGCACCTCCTGGACCTGTGCGGGGGCGACGCCCGCAAGGCGCTGACCTCGCTGGAGGCCGCGGCCGGCGTCGCGTTCTCGGAGCAGGACGCCGCGGAGCAGGACGCCGCGGAGCAGGACGCCGCGGAGCAGGACGCCGCGGAGCAGGACGCCGCGGAGCAGGACGCCGCGGAGCAGGACGCCGCGGAGCGGGACCACGGCGCCGTCCCCCAGATCACCCGCGCCCACGCCGAGGAGGCCCTCGACCGGGCGGCGGTGCGCTACGACAAGAACGGCGACCAGCACTACGACGTGGTCAGCGCGTTCATCAAGTCTATCCGCGGCTCGGACGTCGACGCCGCGATGCACTACCTCGCGCGGATGATCGAGGCGGGGGAGGACCCCCGCTTCATCGCCCGCCGGCTCATCATCTCCGCGGCGGAGGACATCGGCACGGCCGATCCCACCGCCCTGCCCACCGCGGTGGCCGCCGCGGAGGCCGTCCAGCTCATCGGCATGCCCGAGGGCCGCATCCCCCTGGCCCAGGCCGTCGCCCACCTCGCCACCGCCCCGAAGTCCAACGCCGCCTACACCGCGATCAACGAGGCCATCGCCGACGTGCGCGCCGGCCGGGCCGGCCCCGTGCCGGCGCATCTGCGGGACGCCCACTACGCGGGGGCGGACCGGCTGGGCCACGGCCGCGGCTACGTGTACGCCCACGACGCGCCCAACGGGGTGGCCGCCCAGCAGTACCCGCCGGACGAGCTCGTGGGCACCGACTACTACCGGCCCGTGGACCGGGGCCGCGAGCGCCAGATCGCCGAGCGGCTGGAGATCCTGCGCGGCATCGTCCGGGGCGGCCAGTGACTCAGCGGCCCGAGAGGTAGCGCACCACGCCGCCCGCGGTGCGCTCGTCGACGACGAGGTCGGTCACGACACCGGCCCGCAGGGCGCCGACGAGACCGCGGATCTTGTGCTCGCCCGAGACCACGCACAGCCGGCGGGGGATCCGCCGCAGCTCCGAGGGGGTGGGCCCCGAGGCGCGCCGGTTGAGGCCGATGTCCGCGTAGGTGCCGTCCTCCCGCAGGAACACCGTGCACACGTCCCCGACCACCCGCTGGGCGGTCAGCGTCCGGAACGCGTCCTCGTCGAGGTAGCCGCCGCTGTAGACCTGGGAGACCATGGGCCCGCGGAAGGCGCCCACGCTGAAGACGGCGAGGTCGGCGGTGTTGCGCACCGCCAGCACGCGGCGCACGGTCGACTCCTGCCACATCAGCTCCCGGGTCCGCTCGTCGTCGAAGAAGGCGGGGGTGGGGAACGGGTACAGGGCGGCGTTGAACGCGGTGGACATCTGGGCCAGCAGGGTCGCGGAGCGGGCCGCCCCCGCGGGGTGGACGTTGACCGCGCCGTTCATCTGCACGACCGTCGCGCTGCGCGTGCGCTTGGGCTGCAGGTGGGAGGCGACCGCCGACGTCGTGGTGCCCCACGCGACCGCGAGCGTCATGCCGTCGCCGAACCACTCCCCGAGCAGCGCGGCCGCGCAGCGGGCCACCGACTCCAGCCGCTGCGAGTCCGTGGCGCTGCGGGCCGTGCCGGCGACGTGCACCGTGACCCCGAACGTGCTCTGCAGCGTACGGGAGAGGTCGTCCACGGGGCTGCCGGGGGAGGCCAGGCTGATCCGCACGATGCCGCGGTCGCGGGCGCCCTGCAGCATGCGCGAGACCGTGGAGCGGGAGACGCCGAAGCGCTCGGCCACCGCGTCCATGGTCATTCCCTGCACCCAGTAGAGCTCGGCGGCCTGGTAGAGCTCCGCATCTTGGTGCATCCGCAAACCCTTCCCCTGCACGTCCGTTCGTATTGGTTGAGCATAGGTGCACCGGAGGGAAGAGTGTGAGTCACAGCACACCGGGGCGCTCCGCCCCGGGCCCGTCGAAAGGCCGCACCCATGTCGTTCCCCACCCTGTCCGCCACCGACCGGAAGCAGGCGCTCGCCGCGCTCACCGACGGCACCGAGCTCGACGTCCTCGTCGTCGGGGGCGGCATCACGGGGGCCGGGATCGCCCTCGACGCCGTGTCCCGCGGCCTGCGCACCGGCATCGTCGAGGCCCAGGACTGGGCCGGCGGCACGTCCCAGTGGTCCTCCAAGCTCGTCCACGGAGGCCTGCGCTACCTCCAGCAGCTCGACTTCAAGCTCGTCGCCGAGGCCCTGCGGGAGCGCGAGCTGCTCCTCGACTTCCTCGCCCCGCACCTCGTCAAGCCCGTGCCCTTCCTCTACCCCCTGACCCACCGGTTCTGGGAGCGCCCCTACGTCACCGCCGGCATCGGCCTCTACGACGCCCTCGCCCACATCGGCGCGAAGGTCGCCACCCTGCCCTACCAGCGCCACCTCACCGCCTCCGGCGTCCGGCGGCTCTTCCCCGACGTCAGGCCCGGGTCCATGGTCGGCGCCGTGCAGTACTGGGACGCCCGCGTCGACGACGCCCGCCTCGTCCTCACCATCGTGCGCACCGCCGTGCGCTTCGGGGCGCTCGCGGCCAACCGCACCCGCGCCGTGGGCTTCCCCACCGACGGCAGCGGCCGGGTGGTCGGCGCCACGATCCGCGACCTCGAGACGGGCGCCGAGCACCTGGTGCGCGCCCGCAGCGTGATCGCGGCGACGGGGGTGTGGACGGAGCAGACCCAGGACCTCGCCCACGCCGAGGGCGGGCTGCAGGTGCTGGCCTCCAAGGGCATCCACATCGTCGTCCCGCGCGACCGGATCCGCAGCGACACCGGCCTGATCCTGCAGACCGAGAAGTCCGTGCTGTTCATCATCCCGTGGGAGCGGTACTGGCTCATCGGCACCACCGACACCTCCTACGAGCAGGACCTCGAGAACCCCGTGGCCTCCGGCGCGGACATCGACTACGTCATCGACCACGCGAACGTCGTGCTCGACCGTCCCCTGACCCGCGACGACGTGATCGGCACCTACGCCGGGCTGCGCCCGCTGCTGCAGCCGGGGACGAAGCAGGACGGCGGCGAGCAGTCCACCAAGATCTCCCGGGAGCACACGGTCACCGAGGTCGCCCCCGGGCTGATCACGATCGCCGGCGGCAAGCTCACGACCTACCGGGTGATGGCCGAGGACGCCGTGGACCTCGCCCTGGGCGCCGAGCGCGCCAGGCAGATGCCGTCCGTCACCGACCGCACGCCGCTGCTGGGCGCCGACGGCTACCTGGCCCTGCGCCGGCAGGCGGGCTCCCTGGGCGCCCGGTTCGGCTGGGACGAGGAGCAGGTGCTCCACCTGCTGCGCCGCTACGGGTCCGCGGTCTCCGAGATCGTCGCGCTCGCCGAGGCCGACCCGGACCTGGGCCGCCCGCTCGCCGGGGCCGCCCCCTACCTGCGGGCCGAGATCGTCCACGCCTGCACGCACGAGGGCGCCCTGCACCTCGAGGACATCTACGACACCCGCACCCGCCTCACGTGGGAGCGGCCCCGGCACGGTCTGGACGCCGTCGAGGAGATCGCCGACCTCGCCGCCGCGGCCCTCGGCTGGGACCCGCAGCGCCGGGCCGCCGAGGTCGAGGCCTACCGGGCCCGGTGCGCCGCCGAGGACGCCGCGGCGGCCGCGGCCGACGACGCCGCGGCCGCCGCCGCCCGCGCCGCCGCCCCCGACGTGCTCGACGCGATCCGCCCCGCCGGCTGACCGCCGGACGGCCACCGGCCGACCGCCGGTGCCCGTCTCCCTCCTGCGACCGCCCGCCCGGGCGGCCCGCGCCACCCCGTCCGCCCGTCCGCCCGTCCCGAGGAGCCGCTGTGCTGTCCACGTCCCTGCCACACCTCTTGCTGCAGACCGCCCCCACCGTGCCCGCGTCCCTGTCCACCGTCTTCCTGTCCGAGATCGCCGGCACCGCGACGCTGCTGCTGCTCGGCGCCGGCGTCGTCGCCAACGCGGTGCTGCCCCGGACCAAGGGCCTGGGCGGGGGCTTCCTGATGATCAACTTCGGGTGGGGCCTCGCGGTGTTCGCCGGCGTCTACGTCGCCTGGCAGTCCGGGGCCCACCTGAACCCGGCCGTCACCGTGGGCCTGTGGGCCTCCGGCTCCGCGGAGTACGCCCCGGGGGTGCCCGTCACCGCGGCCAGCACGGCGGTGTACTTCGCCGGGGAGCTCCTCGGCGCGTTCCTCGGCGCCGTGCTCGCCTTCCTCGCGTACAAGAAGCACTTCGACGAGGAGGCGGACCCGGACACCAAGCTCGCCGTCTTCTCCACCGGCCCGGCGATCCGCTCCTACGGCTGGAACCTCGTCACCGAGGTGATCGGCACGTTCGTGCTCGTGGCCGTGATCCTGCTCTTCGGCAACACCCCCTCGCAGATCGGCCCGCTGGCCGTGGCCCTGCTGGTCGTCGGCATCGGCGCCAGCCTCGGCGGGCCCACCGGCTACGCCATCAACCCCGCCCGGGACCTCGGACCCCGCATCGCCCACGCCGTGCTGCCCATCCGGGGCAAGGGCCCCAGCGACTGGGCCTACGCCTGGGTCCCCGTGGTGGGGCCCCTGGTCGGCGGCGCGCTCGCCGGCGGCTACTACCAGCTCTTCGCCAACCCGCCCGCCTGAGACCCGCCGCCTGTGACCCCGCCCGCCCGCAGCACCCGCCACCCGTCCACCGGAGCACCACGAAGTGAGGAACCACCCATGAGCACCCAGCCGAAGTACGTCATGGCCATCGACCAGGGCACCACCAGCTCCCGCGCGATCATCTTCGACAAGCAGGGCAACGTCGTCAGCGTCGGCCAGCTCGAGCACCAGCAGATCTTCCCGCGCGCCGGGTGGGTCGAGCACGACCCCATGGAGATCTGGCTCAACGTCCGCAAGGTCGTCGCCGAGGCGGAGGCCAGCTCGGAGGTCGGCCCCCGCGACATCGCCGCCGTCGGCATCACCAACCAGCGCGAGACCACCGTGGTGTGGGACCGCACCACCGGCAAGCCCGTCTACAACGCGATCGTCTGGCAGGACACCCGCACCCAGGCGCTCGTCGAGCAGTTCGCCGGGGACGCGGGCATGGACCGCTACCAGGAGCGCACCGGCCTGCCGCTGGCCAGCTACTTCGCCGGGCCGAAGATCCGCTGGATCCTCGACAACGTCGACGGCGCCCGCGAGGCCGCCGAGCGCGGGGACCTCATGTTCGGCACGACCGACTCCTGGCTCGTGTGGAACATGACCGGCGGCGTCGAGGGCGGCGTGCACGTCACCGACGTGACCAACGCCTCCCGCACGATGCTCATGAACCTCGACACCCTGGACTGGAACGAGCAGATCTGCGAGGAGATGGGCGTGCCCGTCTCGATGCTGCCCGAGATCCGCTCGTCCTCCGAGGTCTACGGCAAGGGCCGCACCCGCGGCTTCCTCCGCGACGTGCCCATCTCCGGGATCCTGGGCGACCAGCAGGCCGCCCTGTTCGGCCAGGCCTGCTTCGAGAAGGGCATGGGCAAGAACACCTACGGCACCGGCAACTTCGTGCTCATGAACGTGGGCACCGACGTGGTCCCGGCCAGCCACGGGCTCATCGCCACGGCCGGCTACAAGATCGGCGACGCCCCCGCGGTGTACGCCCTCGAGGGCTCCATCGCGGTGACGGGCGCGCTCGTGCAGTGGCTGCGCGACAACCTCGGCATCATCTCCTCCGCCCCCGAGGTGGAGGAGCTCGCCGGCACCGTGGAGGACAACGGCGGCGCGTACTTCGTGCCGGCCTTCAGCGGCCTGTTCGCCCCGCACTGGCGGGCCGACGCCCGCGGCGCCCTCGTCGGGCTCACCCGCTACGTGACGAAGGCGCACATCGCCCGGGCCGCCCTCGAGGCCACGGCCTACCAGTCCCGGGAGGTCGTCGACGCGATGAACGCGGCCTCGGGCAGCCCGATCACCGAGCTGCGCGTCGACGGCGGGATGACCGCCAACGAGCTGCTCATGCGGTTCCAGGCCGACCAGCTGGGCGTGCCCGTGGTGCGCCCGGGGGTCTCCGAGACCACGGCCCTCGGCGCGGCCTACGCCGCCGGCATCGCCGTGGGCTTCTGGGCCGACACCGCCGACGTGGCCCGCAACTGGGCCGAGGGCGCCCGGTGGACCCCGACGATGGGGGAGGAGGACCGCGAGCGGCTCTACCGCAACTGGAAGAAGGCCGTGACCAAGTCCCTCGACTGGGTCGACCGCGACGTCGACTGACCCCGCGCCGCCAGGCCGCAGCACCGTGCCGCCCGGGCCGGACCGGGCGGCACGGTGCTGCTCCCGTCGCCGGCCACCCCTCGGCGGCGCCCTCGGCGGGGCGCGTCGGGGGCGGGCGGTGCGAGGGCGCGCGAAAGGGGCGGGCGCAGGCTATACTGGACCGTCGGCCGGCAAGGCCCGTGCTCCCGCGCGCCCGGCGCACCGCTGTCAACCACGGTGCTCCCCGTGCGGCCACGGCGCTTGCAGGACGAGAGGATTGCGGCTGATCCTCACCTCTCCGGCGGGACCGATCCCGTCCTCGGAGGCCGGACCGACCAGAACACGCTTCCCCCGCGCGACGGGGGAGCACCGCATTGTGAAAGGTAACCGTGGCTAACAACACGCGTGCGCGCCGTCAGGTGCGCAAGTCCCGCGCCCTCGGGATCGCCCTGACCCCGAAGGCCGAGAAGTACTTCGAGCGCCGTCCCTACGGCCCCGGCGAGCACGGCCGTGCCCGCCGCAAGGCCGACTCGGACTACGCCGTCCGTCTGCGCGAGAAGCAGCGTCTGCGCGCCCAGTACAACATCCGCGAGAAGCAGATGCACCTGGCCTACGTCGAGGCCAAGCGCCAGGAGGGCCAGACCGGTGAGAACCTGGTCGTCCTGCTGGAGTCCCGCCTCGACGCCCTCGTCCTGCGCGCCGGCTTCGCCCGCACCATGGCCCAGGCCCGCCAGATGGTCGTGCACCGCCACATCCTGGTCGACGGCCAGCGCGTGGACCGCCCCTCGTTCCGCGTGAAGGAGGGCCAGCTGATCCACGTGCACCCGAAGTCGGAGAAGATGGTGCCCTTCCAGGTCGCCGCCGCCGGCGCGCACCAGGCCGTGCTCCCGGACACCCCGGGCTACCTGGACGTGCAGATCGACCGCCTCCAGGCCAAGCTGGTGCGCAAGCCCAAGCGCGCCGAGGTCCCCGTGACCTGCGAGGAGCAGCTCGTGGTGGAGTACTACGCCCGCATGGCCTGATGCCAGCGGGCTCCCGTCCCCGGCGCACGCCGGGGACGGGGCCCCACCGGCGGAGAGCCCGCGGCGCCTGCGCCGCGGGCTTTTCCGTTCGGTACAGTTGGTCACCGGGCACCGCGCCGGTGCCCCGCCCGCCCGCCGCGGGCCCCCGCCCCCGACCAGACCAGCAAGGAGCGCCCCGCCCCATGACCGGTGGAGAAATCGCAGGACTGCTCGCCGCCGGGGTGTTCGCCGTCCTGGTCGCCCTGCTCGCCGTGCCGATCCTCAAGCTCGGCAAGGTCTTCGACGAGCTGCGGCTGACGATCCGCTCGCTCAACAACGAGACCGTCCCGCTCATCGACGAGGTGACCCGGACCGTGTCGACCACCAACTCGCAGCTGGAGAAGGTCGACGGGATCACGACCAACGTCTCGGACGCCTCCGCGAACGTCTCCGCGCTGTCCTCCCTGGTGGCCTCCACCGTGGGCCAGCCGCTGATCAAGGTCGCGGCGTTCTCCCACGGGGTGCGCCGCGCCTTCACCGGGGACGACCCGTCCGCCGGGGCCCGCCGCGCGGATCCCTTCGGCGGGCCCACCACCGAGCCGGGTCCGCGCGACCCGGCCGCCTAGGGAGGACCCAGCATGAGCTTCTGGGGCAAGCTTGCCCTCGTGGCCGCCGGCACCGTGATCGGCGCCGCCGCCGCCCGGATCACCCGCACCCCCGGCCAGGACCTCGACGTGCGCCGCGGCGCCGACGCCGCCCGCGCCCCCCGGCCCGGGGACTGGCGCTCCCGCCTCTACCGCTTCGCCGCGACCGTCAAGGCCGGCATGGACGAGCGGGAGGCCGAGCTGCGCGCCTCCTTCGGCGTGACGCCCCCCGGCACGCCGTCGTCCCCCCTCACCGGCCGCGACGCCGCGCCCGGGCTCCTCGACGCCCCCGACCCCTCGACCGACCGCGAAGGAAAGCACCGGTAATGCTCTCTCAGGAAATCACCAAGCGCTGGCTGGACTACTTCGAGCGCCAGGGCCACACCGTGGTGCCCTCCGCCTCGCTGATCTCCTCCCAGCCCGGTTCCATGTTCACCATCGCCGGCATGGTCCCGTTCATCCCGTACTTCCTCGGTCAGGAGACGCCCCCCTACCGGCGGGCCACCTCCATCCAGAAGTGCATCCGCACCCTCGACATCGACGAGGTCGGCAAGACCGCCCGCCACGGCACGTTCTTCCAGATGGCCGGCAACTTCTCCTTCGGCGACTACTTCAAGGAGAAGGCCATCCCCATGGCCTGGGAGCTGCTCACCGGCCCCGTCGAGCAGGGCGGCTTCGGCCTCGACCCCGACCGCCTGTGGGTGACCGTCTACGAGGGCGACGAGGAGTCCTACGCGCTGTGGAGGGACACGGTGGGCCTGCCCGCCGAGCGGATCCAGCGCATGGGCCGCGACGAGAACTACTGGGACACCGGCCAGCCCGGCCCCGCCGGGCCCGACTCCGAGATCTTCTACGACCGCGGCCCCCGCTACGGCCAGGAGGGCGGCCCGGCCGTCGACGACGACCGGTACATCGAGATCTGGAACCTCGTGTTCATGCAGTACCAGCGCGGCGAGGGCACCGGCAAGGACTACGAGATCCTCGGGGACCTGCCGGAGCAGAACATCGACACCGGCCTCGGCGTCGAGCGCCTGGCCATGCTCCTGCAGGGCGTCGAGAACTTCTACGAGACCGACCAGGTCCGCCCCGTCCTCGACAAGGCCGCCGAGCTGTCGGGGAAGACCTACCGCGGCTCGGAGAGGGCCGACGAGGAGGGCTACGCCGACGACGTGCGGATGCGCGTGGTCGCCGACCACGTCCGCTCCTCGCTGATGCTCATCGCCGACGGCGTCAGCCCGTCCAACGAGGGCCGCGGCTACATCCTGCGCCGCCTGCTGCGCCGCGCGATCCGCGCGATGCGCCTGATGGGCGTCACCGAGCCGTGCCTGCCCGTGCTGCTGCCCGCCTCCCGCGACGCCATGCGCGGCGTCTACCCCTACGTCGCCGAGGACTTCGAGCGGATCTCCCGGATCGCCTACGCCGAGGAGAAGGCGTTCCTCAAGACCATCGAGTCCGGCACCACCCGGCTCAACGAGGCCGTGGCCGGCGCGAAGCAGCAGGGCCAGGCCGTCTCCGGCGCCGAGGCGTTCGCCCTGCACGACACCTACGGCTTCCCCATCGACCTGACCCTCGAGATGGCCGCCGAGGCCGGGGTCGCCGTCGACGAGACCGCCTTCCGCGGCCTGATGGAGGAGCAGCGCCGGCGGGCCCAGGAGGACGCCCGCGCCAAGAAGGGCGCCCACGCGGACCTGTCCGTCTTCCGCCGCCTGCTCGACGAGCGCGGCTCCGTCTTCACCGGCTACACCGTCCTGCGCACCGAGACCGCCCTGCGGGCCCTGCTCAGGGACGGCGTGACGGTCCCGGCCGCGTCGGCGGGCGAGCACGTCGAGGTCGTCCTCGACGAGACCCCCTTCTACGCCGAGGCCGGCGGCCAGGCCGCCGACACCGGCACCATCACCGGCGACGGGTTCGTGCTGGAGGTCTCCGACGTGCAGCAGCCGGTCAAGGGGCTGTCCGTGCACAAGGCCGTCGTGCGCGAGGGCGAGGCCGTCTCCGGCACGCCCGTGGTCGCGCAGGTCGACGTCGCCCGCCGCCGCGCCGGGGAGATGGCGCACTCGGGCACCCACATCGTGCACGCCGCCCTGCACGACATCCTCGGCCCCGACGCCGTCCAGCGCGGCTCCTTCAACAAGGAGGGCTACCTGCGCTTCGACTTCGCCTGGGGCGAGGGTCTGTCCGAGGAGCAGCGCCGGGAGATCGAGGAGGTCTCCAACACCGCCATCCACGACAACTTCCAGGTCGTCACCCAGGAGATGGGCCTCGACGAGGCGAAGGCGCTGGGCGCCATGTCCCTGTTCGGCGAGAAGTACGGGGAGCGCGTGCGCGTCGTCGAGATGAACGGTCCGTGGTCGCGCGAGCTGTGCGGCGGCACCCACGTGGGCGGCACCGCCCAGATCGGCTCGCTCACCCTGCTCACCGAGCAGTCCGTGGGCTCCGGCAACCGCCGCGTCGAGGCGCTCGTGGGCCTGGACTCGTTCCGCCACCTCGCCGCCGAGCGCACCCTGGTCCACCAGCTCACCGACATGCTCAAGGTGCAGTCCTCCGCCGAGCTCCCCGAGCGCCTGGCCACCACCCTGGACAGGCTCAAGGCCGCCGAGAAGGAGCTCGCCGGGCTGCGCCGTGAGAAGCTCCAGGCCCAGGCCGGGGCGCTGCTCGACGGCGTGCGCCAGGTCGGGCCCGTCAAGGTCCTCGTGCACGACGCGGGCGAGGTCGCCGGCGCCGACGACGTCCGCTCCCTCGCCCTGGACCTGCGCGGGCGGCTCATGGCCGACGCGTTCGTCGTCGCGGTGGCCGGTGTCGCCAAGGGCCGACCGGTCGTCCTCGTGGCCACCACCGAGGGCGCCCGCGAGGCCGGTGTGAAGGCCGGCCGGCTCGTCCGCACCGCCGCCACGGTGCTCGGCGGCGGGGGCGGCGGCAAGGACGACGTCGCGCAGGGCGGCGGACAGGACCCCGCGAAGATCACGGCGGCCCTGGACGCGGTGCTCGCCGACGTCGCCAACGCGACGGCGGGCGCCACCGCGTGAGCGCAGGCTTCGCCCGCGGACGGCGGATGGGGGTCGACGTCGGACTCGTCCGCGTCGGGGTCGCCCTGTGCGACCCCGACGGGATCCTCGCGACCCCGCTGACGACCCTGCGCCGGGACCCGAAGAAGGGCTTCGACGTCAAGCTGCTGGCCGGGCTGGTCCAGGAGCACGACGCCGTGGCCGTCTACGTCGGGCTGCCGCGCAGCCTCGACGGCGGCGAGAACGCCTCCACCGCGATGGCCCGGGACTACGCCGCCGCCCTGGTGCGCCGGCTGCACGCCAAGGGCCGGGACGTCCCCGTGCGGCTCGTCGACGAGCGGCTGAGCACGGTCGACGCCCACCGCGCGCTGCTGGAGGCTGGCGTGTCGCGGCGGGAGCACATGGACAAGGTCGACCAGGTGGCCGCCGCCACCATCCTGCAGAGCGCCGTGGACCGGGCGAAGGCGACCGGCGCGGAACCGGGCCAGCTCGTGCCCGGACCCGCGGCCGGGCCCCCGCCCCCGCCTGGTTCCCGCCCCGGGGCCCCCGTCGTGGCCCATAATGGGGGAGACCCCGGTGCGGACCACCCTGCCCCGGGGCACCTCGACGGACGGTCCCGGCACGCCGGGGACGCCGCCGCCGCGCCCGAGGGGGCGCCGGGGGCACCGTTGACGACCACCGATCCGGACGGAGAGCATTCGTGAGCGACGACCCGTACGACCAGGCGGCCTCCCGCCGTCCCGAGGCGCCCCGCGAGCCCTCCGGCGCGGGAGCGGCCGGGCGCCTCGGCAGCCTGCTGGACGCCCCGTCGTCGCGCGAGGACTCCACGGGCCTGCAGGGCGCCTTCGAGCACGAGGAGCTGACCCCCGAGCAGGTCAAGCGCCGGCAGCGGCGGGGCCGGGTCTCCCTGACCACGGCCATCGCCCTGTTCCTGCTGGCCGCGCTGATCACCGTGTCCGTGCTCGGCTCCACCTTCAGGTGGTTCGAGGTCCGCGACTACCGCGGCGACGGCAAGGACCCCGTCACCTTCTCCGTGGCCGAGGGCGCCACCACCGGGCAGATCGCGGTGGCCCTCGAGCAGCAGGGCGTCGTCGCCGACGCCGAGACGTTCATGGAGGCCTACCAGGAGGAGCACGCGGAGGAGTTCATCCAGCCCGGCGAGTACGAGCTGCGCACCGAGATGAGCTCCGAGAGCGCGATCGACCTGCTGATGGAGGAGGAGGAGGCGACGCACTACGCGGCCGTGGCCCAGACCCTGCGGATGAGCGACGTGTTCGAGATCCTCAGCAAGTCCACCGGCATCCCGATCGAGGATTTCGAGGCCTACGCGGAGGACACCGCGACCTTCGGGATCCCCGACCGGTTCCCGAGCCTCGAGGGCTGGCTGCACCCCGGCGAGTACCGCTTCCCCCTCGACGCGAGCGCGCAGCAGATCCTGCAGACCATGGTGGACAGCACCCGCACGACCCTCGAGGGCGCCGGGATCACCGACGACGACGCGGCGTTCGAGGCGCTGACCATCGGGTCGATCATCGAGTTCGAGGTCCAGCCCGAGCACTACGACGTCGTGGCCGGGGCGATCGAGAACCGCCTCGAGAACCCCGAGGGCGAGACCTCCGGGTTCATCCAGTCCGACGCGTCCGTGACCTACGGCCTCGGCCGGAAGGGCTACGACTTCTCCGAGGAGGAGCGCCAGGACGAGGGCAACCCCTACAACACCTTCGCCCACCCGGGCCTGCCCGTCGGCCCGATCGGCTCCCCGGGCGACGCCGCCATCCAGGCCGCCGCCGACCCGGAGGACAACGGCTACTACTTCTGGGTGACCGTGGACCTGGACACCGGCGAGACCAAGTTCGCCGAGACCTACGCCGAGCACCTGCGCAACGTCGACGAGTACAACCAGTGGTGCGGCGAGAACGAGGGCCGGTGCGGGTGAGCCCCGCCCGGGCCGCGGTGGTGGGCCACCCCATCGGCCACTCCCGCTCGCCCGACCTGCACCGCGCCGCGTACGCGGTGCTGGGCGAGGACGTCGACTACGCCGCCCACGACCTCGTGGAGGACCAGCTGCCGGCGTTCGTCGACGCCCGGCGCGGGGACCCCGCGTGGCGCGGGCTGTCGGTGACGATGCCCCTGAAGTCCGTGGCCGCCGCGTGCGCCGACGAGCTCACCGGCCTCGGCGCCGCCGTGGGCGCGGTCAACACCCTGCTCTTCCGCCCCGGCGCCACGGTGCTCGGGCACAACACGGACGTCGCCGGGATCGTCGGGGCCGTGCGCGCCGCCGGCGCCGTGCCCGCCGCGCCCACGGCCGCGGTGCTGGGCGGCGGGGGACGGCCACCGCGGCCGTCGCCGCCGCCGGGCTGCTCGGGGCCGGGCGGGCCGACGTGTTCGTCCGCTCCGCGGCCCGCGCCGAGCGCGCCGTCGAGGCGGGCCGCCGGCTCGGGCTGCCCGTGCGGCTGCGCCCCTGGGAGGAGGCGGCGGGCGCCCTGGCCGGCTACGACGTCGTGGTCTCGACCCTGCCGCCGCACGGCGCCGACGAGCTCGCCGCCGTCCTCGCGGCCACCGCCCCCGCGACGGCCGGGGTGCTGCTCGACGCCGCCTACGACCCGTGGCCCTCGGCCCTCGCCCGGGCCTGGGAGGGCGCGGGGGGAGCCGTGGCCCCGGGACTCGATATGCTGATCTTCCAGGCGGTCGATCAGATCCGCCTGTTCACCGGGCGCAGCCTGGGCGAACCCCTGCCCCGCGAGCAGGACGTGATCGCTGCGATGTGCACGGCGGTGGGACGGCCCATCCGCGTCGTCCCGGCCGTGTCCCGGCCCCGACCCTGACGGCAGGGCGCGCCCCTGCGGGCCCCCGCCGTCGAGACCCCGAACGGAAAGAGTTGTTATGTTGCGTTGGCTCACGGCCGGCGAGTCGCACGGCGAGGCGCTCGTCGGGATCATCGAGGGCGTTCCCGCGGGGGTGGGCCTGACGAGCCAGGACGTGCGGGACGCGCTGGCCCGCCGCCGGCTCGGGTACGGGCGCGGAGCCCGGATGAAGTTCGAGCAGGACGAGGTGCGCCTGCTCGGGGGCGTGCGCCACGGCGTGACCCAGGGCGGGCCCATCGCCGTCGAGATCGCCAACACCGAGTGGCCGAAGTGGCGCGACGTGATGTCCGCCGACCCCGTGGACCCGGACGTGCTCGAGGGCCGCGCCCGCAACGCCGCCCTGACCCGCCCCCGCCCCGGCCACGCCGACCTCACCGGCATGCAGAAGTACGGCTTCGGCGAGTCCCGGCCCGTCCTGGAGCGCGCCAGCGCCCGGGAGACCGCCACCCGCGTGGCCCTGGGCGTCGTGGCCGCGAAGCTCCTCGAGGCCCTCGGCGTGGGCCTCGTCTCCCACACCACCGCGGTCGGGGCCGTCAGCGCGCCCCTGGACGCCCCCCGCCCGCTGCCCGCGGACGTCGCCGCCCTCGACGCGGACCCGCTGCGCTGCTTCGACGCCGCCACCTCGGAGGCGATGGTCGCGGCCGTGGACGCCGCGCACAAGGACGGTGAGACCCTCGGCGGCGTCGTCGAGGTCCTGGCCTACGGCCTCCCGCCGGGGCTCGGCTCCTACGTGCACTGGGACCGGCGCCTGGACTCGCGGCTGGCCGCGGCCCTCATGGGCATCCAGGCCATCAAGGGCGTCGAGGTCGGCGACGGCTTCCTCACCGCCGCCCGCCCCGGCTCCGCCGCCCACGACGAGATCGTGCGCGACGCCGACGGCCTGGTCCACCGCGTCAGCAACCGCGCCGGGGGCATCGAGGGCGGCATGTCCATCGGCGACGCCCTGCGCGTGCGCGCCGCCATGAAGCCCATCGCCACCGTCCCCAAGGCCCTGCGCACCGTGGACGTCGCGACCGGCGAGCCCGCCCGCGCCCACCACCAGCGCTCCGACGTGTGCGCGGTGCCCGCCGCCGGCGTGGTGGCCGAGGCCATGGTCGCGCTCGTGCTCGCCGACGCGATGACGGAGAAGTTCGGCGGGGACTCGGTCGCCGAGACCCGGCGGAACAAGGACGCCTACCTCGCGGCGATCCCCGCGTCCCTGGCCTCCTCCGGGGAGCTCGGGGCCTTCCGGGCCGACGCCGCCGCGGCCGCCGGTGACCACATGGGCGACCCCCTGGTGGCCCCCGCCGGCCCCGAGGGGGCGCAGCCGTGAGCGCCCCGCTGCCCGGCGCGGCCCCGCAGCGGCCCGTGGTGCTCATCGGGCCCATGGCCGCCGGGAAGTCCTTCCTCGCCCTGCACATGGCCAAGTTCTACGGCTACGACTTCGTGGACGCCGACCAGGTCATCGTCTCCCGCTACGGGGTGATCCCGACGATCTTCGCCGAGCACGGGGAGAAGTACTTCCGGGATCTCGAGGCCGACACCATCGCGGAGGTCCTGCGCGACCCCGACCACGCCAACGCGATCTTCTCCGTGGGCGGGGGCGCCCCCATGACCCCGTCCGTGCGGGAGCTGCTGCGCCACGAGCTCGTCGCCTACCTGCACGTGGACGCCGGGACGGTCCTGCCGCGGATCAGCGGCAACCGCACCCGGCCCATGCTCCAGCCCGACCCGGAGCGGCGCTGGCAGGAGCTCTACGACGCGCGCCGCGGCTGCTACGAGGAGCTCGCCGACATCACCCTCGACGGCACCCGGGACCGGCCCGTGGCCGAGATCGCCGCCGACCTCGAGGCCGAGATCACCCGGCTGCGCGCCCTGCGCGCCCCCGGCACCACCCAGGAGGTCCAGTCATGAGCGAGTCCGCCCGCGGCACCGTCACCACCATCCCCGTCACGGGCGAGCGCCCCGGGGAGAACTACGAGGTCCTCGTGGGCCACGGCCTGCTCGGGGAGGTCCCGCGCGTGCTCGGGGACCGCGTCCAGCGGGTGCTCGTGATCCACCCCCGCGCCCTGCGCAGCACGGGCGACGTGGTGATGGAGCAGCTGCGGTCCCAGGGCTACCAGGCCTTCACCGCCGAGATCCCCGACGCCGAGGAGGGCAAGCACGTCCAGGTGGCGGCCTTCTGCTGGCAGGTCCTGGGGCAGAACGACTTCACCCGCTCGGACGCCGTCGTCTCCGTCGGCGGGGGAGCGGTCTCCGACCTCGCGGGCTTCGTGGCCGCGACCTGGCTGCGCGGGGTGCGCGTGGTGCACATCCCCACCACGCTGCTGGGCATGGTCGACGCCGCCGTGGGCGGCAAGACCGGGATCAACACCGCCGAGGGCAAGAACCTCGTCGGCGCCTTCCACCCGCCCGCGGGCGTGCTGTGCGACCTGGACACCCTGCGGACCCTGCCCGAGAACGAGCTGCTCACGGGCATGGCCGAGGTCGTCAAGTGCGGGTTCATCGCCGACGAGCGGATCCTCGAGCTCATCGAGGCCAACCCGCGGGCCGTGCGCGACGCGCAGTCGGACGTGGTGCGCGAGCTCGTCGAGCGCGGCGTGCGCGTCAAGGCGGAGGTCGTCTCCGGGGACCTGCGCGAGGCCGGGCGCCGGGAGATCCTCAACTACGGGCACACCCTCGGCCACGCCATCGAGCACAACGAGCGCTACCAGTGGCGCCACGGCGCGGCGGTGTCCGTGGGCATGGTCTTCGCCGCGGAGCTCGCCCGCACCGCCGGCAACCTCGCGGACGACGTCGTCGAGCGCCACCGCGCCGTGCTCGGCTCCCTCGGGCTGCCCACCACGTACCGGTGGGACCAGTGGCCCCGCCTGCTCGAGGTGATGAAGCGGGACAAGAAGACCCGCGGGAACCTGCTGCGCTTCGTCGTCCTCGACGCCGTGGCCCGGCCGCGGATCCTCGAGGTCCCCGACCCCGCGATCCTCTTCGCCACCTACCAGGAGATCGCCGAGGGCGCGCCCAGCTAGACTGGTCCGCGGTCCGGCGAGACCCACCGACCGCACCCACCGCCGACTTCGCAGACCGACAGAGAGAGAACCTGTGGCAACCACCAACGACATCAAGAACGGCACCGTCCTCAAGCTCGAGGGCAACCTCTGGAACGTCATCGAGTTCCAGCACGTCAAGCCGGGCAAGGGCGGCGCGTTCGTGCGCACCAAGCTGCGCAACGTCACCTCCGGCAAGGTGGTCGACAAGACGTTCAACGCGGGCGCGAAGATCGAGACGGCCACCGTGGACCGCAGCGACTACCAGTACCTGTACCAGGACGGCGCCGACTACGTCTTCATGGACAACAAGACGTACGACCAGATCACCGTGCCCGGCGAGGTCGTCGGCGACGCCGCGAACTTCATGCTCGAGAACCTCAACGCGACGATCGCGATGCACGAGGGCGCCCCCCTCTACATCGAGCTGCCCGCGTCCGTGGTGCTGGAGATCACCTACACCGAGCCGGGCCTGCAGGGCGACCGCTCCACCGGCGGCACCAAGCCCGCCACCGTGGAGACCGGCTACCAGATCCAGGTGCCGCTGTTCCTCGAGCAGGGCACCAAGGTCAAGGTCGACACCCGCACGGGTGACTACCTGGGCCGCGTCAACGAGTGAGCGCCCGGGGCAAGGCGCGCCGCCGCGCCGTCGAGATCCTCTTCGAGGCCGAGCAGCGCCACGAGGACGCCCGTGAGGCCATGGAGCGCCGCCGCCTGCACAGCGACGCGCTCGTCTCCCCGTACGCCGAGGAGCTCGTGCAGGGCGTGCTCGTGCGCCGCGGGGAGATCGACGAGTACCTGGAGACGTACTCCCAGGGCTGGACCCTGGAGCGCATGCCGGCCGTGGACCGCAACATCCTGCGCGTCGGCGCCTGGGAGCTGCTGTTCAACGACGAGGTCCCCGACGCCGTCGCCGTGGCCGAGGCCGTGAGCCTCGCCAAGGAGCTCTCCGGCGACGAGTCCCCGCGCTTCGTCAACGGCCTGCTGGGCCGGCTGCAGCAGATGAAGCCGACCCTGCTCGGCTGACCCGCGGCATCCCGGACACCCCGTGCTCCGCGCTCCCGCGCGGCGGCGCGGGGTGCTGCCGTCCCCGGGGCCGCGAGCGCCCCGCACGCCCCGCGGCGGAGGAGACGGGCGTCACCCCCGGCCGGGGCGGACCGGCCGGACGTGCTAGTTTGGGCGGAGCAAGCAACCTTTAAGTCCGTCCTGTGAGGCGGGGAAGGAGGCGGCACCCATGAACGACGGCACCTCCGTGGCCGGTCCCCCGACGGGGCCCGTGACCGCGCGCGTCATCCTCTCGGCAGCCGACATCGACCGCGCCCTGACGCGCATCGCCCACGAGATCCTCGAGTCCAACAAGGGCAGCTCGGACCTCGTCCTGCTCGGCATCCCGCGCCGCGGCTACCCGCTGGCCCAGCGGATCGCCGCCAAGATCGCCGCGACGGACCCCGGCTTCGACGCCGCCGCGAGCCTCGGCCAGCTCGACGTGACGATGTTCCGCGACGACCTGCGCAAGAACCCCGCCCGCACCCCCCAGCCCACCCGCATCCCGGTGCAGGGCATCGACGGGCGCACCGTCGTGCTCGTCGACGACGTCCTCTACTCCGGGCGCACCGTGCGCGCCGCCCTCGACGCCCTCGTCGACGTCGGCCGGCCCCGCGTCGTGCGCCTCGCCGTGCTCGTCGACCGCGGCCACCGCGAGCTGCCCATCCGCGCCGACCACGTCGGCAAGAACCTGCCCACCTCCTCCCAGGAGAAGGTGCGGGTCCGTCTCGCCGAGACCGACCCCGAGCCGCGCTCCGCCGAGCACGCCGACTGCGTGGTCATCGAGGCCCCCGCGCCGGGGGCGGGCGCATGAGGCACCTGCTCTCCACGAAGGACCTGTCCTACGACGCCGCCCTGACGATCCTCGACACCGCGGACCAGATGGCCGCCGTGGGCCAGCGCGCGGTCAAGAAGCTGCCCGCGCTGCGCGGGCGCACCGTGGTGAACCTCTTCTTCGAGGACTCCACCCGCACCCGCATCTCCTTCGAGACCGCCGCCAAGCGGCTGTCCGCGGACGTCCTGAACTTCTCCGCGAAGGGCTCCTCCGTCTCCAAGGGCGAGTCGCTCAAGGACACCGCGCAGACCCTCGCCGCCATGAGCGCCGACGCCGTGGTGATCCGCCACTCCGCGTCCGGCTCCCCGCAGCAGCTGGCCGAGTCGGACTGGATCGACGCCGCCGTCGTCAACGCCGGCGACGGCACCCACGAGCACCCCACCCAGGCCCTGCTCGACGCCATGACGCTGCGCCAGCACCGCGCCCGCACCGAGGGCCGTGAGAGCACCCGCGGCCTGGACCTCGAGGGCATGCACGTGGTGGTCGTCGGCGACGTCCTGCACTCGCGGGTGGCCCGCTCCGACCTGTGGCTGTTCACGACCCTCGGCGCCCGCGTCACCTTCGTCGCCCCGCCCACGCTGCTGCCCGTCGGGATGGGGGAGTGGCCGTGCCGGGTGCTGTTCTCCCTCGACGAGGCGCTGGACCCGGCCCCCGACGCCGTGATGATGCTGCGCGTGCAGCGGGAGCGCATGCACGCCGCGTTCTTCCCGACCGCCCAGGAGTACGCCCGCGAGTGGGGCTTCACCCCCGAGCGCCTCGGCGCGCTCGACGCAGCCGGCGCCTCCACCGCGATCATGCACCCGGGCCCCATGAACCGGGGGCTCGAGATCTCCTCGGCCGCCGCCGACTCCCCGCGCTCCACCGTGCTGGACCAGGTGCGCAACGGCGTCTCCGTGCGGATGTCCGTGCTCTACCTGCTCCTGGCCGGCGACGACC
The DNA here is from genome assembly GCF_054875615.1 of Kocuria sp. U4B. The sequence goes on from NZ_CM142180.1 coordinate 3,466,464, forward strand.
TCGACACCCCCACCGACCCCGCACGACTCCAGGAGCGCTGACCGCAGTGACCTCGTACCTCATCAAGGGCGCCCAGCTGCTGGGCGAGCAGACCGCCGACCTCCTCGTCGACGAGGGCGTCATCCAGCGCGTGGGCCCCGACCTGGCCGGCGCGGCCGGCGACGCCCGCGTCGTCGACGCCGCGGGGCTGGTCGCCCTGCCCGGGCTCGTGGACATCCACACCCACCTGCGCGAGCCCGGCCGGGAGGACGCCGAGACCGTGCAGACCGGCACCCGCGCCGCCGCCCTCGGCGGCTACACCGCCGTGTTCGCGATGGCAAACTCCGACCCCGTGGCGGACACCGCCGGCGTCGTCGAGCAGGTGCACGAGCTCGGCCGCGCCGCCGGCTGGGTCGACGTGCGCCCCGTGGGCGCCGTCACCGTGGGCCTGAAGGGCGAGCGGCTCTCCGAGATCATGGCGATGGCCCAGTCCCGCGCCGCCGTGCGGGTGTTCTCCGACGACGGCATGTGCGTGCACGACCCGGTGCTGATGCGCCGGGCGCTGGAGTACGTCAAGGGCTTCGACGGCGTCGTCGCCCAGCACGCCCAGGAGCCGCGGCTCACCGAGGGCGCCCAGATGAACGAGGGGACCGTCTCCGCCGAGCTTGGGCTCACCGGGTGGCCCGCCGTGGCCGAGGAGGCGATCATCGCCCGCGACGTCCTGCTCGCCGAGCACGTGGGCTCCCGGGTGCACATCTGCCACCTGTCCACCCGGGGCTCCGTGGACATCGTGCGCTGGGCCAAGCAGCGCGGCATCGACGTCACCGCCGAGGTCACCCCGCACCACCTGCTGCTCACCGACGAGAAGGTCCGCACCTACGACCCCGTCTACAAGGTCAACCCGCCGCTGCGCACCGACGAGGACGTGCACGCGCTGCGCGAGGCCGTGGCCGACGGCACGATCGACGTCATCGGCACCGACCACGCCCCGCACCCGGCCGAGGACAAGGAGTGCGAGTGGTCCGGCGCGGCCAACGGCATGACCGGGCTCGAGACCGCCCTGTCCGTCGTCCAGCTCACCCTCGTGGACACCGGGCTGCTGACGTGGCGCGACGTCGCCCGGATCACCTCCGAGACCCCCGCCCGGATCGGTCGCCTGGCCACCCAGGGCCGGCCGCTGCAGGAGGGGGAGCCCGCCCACATCACGCTGTGGGACCCGGCCGCCCGCACCGTCGTGGACCCCGCCCGCCACGCCTCCAAGGGCCGCAACAGCCCCTACCGCGGCATGGAGCTGCCCGGGGCCGTGCGCGCCACGTTCTTCCGCGGCCACCCCACCGTCCTCGACGGCGCGCTGCACACCCCCGCGCCCACCGCCTGAGCACCCCGCCCCGTCCGCTCCGCCCCTTCCAGCCCCCGGAGGCCCCGTCCCATGGGACCCGAACTCACCACCCTGGCCGCCACGCTGCTCGTGGTCGCGGCCCTGTTCGCCCTGATCCGGCGGGGGTGGGCCGCCCGCGTCCGGCGCCAGTCGGGGCTGGCGCCCCTGCCCGGGGTGCCGGCCGGGATCGAGGAGCGCACCCCGCGCCTGGCCGTGGCGGGCATGTACGTCTCCACCACGGAGTCCGGCGCCCCGCTGGAGCGGATCGCCGCCCACGGCCTCGGGGTGCGCGCCCGCGCCACCGTCTTCGTCTTCGACGACGGGGTGCTCTACGACCGGGACGGCACCCCGCCCCTGTTCGTGCCCGCCGCCGCGATCACGGCCGTGGGCACCGCGTCCGGCATGGCCGGGAAGTTCGTCGAGAAGGACGGGCTCGCGGTGCTCACCTGGTCGCTGGGCGGCACCCTGGTCGACACCGGCTTCCGCACCCGCCGCGCCGAGGACAAGGCGCGCCTGGTCGCGGCCGTCCAGGCCGTCGCCCCCGCCCGGCGGGCCTGACCGCCCGCCCCCGACTTCCCTGACCCGCAGCTACGAACGTGAGGACGACCTTGAGCTCGATCACCACTGACCCCGCCGTGTTCGTGCTGGAGGACGGCCGCGTCTTCCGCGGCCGCGCCTACGGCGCGCTCGGCACCGCCCTCGGCGAGGCCGTGTTCTCCACCGGCATGACCGGCTACCAGGAGACCATCACCGACCCGTCCTACGCCGGGCAGCTCGTCGTGCAGACCGCCCCGCACATCGGCAACACCGGCGTCAACGCCGCGGACGCCGAGTCGCGGCGGATCTGGGTGGCCGGCTACGTCGTGCGCGACGCCGCCCGCCGCCCGTCCAACTGGCGCTCCGAGGGCGCCCTCGACGAGCAGCTCGCCGCGCAGGGCGTCGTCGGCATCCAGGACGTCGACACCCGCGCCATCACCCGGCACCTGCGCGACCGCGGCGCGATGCGCGGCGGCATCTTCTCCGGCCCGGACGCGCTGCGCCCCGAGGCCGAGCTCGTCGCCGAGGTCGCCGCCGCCGAGCGGATGGAGGGCCGCGCCCTCGCCGAGAGCGTGTCCGCCCCCGAGGCCTACGTCGTGGAGCCCGCCGAGCACGGCTGGGGCGGCGAGGTCCGCCACGAGCTCGTGGCCGTGGACCTCGGGATCAAGTCCATGACCCCCCACCGCTTCGCCGAGCGCGGCGTGCGCGTGCACGTGCTGCCCGCGCACACGACCGCCGAGCAGATCCGGGCGCGGCGGCCCTCGGGCGTGTTCTTCTCCAACGGCCCCGGCGACCCCGCCACGGCCGAGCGCCAGATCGAGACCCTGCGCGGCGTGCTGCGCGCCGGGGTGCCGTTCTTCGGCATCTGCTTCGGCAACCAGCTGCTGGGCCGGGCCCTGGGCTTCGGCACCTACAAGCTCGTCTTCGGCCACCGCGGGATCAACCAGCCCGTGATGGACCGCCAGACCGGTCGCGTGGAGATCACCGCCCACAACCACGGCTTCGCCGTCGACGCCCCGCTCGAGGGCCCGGTGACGGCCCCGCTGGCGGAGTTCGGCCGCGTCGAGGTCAGCCACGTGTGCCTCAACGACGACGTCGTGGAGGGCCTCAACTGCCTCGACCTGCCGGCGTTCTCGGTGCAGTACCACCCGGAGGCCGCCGCGGGCCCGCACGACGCCTCGTACCTCTTCGACCGGTTCATCGCACTCATGGACACCTACCGGGACGGCTCCGCCGACCCGACCATCGACAACGCCGTTCCCCGCGGCGCGCAGGGCGCGCAGAGCGCGGAGGACGCACAGGAAGGGCAGCACTGACATGCCGCGCAGGACAGATCTCAACAGCGTTCTCGTCATCGGGTCCGGCCCGATCGTCATCGGGCAGGCCGCCGAGTTCGACTACTCGGGCACGCAGGCCCTGCGGGTGCTCAAGGAGGAGGGGATCCGCGTGATCCTCGTCAACTCCAACCCGGCGACCATCATGACCGACCCGGAGTTCGCGGACGCCACCTACGTGGAGCCCATCACCCCCGAGGTGGTCGAGAAGATCATCGCCAAGGAGCGCCCCGACGCGGTGCTGCCCACCCTGGGCGGGCAGACGGCCCTGAACACCGCGATCGCCCTGGACGCCAACGGCGTGCTCGACAGGTACGGGGTGGAGCTGATCGGCGCGAACGTCGAGGCCATCAACCTCGGCGAGGACCGCGAGCAGTTCAAGGGCGTCGTCGCCCGCTGCGGCGCCGAGTCCGCCCGCTCCGTGATCGTGCACTCCATGGACGAGGCCCTCGCCGCCGCCGAGGAGCTCGGCTACCCCATGGTGGTGCGCCCGTCCTTCACGATGGGCGGGCTCGGCTCGGGCATGGCCTACGACGAGGCCGACCTGCACCGCATCGCCGGGGCCGGCATCCAGTACAGCCCGACCTCCGAGGTGCTCCTCGAGGAGTCGATCCTCGGCTGGAAGGAGTACGAGCTGGAGATGATGCGCGACAAGAACGACAACGTCGTGGTCGTGTGCTCCATCGAGAACTTCGACCCCGTGGGCGTGCACACCGGCGACTCCATCACCGTGGCCCCGGCCATGACGCTCACCGACCGCGAGTACCAGAAGCTGCGCGACATCGCGATCGCCGTGATCCGCGAGGTCGGCGTGGACACCGGCGGGTGCAACATCCAGTTCGCCATCGAGCCGGACACCGGCCGCGTCGTCGTCATCGAGATGAACCCGCGCGTCTCCCGCTCCTCGGCCCTCGCGTCCAAGGCCACGGGCTTCCCGATCGCCAAGATCGCGACCAAGCTCTCCCTGGGCTACACGCTCGACGAGATCCCCAACGACATCACCCGCAAGACCCCCGCGTCCTTCGAGCCCACCCTCGACTACGTCGTGGTCAAGGTCCCGCGCTTCGCGTTCGAGAAGTTCCCGGCCGCGGATCCCACGCTGACGACGACCATGAAGTCCGTCGGCGAGGCCATGGCGATCGGGCGCAACTTCACCGAGGCGCTGCAGAAGGCCCTGCGCTCCCTCGAGCAGAAGGGCTCCTCCTTCTCCTACGCGGCTCCCGAGCTCGACGCCGCCGGCCTGGACGCGCTCGTCGACGCCGCCCGCACGCCCACCACGGAGCGGATCCACCAGGTCCAGCAGGCCCTGCTGGCGGGGGCGGGCGTGGACCGGCTCTACGAGGCCACGGGCATCGACCCCTGGTTCCTCGACCAGCTCGTGCTGCTCAACGAGGTCGCCGAGGTCGTGCGCCAGGACACCGACCTCACCCCCAAGACCCTGCGCCTGGCCAAGCGCCACGGGTTCTCCGACGAGCAGATCGGCGCCCTGGTCCACATCGACCCGGCCGTGGTCCGCGGGGTGCGCCACGCCCTGGGCATCCGTCCCGTCTACAAGACCGTGGACACCTGCGCCGCGGAGTTCGAGGCGTTCACCCCGTACCACTACTCCTCCTACGACGAGGAGTCCGAGATCCGCGGGCACGACCAGCCGTCCGTGATGATCCTCGGCTCCGGGCCCAACCGAATCGGGCAGGGCATCGAGTTCGACTACTCCTGCGTGCACGCGTCCATGGTGCTGCGCGAGGCCGGGTACGAGACCGTCATGGTCAACTGCAACCCGGAGACCGTCTCCACGGACTACGACATCTCGACCCGGCTGTACTTCGAGCCGCTGACCTTCGAGGACGTCATGGAGGTCGTCGACGCCGAGCGCCGCACCGGCGGGCTGCTCGGGGTCTTCGTGCAGCTGGGCGGGCAGACGCCGCTCAAGCTCGCCGCGCAGCTCAAGGCCGCGGGCGTGCCCATCCTCGGCACCACCCCCGAGGCCATCGACCTCGCGGAGGACCGCGGGGAGTTCGCCCGCGTGCTCGCCGAGGCGGGGCTGCGCCAGCCCCGCAACGGCACCGCCTCGACCTTCGCGGACGCCAAGCGGATCGCCGACGAGATCGGCTACCCCGTGCTCGTGCGCCCCTCCTACGTGCTCGGCGGACGCGGCATGGAGATCGTCTACGACGAGCCCGCCCTGGCGCGCTACCTCGAGAACGCCACCGAGGTCTCCCCGTCGCGGCCGGCGCTGATCGACAAGTTCCTCGAGGACGCCGTCGAGATCGACGTGGACGCCCTCTACGACGGCACGGACCTGTACGTGGGCGGCGTGATGGAGCACATCGAGGAGGCCGGCATCCACTCCGGCGACTCCGCGTGCACCCTGCCCTCCATCACGCTGGGCCCCGACGTCGTCGAGCGCGTGCGCGAGGCGACCCTGGCCATCGCCCGCGGGGTGGGGGTGCGCGGGCTGATCAACATCCAGTTCGCCGTGGCCTCCGACCTGCTCTACGTCATCGAGGCGAACCCGCGGGCCTCCCGCACCGTCCCGTTCGTCTCCAAGGCCACGGGGGTGCAGCTCGCCAAGGCGGCCGCGCTCATCGGGGTCGGCACGACGATCGCGCAGCTGCGGGAGCAGGGCCACCTGCCCGAGCGCACCGACGGGTCCACCCTGCCCGCCTCGGCCCCCGTGGCCGTCAAGGAGGCCGTGCTGCCCTTCGCCCGGTTCCGCACCGCCGAGGGCGCCGTGGTGGACTCCCTGCTCGGCCCGGAGATGCGCTCCACCGGCGAGGTCATGGGCCTGGACAAGTACTTCGACACCGCCTTCGCCAAGGCCCAGGCCGCCGCGAGCGTCTCCCTCCCCACCGGCGGGCGGATCTTCGTCTCGGTCGCCAACCGGGACAAGCGCGCGTCGATCGTCTACGTGCGGATGTTCCGCGACCTCGGCTTCGAGATCCTCGCCACGCGCGGCACCGCCGAGGTGCTGCGGCGCAACGGCATCGAGGCCACCGTGGTGCGCAAGATCCGGGAGGCCGCCGCGGGGGAGCGCACCATCGCGGACCTGATCACCGCCGGGGAGGTCGACCTGGTCTTCAACACCCCCGCCGGCGGGGAGGCCCGCGGCGACGGCTACGAGATCCGGGCCGCGGCCACCAGCGTGGGCGTGCCCGTGATGACCACGGTCTCCGTGCTCGGGGCCGCGCTGCAGGCCGTGACCGCGCTGCGCTCCTACACGTGGGACGTCACGAGCCTGCAGGAGCACGAGGAGCGGCTGCGCGCGATCCTGCGCCCCCAGGAGCCGGAGGTCGTCGGTGCCTGACCCGTCGGTGCCGGCCACGCCGAGCGCCGGACCCGGCCGCGCCCCCTTCGGCGCGCGGCTGGGCCGGGCCATGGACGAGCACGGGCCCCTGTGCGTGGGCATCGACCCGCACCCGGGCCTGCTGGACGCCTGGGGCCTGCCCCGCACGACCGAGGGGCTGCGCCGCTTCGGCCTCACGGCCCTCGAGGCCGCCGCGGGCCACGCGGCGGCGGTCAAGCCCCAGGTGGCGCTGTACGAGGCCTACGGGGCCGCGGGCCTCGCGGCCCTCGAGGAGCTGCTGGGGGCGGCCCGCTCCGCCGGGCTGCTCAGCGTGGCCGACGCCAAGCGCGGGGACATCGGCTCGACCATGGACGCCTACGCCGCGGCGTGGCTGGGGGAGGGCTCCCCGCTGGCGGCCGACGCCGTGACGCTCAGCCCCTACCTCGGCTTCGAGTCGCTGCGCCCGGCCCTGGACCTCGCCGCCCGCACGGGCCGCGGCACGTTCGTGCTCGCGCTGACGTCCAACCCCGAGGGCCGCTCCGTCCAGCACGTCGGCGGGGACGCCTCCGTGGCCCGCTCCGTGTGCGAGGCCGCCGCCGCCGAGAACGCGCGGCTGCTCGGGGACGCCGGTGCGCCCGGGACCACGGCCGCCGGGCGCGGTGCGCTCGGCTCGTGCGGGCTCGTCGTGGGTGCGACCGTCGGCGACGCCCTGGGCGGGCTCGGCATCGACCTCACCGCCGTGCGCGGGCCCCTGCTCGCGCCCGGCTACGGGGCCCAGGGCGCCCGCGCCGCGGACCTGCCCGCGGTCTTCGGGCGCGCCGGCGCGCAGGTGCTGGCCACCTCCAGCCGGGCGATCCTGCGCGAGGGCCCCTCCGTCGCGGGGCTGCGCGAGGCGGTGCGGCGCTCGGCCGGGGAGCTCGCGGAGGCCCTGGGCTGAGCCGCGGGGCGTCCCCCGCGGCTGATTTCCCTGGTCACGCCACGGTTGCGGTGGTTTACCATCCATCGTTACTCATGTAGTTTCTTTAGCAAACGGGCTGTCCGTCCCACCGCGGGGCGGGGGCTGCGGCCCGTCGTGACGAGGAGGAACTACATGGCACTGCGTCCGTTGACCGACGACGAGCGGGCCGCTGCGCGGGAGAAGGCCACGAAGGCGCGGACGGCCCGCGCCGACGTGAAGAAGGGCCTGCGGGAGCGCTCGCTGACGATCGCCGAGATCCTGGACCGCGCCGACCGGGACGAGGCCGTGAGCCGGCTCAAGGTCTCGGACCTCCTCGAGTCCACCCCCGGGATCGGCAAGGTCCGCTCGGCGGCCATCATGGACGATCTCGGCATCGCCCGCACCCGCCGGCTGCGCGGGCTCGGCGTGCACCAGCGCAAGGCCCTGATCGAGTACTTCGACCGCTGAGCCCCGCCCGGCGCCCGCCGGCCCCGCCCCCGTCCGCGGACCGGAGGGGGCCCCGGCGGGCGCCGTCGGGACCACGGCGCCGGATCGGCTAGATTGGGAGGACCACCCCACCCCCAGGAGGATCTCCGTGAGCCCTGCCGCGCCCCGCGCCGAGCGCCCGTCCCTCACCGTGCTCGCCGGCCCCACGGCCGTGGGCAAGGGAACCGTCTCGACCTACGTCCGGGACCACTACCCGCAGGTCTGGCTCTCCGTCTCCGCGACCACGCGCGCGCCCCGGCCGGGCGAGACGGACGGCGTGCACTACTTCTTCGTCTCCGACGACGAGTTCGACGTGATGGTCCGCGACGGCCGGATGCTGGAGTGGGCCGTCGTGCACAACTCCCACCGCTACGGCACGCTGCGCTCCACCGTGGAGCAGGCGCTCGAGGCGGGGCGCAGCGTCCTGCTGGAGATCGACCTGCAGGGGGCCCGCCAGGTGCGCAGCACCATGCCGGAGGCGAACTTCGTGTTCCTGGCCCCGCCCAGCTGGGACGAGATGGTCGCCCGGCTCGTGGGCCGGGGCACCGAGACCCCGGCGCAACAGCGGCAGCGGCTGGAAACCGCTAAACTGGAGCTCGCGGCCGAGCCGGAGTTCGACCACACCGTCGTCAACGACCGCGTCGAGCGCGCCGCCGCCGAACTCGTGTCGCTCATGGGCCTCGACCCCGAGCAGACATCCTGATCCCCGTCCACCTCGTTTGGAGCAATCGCTTGTCATCCCACACCGAAGGCATCATCAACCCGCCGATCGACGCCCTGCTGAAGAAGTCCGACTCCAAGTACGGGCTCGTGATCTTCGGCGCGCGCCGTGCCCGGCAGATCAATGCCTACTACTCGCAGCTGCACGAGGGCCTGTTCGAGTACGTCGGTCCGCTCGTCGACACCCAGCTCAACGAGAAGCCGCTGTCCATCGCCTTCCGTGAGATCGACGAGGCGCTCATCGAGGGCCGTCCCGTCGAGCACGCCGGCTTCGCCGAGAACGGGCAGCTGACCACGGAGCAGGACCTGGCCGCCGACGTCTTCGGCGCCGACTTCTTCGCCCAGGGCACCGAGGACGACGCCGCGGCGTTCGCCGCCGACACCCCGTTCTCCGCCGACGCGGCCGTGGACTTCTCCTCCGGGGACCCCCTGGGCGACCTGCCCGGCGGGCTCCAGGACACCCCCGACAACGGTGCCGGCGACGCGGGCGACTCCGTTCCGCCGGAGCCGGGCCAGGCCCCCGGGGACCTCCGGGACCTGTGAGCCGGACCCGTCCCGCCCGGCGGGCGGTCGCCGCGTGAGGGTCGTCCTCGGCGTCGGCGGCGGCATCGCCGCCTACAAGGCCGCCCTGCTGCTGCGCCTGTTCACCGAGGGCGGCCACACGGTCGTGCCCGTGCCCACCGAGTCCGCCCTGAAGTTCGTGGGCGCCCCCACGTGGGAGGCCCTGTCCGGGCAGCGGGTGAGCACCGACGTCTTCGAGCGGGTGGACGAGGTCAACCACGTCCACCAGGGGCAGTCCGCCGACCTCGTCGTCGTGGCCCCGGCGACCGCCGACGTCCTGGCCCGCGCCGCGCACGGGCACGCCGACGACCTGCTGACGACCACGCTGCTGGCCACGCGGGCCCCCGTGCTGTTCGCCCCGGCCATGCACACCGAGATGTGGCTCAACCCGGCGACGCAGGCGAACGTCGCGCTGCTGCGCGCCCACGGGCACACCGTGCTGGAGCCCGCCGTCGGCCGGCTCACCGGCCCCGACTCGGGCCCGGGCCGGCTGCCGGACCCCGAGCTCATCCACGCCGCCGCCCTGCGCCTGGTGGCGCGCGCGGAGGACGCCGCGGCCGGCCCGCTGGCCGGTGCCCGCGTGCTCGTCAGCGCCGGCGGCACCCGGGAGCCGCTGGACCCGGTGCGCTTCCTCGGCAACCGCTCCTCGGGCAAGCAGGGCGTGGCCCTCGCGGCCGCCGCGCGCGACGCCGGCGCCGACGTCGTGCTCGTGGCCGCGCACCTGGAGACCCCCGTGCCCCCGGGGGTCGAGGTCGTGCACGTCGGCACGGCCGAGCAGCTGCGCCGGGCGTGCGTGCGCGCGGCCGCGCGCGCCGACGTCGTGGTGATGGCCGCGGCCGTCGCCGACTACCGCCCCGCGACGGTCGCCGCCGCGAAGATGAAGAAGGCCGAGGACGGGTCCGACCCCGTCATCCGGCTCGTGCGCAACCCGGACGTCCTGCGGGAGCTCGTGGACCTGCGCAACACCGCCCGCCGCCGACAGCTCGTGGTGGGCTTCGCCGCCGAGACGGGCGACGACGGGACGGACCCCCTGACGTTCGGGCGGCAGAAGCTCGTCCGCAAGGGCTGCGACCTGCTGGCCGTCAACCAGGTGGGGGAGGACCTCGTGTTCGGCCAGGACGCCACGGCCGTCACCGTGCTTTCCGCCGCCGGCGGCCCGGAGCAGGTGCTCGAGGGGACCAAGGCCGACGTGGCCCGCGGCCTCGTCGAGCGGATCGCGCAGGAGCTGGCGGCCGTGCGCGCCTGAGCGCCCGCCGCAGCCCCGGCCCGCCCGCGCTGTGCCGCCGGCCGCGCTGTGCCGTCCGGGGCGGCGGGTAGTGTGGTCTCCCGTGAGCGAGACGACCCAGCACCTGAGACTGTTCACCTCCGAGTCCGTCACGGAGGGCCACCCCGACAAGATCTGCGACCAGATCAGCGACTCCATCCTCGACGACCTGCTGCGCCAGGACCCCGAGTCCTCCGTGGCCGTCGAGACCATGGTGACCACCGGGCTGGTGCACGTGGCCGGGGAGGTCAAGACCCGCGGCTACGTGGAGATCCCCAACGTGGTGCGCAAGTGCCTGCTGGACATCGGCTACAACTCCTCGGTGCACGGCTTCGACGGCGAGTTCTGCGGCGTGTCGATCAGCGTGGGCGAGCAGTCCCCGGAGATCTACGAGGGCGTGTTCAACTCCCTCGAGGTGCGCGAGGGCACGGCCGTCGACGCCCGGGACGCCCAGGGCGCCGGCGACCAGGGCATCATGTTCGGCTACGCCTCCAACGAGACGGAGGTCCTCATGCCGGCGCCCATCTGGATCGCCCACCGGCTCTCCGAGCAGCTCACCCGCGTGCGCAAGACCGCGGTGCTGCCCGGGCTGCGCCCCGACGGCAAGACCCAGGTCACCCTGGGCTACGACGGCCACCGCCCGGTGGCGGTGGACACGGTGGTGGTCTCCTCGCAGCACGTCGAGGGCTACGACCTCGACCAGCTCGCCTCCGACCTGCGGCAGAGCGTGATCACCCCCGTGCTCGAGGAGTCGGGGCTGGACCTGTCCGCCACCCAGGTGATCATCAACCCCGCCGGCAACTTCGTCCGGGGCGGCCCGGTGGGCGACGCCGGGCTCACCGGGCGCAAGATCATCGTGGACACCTACGGCGGCATGGCCCGCCACGGCGGCGGGGCCTTCTCCGGCAAGGACCCCTCGAAGGTGGACCGCTCCGCCGCGTACGCGATGCGCTGGGTCGCCAAGAACGTGGTGGCCGCGGGCCTCGCCGAGCGCGCCGAGGTGCAGGTCGCCTACGCCATCGGCCGCGCCGCCCCCGTGGGGCTCTACGTCGAGACGTTCGGCACCGAGACGGTCGACCCGGCCCGCATCGAGCGGGCCATCCGGGAGGTCTTCGACCTGCGCCCGCTGGCGATCATCGAGGACCTCGACCTCAAGCGCCCCATCTACGCCCGCACCGCCGCGCACGGGCACTTCGGCCGCACCGACCCCGAGTTCACCTGGGAGCGCACCGACCGCGTCGAGGACCTGCGCTCCGCCGCCGGGGTGTGACCGTGTCCCCGGAGGAGTCCCCGGCCGCCGCGCAGACCCCGCGGCAGCTGTCCCTCCTCACGGGGTTCCCCCCGCGCCCGGCGCGGCCCGACGCGAAGGGCGTGGGTGCCGCGCTCCTCGCCGAGCTCGACCCCGTGGCGCGGGTGCTGCTGGACACGCACGTCCCGCACCTGGACCGCCCGTTCGACTACGCGGTGCCGGCCGAGCTCGCGGACGCCGCCGTGCCCGGGGCCCGCGTCAAGGTGGGCTTCGCCGGCCAGGAGCTCACCGGCTTCGTCCTGGAGCGCGTCGCGGACTCCCAGGTGAGGCAGCGGCTGCAACCGCTGCGCCGGGTGCTCTCGGCGCTGCCGGTCCTGTCCCCCGAGATCGCGCGGCTGGCCGAGGACGTGGCCGCGCGCTCGGCCGGCACGGTCGCCGACGTCGTGCGCGTGGCCGTCCCGCCGCGGGTCGCGCGCGTGGACAAGGAGCTCGAGCAGCGCCTGGCCGAGGACCCCGGGCACTCCACGGGCCTGTCCCCGCACGCCCCGGCCCCCTCCCACGACGCCGCGCTGGCCGACTACGCCGGCGGGTCCGCCTTCCTGGCCGAGCTCACCGCCGGGGGCGCGCCCCGGGCCGTGGCCGAGGTGCTCCCGGCCCACCCGGCCCACGACTGGACCGACGTGCTCGCCGCGGCCGTCGGCGCCGCCTGGCGGGCCGGGCGCGGAGCCGTGGCGGTCGTGCCCGACCAGAAGGCGCTGGCCCGGCTCGAGCGCGCGGTGGCCGACGAGATCGGCGCCGAGCACCTGGTGCGACTGCACGCCGACGACGGGCCCACGCCCCGCTACCGGGCGTTCCTCGCCGCAGCCACCGGCCGGGTGCGGGTGGTGCTGGGCACCCGCTCCGCGGCCTACGCCCCCGTCGACGACCTGGGGCTGGTGTGCTGCTGGGACGACGGCGACGAGAACCTCGTGGAGCAGCGCGCGCCCTACCAGCACGCCCGCGACGTGCTGCTGCTGCGGGCCGGGCGCAGCGGGTGCGCCGCCCTGTTCGCCGGCCACGCCGTGAGCCCCGAGGCGCAGCGGCTCGTGAGCACCGGGTGGGCCCGGCGGATCGCCCCGGAGCGGGACGTGCTGCGCGCCTTCATGCCGCGGATCGTCTCGACCGCCGACTCCTTCCACGCCGCCCGCGACCCCCTGGCCAGCCGGGCGCGGCTGCCGGAGACCGCGTTCCGCGCCGCCCGGGCCGGACTGGAGCACGGACCGGTCCTCGTGCAGGTGGCCCGCGCCGGCTACGCCCCGCACCTGGCGTGCGAGCGCTGCCGCGAGCCGGCCCGCTGCCGGCACTGCGAGGGCCCCCTGGGGGTCGGCTCCCGCCGCGGCGTCCCGCGCTGCGGGTGGTGCGGGCGCTCCGCCCACGGCTGGACGTGCACCGCGTGCGGGTCCCGGCGGATGCGCCTGGTCACGGTGGGGGCGCTGCGCACCGCCGAGGAGCTGGGCCGGGCGTTCCCGCAGGTGCCCGTGGTCGCCTCCTCGGGCGACGCCGTGCGCCCCGAGGTGGGCGCCGCCCCGGCGCTGGTGGTGGCGACCCCCGGGGCCGAGCCGGTCGCGGAGGGGGGCTACGCCGCGGCCCTGCTGCTGGACGGCAACCAGATGCTCATGCGCCCGGCCCTGCGGGCGGCCGAGCAGACGCTGCGCCGCTGGTGCAACGCGGCCGCTCTCGTGCGCCGGGCCCGGGACGGCGGGGTCGTGGTCGTCACCGCGGAGCACGAGAGCGCGGTGGGGGCCCTGGTGCGCTGGGACCCCGCCGGCCACGCCGAGCGCGAGCTCGCCGAGCGCCACGCCCTGGGCCTGCCGCCCGCGGTGCGCTCGGCGGCCCTGACGGGCCCGGCGGCGGCCGTCGCCGCGTTCCTGGCGGACCTCGAGCTGCCCGGGGCCGTGCGCGTGATCGGCCCGACCCCCCTCGAGGACCACGAGCCGGGCCCCGGCGGGGAGCCGGCCCCGCACCGGGCGCTGCTGTTCTTCGGCTACGGGATCGCCGGGGAGGTCACCCGCCGGTTGCGGGCCGCCCGGGCCAAGGCCTCCGCGCTGCGCAAGCACCCGCCCGTGCACGTGCGCTGCGACGTCACCGACCTGCTCTGAGCGCCCCGGTCCGCCGGGGCCTTGGCGGGCGGGCCCGGGTGTGGTTGGTTGGTCCCACGCGGCGGCGCCGCCGCGGCCGTCACGCCGGGAGGTCACCGTGGGAGATGAGGTCCGCGCCCGCAGCTACACGCGGGAGGAGCGCCAGCGCTACCGGGAGAAGGTCCGCCGGGACCTCGACGTCTTCGAGCTGATGCTCACCCGCAGCTCCTTCGAGTTCGACCGGCCGATGACCGGGCTGGAGATCGAGCTCAACCTCGTCGACGAGCGCTTCGACCCGCACTTCCGCAACGCCGAGGTGCTCGCGGCGATCGCCGACCCCGGCTACCAGACGGAGCTGGCGCAGTACAACATCGAGCTCAACGTCCCGCCGCGGCCGCTGCCCGGCCGGGCCGCCCTGGAGCTCGAGGAGGACCTGCGCGCCTCGCTCAACGCGGCGGACGCCAAGGCCCGCGAGATCGGCTCGCGGCTGCTGGCGATCGGGATCCTGCCCACGATCATGCCCGAGCACTACCAGCAGGAGTGGATCAGCGACAACAACCGCTATGCGGCGCTCAACGACTCGATCTTCGTGGCGCGCGGCGAGGACATCCGGCTCGAGATCGCGGGCCCGACCGGGGAGCGGGTCGAGACGTGGTGCGACTCGATCGCCCCCGAGTCGGCGTGCACGAGCGTCCAGCTGCACCTGCAGGTCGCCCCGTCGGAGTTCGCGGCCCACTGGAACGCTGCCCAGGCGCTGTCCGCCCCCCAGGTCGCGCTGGCCGCGAACAGCCCGTTCTTCTTCGGCCGGCGGCTGCACGCCGAGACGCGGATCGAGCTGTTCAAGCAGGCCACGGACACCCGCCCGGTCGAGCTGCGCAACCAGGGCGTGCGCCCGCGGGTGTTCTTCGGGGAGCGCTGGATCACCTCGATCTTCGACCTGTTCGAGGAGAACGTCCGCTACTTCCCGGCGCTGCTCGCCGAGTGCTCCGACGAGGACCCGATGGCCAAGCTGCTGGCGGGCGTGGCCCCGCAGCTGTCCGAGCTGCGGCTGCACAACGGGACCGTCTACCGCTGGAACCGGCCGATCTACGACGTCGTGGGCGGCATCCCGCACCTGCGGGTCGAGAACCGGGTGCTGCCCGCGGGGCCCACGATCGCGGACGTGCTCGCGAACGCCGCGTTCTACTACGGCGCCGTGCGCGTGCTGGCGCGCCAGGAGCGGCCCGTGTGGACGCGGATGAGCTTCGCGGCGTGCGCCGAGAACTTCGCCCGGGCGGCGCGGGACGGCATCGACGCGAGGTTCTACTGGCCCGGCTTCGGGGAGGTCTGCGCCGACGAGCTGGTGCTGCGCCACCTGCTGCCGCTGGCCCACCAGGGCCTCGAGGAGTGGGGCGTGGCGCCGGAGGTGCGCGAGCGCTACCTCGGCATCGTCGAGGCGCGCTGCGTCGCCGGGGTCACCGGAGCGACGTGGCAGACGCGCGCCGTCGAGCGCCTCGAGGCCCGGGGCGCGGACCGGCGCACCGCGCTGCGGCGCATGCTCGGGCTCTACGCGGGCCACATGGACGGCAACGCGCCGGTGCACACCTGGCCGCTGCCCTGACGCGCCCGACCGCGGCCCGGGACGGGCGCGGTCACCGGCGGGCCGAGCGGCGCTCGTGCACGCCGCGGGCGACCTCCACGAGGGTGCGCGCCGAGCCGGCCCACGAGTACGCCCGGGCCCGTTCCAGCCCGGCCAGCACCTGCGTGCGCCGCCGCTGCGGGTCCTCGAGGGCGCGCACGGCGGCGGCGAAGGCGGCGTCGTCGCCGGCGGGCGCGTAGGAGGCGCCGGAGCCGGCGACCTCCCGGAAGATCGGCAGGTCGCTGCACACCACCGGGGTGCCGGCGGCGAGCGCCTCGACGACCGGCAGGCCGTAGCCCTCGGCCCGGGAGGCGGTCAGCAGCGCGGACGCCCGGGCGAGCAGCGCGGCGTAGTCGTCCTCGCTCACCCCGTCGTGGACCACGACCCGCGCGCCCGGGGGCACCAAGGCCTCCAGCTCGGCGCGCCGGGACGGGGAGATCCCGGAGAGCAGGTGCAGCTCGTGGTCGGGCAGCCGTCCCGCCGCGCGGACGAGCGTCTCGACGTTCTTGTAGGGCAGGAACGCGCCCATGTAGAGCAGCAGCTTCTCCCGGCCCGGCAGCCGGGCGAGGGCCTCGGCGTCGCCCAGCACGGAGCCGGGCTGCGGGGCGTTGGGCACGACGTGCACGGGCCGGCGGGTGAGCCGGTGGGCGGCCATGAGCTCCCGGGTGGTCGCGGAGACGGTGACGACGGCGTCGGCACGGTCGAGCAGCACGCGCTGCGGCCACCAGGCGCGGTGGTAGAGCCGCCAGCCCGCGCGCACGGGTGCCGGCAGGTCGGCGGGGGGCTGGGGGTGGTCGTAGTAGATGAGGTCGTGCAGGGTGAGCACGAGCCCGTGCCGGCGGCCCGCGGAGCCCATGGTCTGCATGGGGGAGAAGACCACGTCGGGGCGGTGCCGGTTGAGGACCAGGGCCGTGGCGGCCTCGGCCGCCGAGACCGGGGAGGGTCCGAGCACGTGCGGGACGTCCGGGAGCATGGCCAGCTGCCGCGGGTCGCTGACGAGCATCGCGAGGTCGAGGCCCGGGTCGGTGGCGGCGAGCCCGGCCGTGGCCTCGATCAGCCCCGCCCCGTAGCGGCTGATCCCGTCGTGGCGGCCCAGCCGGGTGTAGCGGGCGTCCATGAGCAGCCTCATCGGCGGGCCCCCCCGTGGCGCCGGCGGCGGACGGCCCGCTGCAGCCCGGTCAGGGGCGCGGTGAACGGGCCGGTGAACGGCCCCGTGGTCGGGGCGGTGAGGTCCGCGGGCGGCAGCTCCCGGTGCAGGGCGGCGGGCCCGCTGCCGGGAGGCGGGGCGCCGGCCGGCTGGGGGGCGACGGTGGGCTCGGGGGCGGGGGAGGCGAGGAAGTCGTGGACGAGCTCGGCCGTGCGCTCGGGGGCCTCGTAGTGGATGAGGTGCCCGACCCCGTCGAGGACCTCGAGGCGGCGCCGGGGGATCCAGGAGGCCATCCGCCGCTGCGCGGCCACGGAGCCGAGCTCGTCGTCCGCGCCGACGACGAGCAGCGTCGGCATGCCCAGCTGCATCGCGACCTCCGCGACGGTGGAGGAGACCGACGCCCGGTACGCCTCGAGCAGCACGTCCCGGTTCGCGAACGCGGAGAAGTAGGCCCGGTGCTGGTGGCGCACGTAGCGGCGCACCGCGGGGTCCGGGGACTTGGTCATGACCTCGCTCATGGCGTCGGTGACGGTCCCGCTCGCCAGCAGCCGCCGGCCGAGGCCGGCGGGCAGCACCCGGCCCAGCCGGTAGTAGGCGACGGCGAGGCGGCTCAGCGCCGCCTGGGAGCCCTCCAGGGCCGGCTCGCAGATGGGGTTCACGAGCACCAGCCGCTCCACCATGGCGGGGTGGGCGGCGGCGAAGTGGGCGGCCACCACGGACCCGAAGGAGTGGCCCAGCAGCGCGACGCCGGGCCCGGTGCCGTCCCGGGCGGGGCCGTCGTGCACGGCGCCGCCGGTGAGGGCCTCGAGGAAGCGGTGTAGGAACCCCGCGTAGCCGGCGACGTCGTGGGCCCGGTCGGGGAACGGCTCGGAGCGGCCGAAGCCGGGCAGGTCGGGGACGACGACGTGGTAGCGGTCCCGGAGCCGGTCGGCGATCAGCTGCAGGCCGTGGTGGTCGCCGCGGAACCCGTGCACCAGCACGAGCAGGGGCTTGGGGGTGCGGTCGACGTCGTAGAACCAGTAGCGCACCCGGTGGCCGTCGAGCACGACGCTGCGCCGCTCGGCGTACGGGTCGTGCAGCCGGACCCGGGGCGCGGGGGTGTCCGGCGGTGTGTCCGGCGGTGTGCCCGGCGGTGTGCCCGGCGCGGTGTCCGGCATGGTTCCTCCCTGCGGGCCGGTGCTCGCCCGGTGGTCGCGGCCCGCTGACGATGCTAGCGGGCGGGCGGGGGACCGCGGGCCGGGGCGCCGGTGCCGCTGGGCTACCATGGGACGGACTCCACCACCGTTACCACCGTCGGCGCGCGCCGGGGTCCCGTGATGCCCGCGCGCCGCCCACACGACCGTGCGCGGCCCGCACCCGGGCCGGCGCCGGTCCCACCGACCGCGAAGGCGAGGACCGTGACCGAACAGCTGCACACGACCGAGACCACCGGGTACGACTTCCGCGCCATCGAGGCGAAGTGGCCGTCGTTCTGGACGGAGCAGAGGGTCTTCGAGCCGCTCGACGACGGGTCCCGGGAACGCCGCTACGTGCTGGACATGTTCCCCTACCCCTCCGGGGACCTGCACATGGGCCACGCCGAGGCGTTCGCGATGGGCGACGTCGTGGCCCGGTACTGGCGCCAGCGCGGCTACGACGTCCTGCACCCGATCGGCTGGGACTCCTTCGGGCTGCCGGCCGAGAACGCGGCGATCAAGCGCGACGCGCACCCCGCCGAGTGGACCTACGCGAACATCGAGACCCAGAAGGCCTCCTTCCAGCGCTACGCGATCAGCGCCGACTGGTCCCGGGAGATCCACACCTCCGACCCGGAGTACTACCGGTGGACGCAGTGGCTGTTCCTGCAGTTCCACGCCAAGGGCCTGGCCTACCGCAAGAACTCCCCGGTCAACTGGTGCCCCAAGGACCAGACGGTGCTCGCCAACGAGCAGGTCGTCAACGGCGCGTGCGAGCGCTGCGGCACCCCGGTGACGAAGAAGGCCCTGAACCAGTGGTACTTCAAGATCACCGACTACGCCGACCGGCTGCTCGACGACATGGCGCAGCTGGAGGGGCACTGGCCCGAGCGCGTGCTGGCCATGCAGCGCAACTGGATCGGCCGCTCCGAGGGCGCCCACGTGCACTTCACGATCGAGGGCGCCGGCGAGGGCGGGACCGACCGCGACGTCACCGTGTTCACGACCCGCCCCGACACGCTCTACGGCGCCACCTTCTTCGTGGTCGCCGCGGACGCGGACCTGGCGCAGGAGATCGTCGCCCCCGAGCACGCCGAGGAGCTGGCCGCCTACCGCGAGCAGGTCAAGGCGCTGTCCGACATCGAGCGCCAGGCCACCGACCGGCAGAAGACCGGGGTGTTCCTGGGCCGCCACGCCCTCAACCCCCTAACCGGGGAGAGGCTGCCCGTGTGGGCCGCCGACTACGTGCTCGCCGACTACGGCACGGGCGCGATCATGGCGGTGCCCGCCCACGACCAGCGCGACCTCGACTTCGCCCGCACCTTCGGCCTGCCGGTGCGCGCCGTGCTGGACACCGGCGAGGAGGACCCGGCCGTCACCGGGATCGCCACCACCGGCGAGGGCACCCTGATCAACTCCGGGGAGCTGTCCGGGCTGGAGAAGGCCGAGGCCATCGAGCGCGCCGTCGCCGTGGTCGAGGCCGCGGGCACCGGCGAGCGCCGGGTCAACTTCCGGCTGCGCGACTGGCTGCTCTCCCGCCAGCGGTTCTGGGGCGCGCCCATCCCGATCGTCCACTGCGCGGCGTGCGGGGAGGTGCCCGTGCCCGAGGACCAGCTGCCCGTGCGGCTGCCCGACGACCTGCGCGGCGAGCAGCTGGCCCCCAAGGGCCGTTCCCCGCTCGCGGCCGCCGAGGAATGGGTCAACGTCGAGTGCCCGGCGTGCGGCGGGCCCGCCCAGCGGGACACCGACACCATGGACACGTTCGTGGACTCCTCCTGGTATTACCTGCGCTTCGCGTCCCCCACCGACGAGAACGCCGCGTTCGACCTCGAGCAGACCCGCAGGTGGCTGCCCGTGGACCAGTACGTGGGCGGGGTGGAGCACGCCATCCTGCACCTGCTGTACTCCCGGTTCTTCACCAAGGTCCTCTACGACCTCGGCCTCGTGGAGTTCACCGAGCCGTTCAAGGCGCTGCTGAACCAGGGGCAGGTGCTCAACGGCGGCAAGGCGATGTCCAAGTCCCTGGGCAACGGCGTGGACCTCGGCGAGCAGCTCGACGAGTTCGGCGTCGACGCCGTGCGCCTGACCATGGTCTTCGCGTCCCCGCCCGAGGACGACGTCGACTGGGCGGACGTCTCCCCGCAGGGCGCGCAGAAGTTCCTGGCCCGCGCCTGGCGCCTGGCCCAGGACGTCGCCTCCGCGCCCGGCACCGACCGGGCCGCCGGGGACCAGGCCGTGCGCCGGGCCGCCCACCGGGCCGTCGACGACGCCGCGCAGCTGCTCGACGGGGGGAAGTTCAACGTGGTCGTCGCCAAGACCATGGAGCTCGTCAACGTGGTCCGCAAGGCCATCGACTCCGGCTGCGGGCCCGCCGACCCCGCCGTGCGCGAGGCCGTCGAGGCGGTCGCGGTCCTGCTCTCGCTCGTCGCCCCGTACACCGCCGAGGACATGTGGCACGCCCTGGGCCACGAGGGCTCCGTCGTCGTCGCCGGCTGGCCCGCGGTCGACCCCGCCCTGCTCGTGGACGACACCGTGACGGCCGTCGTGCAGATCAAGGGCAAGGTCCGGGACCGGCTCGAGGTGCCCGCGGACATCACCGAGGACGCCCTGCGCGAGCTCGCCCTGGCCTCCGAGGCGATCCGCCGCCAGCTGGGCGACGCCGAGATCCGCAAGGTGATCGTGCGCGCGCCCAAGCTCGTCAACATCGTCGCCTGAGCCGGGTGGTGGGCCCGCGCCGGACCGCCGTCGTCACCGACGACGCCGCCGCCCTGCCCCCCGCCTGGCGGGAGGCCGCCGCGCGGGAAGGCGGGCTCGCCGTCGTGGAGCTGCCCGTGCTGGTCGACGGCCGCCCCCTGCCCGCTCCCGGGGACGGCACCCCGCAGGAGCTGCTCCGGGCGGTCGCCGAGGGACACCCGGTGACCACGTCGCGGCCGTCCCCGGGCCGGTTGCGGCGGGCCTACCAGCAGTTCCAGGACGCCGGGTACGACGGGATCGTCTCCGTGCACCTGTCGGGGGAGCTGTCGGGGACGGCCGGGTCGGCCCGGATCGCCCGGCAGGGCGTCGACGTGCCGGTCACGGTCGTCGACTCCCGTACCGCCGCGATGGCCCAGGGGCTCGGGGTGCAGAGCGCGTGGCGCGCGGCCGGGACCGGGGCGGACGGGGAGCAGGTCGCCGCCGCCGCCCGCGAGGGCAGCCGGGACGCCGCGCTGCTGCTGTGGGTGCCCTCCCTCGAGCCCCTGCGCCGGGGCGGGCGAATCGGCCCGGGCGCGCCGGACGCGCTCCCGCAGCCGGGGTCGCTGCTGAGCGTCTCCGGCGGGAGGCTCGTGCCCGCCGGCACGCCCGGCGCGCCCGCCCGGGCCCGGTTCGGCGCGCTGGTGGGCGCGGCCCTGGCCGCCGCGGAGCCCCGGGACCCGGTGCTGGTGATGCACCACCTGGGCGACGGGCCCGCCGCCCGGGAGCTCGGCGAGGAGCTCGTGGCCGCGCACCGGCCCGGCGCGCGGCTCGTGGTCTGCCCGCTGCCGCCCGTCCTGGCGGCCCACGTGGGCCCGGGCGCGTGCGCCGCCGTCGTCGAGCGCCACCGCCTCCCCGCACTGCCGCCCTCCGTCGCCCGGCGGCGCTGAGCCCCGGCGTCCGGGCTCCCCAGAGCCCTCCGTCCGCCCGCGCCGTCCCCAACCCGGGCCCGGGCCGCTCCGTGGCGGACCCCCAGGGCGTTGGCTGGGCACCATGACCGGCACCGTCCACCCCAGCCGACGCCGTCCGCCGTCCGCCGAGCCCGCTCAGCGGACCGGGCCTCCTGAGCCCACCGGGCGGACCGGGCCGGGCGGCAGCCCGCCCGGGCGGCTGTCCGCGCTGCTGGCCGAGGCTTCCGCCCGCGCCCCCGCGGCCCCCGGGCCCGCACCGTCCGGGACGGAGGGCCCCGCCCACCGGTGGCACGTCGCCGCGCGCACCCGGGTGCCGCGGTCCCTGCTGCTGCTCGTCCTGGCCGCGCTGGCGGTCCCCGCGTGGGCGGTGCTCGGTCCCGGCTCCGCCGGCGACGCGGCCCCCGGTGCGGAGCCGGGGGAGGGACCGGCCCTGGCCGAGGTCGAGGCGCCGGGATCGGCGCCCGGAGCCCCGCCCGTTCCTGCCGCCCCGCCCGTTCCTGCCGCCCCGGGCGGCTCCGCCCCACCGGGCGCCGGGCCCTCCGCCTCACCGGGCGCCGGGCCCTCCGCGGCGCCCTCACCGGGTGGGACGCTGCTCGTGCACGTGACCGGGGAGGTCGCCCGCCCCGGCGTCGTGGAGGTCGAGCCCGGGGACCGGGTCGTGGACGCGGTCGAGGCCGCCGGGGGGCTCACCGGGGCGGCCGTCACCGAGGGCGTCAACCTCGCCGCCCCCGTCGCCGACGGCCAGCAGGTCCTCATCCCCGACACCCGCCCCGCGCCGCCCCCGGCAGCCCCGGGCACGCCGGACCCGGGTGCCACGCCCCCGGACCCGGCAACCGCCGCCGGCGCCGCCTCCGCCGACGGCGCCGGGCTGCTGGACCTCAACACCGCCACCGCCGCGGACCTCGAGGCGCTGCCCCGGGTGGGGCCCGTGCTCGCCGAGCGGATCGTGGCGTTCCGGGAGCAGAACGGGGGCTTCGCGTCCGTGGCCGACCTCGACGCCGTGGAGGGCGTCGGCCCCGCGCTCATGGAGGCGCTCACCCCGCTGGTGACCGTGTGAACGGCCCCGCCGGGTGGTGGGCGCGGGCCCTGGAGCACCAGGAGCACCGCGACGCCCGCGCCCCGGGGCGCACCTGGGACCTGCGGCTGCTGCCCGCCGCGCTCGCCGCGTGGGCGACCGCGCTGCTGGGCACCCGTCTGCCGCCGGGGCAGGCGGCCCTCGGGGGCGGCGCGGTCCTCGGGCTGCTCGCCCTCCTGGGGGCCGTCCTCCCGCCGCTGGTGCACCGGGCGGTCCGGGCCCTGCACCGCGGGCCGGGGAGGGCCTCCGCCGTCCGCCGCTCACGGGGTGCTGTGCCGTGGTCCGCGCTCGGGCTCGCCGCCCTCGCGGTGGCCGCCGTGCTCCTCGGCACGGCCGCCGAGCGCCGTCCCCTCGCCGACGGGGCGCTGGGCGAGGCCCTCGCCGGGGGCGGGAGGTTCACCGTCACCGCGCAGGTGCTCGAGCCCCCGCGCCCGTGGGCGTCCGCCGGGCCGGACGCCCACGGGCGCGGGCGAGGACCGCACCGGCGCCGTGGTCCGAGTGCGCCTCGACGAGGTGGTCCGGGGCGGGCGGGGCGAGGCGGCCGGGGTGCCGGCCACCGTCGTCGCCGACGGCCCCGGCTGGAGCGCCCTGACCCCCGGGGCCCGCATCTCCGCGGTGCTCGAGGCCCCGCCCGCCCCGCGCCCCGGAGCCCTCGTGCTGCGCGCGGCCGCCGCGCCCAGCACACTGCCCGCCGAGCGGCCCCCCGCCCGGGAGGCGCTGCGCGGGCGCTTCGTCCTGGCCACGGCCGGGCAGGGCCCCGACGCCGCGGCCCTGCTCCCCGGGATGACGTTCGGCGAGCGGGCCGGCCTCGGACCCGAGCTGGAGCAGGCCATGCAGGACACCGGCCTGACCCACCTCACCGCCGTCTCCGGCTCCAACTGCGCCCTCGTCACGGCCCTCGCCGGGCACGCCGCCCTCGCGCTGGGGGCGGGCCGGCGCACCTGCCTGCTCACGGGCCTGGGCGCCCTGGCCGCGTTCGTGGCCCTCGTCGGCCCGGACCCCTCCGTGCTGCGCGCCTCCGTGATGGGCGCCCTCGGCGCGCTGAGCCTGCTCACCGGGCGCGCCGCTGTCTCCCTGGCCACCCTCGCCGGGGCCGTGGTGGCCCTGGTCGTGGCCCGGCCCGCGCTCGCCGCCGAGCTCGGGTTCGTGCTCTCGGTGCTGGCCACCGCGGGGATCGTGGTCAGCGGCCGGCCTCTCGCGCGCCTGTTCGGGGCCCGCGTCCCCGAGGTGCTGGGCGTGGCCGTCGCGATCCCCGCGGCCGCCCAGCTGTGGTGCGCGCCCGTCCTGGTGCTCCTCCAGCCCGCCGTGCCGGTGTACTCCCTGCCCGCCAACGTCCTGGCCGGGCCGCTCGTGCCCGTCGTGACGGTGTGCGGACTCGCCGGGCTCCTGCTGCTGGGCGTGCCCGGGGACGCCGCCGCGGACGCCGCCCTGCTCCCGCTGGGCGCGGGGGCCGTCGGCGCGCGCCTGGTCGCCGGGATCGCCCGCGTGCTCGCCGCCGCGCCCGGGGCCCTCCTGCCGTGGCCGGAGGGGCCCGCCGGGGTGGCGCTCATGGGCGTTCTCGCCGCCACCGCCGTGCTCGGCGTGCACGCCCTCGACGTCCGGCGCCGCCGGCCCCGGCCCTCCGCCGGGACGCTGCGCGACGGTCCCGCACCCCCGGCGCGCTCCGAGGTGCACCGGCGCCTGCTGGCGCGGCGGCGCCGGAGGCGGCGCGCCCTGGTCGCCGGTGCGCTGCTGGTCGTGGTCGTCGTGCTGGGCCTGCGGGCCCTGGCCGAGCTGCGGCGGCCCCCGCCCGCGTGGGAGGCCCTGGTCTGCGACGTGGGCCAGGGCGACGCCGTGCTGCTGCGCACGGGCCCGGACCGGGCCGTGCTCGTGGACACCGGCCCCGACCCGCGGGCCCTGGACCGGTGCCTGCGCCGCGGCGGCGTGCGGGAGCTGGAGCTGGTGGTGCTCACGCACGCCCACGCCGACCACACCGGCGGGCTGCCCGCCCTGACCCGGCGGGCGGGCGTGGCGGAGGTCTGGTACTCCACCGCCGCACCGGACCCACCCGCGGAGATCGCCGCCGCCCTGCCCGCCGTTCCTGTGCACCGGCCCGCCCCGGGGGAGACCCGCTCCTTCGGGGTGCTGCGGCTGACGGTGCTCGCCCCCGCGGGAGCCGCCGCCCGACGGTGGGGGCCGCCGTCGTCGTCGGAGGAGAACGACGCGTCCCTGGCCCTGCGCGCCGAGCTGACCGGCCCCGACGGCAGCACCGTCTCGTGGCTGCTGACCGGGGACCTCGAGGAGGCCGGGGCGCGCGCCCTCGTGCGCGCCGCCGGCCCGCTCGCCGACGTGGACGTCCTCAAGGTCTCCCACCACGGCGCCCGCAACGGCGGCACCGGCGTCGTCGACGCCGCGAGCCCCCGCCTGGCCGTGGTCTCCGTGGGCCGCGACAACGACTACGGCCACCCCCACCCGACGATCCTCGCCCACCTCGAGGCGCGGGGTGTGCCCCTGCTGCGCACCGACCGGCACGGCAGCGTCTACCTGCTGCCCGGCGGGGACCGCCTGCGGGCGCTGCCCGCCGGGCCCTGAGCCCGCCTGCGCTGCTGCCCGCCTGCGCTGCTGCCCGCACCGCCCCCGCCCGGAGCCGTCCCCGGACGCCCCCGGCCGTGAGAAGCTGGGACCACACCGACCCCACCACCGAAGGACGCGGCCATGACCCCACCACGGCGCCCCGCTCCCGCCGCCACCGGACCCACCTGGCGGGACGTCGAGCCGGCCCCGCTGATCCTGCTCACGGGCCCCGAGGACTACCTGGCCGCCCGTGCGCGCGACCGCGTGCGCGCCGCCCTCAAGGACCGGCGCGGGCCCGTGGAGCTCAGCGCCGTCGACGCCGCCGCCTACGCCCCCGGTCAGCTCGTCGCCCTCGCCAGCCCCTCCCTGTTCGACGACGCGAAGCTCATCCACGTGGCGAACCTCGCCGCCATGAACGACGAGCTCCTCGCCGACGGGCTCGACTACGTCAAGGCCCCCGACCCGGACGTCGTCGTCCTGTGGGAGCACAGCGGCGGCAACCGCGGCAAGAAGCTTCTCGACGCGCTCAAGGCCGCCGGCGCCGTGGTCGTCGAGTGCAAGCCTCTGAAGTCGGACCGGGACAAGAGCGAGTTCATCCTCACCGAGTTCCGCTCGCACCGCCGCCGCATCGACCCGGACGCAGCCCGCGCCCTGGCCGCGGCCGTGGGCAGCAGCACCGCGGAGCTCGCCGCCGCGTGCGCGCAGCTGCTCTCGGACGGGCCCGAGACGATCACCTTCGACGACGTCGAGAAGTACTACGGCGGGCGGGTCGAGGCCACCGCGTTCAAGGTCGCCGACGCGGCGCTGGCCGGGCGCACCGAGGCCGCCCTCAAGCTGTGGCGCCAGGCCCTCGACACGGGCGTGGACCCCGTGCCCATGGTCGGGGCCCTGGCCGCCAAGCTGCGCACCATCGCCCAGGTGCACGGCACCCGCGGAGGCTCCGGCCAGCTCGCCCAGCGGATCGGGGCGGCCCCGTGGCAGGTGGAGCGCGCGCAGGAGGAGTCACGGCGCTTCTCCGAGGCGGACCTGGTGCGGATGCTGGGCGCCCTGGCGGAGGCCGACGCCCAGGTGAAGGGCGAGGGCCGGGACCCGGCCTACGCCGTGGAGCGGGCCATCACCACGATCGCCCTCGCCGGCCGGCGCTGACCCGGCGCCGCCCGCCGCCGGTGCGGCGCCGGGCGGGACGCGGTCGTGCCGGGCGACGGAACAGGCCCCGTCCCGGAGAGGGACGGGGCCTGTTCCGTGCGCCCGCCGGAGCGGGCGCGGTTCGCGGGGAACCGGGAATCAGATCTTGGCGACGCGCTTGGCCAGACCGGACTTCTTGTTGGCCGCGTTGTTCTTGTGCAGCACGCCCTTGCTGACGGCCTTGTCCAGCTTGCGGGCGACGTTGCGCAGAGCGTCCTGCGCGGCGTCCTGCTGGCCGGCGGCGACGGCCTCGTCGACCTTGCGGATGAGGGTCTTCAGCTCGGACTTGTAGGCGTTGTTGCGGAGGCGCGACTTCTCGTTGGTGAGGATGCGCTTCTTCTGGGACTTGATGTTGGCCACGTGTAACTCCTTGGCGATGGATGCGGAATTCGGTCAGTGAGGGCAAACAGGCCGGTCATGAGACTGAGCGGGAGCGGGGACACCCGAGTGGCGGCCGACCTGCAGTGCCCGACGACCAGCGCGGACACACAGCAGAAAAGTCTAGCAGACGCCGCCCCGCTCCCGGGTCCGCGCCGCCGCGCGGCACGGGCCCGGGCAACGGATGGTGCGGGTCAGGGCCGCCGGCGCACCAGCTCGGCCGCGACCCGGTCGAAGCGCTCCACGGGCAGCACCGCGCCCTCCCGCCGGACGTCGGCCGGCAGCACCCGGACCACCCGGTCGAGCTTCACCTCGGAGGCCCGGCCCCGCCGGTCCCACGGCCCGGTGCCGACGTCGACGTAGTCGGGGTTCCGGGTGGCGTGGTTGGTGCGGTCGCGGGAGGTGAGCATGAGGCACAGCAGGTGCTCGCCGGCCCGGTCCACGACCAGCACGGGGCGGTCCTTGCCGCGGCCGTGGTCCTCCTGGAAGGGCACCCAGGTCCACACGATCTCGCCGGGGTCCGGCTCGCCGTCGGACAGGGGCCGGTAGACGGGACGGACGGGTCCCCTCCAGTCGCCCGGGTACGGCGCGGAGAGCCTGCCGCGGTGCGCAGCCGCGTCGGGGCCCGGCCCCGCGGGTGCGGCGGGCCCGCGCCGCGGTGCGGACGTCCCGGCACCTTCGCCCGCGGAGTGCCGGTAGGCGTCCAGGGCGCGCACGGCGAGCCGGCCCAGGGCGCGCAGGTTCAGCTTCATGCGCCCACTCTAGCCACGGCCCCGGGCCGTGCCGGGGCGGTGGGGGGCCAAATGGCCCCCCACCGCCAAACGTGGGAAACTGGACAGCTGAATCACCGGCACGGTCCCCGTTGCCGACCGTCCCAGGACCTCCCCGGAAGCGCCCCGCGCCTCCCGAGAAAGGACCGCCCGTGTCACCGCTGGCCGTCAACGCCCCGGTTCCCGCCTCGACCGACCCGTCGATCCTCCGGAACTTCTGCATCATCGCCCACATCGACCACGGGAAGTCCACGCTCGCCGACCGCATGCTGCAGGCCACCGGGGTCGTGACCCCCCGGGAGATGAAGGAGCAGTACCTCGACCGGATGGACATCGAGCGCGAGCGCGGGATCACCATCAAGTCCCAGGCCGTGCGGATGCCCTGGAACGTCGCCGGCGCCGACTACGCGCTGAACATGATCGACACCCCGGGCCACGTGGACTTCACCTACGAGGTCTCCCGCTCCCTGGCGGCCTGCGAGGGCGCCCTGCTGCTCGTCGACGCCGCGCAGGGCATCGAGGCGCAGACCCTGGCCAACCTGTACCTGGCCATGGAGAACGACCTGACCATCATCCCGGTGCTGAACAAGATCGACCTGCCCGCCGCCCAGCCGGAGAAGTACGCCGAGGAGCTCGGCAACCTCATCGGGGCCGACCCGGAGGACGTGCTGCGGGTCTCGGGCAAGACGGGCCAGGGGGTGGAGGCCCTCCTGGACCGCATCGTGGAGCTGGTCCCCGCCCCGCAGGGCGACGCGGACGCGCCGTCCCGGGCCATGATCTTCGACTCCGTCTACGACACCTACCGCGGCGTGGTCACCTACGTGCGCGTGGTCGACGGGAAGCTCAGCCCCCGGGAGCGGATCCGGATGATGTCCACCGGCGCGCAGCACGAGCTGCTGGAGATCGGCGTCATCTCGCCCGAGCCGAAGCCGAGCGCCGGCCTGGGCGTGGGCGAGGTGGGCTACCTCATCACCGGCGTGAAGGACGTGCGCCAGTCCCGCGTCGGCGACACGGTGACCAACCACCAGCGGCCCGCCAGCGACTCCCTCGGCGGCTACGAGGACCCCAAGCCCATGGTGTTCTCCGGGCTGTTCCCGATCGACGGCTCCGACTACCCGGTGCTGCGCGACGCCCTGGACAAGCTCCAGCTCAACGACGCCGCGCTGGTCTACGAGCCCGAGTCCTCCGCGGCCCTGGGCTTCGGCTTCCGCTGCGGCTTCCTGGGTCTGCTGCACCTGGAGATCGTCCGTGAGCGCCTCGAGCGCGAGTTCAACCTGGACCTGATCTCCACCGCCCCGTCCGTCAGCTACAACGTCACCCTCGAGGACGGCACCGAGCGGGTCGTCACCAACCCCTCCGAGTTCCCGGCGGGCAAGCTCGCCGAGATCCGCGAGCCGATGGTCGCCGCGACCGTGCTCGCCCCCTCCGAGTTCATCGGCGCGATCATGGAGCTGTGCCAGACCAAGCGCGGCCAGCTCAAGGGCATGGACTACCTCTCCGAGGACCGGGTGGAGCTGCGCTACCGCCTGCCGCTGGCCGAGATCGTCTACGACTTCTTCGACCAGCTCAAGTCCCGCACCAAGGGCTACGCCTCCCTGGACTGGAAGGCCGAGGGCGAGGAGGCCGCCGACCTCGTCAAGGTCGACATCCTCCTGCAGGGCGAGCCGGTGGACGCGTTCAGCGCCATCACCCACCGGGACAAGGCCTACTCCTACGGGGTGATGATGACCGGCAAGCTGCGCGAGCTCATCCCGCGCCAGCAGTTCGAGGTCCCCATCCAGGCCGCCATCGGCTCCCGCGTCATCGCCCGCGAGAACATCCGCGCGATCCGCAAGGACGTGCTCTCCAAGTGCTACGGCGGCGACATCTCCCGCAAGCGCAAGCTGCTCGAGAAGCAGAAGGAGGGCAAGAAGCGGATGAAGATGGTGGGCCGGGTCGAGGTCCCCCAGGAGGCGTTCGTCGCGGCCCTGTCCTCCGACGAGCCCGGCGACAAGAAGGACAAGAAGAAGTAGTGTCCCCCGCCCAGCCCGACGGGCTGCCCGCCCCCCTCGACGGGCGCCTGCCCGCCTCCGCCGCGGCAGGCTCCGCCGGTCGCTCCCTGAGCCTCTACGTGCACGTGCCGTTCTGCGCGGTCCGCTGCGGGTACTGCGACTTCAACACCTACACCGCGACCGAGCTCGGCCCGGACGTCTCCCAGGACGTCTACGCCGCGGACGCGGCCGCCGAGGTGCGCTGGGCCCGGCGCGTGCTCGAGGACTCCGGGGTGACCGTGCGGCCCCTGCACAGCGTGTTCTTCGGCGGCGGCACCCCCACGCTGCTGCCCGCCGCGGACCTCGCCGGGATCCTCGCCCAGGCGCGGGACACCTTCGGCCTCGCCGACGGGGCCGAGGTCACCGTCGAGGCGAACCCGGACTCGGTCACCCCCGGGTCGCTGCGCGTGCTGGCCGACGCCGGCGTCACCCGCGTGTCCTTCGGGATGCAGTCCGCCGTCCCGCACGTGCTCGCGGTGCTCGACCGCACCCACGACCCGGACAACGTCCCGCGCGCCGTGGCGTGGGCCCGCGAGGCCGGCCTGGGCGTGAGCGTGGACCTGATCTACGGGGCGCCGGGGGAGTCCCTCGCCGACTGGGAGCACTCGGTGCGCACCGCCGTCGGCTACGCGCCGGACCACGTCTCGGCGTACTCCCTGATCATCGAGGACGGCACGAAGCTCGCCGCCCGGACGCGCCGCGGCGAGGTGGCCCCCATCGACGAGGACGACCAGGCCGACAAGTACGAGCTGGCCGACCGGCTGCTCGCCGCGGCCGGCTACGAGTGGTACGAGGTCAGCAACTGGGCGCGCCCGGCCGGCGCGGACGGGCGCGCCCACCGCAGCCGGCACAACCTCGCCTACTGGCACAACCAGGACTGGTGGGGGATCGGCCCCGGGGCGCACTCCCACGTGGGCGGCACGCGCTGGTGGAACCTCAAGCACCCCGTGCCCTACACGCACCGCGTGCGGGCGCAGCACTCCCCGGCCGCGGGCCGGGAGGTCCTGGACGCGGCCACCCGCCACCTCGAGCGGGTGATGCTGGAGGCGCGGATCCGCGACGGCCTGCCCGTGGCCGCCCTCGACGACGACGGCCGCACCGCGGTGGCCGGGCTGATCGCCGACGGGCTGGTCGAGCCGGCGCACGCGCTGCGCGGGACGGTGGTGCTCACCCTGCGGGGCCGGCTCATGGGCGACGCCGTGGTGCGGCGGCTGCTCGGCTGACCCGCGGCACGGGGCCGGGAGCGCTCAGCGGCGCGCGGCGCGCTCCCGGGAGCGCTGCTGCAGCCGCTCCCCGATCCGGTCGTAGAGGCGGGTGTTGTAGCGGTAGACGTAGGGCTCGCCCCGGTTGACCTGGATGCCGCCGGCGAGGGAGCTCACGGCGAGCAGCACCCACGCCGCGGCGGCCGCGAGCGCGAAGAGCCACCCGATGAACGGCACGGGCGCCACCAGCGCCCCCACGACGACCACGAGCGAGGGCAGGAGGGTGAAGTTCATGGCCTCCTTCGCCTCCTGCTCCGTGAACCGGCCCCGGCCGCGGAAGACGCGGTGGATCAGGAAGGACGGCAGGAACCCGCCGACCCCGCCGAAGTGCGCGAGGGTCGCCCACTGGCGGTCCTCGGCGACGGTCAGCGGCTGCGCGACGGGGGTGATGCCCTCGAAGGGCGACTCGGCGCTCTCTCGGCTCGATCGGGGGTCGGTCTGAACGGGCAACGGGAGTCCTTCAGCGGCGGGACCGCGGCGGGCGCGGTCGGTGGATGGCGTGGACCCATCGTACCGGCCGGACGCCCGGTTCTCCGGGCGTCCGTGACGCCGTGTGTGCCTTTGTGACGTGACGTCGGTCGCCGGCCCGGCCCGGTGCGCTCCGGTCCGTGCGGAGGACGCACGGGGCTCAGGCGCCGGGGGCGGTGAGGAAGTCGATGAGCTCCTCCACCCGGCCCAGCAGCGCCGGTTCCAGGTCGGCGTAGCTGTCCACGCGGGCGAGGATGTGCTGCCACGCCCGGCCCAGGTCGCCGGGGGTGCGGTGGGGCCAGCCGAGGGCCGCGGCGGTGCCGGTCTTCCAGTCGGTGCCGCGCGGAACGGCGGGCCACGCGTCGATGCCCAGCGCGCCCGGCTTCACCGCCTGCCAGATGTCCACGTAGGGGTGGCCGAGCACCAGCACGTTGCCGGCCGCCCCGGGCAGGCGCATCGTGCGCTCGGCGATCCGGGACTCCTTGGAGCCGGGCACGAGGTGGTCCACCAGGACGCCCAGCCGGCGCCCCGGGCCGGGGCCGAACTCCTGCACCGCGGCGGGGAGGTCGTCCACGCCGTGCAGCGGCTCCACGACGATGCCCTCGACGGCGAGGTCGTGGCCCCAGACCTTGGCGACCAGCTCGGCGTCGTGGTAGCCCTCGACCCACACGCGGGAGGCCTTGGCCGTGGAGGCGCGCAGCCCCTCCACGGCCACCGACCCGGAGCGCGTGCGGGCGGGCTTGCGCGCGGCCGGGGCCGAGCGCGGCTCGACGACCACCACCGGCGCGCCCTCCAGCAGGAAGCCGGGGCCCAGCGGGAACGCCTTGACGCGGCCCCGGCGGTCCTCCAGGCCCATGACCCGCATCCCGCCGATGGTCTCCAGCGACACGACGGCGCCGACCCAGCCGGTGGTGACGTCCTCCAGCAGCATCCCCGGCGCGACCGGCACCTCGGCCGAGACGGGCCGGCGGCGGGCGAGGGCGTCGTCGTCGAGGCTGCGCGGGCCCCAGCCGTAGTCGCTCATGGTCGTCCTCCCCGGTGCCGGCCCCGCGCGGGCCGCGCGGATCAGCCGGAAGCGTACCAAAGGGCCGGCGTCCCCGGGGTCCGGCACGGGGGCTACACTGGAGCGCATTGGCACTGTGCGCGCCCGAGTGCCAGGACGGCGGGCGCGGGGACCGACCCGGGGAGGAGTGACGTGAACCAGCCGAGACGACTGCAGATCCTGCAGGCCATCGTGGAGGACTACGTGCACTTCCGGGAGCCCGTGGGCTCGAAGGCGCTCGTGCAGCGCCACCGGCTCGGGGTCTCCTCGGCCACCGTGCGCAACGACATGGCCGCGCTCGAGGAGGAGGGGCTGATCGTCGCCCCGCACACGAGCTCGGGGCGGATCCCCACCGACAAGGGCTACCGCACGTTCGTCGACCAGATCGCCTCCGTCAAGCCCCTCTCGGGGCCCGAGCGGCGGGCGATCCACAGCCTGCTCGACGACGCCGCCGACATCGACGAGGTCATGGAGCGCACCGTGCGCCTGCTCGCCCAGCTCACCCACCAGGTGGCGGTCGTGCAGTACCCGCACGCCTCGGGGGTGACCGTGCGCCACGTCGAGGTCGTCGACCTCGGCGAGGGCCGGGTGCTCGTCGTGCTCATCCCCACGAACGGGCGGGTCGCCCAGCGCGTGGCCGTGCTGCGCGGGTCCCCGGACGAGGCCCAGCTGCTCGAGCTGCGCGCCCGGCTGCTCGCCGCCGTCGTCGGCCGCCCCCTGACGGCGGTGCCGGACGCGCTCCGCGCCCTGACGGCGGGGCTCGCCCCGCCGC
Source organism: Kocuria sp. U4B (assembly GCF_054875615.1). Next base: position 3,499,425 of record NZ_CM142180.1, read on the forward strand.
TGCAGCCGGCCGCCGCGGCCGTGGCCGAGGCCGTCGCCGCCCTGGCGGCGGGCGGGGCCGAGCACCGCATGGTCATGGCCGGCACCGCCAACCTCGCCCGCGCCACGGGCGACTTCCACCTGAGCATCGGCCCGGTCCTCGAGGCGCTCGAGGAGCAGGTCGTGATGCTGCGCCTGCTCTCCGAGATGGAGCAGGACGCCCGCGGCGTGGCCGTGCGGATCGGCGCGGAGAACGCCGCAGGACCGCTGTCCGAGGCCGCGGTCGTGGCCACCGGCTACGGCCCCGAGGCGCAGTCCAAGGTCGGCGTCGTCGGCCCCATGCGGATGGACTACCCGTCCACGATGGCGGCCGTGCGGGCCGTCGCCCGCTACCTCTCCCGTATCCTCGGGGGCTGAGCCGCGGCCGGCTCCCCCGCACCTCCCGACAGACCTCCCCACAGACCTCTCGACAGAACGGACCACGGTGAGCGATCACTACGAGACCCTGGGCGTGTCCCGGGACGCCAGCCAGGAAGAGATCAAGAAGGCCTACCGCAAGAAGGCCCGCAAGCTGCACCCCGACGTCAACCCCAGCCCCGAGGCGTCGGAGGAGTTCAAGCGCGTCTCCCACGCCAACGACGTCCTCTCCGACCCCGACAAGCGCCGCGTCTACGACGCCACGGGCAACGAGAACGGCACCGACACCGGCTTCGGCGGCGGCTTCCCCGGCACGGGCTTCGGCTTCGCGGACATCTTCGACACGTTCTTCCAGGGTGCCGGCGGAGCGGGCTCCGGGCGCCGCGGCCCCGCGTCCCGCACCCGCCAGGGCCAGGACGCGCTGATCAACGTGCGGGTCTCCCTCAAGGACGCCGTCTTCGGCACGGAGAAGAAGATCACCGTGGACACCGCCGTGGTCTGCCCCACCTGCGACGGCTCCTGCTGCCAGGAGGGCACCCGGCCCGAGACCTGCGAGGTCTGCCACGGCTCCGGGCAGGTCCAGCGCCAGGTCCAGTCGATCCTCGGCACCGTCGTCACCGCCGCCCCGTGCGCCACCTGCCAGGGCTTCGGCACCGTCATCAAGCACCCCTGCCACGAGTGCTACGGGGAGGGCCGGGTGCGCGACCGCCGGCCCCTGACCGTGAAGATCCCGGCCGGCGTGTCCACCGGCAACCGCATCCGGCTCTCGGGCCAGGGCGAGGCCGGCACCGCCGGCGGGCCCAACGGCGACCTCTACGTCGAGCTCAAGGTCGACCCCGACCCCACGTTCGAGCGGCAGGGCGACGACCTGCACGCCCGCGTGCGCGTGCCCATGACCTCTGCGGCCCTCGGGACCACCGTGACCCTCGAGACCTTCGACGGCGAGCGCGAGGTCCCCGTCACCCCCGGGACCCAGACCGGGCACACCGTGACCCTGCACGACCTCGGCGCCACCCGCCTGCGCGGCGGCGGCCGCGGCGAGCTCTTCGTCCACCTCGAGGTCGAGACCCCCACCGGGCTCGACGACGAGCAGCGCGAGCTGCTCGAGCAGCTCGCGCGGCTGCGCGGGGAGGAGCAGGCCACCGGCACGACCCTCGACTCCGCGGCCGGGTCCGGCGGGTTCTTCTCCCGGCTCCGGGACCGGTTCTCCGACCTGTGAGCCTGCCCGTCTTCAAGGTGGACCCGGGCGGGCTCGCCGGGCTGGTCCCCGGGGCGGAGCTCACCGTCACCGGCCCCGAGGCCCGGCACGCCGTGACCGTGCGCCGGCTCGCGCCGGGGGAGGCCCTCGAGCTCGTCGACGGGGCGGGCACCCGCGCCGCCGCGCAGCTCGTGGACGGCGAGAAGGACCGCATGAGCGTGCGGGTCCGGTCCGTGCGCACCGAGCCGGCGCGCCGGCCCCGGCTGGTGCTCGCCCAGGCCCTCGCCAAGGGGGACCGCGACCTGCTGGCCGTGGAGACCGCCACCGAGCTGGGCGTGGACGCCGTCGTGCCCTGGCAGGCCGACCGCTCCATCGTGCGGTGGAAGAAGGAGCGGGCCGCGAAGAGCCACGAGAAGTGGGCCAACACCGTCGCCGCCGCCGCCAAGCAGTCCCGCCGCGCCGCCTGGCCGGAGGTCGCCGCGCTGTGCACCACGGCGGCGCTCGCCGACCTGCTCCGGGAGCCCGGGACCCTCGGGCTCGTGCTGCACGAGGCCGCCGAGCACCCCCTCGCCGGTCCGGCGGGGCTCGTGCCCGGGGCGGGCGGGGCGCCGGAGGGCCCGGGACACCGCCCGGCGTGGGGGAACCCGGAGCGGATCGTGCTGGTCGTCGGCCCGGAGGGCGGCATCGCCCCGGAGGAGCTGGAGCGCCTCGGCGCCGCCGGCGCCCGGACCGTCCGGCTCGGGCCGGAGGTGCTGCGCAGCTCCACGGCCGGGCCCGCGGCCCTCGCGGTGCTCAGCGCCGCGCTGGGGCGCTGGTCGGGCGGGACCGCCTGAGCCCACCGGCTCAGGGGGCGCCGACCACCACGTCCTTGTCGTCGCGCACCGGCCCGCCCTCGGCGTCGCGGCCGATCACGGACACGACGTACTCCCCGGGGGGCAGGTCCACCTCGGCCCGGAACTCCGCCGGGCGGCCCTGCGCGGGGACGACCGTCACGGGCCCGCCGGCGACGGTGCCGTCGTCGTCCTTGGCCGTCACCGTCCACTCACAGTCGCGGACCCCCTCGAGGACGCGGCCCGAGAGGGCGAGGCGCCCGTCCGAGCGGGTGCCCTCCTGCGGGTCCACGAGCCACACCGGCGCCTCGAGCTGCTCGTCGGGCCGCACGGGCTCCCCGAGCCGGACCGAGCCGAAGACCTCCTCGTGGGGCCGCCCGTCGACGAGCAGGACCACCTGGGGCCGCGAGCCCTCCGGCAGCAGCCCGGCGGTGCGCGCCGCGGCCGCCACGGTGTGCGCGAGCTGCTGGAGCGCGAGCCGGGCGTCCTCGGCGGCCAGGTCCTGGCGGAACGCGTCGTCCGGCAGGTCCACGGTGATCGTCCCGTCCGGGGACGTCGAGCTGCCGATCCGGTCCACGGCGTTCCACAGGCTCCGGTAGTCGGGGTCCTCGGGGGCCGCGGCCGTCATCAGCTCGGCGGCCGCCGCGATCGGGTCCGCCGCCCGGGACCCCTCCGGCGGGTCCCGGAACTCGCGGAACAGCAGCTGCTCGCCGTCGGCGCCGCCCACCCAGTAGACCGGCAGCTTCGTGGTCGCCGCGGACCCGCCCGCCGTGCCCCCGGCCGTGGCCCGGTCCGAGCTCCTCGCGGGCGCGGCGCCCGTGCCGTCGGCCGGCGGCGCCTCGCCGCACCCGCCGAGCGCCACGGCGGCCGCCGCGGCCCACGCCGCCGCGCGGCGCGGCGCGCCGGTGCGCCGGGGTGGGGGAGCGGGCATGGGGGTGGGCACCTCGTCCTTCCGGGTCCGGGCTGGGGGGGCGGCGGGGCAGGCGCCCGGGGCCTGGACCGGCCCCCGGCCGGAGGGCCCGCCCAGCAAAGCACAGCCGCCGCGGGCGACCCCAGCCCAGGCGCCCCGGAGCCGGGGACCGATATCAAATCGGAATCTGGGCCGCGCGCGCCGCCCGGTGCGGTGCGCGCGGTACCCTGGAGGGACCACGAACCCCGGCGCGTTCCCGACGCCGGCCGACGAGAGAGCGAGAGCACGGCCCCCGCGGCCGCACCCATGACTGAGACGCTGCCCGGCACCACGCACCCCCTGACGGCCCGCACCGTCATCACCTTCCCCGACCGCGAGACCATGGTCCGCAGCCTCGGCACCGGGGACGACACCCTGCGCCAGGTGGAGGCCGCCTTCCCCGGTCTCGTCACCCGCCCCCGGGGGCTCGAGCTCGGCCTCGAGGGCCCGAGCGCGCCCGTGCAGATCGTCACGACGCTGTTCGAGGAGCTCAAGGTGCTCGCCGGGCGCGAGACCGCGATCACCCCGCAGGTCATCGCCCAGCTGCTCGAGATCATCGGACGGGACCTCTCCGCGCGGCCCAGCGGGGCGCTGACCCAGAACATCCTCTCCAGCCGGGGCCGCAAGATCCGGCCCAAGACCCTGCGGCAGAAGGCCTACGTCGACGCGATCGACGAGCACACCGTGGTCTTCGGCATCGGTCCCGCCGGCACCGGCAAGACCTACCTCGCGATGGCCAAGGCCGTGCAGGCCCTGCAGGCCAAGGAGGTCAACCGGATCATCCTCACGCGCCCGGCGGTGGAGGCCGGCGAGCGGCTCGGCTTCCTGCCGGGCACGCTCAGCGAGAAGATCGACCCCTACCTGCGGCCCCTCTACGACGCGCTGCACGACATGATGGACCCCGACTCGATCCCGCGGCTGATGGAGGCGGGCACCATCGAGGTCGCCCCGCTGGCCTACATGCGCGGGCGCACCCTCAACGACGCCTTCATCATCCTCGACGAGGCCCAGAACACCACGCCGGAGCAGATGAAGATGTTCCTCACCCGGCTCGGCTTCGGCTCCAAGATGGTGATCACCGGGGACGTCACCCAGGTCGACCTCCCCGGGGGCACGTCCTCCGGGCTGCGCCAGGTCCAGCACGTGCTGGGCGGGGTCGAGGACGTCGCGTTCGCGGAGATGACCGCCGAGGACGTGGTCCGCCACGAGCTCGTGAGCCGGATCGTCAGCGCCTACGACGCCTTCGACACGACCAACCGCCGGCGCAACGAGCGCCGGGACCGCAAGGACGCCGCCCGCGCCGCCCGCGAGACCACCGCGGGCGCCGCCCCCGAGGCCCCCGCCGCCGACGGCGGGGCGAGCGCCTGATGGCGGTCGAGTTCGACCTGCAGCACGACCCGGCCGACGTCGCGCCGGCCGACCGGGAGGCCTGGGCGGCGGTCGACGTCGAGCTGCTGGGCCGGCTCGCCGGCTTCGCCCTCGCGCGCCTGCACGTGCACCCCGACGCGGAGCTGTCGATCGCGGTCGTGGACGAGGAGGAGATGGCCCGCCTGCACGTCGAGTGGATGGACCTGCCCGGCCCCACCGACGTCCTGTCGTTCCCCATGGACGAGCTGCGCCCCGGCACCCCGGAGCAGCCCGCGGAGGGCACGCTCGGGGACATCGTGCTGTGCCCGCCGGTCGCCCGCCGCCAGGCCGAGGCCGCGGGGCACCCCATCGCCGACGAGCTGTGCCTGCTCACCGTGCACGGCATCCTGCACCTGCTGGGCCACGACCACGCGGAGCCCGGGGAGCGGCAGGTCATGTTCGCCCTCCAGCGCGACCTGCTCACGGACTTCCTCGGCCGGCCCGCCCCGGTCGAGACCATGGAGTAGGCCGGGTCCATGACCAGCGCCATCCTGATCGCCGCCGCGATCGTCTTCCTCTGCACGGCGTTCGTGCTCACCGCGGCCGAGACGGGGCTGACCTACCTGCCCCGGGCCGAGGCCGAGGCCGTCGTGCGCGACGCCCCCGACTCCGCGGCCGCGAAGGTCCTCGCCACGCCCACCGCCCACCTGCACGCCCTGCGCTTCTGGCGCGTCTGGTTCGAGACGGCCTCCGCCGTGGCCGTCGCGCTCGTGGCCCTGGACGCGCTCGACGACGTGTGGCTGGCCGGGCTGCTCGCCACCGTGGTGATGGCCGCCGTCGGCTTCGTCCTCACGGGCGTCTCGCCCCGCCAGATCGGGCGCAGCAACGCCGTCGGCACCGTCCGCTTCACCGCGGGTCTCGTGCGGGTGCTGCGCGCGGTGCTGGGCCCCGTGCCCGGGCTGCTCGTGCGGCTGGGCTCCGCCGTCGCCCGGGACCCCGGGCACACCGGCCCGGGGTTCCTCACCGAGGAGGAGCTGCTCGAGTTCGTCGACCGCTCCACCGACCAGGACCTCATCGAGGGCGACGAGGCGGAGCTGCTGCACTCGGTCTTCGACCTCGACGACACCAACGTCCGGGCCGTGATGGTCCCGCGCACGGACATGGTCACCGTCGACGACGACGACACGGTCGACAACGCCCTGAACCTGTTCTTCCGCTCCGGCTACTCCCGCATCCCCGTGATCGGCGACAGCGCCGACGACGTGCTGGGCATCCTCTACCAGAAGGACCTCTCCGAGCGGGTGCACCGCGAGGGCACCGACCTCCGCCGGCACGGGCTCGCGCAGCTGGCCCGGGAGGTCCGCTACGTCCCGGAGTCCAAGAAGGTCAACGAGCTGCTGCGCGAGATGCAGCTGGAGTCCATCCACGTGGCGGTCGTCGTCGACGAGTACGGGGGCACCGCCGGGCTCGTGACGCTCGAGGACCTCATCGAGGAGCTGCTGGGCGAGATCGTCGACGAGTACGACCGGGAGAAGCCCGAGGTCGTCGAGCTGGGCGACGGCCGCTACCGCATCTCCGCCGGGCTGGGCGTCGAGGACCTCGGCGACCTGTTCGGCGTGGACCTCGAGGACGACGAGGTCGACACCGCCGGCGGCCTGCTGGCGAAGAGCATCGGCCGGGTGCCCATCGTGGGCTCCCGCGCCACCGTCGAGGGCATCGTCCTCGAAGCCGTGACCCTCGAGGGCCGGCGCAACCGGGTGGGCCAGCTCGAGGTCCGCAAGGACCCGGACTGGGTCCCGCCCGGGTCCACCGCCGTGGACCCGGCCGCCCTGGAGTCCGAGGAGGAGACCCACCACCATGTCTGAGCACGACCGCACCGCACCCGCCGCCGAGCCCGCCGCCGAGCCCGCCGCCCCGTTCCGGGCCGGCTTCGCCGTGCTCGTGGGCCGGCCCAACGCCGGGAAGTCCACGCTCACCAACGCACTGGTCGGGCAGAAGGTGGCGATCACCTCCAACCGGCCCCAGACCACGCGCCACACCATCCGCGGGATCGTGCACCGGCCCGAGGGCCAGCTGGTGCTCGTCGACACCCCGGGGCTGCACCGGCCCCGCACCCTGCTGGGCCAGCGGCTCAACGACCTCGTCGCCGACACCCTCGCCGAGGTCGACGTGATCGGCTTCTGCGTCCCCGCCAACGAGAAGATCGGCCCCGGCGACCGCTTCATCGCCCAGCAGCTCGCCGCGTCCGGCAACAAGCCGGTCGTCGCGATCGTCACGAAGACGGACACCGTCTCGCGCGCGGAGCTCACCGAGCAGCTGCTGGCCGTCACGGAGCTCGGCCGCTCCGTGATGGCGGAGGAGCGCGCGGCCCGCGCCGAACGGGCCGCGCGGAGCGCCCGCAAGCCCCGCCACCGCGCCGGCGGCCCGGCCCCCGCTGCCGCCGGCGCCGACGAGCCCGGCTGGGCCGACGTCATCCCGGTCTCCGCGGTGGACGGCTTCCAGGTCGAGGCCCTCGCGGGGCTGCTCGTCGGGCGGATGCCGGCGTCCCCGCCGCTGTACCCCGACGGGGAGCTCACCGACGAGCCCGAGCTGACGATGGTCGCGGAGCTCGTGCGGGAGGCCGCGCTCGAGGGCGTGCGGGACGAGCTGCCGCACTCGCTCGCCGTCGTCGTCGAGGAGATGGTGCCCCGCGAGGGCCGCCCCGCGGACCGGCCGCTGCTCGACGTGCGCGTCAACGTCTACGTGGAACGGCCCTCCCAGAAGGCCATCGTGATCGGCAAGGGCGGGGCCCGCCTGCGCGAGATCGGCACCAGCTCCCGGACCGCCATCGAGGCCCTGCTCGGCACGAAGGTCTACCTCGACCTGCACGTGAAGGTCGCCAAGGAGTGGCAGCGGGACCCCAAGCAGCTCTCCCGCCTCGGCTTCTGAGCCCCGTCCGGCCCGTTCCCGGCGCCGGGAGCGGGCCCGTGCGGTTAGCATGGCTCCCGGCTCCCGCTCCGGGCGCCGCCCCCCACCCCCCCCCGGACCCCGGCCTCCCGGCCGGGGTCGTCCCAGGAGAAGATCACCGTGTCCACACTGAGCACCGACACCCCCGGCCCGGACCGACCCCGCCGCTGGTCCCGGCGACGCTGGGCGGTGCTGGTGCTCGTCGCGGTCCTGGTCGCGGTGCTGGGGGCCGGCGCCGCGGTGGTGTGGCGCCTGCAGTCGAACCTGAACACGTCCCCGCTGGACCTGGGCAACGGTGCCGCCGCGGTGGAGGACGGGCCCCTGGACGTGCTCGTCATGGGCACCGACACCCGCGAGGGCGAGGGCAACGACCAGTACGGCGACGACGGGGACAGCACGGGCGCCGGCCTCACCGACGTGATGATGCTGGTGCACGTGACGGAGGACCGCGACGAGGTCACGGTCGTGTCCTTCCCGCGGGACCTCGTGGCGGACCTGCCCGAGTGCACGGACCCCGACACGGGCAGCGTCCACCCCGCGGAGGAGCAGGCGATGCTGAACTCCGCGATCGAGAACGGCGGGCCGGGCTGCACGGTCGCCGCCATCAACGAGCTGACCGGGCTGCGGGTCGACCACTTCATGCTCGCCGACTTCAACGCCGTCAAGGAGCTCTCCTCCGCCGTCGGCGGCGTCGAGGTCTGCGTCAACGAGGCCGTCGACGACCCCAAGTCCGGGCTGAAGCTGCCCGCGGGGGTGTCCTCCGTGGAGGGCGAGCAGGCCCTGGCCTTCCTGCGCAGCCGCGCCGCGTTCGGCGACGGCGGCGACGAGAGCCGGATCCGCTCCCAGCAGTCGTTCCTGGCGTCCCTGGCCCGCAAGGTCAAGGCGGAGGGGACGCTCACCGACCTGCCCAAGCTCTACGAGATCGCCGACGTCGCCTCCCGGAACCTGCACGTCGACGAGGACCTCGGCTCCGTGCCCACCATGGTGGGCCTCGCGGGCGCCGTGCGCGGCATCGACCTGGGCAGCATGGCGTTCGTGACCGTGCCCACCGAGGCGTACGAGCCCGACCCCAACCGGCTCCAGCTCCAGGAGGAGGCCTCCGCGGAGCTCTTCGCCGCCCTGCGCGAGGACCGGCCCCTCACCTCCCCCACGGACGCGGCGAGCGGCGCCGCGACCGACGCGCCGTCCTCGTCCGCGGAGCCCTCGGCGTCGGCGACGCCGACCCCGGCCGTGGACCCCGCGACCGTGCCCGTCACGGTCGTCGACGCCTCGGGGGCCGAGAACCGCGACCAGGAGATCGTGGAGCTGCTCGAGGACGCCGGCTACGCCTACGCCGAGCGCGGCCCGGAGGTCACCGAGCTGCCCGGCACGCAGGTCTTCTTCGGGACAGGCTGGTACGAGGCGGCCGTCCAGGTCGCCGAGCTGCTGGGCGTCCCGTCGTCCCAGATCGTGCCGACCACCGCGATCGCGGGCGTGCAGGTCTCGGTGGGGCAGGACTTCACGGAGGGCGACCGGCTCGACGTCGGCTCCGTGCTGCCCGACGACCTCAACGGGCAGACCGCGGAGCAGTTCACCTGCCAGCAGGCCGCCGAGGAGTGGTGAGCCGGGCCCGGGGCGCCGGGGCGCGCCCGGGCGCGTGGTACGTTGGACCCATGCGGACAGGGAAGCTCCTCCTTACGTGCCGCAACGGGGCCTGACCCGTCGAGCGAATGGCCGGCCTCCCGTTGCGGAGTTCCTGATGCCCGGCCACCCGCAGACGTCTCGAGCAGAACAGGCCAACCCCATGCGCAACTTCCAGCAGCCCTCCGGCATGCCGACCCACAAGTACGTCCCGTACCAGGTGCAGTTCCCCGTGGACCTGCCGGACCGCACCTGGCCGGACAAGGTCATCACCGAGGCCCCGCGCTGGTGCGCCGTCGACCTGCGCGACGGCAACCAGGCCCTCATCGACCCCATGAACTCCGACCGCAAGCTCAAGATGTTCGAGCTGCTCGTGCGGATGGGCTACAAGGAGATCGAGGTCGGCTTCCCGTCGGCCTCCCAGACCGACTTCGACTTCGTCCGCCGCCTCATCGAGGAGGACCGGATCCCGGACGACGTGACGATCCAGGTGCTGACCCAGTCGCGCGAGCACCTCATCGAGCGCACCTACGAGGCCATCGACGGCGCCGACCGGGCCATCGTCCACCTGTACAACGCCACCTCCACGCTGCAGCGGCGGGTGGTCTTCGGCCAGGACATGGACGGGATCGTGGACATCGCCCTGACCGGGGCGCGGCTGTGCCTGAAGTACGAGGAGCAGCTGAGGAACACGGCCGTGACCTACGAGTACTCCCCGGAGTCCTACACCGGCACGGAGCTCGAGTTCGCGGCCCGCATCTCCAACGCCGTGGCCGAGACCTTCGAGATCGGCGGGGACCGCCAGATGATTCTCAACCTGCCCGCGACCGTCGAGATGGCGACCCCGAACGTCTACGCGGACTCCATCGAGTGGATGTGCCGCAACCTCTACAACCGCGAGGCCACCGTCGTGTCCCTGCACCCGCACAACGACCGGGGCACCGGCGTGGCCGCGGCGGAGCTGGGCTACCTGGCCGGCGCCGACCGGATCGAGGGCTGCCTGTTCGGCAACGGCGAGCGCACCGGCAACGTGGACCTGGTGACCCTGGGCCTGAACCTGCTCACCCAGGGCGTGGACCCGCAGATCGACTTCTCCGACATCGACGAGATCCGCCGCACCGTGGAGTACTGCAACCAGCTGCCCGTGCCCGAGCGCGCCCCCTACGGCGGCGACCTCGTCTTCACGGCCTTCTCCGGTTCCCACCAGGACGCCATCAAGAAGGGCTTCGAGCAGATGGACAAGGACGCCGCGGCCCAGGGCAAGGCCGTCGACGAGCTGGTCTGGGCGGTGCCCTACCTGCCGATCGACCCCAAGGACCTCGGCCGCACCTACGAGGCCGTGATCCGCGTGAACTCGCAGTCCGGCAAGGGCGGCGTCGCGTACCTGCTCAAGCACGACCACGGCCTGGACCTGCCGCGCCGCGCCCAGATCGAGTTCTCCCGGGTGGTCCAGGAGCACACCGACACCACCGGCGGCGAGGTCTCGGGCGAGCGACTGTGGACGGTGTTCGCCGACGAGTACCTGCCCACCAAGCACGACGGCGGGCCCGGCCGCTGGGGCCGCTACCGGATCACCAGCCTGAGCACCTCCACCGGTGAGGAGGGCGGGGAGACCACCCTGGAGGTCGGCCTGGACGTCGACGGCGTGCAGCACCACCGCACGGCCGAGGGCAACGGCCCGATCGAGGCGCTGCTCGGGATCTTCGCGGCCGAGGGCGTGGACGTGCGCGTGCTGGACTACTCCGAGCACGCCCTCTCCGCGGGCGGCGACGCGCAGGCGGCCAGCTACGTCGAGGCCGCCGTGGGCGAGCGCGTCCTGTGGGGCGTGGGCATCGACGCGAACACGACCCGGGCCTCCCTGAAGGCGGTCGTCTCGGCCGTCAACCGCGCCGTGCGCGACGCCCAGGGCTGAGCCGGCTCCCCACCACGGCGGCGGGCCGCCCCTCCCGGGGGCGGCCCGCCGCCGTCGTGGCGCCCGGGGTGTCCGCCGGGCGTGGGAGAATGGTGCGGTGGCCAGGACGACCTTCGCATCGCGCAGCTACCGGGACGACGCCGTGGTGCTGCGCACCTACAAGCTCGGCGAGGCGGACCGGATCGTCGTGCTGCTCACCCGCGAGCACGGCCAGGTCCGTGCCGTGGCCAAGGGGGTGCGGCGCACCACCTCCCGCTTCGGCTCCCGGCTGGAGCCCTTCAACGTGGCGGAGCTCCAGCTCGTCACCGGGCGCAACCTCGACATCGTCGCGCAGGCCCTGGGCAAGCGCGGCTACGGGTCCGTGATCGCGGCCGACTACGCCAAGTACACCGCGGCCGCCGCGATGGCGGAGGCCGCGGAGAAGTTCACGGAGAACGACGACGAGTCCGCCGCCCAGCAGTACCGGCTGCTCGTGGGCGCGCTGTCGGCCCTGGCGCGCGGGCTGCACGAGCCCGGGGCGGTGCTGGACTCCTACCTGCTGCGGGCGGTCTCCACCGCCGGCTGGGCCCCGAGCTTCACCGACTGCGCCCGGTGCGGCGCCCCGGGCCCGCACGAGGCGTTCTCCGCCCCGCTGGGCGGCGCGGTGTGCCCCGTCTGCCGCCCGCCGGGCGCCGCGGCCCCCGACCCCGCCACCGTCGAGCACCTGTCGGCGCTGCTCACCGGCGCGTGGGAGCGGATCGACGCCGTGGAGCCCCGCACGGCCCGGGCCGCCGCCGGGATCGTGGCCACCTACGTACAGTGGCACCTGGAGAGGGCCGTCCGGTCCCTGAACCTCGTGGAACGGAGCTGACCATGCCCGGCTTTGCCGCCCCGCCCCCGCACCCCAGCGGTGCCCTCGCCCCGGACATCCCGGACCGGTTCGTCCCCCGGCACGTCGCCGTGGTGATGGACGGCAACGGGCGCTGGGCCAACCAGCGCGGCCTGCCCCGCAACGAGGGGCACAAGGCGGGGGAGGCCGCCCTCATCGAGGTCATGGCCGGGGCCATCGAGATGGGCATCCCGTACGTCAGCGCCTACGCCTTCTCCACCGAGAACTGGAAGCGCTCCCTCGACGAGGTGACGTTCCTCATGAACTACACCGCCGACGTCATGGCCCGCCAGCTGCCGACGTTCCAGGAGTGGGGCGTCCGGATCCGCTGGGCCGGGCGCCGGCCGCGGCTGTGGCGGTCGGTGATCAACCGGCTGGAGGAGGCCGAGCGGGCGACCCGGGACAACGACGTCGTGACCCTCACCATGTGCGTGAACTACGGCGGGCGCGCCGAGATCGCCGACGCCGCCGCGGCCATGGCCGCCGACGCGAAGGCGGGCCGGCTCAATCCCCGCAGCATCGACGAGGCCACGGTCCAGCGCTACCTCGACGAACCGGACCTCCCGGACGTCGACCTGTTCCTGCGCTCCTCGGGGGAGCAGCGGATCTCCAACTTCCTGCTGTGGCAGTCCGCCTACGCCGAGCTCGTCTTCCAGGACGTCCTGTGGCCGGACGTCGACCGCCGCACGCTCTGGGAGGCCGTCGAGGCCTACGCCCGCCGGGACCGCCGCTACGGCGGCGCGGTGGACCGCGTCGCGGGCCCGGCCCCGGTCTGACCCCGGGCCCGTCCCGGCCGGGACGCGGGCCGGCTACGCCCCGGGCCCGGGCAGCCGCCCCAGCCACGCGAGCAGCTCCCGCTGGGCGGCGCGCCGCACCGGCCCGCGGGACAGGTGGACGTCGTGGACCGCGCCCTCGTAGGAGCGCACCGTGACCGCCGCGCCGAGGTCCGGCGCGTGCCGGCGGATCTGGCGCACGTCCAGCACGGAGTCCGCCGAGCGCATCTGCTCGGACCACCACGGGCGGATGCAGGAGCGCGCGGAGACCTGGACCAGCACCGGGACCTCGATGCCCAGCCCGCCCGCGACCTCGCGCTGGGCCTGGAGGACGGCGTGGAGCCAGCCCGGGGTGATGCCGAAGCTCGTCTCGGGGCGCCACCGCGGGTCGATCGCCCACTCGCCCTCCGCGCGGTCGCTGAGCACCCGGAAGTAGTGGCTGCGCGGGCGCACCCGCAGGGCCCGGGCGGGCGCGCGCCCGGACGCCCGGGCGAGCACGGGCCGCAGCGCCGTCCCGAGGGCGTCCGCGCCGTGGCAGCCGATCCACGGGGCGACGAGGGCGAGCCCGGCCAGCCGCCCCGGGTGGCGGGCGGCCCACAGCGCGGCCGTGAGCCCGCCGGTGGAGTGGCCCATGAGCACGAGCCGCCCGCCCGGCCCGGGGACGCCGTCCTCGGCCATGACCCGCAGCGCGGCGGCCACGTCGTCGTCGTAGTCGGCGAGATCGGTCGTGTGCCCCGGGCTGGCGGTCTCCTCCGCGAGCACGTCGTCGGTGAGGTTGCGCCCGTAGCCGTGCAGGTCGAGGGCGTAGAACGCCCACCCCGCGCCGGCGAGCGTGCCGGCGAGCTCGGCGTTGAAGAAGTAGTCGGACCACCCGTGCAGGTACAGCACCGCGTCGCGGGGGGCCCGGCGGAAGGCGCCGCCCGCGGGACGGTGGCGGACGACGGTCGCGGTCGCGTGCGGCGCGGACCCGGCCGGCAGCTCGACGGTGCGGGCCTCGAAGCCCGGCCCGAGCACGTCGGGGACCCAGGGGCCCGGGGGAGCGCTCATCGCCTCACCTCGTGTGCAGCTCGGTCGTCGTGCGGGCCCGCCCGGGCGCCGGCGCACCGGGCGGGCGCGGCGGCTGTGGAAGACTGGGCCCATGCGCTTCTACCCTACGTTCTTCAAGGCCGTCTTCTCCCGGATGGACCCGGAGCGGGCCCACCGCGTCGGGTTCCTGGGCATCCGGGCGGCCGGCGCGACGCCGCTGGGCGCGGCGCTGCGCGTGTACACCCGCCCCGACCCCGGCTCGGAGGTCCGGGCCCTGGGCCTGCGCTTCCCCTCGCCGTTCGGGCTGGCCGCCGGCTTCGACAAGGGGGCCGAGGGGATCGGCGCGCTGGCCGACCTGGGCTTCGGGCACGTCGAGATCGGCACCGTGACGGCCCAGGCCCAGCCGGGCAACCCCCGGCCCCGGCTCTTCCGGCTCGTGCGCGACCGCGCCGTGGTCAACCGGATGGGCTTCAACAACGACGGCGCCGAGGCCGTCGCCCCGCGCCTGGCGCAGGCGCGCCGGACGCTGGAGGCCGACCACAGCGGACGGGCCCGCCCGGTGATCGGGGTCAACATCGGCAAGACGAAGGTCGTCCCGCTCGAGGCCGCGGTGGACGACTACCTGCAGAGCACCCGCACCCTCGCCCCGCTCGCGGACTACCTGGTCGTCAACGTGTCCTCGCCCAACACCCCCGGGCTGCGGCAGCTGCAGGAGATCGAGAGCCTGCGCCCGCTGCTGTCCGCGGTGGGCCGCGCCGCCGACGAGGCCGCCGGGCGGCACGTGCCGCTGCTCGTGAAGATCGCCCCCGACCTCTCGGACGACGACGTCCTGGCGGTCGCAGACCTCGCCCTGGACCTGGGGCTGGACGGGATCGTGGCGACCAACACCACGATCGCCCGCGGGGAGCTGGGCCTCGTGTCCCGTCCCGCCGAGATCGAGGCGTGCGGGGCGGGCGGGCTCTCCGGGGCACCCCTGCGGCGGCGCTCCCTTGAAGTGCTGCGGCTGCTGCGCGAGCGGGTGGGGGACCGGCTCGCGCTGGTCTCCGTGGGCGGGGTGACCACGGCGGAGGACGTCCAGGAGCGCCTCGACGCGGGCGCCACCCTGGTCCAGGGCTACACGGCGTTCCTCTACGAGGGACCCTTCTGGGCGCGCCGGATCAACCAGGGCCTCGCCCGGGCCGCGCGGCGCGGCCGCTGAGACGACTCCGCCCCCGTGCCGGTGCGGCACGGGGGCGGAGGAACGGGCGGGGGACGGTCAGGAGGGCCGCTGACCCCGGGCGACCTGCGGCTTGGGCATCCGCAGCCGCCGCATCGTGAAGGAGCGCATGGCGGCGTACCAGCGCACGCCCGGCTCCACCGAGCCGAACTTCGCCTGCAGGACCTTCTTCATCCGGCCGGTCGTCAGGACGGCGTCGACCGCGCCCAGGACCATGAGCGCCCAGATGGCGTAGACGCCGTACGTGGCCACGTACTGGTTGGGGAAGAAGAGGATGAACAGCGCGAGCACCGCCACGACCATGAGGTACTCGGCCACGTTGAACCGGGAGTCCACCCAGTCCCGGGCGAAGCGCCGCTGCGGGCCCTTGTCGCGGGGCCCGAGGAAGCGCTCGTCGCCGGCGGCCATGCCGGCCTGCGCGCGCAGCCGCTGCTCCCGCGCCGCCTCCCGGGACTGCGCCTTGGCGGCCTTGCGGTCCTCCGGGACGAGCGGGCGGCGGCGGGCCGCCTCCTGCTCCTTGCGGCTGGGCGTCGGCCGGCCCTTGCCCGCGGTCTGCCGGGGCGCGGGCGGAGCCCCGGGGGCCCCCCGTTCCGGCAGGGGGGCCTGGGCGGTCACCGACGTGGAACCCGCGCGATCTGCATCCTTCTTGCGTCCAAACACCTGTCAAGGATAGCGGACGGGCGTCCGGCGCCCCGCCGGGACGCGGACGTAGGGTGGGCACCATGACCGAGCCCTACACCCCGTCCGCGCCCCTGCCCGTCGACGCCGTGCGCGAGGCCGTGCACGCCGACATGCCGCGTATCGTCGAGGAGCTCACCGAGCTCGTCGCGATCCCCGGCATCGCCTGGGACTCCTTCGACCCGGAGCAGCTCGAGCGCAGCGCCCGGGCCGTCGCCGGCCTGCTGGCGCAGGCCGGGCTCGACGAGGTCGAGATCCTGCGCGTGCCCCTCGGCAGCACGCCGGGCCGGCCCGCCGTCGTCGCCCGCCGCCGGCCCGCGCCCGGGCGCCCCACCGTCCTGCTCTACGCCCACCACGACGTCCAGCCCCCGGGCCGCCGCGAGCTGTGGTCCTCCGACCCGTTCGCCGCCGAGGAGCGCGACGGCCGCCTCTACGGCCGCGGCGCCGCGGACGACAAGGCCGGGATCATGGCCCACGTCGGGGCGCTGCGGGCCGTGGCCGCGCAGCTCGGGGACGACCTCGGCCTGGGCGTGACGGTCTTCGTCGAGGGGGAGGAGGAGGCCGGGTCCCCGTCCTTCCGGGACTTCCTGGAGGCGTACCGGGACCGGCTGGCCGCCGACGTCATCGTCATCGCCGACTCCTCCAACTGGGAGCTCGGCGTGCCCGCGCTGACCACGAGCCTGCGGGGGATGGTGGGCGCGGTGGTGGAGGTCTCCGTCCTCGACCACGCGGTGCACTCGGGGATGTACGGTGGGCCCGTGCTGGACGCGCCCACCCTCCTGGCGCGCCTCGTCGCCACGTTCCACGACGACGACGGCGCCGTCGCCGTGGCGGGGCTGCACGCCGAGGACAGCACCGACCTGGTCTACGACGAGGACCGGTTCCGGGCCGACGCCGCCGTCCGGGACGGCGTGCGGCTGGCCGGGCGCGGCTCCGTGGCCTCGCGGCTGTGGACGCAGCCGGCCCTGTCCGTCACCGGGATGGACGTCACGCCCGTCGACGTCGCGTCCAACACGATCATCCCGTCCGCGCGCGCCAGGCTCAGCCTGCGGGTCGCCCCCGGCCAGGACCCCGCCGAGGCGGCGGAGGCGCTCCGGCGCCACGTCGAGGCCCACGCTCCCTTCGGCGCGCACGTGCGCTTCGGGCTCGAGGAGACGGGACAGTCCTTCCGCACGGACATGGGCTCCGAGGCGGCCCGCACCGCCCAGTGGGCGCTGGGAGAGGCGTGGGGCCGGCCCGCCGTGGAGACCGGCATCGGGGGCTCCATCCCCTTCACCGCCGACCTCGTCGAGCTCTACCCGGACGCCCAGATCCTCATCACCGGCGTCGAGGACCCCGACTCCCGCGCCCACAGCGCCGACGAGTCGCTGCACCTGGCGGAGTTCGAGCGCGCGGTCCTCGCCGAGGCCCTCCTGCTGCTCGCCCTGGACGCGTCCGGGCGCGACGGCTCCCGGCCCGCCGAGGCGGGCCAGGACGGTCCCGCGGGCCGGGAATGAACCCGGGGCCCGCGCCGTTGTGCCCCACGGTAGACCCGCCGCCGGCTCGACACCGCGCGGCACCCATCCACAGAAAGTGAGCATCATGAGCGTCACGACCGACAACGGCGCCGCAGTGGACGGCCTCCCGACCCACGGCGTCGCCCTGACCGAGGTCGCCGCCGACAAGGTCCGTGCCCTGCTCGAGCAGGAGGGCCGCACCGACCTGCGCCTGCGCGTGGCCGTGCAGCCCGGGGGCTGCTCCGGCCTCATCTACCAGCTGTACTTCGACGAGCGGATCCTGGACGGCGACGCCGTGCGCGACTTCGGCGGCGTCGAGGTCGTCGTGGACAAGATGAGCGTGCCCTACCTCGAGGGCTCGACCGTCGACTTCGAGGACTCGATCTCCAAGCAGGGCTTCTCGATCGACAACCCCAACGCGCAGGGCTCCTGCGCCTGCGGCGACTCCTTCCACTGAGCCGCCCGGCCCTCGCGAAGAGGCCCGTCGTCCCTCCGGGCGGCGGGCCTCTTCGCATGCCCGGAGGCCCCGCCGGCTCCGCCGGGGAGGGCCCCGCCGACACTGACACAGTGTCAGCGGATGTCTGGGACTGGGGGTAAGCTCGGAGGGAAACATTCCCCAAGACTGTGTCCAGGCTCTCGGAACCGGGGCCTTCGGCGCGCAGACGACGAGCACGACAAGAAGAGGAAGGGCCGTCTGTGAGTTCGCACACACGAACCGGCAGCCGTCGCCGCACGGCAAGGGTGTCGGCGGTAGCAGTCCTGGCAGCAGCTGCACTGACAGGATGCTCGGAGGACGCGAAGCTCGGGTGGATGCCCACCGAGCGTGGCACCACCGACAACGCTGACATGATCCTGGACCTGTGGATCGGTTCCTGGATCGCCGCACTGGCCGTGGGCCTGATCACCTGGGGCCTGCTGCTCTGGTGCATGATCGCCTACCGCCGCCGCAAGAACGAGACGGGCTACCCCCGCCAGATCGCCTACCACGCGCCGCTCGAGGTCTTCTACACCGTCGTGCCGATCGCGCTGATCGTCTCGCTGTTCTTCTTCACCGAGCGCACCCAGGCGGCGGTCACCGACCGCCACGCGGACCCCGACGTCACCGTCCAGGTCTACGGCAAGCAGTGGTCCTGGGACTTCAACTACCTCGACGAGGACGTCTACGAGACCGGCACCCAGGCGCACCTGGACGGCCAGGAGGGCGCCCCCGACCGGGTCCCCACCCTGTACCTGCCCGTCGACAGCGAGGTCGAGCTCGTGCTGAACTCGCGCGACTCCCAGCACTCCTTCTGGGTGCCCGCCTTCCTCGAGAAGTCCGACCTGTACCCGGGCCGCACGAACTACCTCAGCTTCACCACCGGGCGCGAGGGCGAGTTCTACGGCAAGTGCGCCGAGCTGTGCGGCGAGTACCACTCCGAGATGCTGTTCAACGTCGCCGTGGTCAGCCAGGCCGAGTACGACGCCCAGATGGAGGCCCTGCGCGCCGCCGGCCAGACGGGCCAGCTCGGCGCGGAGTACGACCGCGACTCGTACCCGGACCCCGGGGAGGAGTTCACGCTGGACTCGCCCGGTGCCGAGTTCCCGGGCAACGTGGACCAGGAAAACGACCAGACTTCGAACAACTAAGGAGTACCGGTGTCTACACTCGAGTATTCACGGGACGAGGCGGCCACCGCGGCTCCGCGCGTGGTGCCCCGGTCCCGGGGACGGTGGGCGGTCAAGCTGCTGACCTCCACCGACCACAAGGTGATCGGCTACCACTACCTGATCTCCGCCTTCGGCTTCTTCTGCATCGCCGGCGTGATGGCGCTGCTGATCCGTGCGGAGCTCTTCCAGCCGGGCATGCAGATCCTGGAGACCAAGGAGCAGTACAACCAGCTGTTCACCATGCACGGCACGCTGATGCTGCTGATGTTCGGCACGCCGCTGTTCACCGGTTTCGCCAACGTGATCGTTCCGCTGCAGATCGGCGCCCCCGACGTCGCCTTCCCGCGGCTGAACGCCCTGTCGTTCTGGTTCTTCCTCTTCGGCTCCCTGATCGCCACCGCGGGGTTCATCACCCCGGCCGGTGCCGCCTCCTTCGGCTGGTTCGCCTACACGCCGCTGAGCAACTCCTCCTTCACCCCCGGCCTCGGCGGTGACCTGTGGGTCTTCGGCCTGGCGCTGTCCGGGTTCGGCACGATCATGGGCGCGCTGAACTTCATCGCCACGATCATCTGCATGCGCGCCCCGGGCATGACCATGTGGCGCATGGGCCTGTTCACCTGGAACTCCCTGATCACCTCCCTGCTGATCATCATGGTCTTCCCGGTCCTCGCAGCGGCGCTGTTCGCCCTCGGCATGGACCGCACCATGGGCGGGCACATCTTCGACCCGGCCAACGGCGGTGCCATCATGTGGCAGCACCTGTTCTGGTTCTTCGGCCACCCCGAGGTCTACGTGCTCGCGCTGCCGTTCTTCGGCATCGTCTCGGAGATCATCCCGGTGTTCTCGCGCAAGCCGCTGTTCGGCTACAAGGGCCTGGTCTTCGCCACGATCGCCATCGCGGCCCTGTCCGTGACGGTCTGGGCGCACCACATGTACGTCACCGGCGCCGTGATGCTGAGCTTCTTCGCGTTCATGACCATGATGATCGCGGTCCCCACCGGCGTGAAGTTCTTCAACTGGATCGGCACCATGTGGCAGGGCTCGATCACCTTCGAGACCCCGATGCTGTGGGTGCTGGGCTTCCTGTTCACCTTCCTCTTCGGCGGTCTCACCGGCGTCATCCTGGCCACTCCGCCGCTGGACTTCCACGTCTCCGACAGCTACTTCGTGGTCGCGCACTTCCACTACGTGATCTTCGGGACCGTGGTGTTCGGCATGTTCGCCGGGTTCTACTTCTGGTGGCCGAAGTTCACGGGGTACTTGCTCAACGAGCGCATCGGCAAGATCCACTTCTGGATCCTGTTCGTGGGCTTCCACACGACGTTCCTCATCCAGCACTGGCTGGGCGTTGACGGCATGCCGCGCCGCTACGCGGACTACATGCCCGAGGACGGGTTCACCTGGATGAACCAGATCTCCACGGCCGGGGCGATGCTGCTCGGGCTGTCGATGATCCCGTTCTTCTGGAACGTGTACACCACGCACAAGAACGGCCAGAAGGTCGAGGTCGACGACCCGTGGGGCTTCGGCGGATCCCTCGAGTGGGCGACCTCCTGCCCCCCGCCGCGCCACAACTTCACCTCGCTGCCGCGCATCCGCTCCGAGCGGCCCGCGCTCGACCTGCACCACCCCGAGCTGGCCGCGGAGTCCCCGCAGCAGAGCCCGGTCGACGACGGCGCGATCGCCGCACGGAAGGGCTGAGCATGAAACTGTCCATCAACCTCTTCGTCCTGCTGGGCGTCTTCTGCCTGCTCGCCGGCGTCGTGTACGCCTTCCTGTCCGACTTCACCGACCTCGTCGGCTTCCCCGCGCTGCTGGGCGTCGGCCTGATGTCCCTCATGCTCGCGGTGTACCTGTGGCTGGTCGACCGGAACACGGGCGGGATGCTCCCCGAGGACAAGCTCGACGGCGAGATCGTCGAGTCCGCCGGGGAGTACGGCCACTTCTCTCCGTGGAGCTGGTGGCCCCTGCTGATCGGTGTCGGCTGCGCCCTGGCGGTGCTGGCCATGGCCATCGACTGGTGGATGCTCATGCTCGCGCTGCCCGTGGTGGCGATCGCCCTCGTGGGTCTCGTCTTCGAGCACTCCCGGGGTGAGCACGCCCACTGAGCGGCCTGCGCCCCGAGCTGCGCAGAGGCCCCGGACACCCTACGGTGTCCGGGGCCTCTTCCCGTTCCACCGCCCACCCGCGGCCCCACCGAACCCCGTCTGCCGCCGGGTGACCCCCTCCCGGGTGCCGCGGTGAGCCGCCGCCGGCTCGGTCCTCGCCCGGGCACCGTCGGCGGCTCGTCACGCTGGCGGCGACCTCCACCGATCGGACCGGGGGAGCCGCGACGGGTGCGGGGGCGCGTGGTCTCCCACGTCGCCGGCGGCGCCTCCCCGCACCGGGGGACGGCCACGAGACCGGCCTGTACCGTCCTCCCGGGCCCGCACCGTGCCGGCCGAGTCCGCGGGTCGACATCGTACGGCGCTCGGCCTGCAGCGGCGGCCCAGGGGCGCGTGCAGGGCGCCCCACCCGCCGTGCGCCCCGCCCGTGCCCCATGCCCGGCCAGGCGGCAGAGGCGGGGGAGCTGCCGGGTCAGGACGGCCGACCGGGGCCCGGGCGGTGTCCGCGCCGCCTGCTGCTGCGAGGTCCGGCTCGGGCGGCTGCGGCACGGCCACGGCGGGCCCTGCGTGGGGCCCACGTGACCCGGCCCGTTGCCGGTCTCCCGAGGCGCGCGGTCCCGAGACGCCGGCGGTGGCGTCGTCCGGTTGCCATCCTGCGCGGTCCGGGCCTGTGCCGCCGGCAGTGCCGGCTCCGACCGCCTCATCCCCGTCGCGACCGCTGCGCCGCAGTGCGGTCGTCCCAGCCCTCGGCAGGCACGCGGCACCACGGGGGCGCGGCCCGGTGGAAGCACCGCCCGGCGGGCGGCGTGCACTCGATGAGCCCGGCGACCGCAACCGCCGCTCCCCGCGGACCGACAAGGGCCGGACGCTCGTCGGCCGGGCGGTGACCAGGGCTCGGGCGTCCTCCCGGGCGTCGTCGAACCCGGAAGGCCTGGAGAGCCGGCGCCGGCCGGGACCCGGGCGGACAGGCGGGCCCGGCGGAGGCCCGGCTCGGCGAAGCCGGCCGGGACCGACGACGCGGACAGGAAGCGGTGCCCCTGCACCGTGCGCGGATGCTCCTGGGCACGCGGCGGGTCGCTCCCACGGGACCGCAGTGGGGCGCGAGCGTCCGGTGCTCCATACCCAGCAACGGTGTCTCCGACGCTGGACGGCGTGCCGCGGCGGTGTGGGGCTCGACACCCGTGTTCCCGTCCGTCTGAGCCCCGCAGGGGGGGCGTGGCCTGTCCCGCGGACCGTGCGTGTCCTGGTGGCCCCCGTCGCAGCGGGTCCGGCAACGTCTCTGTCGCGGACGTCCACGACTGGACGTGGCAGGCGCACCGGGCAACCGCTGGCGTCCGGCCATCGGAGCAGCCGCGTTCCTCCGGCGCTGGCCGACGTGTGCGCAGAGGGGACCGACCGAGGGGTCGAGTCGGCGGAAGAGCCGGGGCGCCGGAGCCGCCGGTCCCGCATCGGCTCGATGGCCGGTGGCGGCTGCCGCCTCGTTCCTCGACCCCCCAGCGGGCGACCAGCACGAGCCGCGACGGCCCCCCAGTGTCGTCCGACGCCCCGCCCCGCCCAGCGCACCGCAGCCTGCGGCTGAGGGGGCTCCCGGCACTGCTACCGCCCCGACAGCCGAGGACGCGCTCCCGACCGCCCGGCCCGCCGGGAGCGTCCCGGCCGGTCCTCCGGGCCCACGCGCGGATCCCGGTTCCACGGCAGCGGTGGCGGGCTGGGCGCCAGCAATGCCGATCGGCCCCGGCGGCGGCACGTGCCGACGCCACCATCTCCGGTCCCGAGGCATGCCTGCACGCGCCGGCCCGTGCCCCCCCCTCCCGACGGTGCAGCGGGGCGAGCACGGGCGTCAGCATATGGAACACCCCCCCGGCTCGGGCGAGAAGGGCCACGGCAGAAGACGAGGGCCCCGAGAGGAATGATCCTCTCGGGGCCCTCGTCAGCAGGGAAGTCGCCGGGTCAGCGGACGAGCTCCTTGTCCTGCGTGCCGGCCGTGACGGCCTCGTGGTGGTGGTGCGCCGCCTCGAGCTCGGCGGGCGTCACCGGGGCGACGCGGTCCTCGAAGAACCAGCGGCTGATCCGGCCGCGTGCCTTCTCGAGGCCCGTGATCTTGCCCTTGCCGTTGGGCTCCGCCGGCTGCACCTGGTAGTCCGGGAAGGCGACGAGACGGTACCGCTTGTACTCGTCGATCGGCTCGTGCACCTCGATGAACTCACCGTGGGGCAGCTGCTGCACCCGGCCGGTCTCGCGGCCGTGCAGGACGATCTCCCGGTCCTTGCGCTGGAGCGCCAGGCAGACGCGCCGCGTGATGATGAACCCGAGGATCGGGCCCACGAAGTACGCGGTGCGCAGCCAGTAGATGACGTCGTTGAGGGAGACGTGGAAGTGGGTGGCGATGAGGTCGCCGGAGGCGGAGACCAGCATGACCGTGTAGAAGACCACGCCTGCCACGCCCATCGCGGTGCGGAACGGCGCGTTGCGCGGCCGGTCCAGGAGGTGGTGCTCCCGGTCGTCCTTCGTGACCCACCGCTCGAGCCACGGCCACGCGGCCATGAGCGCGAACAGGATCATGATCGGGACCATCGGCAGCAGCACGTTGAAGGGGATCGACATGCCCCAGAAGGTCCACTCCCAGCTGAACGGCCAGTTGCCGGGCATGAGGCGCACGGCCCCGTCGGTGAAGCCCATGTACCAGTCCGGCTGCGAGCCGGCCTGGACCGGCGAGGGGTCGTACGGGCCGTAGTTCCAGATCGCGTTGATCGTGGTGGTCGCGGCCAGCAGGGCCATGATGCCGAACACGATGAAGAAGAACCCGCCCGCCTTGGCGGCGTACACCGGGCCGACCGGGAAGCCCACGACGTTGTTCTCGGTGCGGCCGGGGCCGGGGAACTGGGTGTGCTTGTGGACGACGACCATGAACAGGTGCACCACGATCAGCCCGAGGATCGCCGCGGGGATCAGCAGCACGTGGATGATGTACAGGCGCGGGATGATGTCGTGGCCCGGGAACTCGCCGCCGAACAGGAACATCGACAGGTAGGCGCCCACGATGGGGATCGCCTTCAGGATGGCGTCGGCGATGCGCAGGCCGTTGCCCGAGAGGACGTCGTCAGGCAGGGAGTAGCCGGTGAAGCCGGCCACGATCGCCAGGAGGAACAGGCCCACGCCGACGAGCCAGTTGAGCTCGCGCGGGCGGCGGAACGCCCCGGTGAAGAACACGCGGAGCATGTGCACCGACACGGAGGCGGCGAACACGAGCGCCGACCAGTGGTGGAGCTGGCGGAGGAAGAGGCCACCGCGGATGTCGAAGGAGATGTCGAGCGACGACACGTAGGCCGCCGACATCTCGACACCCTGCATGGGTACGTAGCTGCCCTCGTACTCCATGGACGCCATGGACGGGTCGAACCACAGGGCGAGGAAGGTGCCGGAGAGCAGCAGGATGACGAAGGTGTACAGCGCCACCTCGCCGAACATGAAGGACCAGTGGTCCGGGAAGATCTTGCGGCCGAACTCCTTCACGATCGGCGACATGCCGACGCGGGTGTCGACGAAGTTCGCGATCCGACCGGTGCTGGTCTGCGGCTTGTACTCGTAGTCAGTGGACGTGGACATCAGTTTGCCTCACCCTGCATCTCTTCGACATGGGTACCCCGCTGCGAGTAGGTGGGGCCCACCGGCTCGTGGAAGTCGCTCCGGGCCACGAGGTAGCCGTCGGCGTCGACCGTGATGGGCAGCTGCGGGAGGGGACGGGCGGCTGGCCCGAAGATGACCTCGCACTCGTTGGTGAGGTCGAACGTGGACTGGTGGCACGGGCACAGCAGGTGGTGGGTCTGCTGCTCGTAGAGCGCGACGGGGCAGCCGACGTGCGTGCACACCTTCGAGTAGGCGAAGATGCCGTCGACGTTCCAGTCCGCGCGGTCGGGGGAGACGTTGACCGACTCCGGGTCCAGGCGCATGAGCAGGACCACGGCCTTGGCCTTCTCGTCGAGGTAGCCCTCGTGGTGGCTGAGCTCGTTGAGGTTCTCCGGGACGACGTGGAAGGTGGAGCCCAGCGTGACGTCCGAGGCCTTGATCGGAGTCCCGGACGGGTCGCGCACCAGGCGCACGCCCTCGTCCCACAGGGTCTCCTTGAGCGGGTCCAGGTTGGTCGGGCCGAGGTCCTTGAGGAGACCGATGAACGGCAGGGGAGCGACGACCGCCGCGCCGATCAGGGTGTTGCGCAGCAGCGGGCGGCGCTTGATGCCCGACTCGTCGTAGACCGTGGTGAGGATGCTCTGCGCGTCGGCGCGCTGCTCCTCGGTGCGCACGGCGTGCCGGCTCTCGACGAGCTCGTGGTCGGGCATGAGGGTCCGGGCCCAGTGCACGACGCCGATCCCGATCCCGAACATGGCCAGGGCGATGCCCAGCCCGAGCAGGAGGTTCTGCAGGCGCAGGGCGTCGGTGGCCGTGGGGTTCGTGACGTCGTAGAGCGGTCCCTCGACCCGGACACCGAAGTACCCGACGAAGAACATCACCGATCCGAGGATCGAGATCAGGAACAGCAGCGACACCTGCCGTTCGGCCCGCTTCGCCGCCTTGGACTCGACGTCCGTGAGGCGGGGGCGGTGCGGGGGCAGCCCGGGGTCGGGGAAACGCTCCATCTCCGTGGTGCCCGTAGTGGCAACGGTTCCCGACTGGTGGGGAGTGCCGTCACTGTGGCTTCCCATGTGGTCCCTCATTCTTCTCTTGGTGCAGTTGATCGTAGCTTCGGGGTCCGACAACCAGTGCCGGCACGGAGCGTCAGGCGGACCGCGAGGTGAGCCAGACGGTGAACCCGATGATGACGGCCAGACCGATGGTCCAGACGAACAGGCCTTCGGAGACCGGGCCGAGCGAGCCCAGCGAGAACCCGCCCGGGCTCGGGTTGGTCTCGAGGGTCTTCAGGTACGTGATGACGTCCCGCTTCTCCTCCGGGGTGATGTTCGCGTCGTTGAACACGGGCATGTTCTGCGGGCCCGTCACCATGGCCTCGTAGATGTGGTTCTCCTCCACGCCCATCAGCTCCGGTGCGTACTTGCCCCGGGTCAGCGCGCCACCGGCGCCGGCGGCGTTGTGGCACATCGCGCAGTTGGCCAGGAAGACCTTGGCGCCGTTGGCGGCGTTGCCCTGGGTGACGTCCAGGTACTCCTCCTCGGGAACGCCCGGGCCGGCGCCGAAGGTCGCGACGTAGGCGGCCAGCTGCTGGGTCTCCTCGGCGTCGAACTGGGGAGCCTTCTGCGGTGCCTGGGGGCCGTTGGCCTGCATCGGCATGCGCCCGGTGCCCACCTGGAAGTCGACGGCGGCTGCTCCCACCCCGACCAGCGACGGTCCGGACGGCGTCCCTGCGCCCTCCATGCCGTGGCAGGTGGAGCAGTTCGCGAGGAACAGCTTCTGACCCTCTTCGATGTCCTGCGCCGTGTAGGTCTCGGTCTGGGCCTTGGCCTCGTTGGTGGTTGTGGCAACTGCGTAGAGCCCACCGGTGAGGAGCAGGGCCAGGACCATCAGTACGAGGACTGCGAGAGGGTGGCGCCGCTGTTGCGAAAGTGCCTTCACGTCAAACGTTCCTTTAACTCGGTGCTGCGTTGGTTTGCTGGGGGCGTCCCCGGGACGACGTGGACTACTTGAGGAAGTAGACCACGAGGAAGAGGACGATCCAGACGACGTCCACGAAGTGCCAGTAGTAGGACACGACGATCGCCGAGGTGGCCTCGTAGTGCCCGAAACGCTTGGCGACGAACGCGCGTCCCATGATGCACAGGAAGGCGATCAGGCCTGCGGACACGTGCAGGGCGTGGAAGCCCGTGGTGATGTAGAAGGCGGAGCCGTACGCGTGGGCCGGGATGCTGACGCCGTGGCCGATCAGCTCGGCGTACTCGTAGGCCTGCACCGCCACGAAGAAGGCGCCCATGAGGAACGTCAGCGCGAACCACTCGACGACGCCCCACCGGGTGAACTGGAACAGCCCGCCCGTGCGGCGCGCCTGGAGGCGCTCCGCCGCGAAGACGCCGAACTGGCAGGTCACGGAGCTGAGCACGAGGACGATGGTGTTCACCAGCGCCAGCGGGATGTTCAGCTTGGCGGACTCCTGCGCCCAGAGCTCCGGAGAGGTCGAGCGGAGGGTGAAGTACATCGCGAAGAGGGCGGCAAAGAACATCAGCTCGGAAGCGAGCCACACGATGGTGCCCACGGAGGTGAGGTTGGGCCGATTGATCGACCCGCCTGCCGGCTTGGCTGGGGTATGGGTTGCAGTCGTCACAGAGACATTATGTCGCCAAAACTCCCGGTGGACCAACCACGGCCGGGTTCGGGCGGTTCGCGGGTCACGACGCGCCGGACGGCCCTCGACCTGCCCGTCCGGCGGGCTCGCGGGGCGGATCGGCGCGACCGCCCGCCCCGCCGGGGGAGCTCCGGGCGAGGTGTGATGTGTGCGACAGGGCGGGCCCGGCGGGCACGGTCGGGCGCGGAGCGCTCCCGCGGCGCCGGGGGATACGATCGGGGGCGTGAACACGACGACCTCGGCGACCGCGCCGCACTTCGAGTGGCCCGATCTGATCACCGCGCTGATCGGGGGCACGGACCTGACCCGTGACCAGGCCTACTGGGCCATGGACACGATCATGTCGGGGGAGGTGCCTGACGTGGTGATCGCCGGCTTCCTGGTGGCGCTGCGGGCCAAGGGGGAGACGGTGGAGGAGCTCACCGGGCTCGCGGACGCCATGGTCCGCAACGCCCGTCCGGTGGACGTGGCCGGTCCGGCGCTGGACATCGTGGGCACCGGGGGAGATCGGCTGGGGAGCGTGAACATCTCCACGATGGCGGCGCTCGTCTGTGCAGGGGCCGGGGTGCAGGTGGTCAAGCACGGGAACCGGGCCTCGTCGTCGAAGTCGGGCTCCGCCGATGTGCTGGAGGCCCTGGGGGTCCGGCTGGACCTGCCGGTGGAGATGGTCGAGTCCGCCGCGGCGCAGGTGGGCATCACGTTCTTGTTCGCGCAGACGTTCCACCCGTCGATGCGCTTCGCCGCCGCGGTACGGAAGCAGCTGCGCGTCGCTACGGCGTTCAACTTCCTGGGCCCCCTCACCAACCCCGCGCGGGTGGCGGCCTCGGCGATCGGGGTGGCGGACCCGGTGCTGGCACCGCTGCTGGCCGGGGTGTTCGCGGCGCGGGGGGACCGGGCGCTGGTGTTCCGTGGGCAGGACGGGCTGGACGAGCTCACGGTCACCGCTCCGTCCGCGGTCTGGGAGGTGCGCGGCGGGAAGGTCGAGGAGCACGAGTTCGAACCGCTCGACTTCGGCATGGGCCGGGCCGACATCGAGGATCTGCGAGGTCGGGACGCCCGGTACAACGCCCGCGTGGTGGAACAGGTGCTGGCGGGGGAGGCGGGGCACATCCGCAACGCCGTGGTGCTCAACGCCGCAGCCGGCCTGGTCGCCTTCGACCCGGTGGCCCAGGGCTCTCTGGAGGAGCGGATGGCGGCTGCGATCCGGCGGGCGGAGGAGTCCATCGACAGCGGCGCGGCCCGGGGGGTGCTGGACCGCTGGATCGTGCACACCCGCGGCTGACCGGGCCCTGACCCACCGCTGACCCGTACCGCCGCCGGGGCCGGGTCCGCAACGACGAGGACGCGGACCGGCGAGCACCCGGGCCCACCGGCCCTCGCCCTCGTGCGTGCGGGGCACGGGCAGGACCGTGCGGCTACTCGATGCCGAGGGAGAAGGCGGCGTCGAGGTCGTGCTTGCTGTAGGTGCGGAAGGCGATGTTGGTGTTGGTCTCCTCGACGCCGGGGACCTTGGAGAGGCGGTCGGCGATGACGTCGGCGAGGTCCTCGTGCTCGTGCACCCGCACGATCGCGATGAGGTCCCATTCCCCGGTCACCGAGTAGACCTCGCTGATCCCGGGGATGTCGGAGACTTGCTCGGCGACCTCGGGGATGCGGTCGGCAGTGGTCTTGATCAGGACGATGGCGGTGAGCATGGGGCGCCTCTCGGGACAGGGGTCCGGTGGTGGACCAGTGGGACGGATCGGTCAGCGGGCTCGGCGGCCGCTCGGCCCGGCGGCCCGGGGAGTGCCCCGCCGCACGAGGAGCCCGGTGACGGTGCGGGGGACCAGCAGGAAGACCGCCAGGACGACCAGGGTGACGAGCACGAAGCTCGGCGCGGTGCCCGCCCCCGTCACGCCCCGCAGGGCCATCCCCACGGCCACGGTGGTCAGCCACAGGGCCACGCCCCGGGGCCACACGGCGACGGGGGCGCGGTGCACGCGCCAGACCGCCCAGCCGGCGGCCAGACCGACCAGGAAGGGCCAGGCGGTGCCCAGCAGGCCCGTCAGCTCCAGGGCCGGGGCGTCAGGGGCGTGGGTGCGGCGTCCCAGCGCGGCAAAGACCAGGATCAGGGCGAGGTCGAGGACCAGGGGCACGGCCCAGGGGACCGGCCGGTGCCGCAGGCGTGCCCGGGCAGGAGGTGGGGAGCTGGCCACGGTGCGCATGGACGCAGTCTAGTGCTCGCCGTTCCAGGGCCACCCGCGAGGATCCACCGACCATCCCGAAAAGCATCGACGTGGAAGTCAGGGTCGAGACCCGTGCCTGAACTCTCACGTCCAGGTTCAGCGATCCACGGGAGGGGGCAGGCGGTAGTCCGCTGCCGCGGTGGTTCTGCCCGAGGCACCGGAGGCCGGGAAACGGCGTCGGTTGGCGCCGGAACAGGGCGGCGTCCGGGGACACTGGAGCATGCCTGCTACGTCTTCTGCTGCGGATGCCGCAGCCACTGTCCTGAGTCATGCCCGCCGCGCCTGGCCCGGCATCCGCCGTGAGGTGGTGCCGGCCCTGGTCGTGTTCTGGATCAATCTCGCCGCGTGCGGGCTGGTCTTCGCGGCTCTGGAACCGGATGACAACTGGCTGGTCGGGCTCTACTGGTCGGCCGTGACCGGCTCCACCACCGGATTCGGGGACGTGCTGCCGTCCTCGGTGGCCTCGATGCTGCTGACGATCTACGCCATAGCGTCGTCGTGGGTGCTCAACCTCGTGGTCGCGACGCTGCTGATCAAGAACGTGCTGCCCGAGCCGCACCTGTTCACCGACGCCGAGCAGCGCCACGGCCAGGCCCACGACGCGGTGCAGACCGCTCACGCTCGCTACCAGAGCGCGATGAGCGAGGCCCTTCACCGCAGCGTGCTGGGAGAGGACCCGCGCACCCTGGCCGCCTACGGCGACCTCGCCCACGCCGAGCACCAGCTGGCCCACGCCCAGCACGCCCTGGACCGCGAACAGGCCCAGCGCGGCGAGCCCCGCGTCGGCTCCGCCTCCTGGAGACCCCCGCGTCCTCGCTGAGCCGCGTCCTCGCTGAGCCGCGTCCTCGCTGAGCCGCGTCCTCGCTGAGCCGCGTCCTCGGGCGGGTCGTGACCGTCGCGGGCGCACGACACGCAGATTCGTCGGCCGCCCGGCCGGGCGGTGGGGTCCCCGGGGTCGGCTCGAGAAGGGGGCCTTCACCGCCCGTGGTGCCGGCCCGGGGTGGGTTGATGACGTTGATGGTCGGGGAGGGTTTGAGATGAGGTGCAGGGCCGGTCATGCTGTGGGAAGCCCTGTGGGACACCTCACTCCCGGGCTTGCCGCCGGTCGTCCCCGATGGGGTGTCGGTTCGTGGCGGGGGTGGGCGGTGGGTCCGGACGACGACGTCCCGGCTCCCCTGGCCGTCCGGGCCGGGTCCGGTGACAGGTCACCGCACCGCGGGTCCTGCCCGGAGTGGTGCGCTCCCTGCGCAGGGGCCCTGTCAGGGCTGTCCGCCCTGACGGTCCGGGCACGGGGTGGGAGAACCCCGGTGGGCAAAGGTGCCGACCGGCGGTGGCGACAGCGAAGGAGATCACGATGAGCAGCAATTCCATGGGGGCAGACGCCTGGTCCGTGCGGGGCCGAGGGGAAGCAGCCGTCCAGGCCGGCGGGCGGGCCGATCGGAGTGCGCCGCCGCTGACACGATCCCGGGGCGCGGATCGCCTGGGGCGGATGTGGCCCGCCGGGCCGGTCCGTGCCGAGGCGGGGGGCTGGGTCCCGGCGCTGCCCGCGGTGGTGGTCCACGGCCGAGCCCCCAGGGAGCGCCCGGAGGACGACGAGGTGCTGATCCTTCCCGTGCGACCGGCACGGGCCCGCCTCGTGGACCATGAGCGCCCGGAGGACGACGAGGTGCTGGTCACCGGAGCCCTGCGCTGATTCTCCGGCAGGACCCTCCTCCTCCAGGTCCGTCCTCGTCCGCGCTCGTGGCGATCGCCCCGGGGCCGTCGGGGGCCAGCCGCCTCCGCTGTGGAGCCTGATCCGGGCGGTGCCCGCGCTCGCGGGTGCGGTGCCCGTGGTGCCCTCCGTGCTGCGCAGTGGTCCTCCGGTCCGGGGGTGGCAGGGCATGCTCGCCCGCCGGCCGGGAGGCTCGCCTCATGGCGGTGGTCAGCGGATCAGCCGTCTGGCCGGCCGATCGGGCCGGTGCGGGCGGAGGAAGCCCACCGGGATTGCCGGTCGCCGGGGACGCCCTGGTGCGTGCCAGGACAGCGCAAGGCCCCCTGGACCTTCACGGTCCAGGGGTCCTGCTGTGGTTGCGGGGGCAAGATTTGAACTTGCGACCTCTGGGTTATGAGCCCAGCGAGCTACCGAACTGCTCCACCCCGCGGCGACGGTCCGACTATACGGGGGGCGGGACCCAAAATGCACATCGGGCACCGCCACCGCGGACGTGGCTGCCACGGCCCGGACGCCGTGCGGACTCGGGGCCGGGGGTGTTCGCCGAGAAGCAGGTCGGACTCCCCCGACGAGCCCGTCCGACGCCGTTCAGGGCGTCAACGGGTCCAGGGTGTCGACGCCGGTCATCCCCAGGCAGGCCACGGCCGCCTTCAGCGCTGCCACCTGCCGGGCGATGGCCGCCGGATCGGCCGCGTCCCGGCTGACGAGACGGTGCCCGATGGGGCGGTTCGGCGACACGGTCCCGGGCACGTGCGCCCGCACCGGACGCGGCTCGATGCCGACGACCGCGTGCTCGGGTTCCAGGTGCATGCTCAGCTGGTCGAGGTGGTGCAGGGCGTCCTCGAACGCCTCGAAGACCAGGGTGGAGCACACGGTGGCCAGGTGACCGCTCGGCCCGGTACCGGGCAGCGGCCGGACGTAGAAGCCGGGATCCAGGAGCAGCTCAGCGCACATGACGGGAGTCTAGATCCCCGATCTCTCACCGCCACCGGGCATTACGTCCGCCGTCCCGGTGTGACGACGCCTGGGTCGTCGGGGGTCATGCTCCCCGTCCCGGCCCGCTCCCTGCAGCGGGAGGAGGGGAGGGTCCCGTGCTCCTTCCTCCGCCGTGTCCCGTTGCCCCGTGCTTCACTCCACCGCGTCGTAGTGCGGCACGGGGGCCGCTGCCGGCGCCATGCCCAGCCGCTCGACGACCCGATGCAGGGCGGCCACCTGCCGGCGCAGCTCGGCCGCGGGCAGCAGCTCCCACCCGGACAGCTTCCACCCGACCGCCCCCAGGTGCTCACCTCCCGGGACGCGCTGGATCCTGAGCTCGGCGACCACCTCGGCGGGGTCCATCTCCGCCGCGAGGACCGCCTGGTGGATCCGGGCGGTCCTCTCGTCCTCGAAGACGTGGGTGGAGTCCACGAAGCACTCGCGAAGCTCCGGGTCGGCACCGGTCCGCCGGACGTAGAAGTCCGGGTCCACCAGCTTCACCGCGCTCATGCCGATCAGTCTACGAGCCGACCGGTGGACCGGTGGGCGCGTGCCACGCGCGCGAGGTGACCGACACCACTGCGGCGCCGTCCCCCGCCGGTGGGCGCAGGCCGGCGAGCGGACTCCCCGGTGGGGACGACGCCGTCCACGGGGGCGAGGGGGCCTGCCCGTCTCCGCGGGGCCGCCGACGATCCTCACCGCCGGGCCTTGCCGCGCAGAAAGCCTCCACCAGCGGCTGATCCCGGGGCAGACTGGAGGCATGAGCGAGCCGACTCCCGACCCGGCCCCCGACCCGGAGGCCCAGCCCGAGCATCCCGTGCCGGTGCCGGGGCGCTTCCTGAAGAAGTCGAAGCTGTCCGCCCACCGCCCCCACGTCCATCGGCTGCGCGCGGTGCGGACCGGGGAGCGCGCGGCGGCCGTCTACATCGGCTGGCCCGAGAACACCGGCCCCGTTCCCACCGGCTCGGCCCTGTACGCCCAGGCGCTGGCCGTGGCCGAAGCCACCCACCGGGAGGACCACCTGCTGGAGACCGTCCCCCTGCAGGTCACCGTCCACGTCCACGCTCCCGAACCGCCCGCCCCCGGCGGCGCGATGGAGGTCCTGCTCGACCTCTCCGGGCTGCCCACCGTCCAGATGGAAATGCACTTCTACGACCTGGCCCCCACCACCGAGACCCTCGACTGGTTCCTCGACGCGATGGTCTCCGCCTCCTGGGCCCTCGTGGAAACCAGTGAGGAGTAGCCCCCGGCGCGGCGCACACCGGGGCCGCATGGCCACCGCCTGCGGCGCTCGCCGCTTCGTGCCCGACGCGCTCGAGGTCGCCGCCGCGTGCTCAGCCGGCGTCCGGGCCGGGCACGGGAGACCGAGTCCGCTGGGGGATGGAGCGGGCCGGTGCTGTGCGGGGCTTCTGAGGGCTTGAGGGGCTTTCGGACAGTGGGCTCCATCGGGGATACTGGGATGCAGCTTGAGAAGCGTGCGCAGGCGGGGTGTGATGCATCCCGTGGCAGGGGGACCGGGCCCGTGGGGGTTCTGGTCCCCCTGTCGTGTGTCCTGGCCTTTCGTCGGTCGGACGCCCTTCGAGGGCCTCGCCGTGCTCGGCGTCCTCCTCGCCCGGTCGGTCCGGGTGCGTGGGGCGGCAGCCCCCGCGTTGCCGGCACCGGGAACTCCTCGCGCTCGGGCAGCAGGCGGCACGCGCCTGTGCAGGAGGGCCCATGACCCAGGAGACCTCGGGGCGGCACCCGGTGTGGGCGTGGGCCGTTGGCCCCGGTCACGGCCCTCCGTGGTAGAGCGCTCCGTCCACGCGGATCACCTGCGGGCGGGCGGCCGGTGCGCCCCTGGCTCCACCGGTGCGACGGAGCGTGCTCGTGCACGGTGTCGCTGACTGCGGCCGGCGCGGGTCTTCAGTTGCTGACGGCGGGAGCTTCGCGGATGTAGGTGGTCTCCAGGACCTGGGTGGTGGTGAACCGGGCGATGTCGGCGGCGGTGGCCGAGGCGCCCACCTCGCCGGGGCCGAAGAACCCCACGTACTTCAGGCCCCGGGCGCTGCCGCCGGTGGCGTGCATGAAGCGCACGATCGTCCAGTCGAGTCCGGAGCCGGCGACCACCTGCATCATCTCCTGCATCTGCCGGTAGGCGTGGGGGGCGAAGCGGCGGGCGAGGAACCGGTGGACCTTGATGTGGGTGGTGGGCCTCTCCCGGGGACACAGGCTGACCACCGGGGTGCCGTGGCCGATGTAGCGGCGGATCCCGTGGCGGTGCATGCTGGCCACGATGTGACCGGTGCCCTCCGCCAGGGACAGCCTGCGGGAGTGGGGCCGCAGGCGGGGATCCAGGGTGCTGATCACCGCCTCGGCGCCTTCCACCGCGGTGTCGACGGCCGCGGGGTCGGTGATCCGACCGATCACCGTCGCCACCTCCCGTCCCCAGGCGGCCGGCACCGGCGTGGGGTCGTGCAGGAAGACGGTGACCTCGTAGCCGCGGAACAGCAGGTCCTCGACCAGCTCCTGGCCGATGGGATGGGTCGCCCCGAACACGGTGACCTTCATCCGTCCCCCGATCCTCGTGCATGGACATGTCCCCCGAAGAGTAGACCATCGGATTTGCGATCGAAATGCCATAGCGCGGGCGTGCTGTCTTCGGACCGTCGACGGAGCCGTGCCGGGGACCGGCCGGTTCGGCGGTCCGGTCACCGGGAGGGTCCCGGGAGCACCCCGCAGTGCCGCCGGGAGGCAGGCATGTGCGGACACCGCCGCACGGGAACGGTCCCGGCCGTGTCCGCAGAGAGCCGGCGCTCCGGGCGAGCCGGCTCGTTCCGCAGCTCCCCGGTGGACGAGTCGGCGCCGGGACGGTGCCACTGTGCGGCCGGCCGGTGTCTCCGGCAGGGCCTCGCGGGTCCTGGAGTCCACCGCTGCGGCGCCTGATGGCCCGAAGCCGGTGCCCGCCCTCGTCGACGGGACGGGGCCCCCGCTCGTCACGGGACCGAGGTCGTGGGCCGGTGCGGCCTCGCCGCGAGCTCCGCGGGCTACGACGTGCGTGGGCCCTTGTGGGGACAGCACGGGCAAATAGTGACTCCTGAGTAGCCAGTACGCTGATGTTTATGCATCGACCGGGCTTCTCCCCCCCTTCAGGAAGCGAGACGACGATGACCACCCCCGAGATCCTGCAGGCCGTCAAGGGCGTGGTCGAGACCCACCCCGGAGCCGGGGTGCGGGTGGACCGGTTCGAGATCGTCGACGAGGTCGCCGAGCTCTCCCTGTCCTTCCGCGACGAGGTGCTGAAGAACATGCTCGCCTCCGAGCTGGCCTCCACCGGCGGGCCTGCCGACTGGGGGGACCCTCACGCACCGATGGCCGAGGGCTCCCCGACCTGGGGCTACGCCGGCGGGATCGCGGCGCTGCTCCACCACGGCTACTTCAACCAGGTGATCCTCGCCCAGCACGAGCCTGCGCTGCAGCGGATCCTGGCCGAGCACGGCCACCCCGGCACACCGGTGACCGCCACTGCCACCTACACCCCGGCCGACCTCATGGTCCACTACCGCAAGCTCAAGGCCGAGCACCTCGAGGACCTGCGCACCCCCCGAGGCTGAAGGCTCCCCGCGGCCGGCCCGGCCGGCGCCGGCGCCCGGACGCGGATCTCCGCCCGGGCCGCAGACGGCGACCCCGTCGAGGAACCGGCCGATCCGGTGGCGGGGCTGTGGACCGCGCACGTCGTGCCACAGCCCCGGCGGACACGCCGTCGTCCCACCACTACGTCCTGGACGAGCTGAACGGGATCGCCGTGTAGGTCCATGGTCCCTGCCCGCCCAGCCGGCAGGATCCGGCGGGAGCCCCGCAGGCCGAGCAGGCCCCCGCGTGGTGCCCGCAGGTGCAGGAGCACTTCGACGTGGGGAAGGACGAGCACGGCCACGAGTACCTCCACCACCGCGACGACTCCCCGGTGCGGCCGCACGGCCGCACCGGGCGCAGCCGGCAGGGCTGCGCACAGCGCGCAGCGCACCGGCGCCCCGGCCGAGCGGCTCCGGTTCCCAGCCTGGGTCGGAGCGGCCCACCGGTCGGCGGGGTGCCGGAGCGCGGCAGTGGCGTCGCCCGTTCCTGGCCCGCTCCTCGCTGGGCGCGTGGGGTCCTGGACGCGCGTTCCTGGGGGGTGCCCGGGGGGCGACATCTTCGGCGGTCGGATAACGATCCTGGCCGGTTTCTCCGCCCCGGCTCGGAGGAGGTCCTAGGCTGGGGCCACCGCCCGACCGCCGAGTCCTCGGGGGCCGGTGCGTGGTGCGAGGGCCATGGATCGGCCCGTCATCTCATCGATCTCAGCGCCTGTGCGTGCTGCGGGAATGTTCCTTCGCGGTGGAGCGGGGCGCAGGGGATCGACATCGTCGTCCACGACGACCGAGTCCGAAGCACTGTCTCCCGGGCGGAGAAGCCCCCAGGGGTGTTCTGCGCCGACCGAGAAGGAAACGCAGATGTCATCACCGACACGATCCACACGTCACGTGCTCGTCGCCACCACGGCGACGGTGCTCCTGCTCGGGGCCAGCGGGTGCGCCGGCAGCGCCCCGTCCTCCCCGGCCGGTGCCGCGGCGGCGGCCCCTGCCCCAGCGACCTCGGCAGGTGCTGGGCAGAGCTGTGTGAGCGACGTCGACGACGTCGTCACCCGCGAGCCGTCCTCGCAGATGGCCGAGCCCTTGCCCGAGGAGCTCACGCAGAAGCTGGACGCCGCCGCCCGGGACTCGTTCGCGCAGGCGTCCGCGTCCGGTGCGGTCGTCGGGGTCTCGTCCCCGGAGGGCACCTGGACGGCCGCCTACGGGGTGGCCGATCCAGCGACCGGGGAGCCGATGGAGGTCGGTGTGCACACCCGCGTCGGGTCGGTCACCAAGCCCTTCACCGCCACGCTGGTGCTGCAGCTGGCCGAGGAGGGCAGGCTCTCCCTCGAGGACCCCATCGGGGACTACGTGCCGGGCATTCCCAACGGGGATCGGATCACGCTGCGCCAGGTGGCGGACATGACCAGCGGCATCGCCAGCTACACGCGCAGCACCGCGTTCACGGATCGTTTCTTCGCCGCCCCCGAGACGGTCTTCACCCCCCAGGAGCTGCTCGCCGCCGGGATCTCCGAATCCCCCCTGTTCGCCCCAGGGGAGCAGTTCGACTACTCCAACACCAACTACATCCTGCTGGGGCTGGTGATCGAGCAGGTCACCGGCGAGTCGGTCGGGGACGTGCTGGAGGAGCAGATCTTCGCCCCGCTGGAGCTGGAGGAGACCGTCTGGCCCGGGAACTCCCCCGCGTTGCCCGAACCGTACGCGCAGGGCTTCACCCTCCAGGGGAACACTGCGACCCCGCAGGCCCCGGCCGACGCCACGCACTGGAACCCCTCCTGGAGCTTCACCGCCGGGGACCTGATCTCGGACATGGGCGACCTGCTGGTCTTCGGCCGGGCGCTGGGCACCGGCCACGGGCTGCTGGGCGAGGAGGCCCAGCGGGAACGTCTCACCTCCTTCCAGCCCGCAGACAGGGGCTACGGGCTGGGCTTCGGATGCATCGACGGCTGGGTCGGGCACACCGGGGAGCTGCCCGGCTACAACACCACCGTCTACTACGACACCACCACCGACACCACCGTGGTCGTGCAGGCCAACAGCGACATCGCCTCCGGGAACTGCCCCGAGTCCCCGGTGCTGGCCGATGACCCGAAGACCCTGCCCTGCTCCTCGCCGGCCACCCGGATCTTCGCCGAGGTCTCCACCGCCCTGGGACACACCTTCACGCCCAACCCAGAGCGCTGACCACCTCGCAGGAGGCCTCGTCGGCCGGCTCGTCGGGCTCCGGGTTCGAACAGCCGGGACAGCCCCTCGGGCAGCCACCGCGAGGTCGAAGCGGTGACTGCCCGAGAGGTGGTCCGTGCGGCGGCCCCGGTGCCGGCACGGTGGACCTGCGACCGCAGCACCTGCTGCCCCGGGGCGGCAGGTGCTGCGCGCCACCGGGTGCGCCGGGCGGCTGGAGGCGGCCCCCGCCCCCGGCGGACCCCGGTGCATCCTCTGCTTCCCACCATGGACGGTGGCGCCGGCGGGCACCACCAACACGCGGACCGTGGCATTCGGCACACCGGACCGTCCGGGGCTCGACGGCCCGTCGACGCCGCTGCGGTCGTTGCGCCTCCCGCCGAGGGCCGGCTCGGTGCGGGCGTCCCGCAGCGGCCGGTGGGCGGCGGGGTCGCCGCTGACCGTGACCGGGGAGCCGCGGATCCGGATGCCGTGGGCCGGGAGCAGCCGGGCGACGAGCGCGGTGGACCTGACGGCGTCCTCGACGTCAGCGGTATTCAGGAACGGGCCGGACGACGTCGGGGCGCACGTGGGCCACTCGTCCGTCCCGGGGGAGTGCAGCGCCTCCGCGCCCCCGCGCTCGCCGCCCGGGACATGCCCATGTCACGACCCGGAGGTGTCAGCGGCCGGCTCGTCGGGCACCCCGCGGACCCGGAGCTCTTCCTCCCGCCTGGGTGACGTCCGTATCTCCGCCCACAGGCCCTGGACCCGGCCGTCCAGAGCAGCGACCAGGGACGGACCGGAACCCCCGACCAGCCAGGTCCGGGCGGGAGGTGCTGAGGGCATCGGACCCGGATCCTGCGGACCGACGGTGATGACCCAGTCGGCAGCCCGCACGAGGTCCTCGGTGAGCAGCCGGGGCGTGACCGTGGCCGGTTCGATCCCGTGCTGGGCCAGGACCTCCACCGCGAAGGGGTCCACTGCCGCCCCCGGGCGCACTCCGGCGGAGCGAGCCACGACGGCGGCCCCGGCATGATGGGTCAGCAGACCGGCGGCGATCTGGGCCGGGCCGGTGTCGTGGGCGTCCACGAACAGCACCTGCCGCACCGGTGCGGAGCGGCGGCCCTTGGCGCGGGCCAGGACGCGCAGCCGGTCCCCGGCCGCGTGCAGGGACATCGGCCCCGGGGAGGTCTGGATCCGGGCGGTGCGCGCCAGGGCTGCACGGGCCTCGGCCACGCAGCGTCCGACCAGTTGCGGGAAGAACACCCCGGTGCAGCGGGCCGCCGGCGGTTCAGCGGTCCCGCGCGGAACCCGCGGATCGCCGGGCTCGGCGCTCTGCTCACTCATGACAACTCCTCACCGTCGCCGTCGGCAGACACGGGGTTCCAAGGGGCGCGCAACTCGAACGTGTCGCTGGCGAGCATCCTGCGCTCACCGATGCCGGACTCCCGGATCCAGACCGCTCCCAGACCCGGGGCGGCCTCCTCCACGATCCCCCGGTGGCGCACCACTGCCTGGCTCCAGGCTTCGAGGTGGTCCCCGGGACGGATCTGCGTCAGGTCCTGAACAGGTGGAATCGCTGTGGTCGTCGCGTGGTCGCTCATGGCGGGCACCCCTCATCTCGACGTCGATCCCCGGAAGATCCCCGGCTCCCGGGCACAGCTCCAGTCTGGCCGGGCCTGATGACGCCCCGGTGGCCGGTGCACGGCCACCGGGTGTACACGGTGCCGATGCCCGGGCACCCACCCGTCCATCGACCTTCTGTCCTCCACCGCCCGTGAAGCGGTCGCGGAGGTGCGGCGTGATGACCCCCGCGCGAACCGCGGAGTGTCGGGAGCACGTGCCCGCGTCCGCAGGTCGACGAAGCACTCGCCGCGGCCGGTAGGGCGGCCCAGCGGTTCCCACCACGCCGGACCGCCTGCGACGCTCGCCGCGCAACATGCCGGCCTTCGCCGCGCCACTGCGCAGCGGGGCTGCCGGCAAGGATCTCGGGGGAGGCGGGCGGGGCATCGCCGATCACCGGACCCGGAACGCGCTGCGGCGTATCGATGCCGGAGGACCGGCCAGCCGGGCCACCCACGACCCCGGCAGGCCCCGGGCCCCCCTCCATCGGGGCGCCCGGGGCCTGCCGCAGCCCGGCAGCCCGTGGCGCCTCCGGAGCGACCGGCTCGTGGGCCGACGGCAGTGTTCCGGCTTCGTTCAGTGGATGCTCAGCGGGCAGGCCGTAGCTTACGGGTCGACACCCCCGTCGATCCCGCAAGGAGCAGCCCATGATCTCCCCCCGTTCCCGTTCTGCCCGCTTCGTCTCCACCGCAGCCGCTGTGAGCCTGGCCCTGGCCGCGCTCACCGGATGCAGCCCCCAGGCGGAGGAGGCCCTCGCCACGGGAGGAACGGCATCGGCCACCACCTCGGCCCCGACCTCGGTCTCGGCCACAGCGCCGGCCTCGGCGGGTTCGGAGAGCACCCCGTCCACGGGGGCCGGAGGGACCACCGAGGAGACCGTCGCCGCCACGGCCGCCGCGGCCGAGCAGTTCCTGGCGACCCTGTCGGAGGAGCAGCGCGAGGCCCTGCTCCACGCCTACGACGACGAGACCAGGACCACCTCCTGGTCGAACTTCCCCGTCACCTTCGTCGACCGGGCCGGGCTGAACCTGGCGGAGCTCACCGATCAGCAGCAGGCCGCCGCCCTGGAGGTGCTCGAGGCGCTGCTCAGCGACGAGGGGTACCGGACCGTCACCGACATCATGGGCGGGGACCAGTACCTGCACGAGAACTCCACCAGCACCGAGGAGTCGCTGGGCCAGTACTACATCGCCTTCTTCGGCGACCCCTCCGACACCAGCGCCTGGGA
This sequence comes from Kocuria sp. U4B, assembly GCF_054875615.1. Next base: position 3,540,244 of record NZ_CM142180.1, read on the forward strand.
GGTGCAGTTCGGCGGCCACCACCTCGGGATCAACGCCACCCTCGACGGGACGGAGGGCTCGGTCACCTTCGCCCCCACCCACCTGGGCTCCCAGCCGGCGGTCTACACCGACGGGCAGGGCAACGAGGTGCAACCCCTGGCCGGGATGTACGAGACGGCCTTCACCTTCTACGACAGCCTCGACGAGGACCAGCAGGCGGCCCTGTACCAGGGCGAGGAGGTCTCCAACCTCGTCTGCGCCCCCGGTGGCACCTGCTCCTACCCCACGGGCACGGGTCTGGCCGGGTCTGAGCTGACCCAGGAGCAGAAGCAGCTGCTGCTCGACGTCATCGCCCAGTGGGTGGGCCTGGCCGATGAGCAGACCACCGCCGAGGAGCTGGCCAGGATCGAGGCGAGCCTGGACGAGACGTACGTGAACTGGTCCGGAGCTACCAGTTACGACATGAGCACCGGGGAGGGCATCTACTTCCAGATCTCGGGTCCGGACGTCTACCTCGAGTTCTCCAACCAGCAGGGCTCGGCCGGCGCCGACGTGTCCGGGGTCACCACCGGGGGATGGGGGCACATCCACACCATCTACCGTGACCCGGCCGACGACTACGCCGGGGCCGTCACCCAGCAGGAGGCCACCGGCATGGGCGGCCCCGGCGGCGGGACGGCCCCGGCGCCGTGACCTGCGCCGTGACCTGCGCTGTCACTTCGGCCGGCGGCCGGTGCCGCCGCCCGGCCGGAGCGGCCTCACCGCAGACCGTCGACGCCCGGTCCCGGCTTCGCCCGTCACCGGCTCCCGGGCGACGGCGAGCAGGCCCCGGGGTCGCCGTCGCCCGGGAGCCGCCCCCGCCCCGCCCCGCACGGGTGCGGGACCTGCCGAACCGGCACCCCGGGCCGCCCCTCCGGGGCGGGTGAACGCTGTGCTGGGCGGTCGGCGCGCTCACGGCGGGTGGACCGGGCCGGAGATCTCCCGCAGCGGCCGCCCGCTGCCGCCGCCGCTGTGCTGGATCACTTCGGCCATGATGGACACGGCGGTGGCCTCGGGGGTGCGGGCCCCCAGGTCCAGGCCGATGGGAGCGTGCAACCGGGCGAGCTCCGCCGAACTCATCCCGCGGTCGCGCAACCGGCGCTCGCGCTCGGTGTTCGTGCGGCGCGAGCCCATGGCCCCGATGTAGCCGGCGTCACAGCGCAGCGCCACCTCCAGCAGCGGCACGTCGAACTTGGGGTCGTGGGTGAGCACGGCGAGAACCGTGGAGGAGTCGATGCGCCCGGCCTCGATCTCCCCGGCCAGGTACTGGTGCGGCCACCGGTCCACGACCTCGTCGGCCTCCGGGAACCGGGCAGGGGTGGCGAACACCGCCCGGGCGTCGCAGACGGTCACGGCGTAGCCGACGAAGGAGGCCACGGCGGCCAGTGCCCGGGCGTAGTCGATGGCCCCGAAGACGAGGAACCGGGGACGCGGGGCCAGGGCGACGACGAGTACCTCCACGCCGCTGCCCAGCCGTCCGCCGTCCGGGCCGTAGCCGATGACGTCGCTGCGCCCGGTGCCCAGCCGGCCCCGGGCGTCGGCGACGACGGCCTCGTCCAGGCGGGCGGGCCCGATGCTGCCGATGCTGGCTGCCGAGTCCACCAGCATCCACCGGCCCAGGGGCTCGCCGGCGGGCACGGCCCCGGTGCCGGTGGCCACGCGCACGGCGAGGGCGGCCGGACGCTCCTCGGTGAGTGCCCGCAGGGCGCCGCGGAGCACCGCGCTGTCCTCCGCGGCGGGATCCACGAGCCGGACCAGGACGTCGAGGTGACCACCGCAGGTCAGGCCGACCGCCAGCGCGTCCTGTCCGCTGATGCCGTAGTGGGCGGCGCGGGCGGCCCCGTCGGCGAGGACCTCCAGGGCGAGCTCGTGCACAGCGCCCTCCACGCACCCGCCGGAGAGGCTGCCGAGGACCTGTCCGTCCTCATCGACCGCCATCATGGCGCCCGCGGGCCGGGGGGCGGAGGACCAGGTCCGGGCGATGGTGGCCAGCGCGAACCGGCGTCCCTCGCCCAGCCACCGCTCGAGCATCACGGCCACGTCACGCACGGCGGACCTGCTGCGCCCGGACCGGGAGCCGGGCGGCGCCGATCGCATCGAGTGCCTCCTGCAGGTGGGCCACCGTGGGCCCGCCCACGAGGTGGTCGAGAAACGGGGCGACGGCGCGCATCCCGGCGGTGTCCGGCCGGAACTGCTCGCGGCCGGCGCGCGGGTTCACCCAGATGAAGCGGTGGGCCAGCCGGTGGAGCCGGGCGGCCTGACGGGCCAGGCGGGCCGTCGAGCCGGTCTCCCACCCGTCGGAGACGACGACCACCACGGCCCCGCGCAGCGGTCCTCGGCGGCCCCAGTCGTCCACGAGGTCGGCGAGCGCGTCCCCCAGCCGAGTGCCTCCGGCCAGGTCGGGGACCTGCCGGCCGATCCGGGCGCGCACCGTCGGCCAGGGTCCGCGCAGGAGCCCGGTGACCCGGGTCAGCCGGGTGCCGGCGGTGAAGGCCTCACAGGGCCCGGGTTCCCGCACCAGGCGGCGGGCGAGACGCAGCGCCAGGTCGTGGTGGCGGTGCATGGACCCGGACACGTCGACGACCACGACGATCCGCCGGGGCCGGCGGCGACGCCGGCGGTGGTGCAGCGGCGAGGGCTCCCCACCGGCGCGCAGCAGCGCGCGGGCGCTGCGGCGGCGGTCCACGCCGCCGCGGGAGGCGCGGCTGCGCCGGGCGGACCGGCGCACGGGTGGGCTCAGCCGCAGGACGTCCACGAGGGCCAGTGCCGCCTCCCGCTCCGGGCCGGGACGGGCCAGATCGGTGCGGGACAGCCGTTCGGTGCGCGACGCGGACGCCGGGGAGCGCATGCCCGGGTCCGTGCCGTCGTCCCCCGAGCGCCCGTCAGGGCTGCCGGAAGCCTGCTCGAGGACCGTGGTGGCCCCGGGGTGGCCGGGCCCGGCGCGGAAGAAGGCGTCGAAGACCCGGTCGTGCACCTGGACCTGCGCGGGGGAGGTGCAGCAGCAGGCGCGGCTGGCGGCGCGCACCTGCTCCCGGTCGAGGGGGTCCAGCAGGGCCAGTGCGCGCACGAGCGTGCGCGTCTGCTCGGGCCCGGCGTCCACACCCGCCCGGCGCAGCTCCCGCCCGAGGCCCACGACCAGGTCCACGTAGTTCACCGGATGCTCCTCGGCGGGGCGCCACCGGGAAGCGGCCCGGCGTCCCGGACGGTCAGCAGGTCCTCGCGCTCCTTCACGACGGTGCCCAGGGTCAGGTGGGCCGCGGCCTCGTCGAGCTCGTCCACGCCGAGGCGCACCAGGGCCCGGACCCAGTCGAGGGTCTCGGCGACCCCCGGCGGTCTGACCAGGTCGAGGGAGCGCAGCCGGGCCGCGGCCGCCAGCACCGAGGCCGTCAGGGCGTCGGAGGCGTCAGGGACGTGGCGGCGCACGATCGCGCGCTCGCGCTCCAGGTCGGGCAGCTCGAACCAGTGGTAGAGGCAGCGGCGGGTCAGCGCGTCGTGCAGCTCCCGGGTGCGGTTGGACGTGACGACGACGACGGGCGGGGCCTGCGCCACGACCCGGCCCAGCTCGGGCACGCTGACGGCCCATTCCGAGAGGACCTCGAGCAGCAAGGCCTCGAACTCGTCGTCGGCGCGGTCCACCTCGTCGACGAGCAGCACCGCTCGCCGCTGCGGGAGGGAGGCCTCCAGGGCCTGGAGAACCGGCCGGGCGAGCAGGAAGCGGCGCCGGTACAGATCCGTCTCGGCCGCCTCGAGGTCCGTGCGCCCACCGGCTTCCAGCGCGCGCAGGTGCAGGACCTGCCGTGGGAAGTCCCAGTCGTAGAGCGCCTGCGTCGCGTCGATCCCCTCGTAGCACTGCAGGCGGATCAACGGGCCCTCGAGCACAGCGGCCAGGGCGGCGGCCAGGGCGGTCTTGCCCACACCCGGGGCTCCTTCGCACAGCAGGGGCCGTTCCAGGCGGCACGCGAGCCAGGCGGTGGTGGCCAGGGCGGTGTCGGTCAGGTAGCCGTGGGCGCCCAGGGCTTCCTGGAGGGCGACGGGGTCGTCGGGCAGGGCGGTCACGGCCGGTCCTCGTCCGGGGGGAGGGCCTCGGGCGGGCGCAGTCGTGCTCGCACCGCGTCCTGGGGCACGTCGACGTCGTGGCCGTCACCGAGGTCGGAGCACTCCACGCCCGTGGTACCGGAGCCGGAGAGGAGGGCGCGCGCCCCGCGGTCCCCGTGGGCGGTGCCGAGCGCGGCGGGCCAGTGCGCCCGCCCGAGCAGCACCGGGTGACCGGGCTCCCGGCGCCAGTGGGCTCGCACCTTGGCCGTGGCGGCCGGGTTCCCGGAGGCGGTTCCCGCGGCCAGCACCCGGCGCATGGCCGCCTCGCCGACACCGGGCAGGTCGACCAGCATGATCAGAACGGCGTCGGCGGCGGTGGGCTCCAGCGAGCGCAGCCCGGCCCGCAGCGAGGCGCCGAGGCCCTCGGCCCAATCGGGGGCCGGCACGATCACGGCCCCGGTCACGAGGGCGGCGACCTCCGTGGGTGCGGCCCCGACGACGACGTGCACCGGCTCGCAGCCGGCCCGGCGCAGCTGGTCCACGACGACCTGCACCCGTGCCCGCCCGTCGGGCCCGCGCAGCAGCGCCTTCGGTGTGCCCAGCCGGCGGCCGGCGCCGGCCGCCAGGAGCAGCCCGGCGCAGCCGGGCTGGTCGCGGGGCGGGGACGGAAGAGCGGTCATGGTGGCATTGTGCCCCCGGCGCCGGCCACATGGGGTGGCCGATCTCGACGAGCACCCTGTGCGACGCCGGAAACGGGGACGGCAGCCGCGAGCACGGGGGTGCCGGCCCGGTGGTCGTGGGCCGGCGGGCCGGCCGGTGCGCCGGCCCGCCCCCGGCGCTTCCTCCTGCGGGTGCGTGCCCCCGTGGGCGGTCCGTCGCCCTGTCATCAAGCACCGATGATGGCGGTCGTGCGGTGCACTCCTTAGTGTTGCGCTCATCACCTCGCTCGGCGCATCGGCGCGCACCCGATCCCACCGACCGGCCGGCCGATGCCTGCGAGGGTCTCCCGCGCGAAGGAGCACGAGATGGGCATCCGGAGGGAAGCGTCCCGGCGACGGCCGCACGGCCGTCCCGCAGCCCGCGGCGGACCCGCCGCCGACCCGTGCGCGCGGGCCGGGCGTGCCGGGAGGGGCGCCGCCCACGGATCGGACGGGCCGTGAAGCCCGCGCCCTTCACCTACCACGCCCCCGACAGCCTCGAGGAGGCCGTGGGCCTGCTCCACGAGCTGGACCCTGCGGCGAAGGTCCTCGCCGGCGGCCAGAGCCTCATCCCGTTGCTCAACATGCGGCTGGCCACCCCGGAGCACGTCGTGGACCTCACCCGTCTGCCGGGCCTGGACCGGATCGACGTGACGGACCACGACGTCCTGGTGGGCGCCCTCGTCACCCACCGGGTGCTGGAGCGCAGCGGACCGGCCCACGGCGCCCAACCCCTCCTGCGCCGGGCCCTGGCCCACGTGGGGCACCCGGCGATCCGCTCCCGCGGCACCACCGTCGGTTCCGTGGCCCACGCCGATCCCAACGGGGAGATGCCGATGATCCTGGCCCTGACCGACGGGCGGGTCCGCGTGCGCTCCGTGCGCGGAGAGCGCACGGTGCCGGCGAGCGAGCTGTTCCTCGGTCCGCTCGAGACCTCCCTCGCCCAGGACGAGATCCTCGTCGAGGCCGCCTTCGGGCGGCTGCCCGACCGCGCGCGGGCCGGGTTCGCCGAATACGCCCGCCGCTCCGGCGACTACGCACTGGCGGGTGTGGGCCTGGTCCTGGAGGTCGCCGACGGGATGCTCACCGGTGCCCGGGCAGGGTTCGTCTCGGTCACCGACACCCCGTGCGTGCTCACTCTCGACGACGCCGTGGCCGGCCTCCCGGTGGCGCAGGCCGCCCGGGCCGCCGCCGACGTCGCAGCCCTGGCCGAGGCGTTCGTCGTGCCGCAGGACGACATCCACGCCACCGCCGACTACCGGCGGCACCTGACCGCAGTGCTGACCCGCCGGCTGTTCACCGAGCTGACGGCCCTGCCCGGAGAGGACACCTGACCATGAGCACCCCTCCCCACCCGCAGGGCTGGTCCACCGGGGCCGCACCCGAGCCTCTCCGCCCGGTGTCCCTGCGGGTCAACGGCCTCGAGCACCGCCTCGACCTCCCGCACCGGCGCCTGCTCTCGGACGCGCTGCGCCACGACGTCGGGCTCACCGGCACCCACGTCGGCTGCGAGCACGGCGTCTGCGGCGCCTGCACCGTGCTGCTCGACGGGCAGCCGGTGCGCTCCTGCTTGGTCCTCGCCGCCTCCGCCGAGGGCCACGAGGTGACCACCGTCGAGGGGATCGGCCACGACCCGCAGCACCCCTCACCCGTCCAGCAGGCGTTCATCGACTGCCACGGGCTGCAGTGCGGCTTCTGCACCCCCGGGCTCATCACCACGGTGCACGCCTACCTCGACGAGAACCCCGATCCCACCCCGGAGGAGGCCCGCACGGCGGTCTCCGGCAACCTCTGCCGCTGCACCGGCTACCAGAACATCGTCCACGCCGTCCGCCGGGCCGCGCACCTGCGGCGCGGCGCGCGCACCACCGAGGAGCCGTCGTGACCACCCGCATGTTCGGCGCCCCCATCACGCGCCGCGAGGACCCCCGCCTCGTCACCGGCCACGGCCACTACCTCGACGACCTCGGCGCCGGAGCCCTGGAAGCCGCCTTCGTCCGCAGCCCCCACGCCCACGCCCGCGTGCTCGACGTGGACGTCTCCGGTGCCCTGGACATCGACGGGATCGTCGCCGTGTGGACCTGGGAGGACCTCCCGGGACCGGCCGCCGAACCGCTGCCCATGCTCCTGCCGCACCCCTCGATCGAGCACCCCGTGACCGGCCGCGCCCTGGCCAAGGACGAGGTCAACCACGTCGGGGAGCCCATCGCCATGGTCGTGGCCACCAACCGGTACCTCGCCGAGGACGCCGCCCAGCGGATCCGGGTCGCCTACGCGCACCGTGAGCCCGTGGTCGGGGTGGCCACCGCCCGCGACGCCGCCCACCTCGTGCACGAACAGGCCCCCGGCAACGTCGCAGCCCACCTCGTCCAGCAGGTCGGGAACGCGCCCGCCCAGATCGAGGCAGCCCCCCACGTCCTGGAACTGCACCTGGACATGGAGCGCAGCGCGTCGATGCCCCTGGAGGGCCGGGGCATCCTCGCCCGCTGGGACGCCGAGGACGGACGGCTGCGGGTACACGCCTCCACCCAGACCTCCACGGGCACCCGCGCGGCGCTCGCCGCGAAGCTCGGCCTGCCCCTGGCCCGGGTCGAGGTCATCGCCCCCGACGTCGGCGGCGGCTTCGGCGTGAAGATCAACCATCCCTGGCCGGAGGACATCTGCGTGGCCGCCGCGGCATGCAGGCTGCAGGCCCCGGTGAAGTGGACCGAGGACCGCCGGGAGCACTTCATCGGCTCCGCCCACGAGCGTCAGCAGCTGCAGACGGTCCGCGTCGGGTTCGACGACGACGGGCGGGTGCTCGGCCTGGACGTGGAGTTCTGGCACGACAACGGCGCCTACCTGCCCTACGGGGTGATCTGCCCGCTGAACACCTCCACCCACCTCCTCGGCCCCTACGATATCCCCCACTACCGGGTCGAGTTCTGGTCGCTGTACACCAACACCGTGATCGTGACCCCCTACCGCGGGGCGGGGCGTCCCCAGGGCGTGTTCATGATGGAGCGCACCATGGACGCGATCGCCGACGCCCTCGGGAAGGACCGCGCCGAGGTGCGGCTGGTGAACTTCGTGCGCGAGTTCCCCCACCCCCTCGGGCTGCTCATGCAGGACGGGCGTGAGGGGGTCTACGACTCCGGGGACTATCCCGCCTGCCTGGACGAGCTCAAGGACCTGGTCGGCTGGGACGACTTCCAGAAGTACCGGGCCCGGGCCCGGGCGCAGGGCCGCCGGGTGGGCCTGGGCATCGCCTGCTACGTGGAGAGCACCGGCGCGGGCCCCTACGAGGGCGGGCACATCGAGATCGACACCTCCGGGCGGATCCACGTGTCCACGGGACTCACCACCCAGGGGCAGGGGCACGAGACGGTCCTCGCCCAGGTCGTCGCCGACGAGCTGGGTGTGCCGATCGACACGGTGCGCGTCACGACCGGCGACACCCGGCAGATGTCCTACTCGGTGGGCACCTGGGGCTCCCGGGGGGCGGTGATGAGCGGCAACGCGGTGCACCTGGCCGCGCGCAGGGTGAAGGAGAAGGCCCTGCGGGTCGCCGGGCGCGCCCTCGAAGCGGACCCGGTCGACCTGGAGCTCGTCGAGGGGATCGTGCGCGTCAAGGGCGACCCGCAGGCGCAGATCCCCCTGGCCATGGTCGCGGTGCTCTCCAACCCCCTGCGCTACGCGTTCGACGACAGCGCGCGGGCGGCGACCCAGTTCGGGGGCCGGGCCGACACGACCCGTCCCCCGATCGCCGACGACGAGGAGCCGGGGCTGGAGGGCACCGACTTCTACTCGCCGCTGCGCTCGACCTTCGCATCGGGCATGCACGCCGCGATCGTGGAGACCGATCCGGAGTCGGCCGACATCCGGGTGCTGCGCTACTGCGTGGTCCACGACTGCGGGCCCATGATCAACCCGATGGTCGTCGAAGGACAGGTCCACGGCGGCGTGGCCCAGGGCATCGGCGGAGCCCTCTACGAGCGTCTCGTCTACGACTCCTCCGGGCAGTTGCTCAACGCCTCCTTCATGGATTTCCTGATGCCCTTCGCCTCTGAGGTCCCCGAGATCCGGACCGCCCACCTGGAGACCCCCAGCCCGCTCAACCCGCTGGGCATCAAGGGAGCCGGAGAGGCCGGGACCATCCCGGGCAGCGCGGTGATCGCCTCCGCGATCGAGGACGCCGAGGGGTTCCCGATCACCCGGATGCCCATCTCCCCGTCGGAGCTCTGGGACCTGCGCCGACGCCACGCCGCCGGCCGTTGGCCCTCGCTGCACCGCACCTGACCTGTCCGGCCCGGGCCCGCCCGCGGCAACGGGGCCCGCCCGCACCCCGCAGAAGGAGAGCCATGGAGATCACCGGCACCGCCCACCTGCAGGCCGGCCGCGCCACCGCATGGGCGGCGTTCCACGACCCCGAAGTCCTGCTGCGCACCGTTCCCGGGGTGGAGTCGCTCGCCGAGCTGGGGGAGGACCGCTACGCCGTCCGGGCCACCATCGGCGTGGCCTCGATCAAGGGCGCCTACGAGGGCGAGGTCGCCTTCCGGGAGCAGCAGCCACCGGACGCGTTCGTGCTCGAGGTGCAGGCGGCGGGCGGACCGGGCACGGTCTCCGCCGAGGTGCACGTGCGGATGGCCGACGCCGGGGACGGCGGCACCGATCTCACGTGGGCGGCCGCTGCGGTCGTGGGCGGCCCTGTCGGCGGTGTGGGCCAGCGAATGCTCGCCGGAGCCGGCAAGCGGATGGTCGCGTCGTTCCTCGCCGCGATCGACCGGGACCTCGCCACCGGCGGCCGCGCCCCCGCGCCCTCCACGGCCGGATCCGTGACGACCACGAGCCCGGCCACGAGCGCGACCACGGGAAGCGGCGGGTCCCCGGCCGAGGCAGGCGGAGCGCTTCGTGCCGGGGCGGGCCCTGCTGCCAGGGTCCCGGCCGCCGGGGGTCTGCCCCTGGAGTTCGGCGCGGGAGTGCTCCTCGGCGCCCTCGTCGCGCTGGGCGGAGTTCTTGTCGGCTCGCGCACCCCACGGCGATGATGGCAGGCGGCAGCGTGGGGAGCCGTCCCAGTGGATCAGGCCACCGCGGATCCGGCTGTCGAGCAGCAGGCTGTCGTATCCGTCACGGGGTTGGCTTCCATCCCCCGGGCGACCTGCGGGGCGCCCCGGGGCCCTCCCCACGAGACACCCCCGGCCTCCGATGCCGGGGGTGTCTCCGAGGCCCGGCCACCGGGGCTCAGGACCCCGATGCGAGGGCTCGGTCGATGGCGATCTGCAGCCCCACCAGCTCGGCTCGAGTCAGGGTGTTCGTGGCCTTGTTGTTCAGCACCTCGTACAGGTATCCCTCCGGGGTCCACAGGACGGCCACGCCGAAGGCGTCCAGGGGCTCGGGCGGGTAGAAGGTGGGGCCCTCATACTGCTCGTGCTCGACGTCGACGAGCTGCCAGCCGACGGGCAGCGGGTGGACCTGCTCGTGGAGCTGGCGCGGGCCGGGGTCGGTGTTGTGGCTCATGGGTGGCTCCTATGTAGGGGCAGCTGTGGATATTGGGGGGGCTGCCAGGGGTGCCTTTCATGGGGCGTTCTCATGATGATGCATGCAGGACACCGCAGAGCACGCCGGGCGGTGCTGCGGCGAAGAAGACCATTTATGGCAAGTGCAAAGCGTCTCCGGCGACTGCCGCGCACGATCCCATGTCCTGCGGAGATGGTGCCCATGGTCCGTCCGGGGCGGCGTCAGCGGCTCCGGCACTGTCCGCGACCGACCACCGACCAGTTCCCGGGCGCTCTCCGACTCGCCATGGCCACCACGGTCACCAGCCCGGACGGCACCGCACCCCGGTCATGGCCGTCGGAGCCCCTTCCCGGTCGCGGGTGCGCGGGCCTCGTCGTCGCGCCGGCGCTCAGGATGTGCTCTACTCGGTCGCATGAGCGGCTTACCTGTGCCCGGCACGCCCACGGCTGCGGACTTCCGCGCGCTGGCGGCCAGCTCGCCGTGGCGGTTCACCACCGTGCACTTCACCCATCGGCGCCAGGAAGGCAGCGGGAGCACGGCGCTGGGCGAGCCGGTCGAGGCCTGGCTCGATCGTCGCGTCGGCCGGGTGGTCGTGCGCTCCTCCGCAGGAGTCGAGGCGGCCGAGGGCGTGCCTTACAGCGGGTCCGCCGAGCCGGTGTGCTGCGGCGACGACGGCGCGGTGCGCGCTGTGCCCCCGCCTCCGGGGGCGGGAGTCGTCCTGCGGCCGGATGGCCTGGTCTCCCGGCGCCCGGAGGACTGGCACTACGACCACGGCGATCCGATGTGGCGGGACTACCAGTTCACGGCCATGCTCGATCCGGCCGAGCTCAGCCAGGGCGTGGACGTCCGTGACGTCACCGCCACCATGCTCCGCGGCCGGCTCACCTGGTCGGCCACCTGCCGGCCGCTGGTGGGTGAGAACGAGGACTGGGACAACGGCTACACCCCCCGGTGCGGGTGCTGCCCGCTGCTGGACAGCCCCGCCAGCCGGATCCTCGAGTACGGTCCCGAGGACCCCACCCTCACCAGCGGCGGCCTCGCCACGCTGTACAGCGTTTCTCTCGATGTGCAGACGGGCATCGTCGTGGACATCACCCCGCTGGACGGCATCACCGGCAGCAGCCTCAGCAACGACCTCCACGCCGTCGACCGGCCCCTCGACCCACCACTGTGACACGCCGATCCGCCCTCCGGGCCCGCCTCCGCGCGACACCTCCTCACCTGCCGACGACCATGCAGGCAACTCGGGCGTCTTTGCGGTCGCGTCTCCGTCGGAGGACGTGATGGCCCGGAGACGCGCCACCGGTGAGGCGCCCCCGCACGGAGCGTTCGGGCGGATCCAGGCCTGACGGCGCTCCGGACCGGCCGGGGCCGACCAGGTCCTCGCCCCGCTGCCGGACCGGCCGCGGGCGGGCGACGGCACGGACCGAGCAGGACGCCCGTTCCCCGCTTCCGCTGGTCCCGAGGAGGCCGCGCGGTGTCCAGCTCCCGCGCTCGTGGGTCAGGGTTCCCGGAGCACCCGGGAGAGCAGATCGGGCCGGTCGGTCATGACGCCGTCCACGCCCCACTCCAGCAGGCGGCGCATGTCGGCCTCGTGGTCGATCGTCCACACGTCCACCCGCAGCCCCGCCTGCTGGGCGGCCCGCAGCAGCGCGGGGGTGAGCACGCGCACCCCCAGGATCCTGTCGGGCGGTTGCAGGCCCTGGAACGGAAGGGCGTGGTGGGCGTGGAGGCCCAGCAGGCACAGGAGCCGGAAGGCGGCGAACTCCGTCAGCGCCGCCGCCGTGGGGACCGTCCCTCCCGAGACCTGGCGGAAGCGCCGGATCGAGGCCGTGCGGTTGGTCGCGACGAGGGTGCGCCCCTGAGCCTCCGCCGCCTGGATGGTGCGCCAGACGATCTGCTCGGCCCCGGGCCGGTTGCCCTTGAGCTCGATCGCCACGCGATGGGCGGGGAAGGCCTCGTAGACCTCCGCCAGCGTGGGGACGCGGACCCCGCGTCCGCGCCACGGGAAGGTCGCCCCGTCGAGGGTGAAGGTGTGCCCGGCGTCCAGGCGCTGCAGGTCCCGGGTGGACATCCGTGCGACGGCTCCGGTCCCGTCGGTGGTGCGGTCCACGGTGAGGTCGTGCATCGACACGGCCGTGCCGTCGGCGGTGACCTGGACGTCGAGCTCCAGCACGACGTCCCCGAGGGCCGCGGCCGTCCGGAACGCCTCCAGGGTGTTCTCCGGGGCGACCTCGGCCCCTCCCCGGTGGGCGAAAGCGGCCGGCCAGCCCGTGGGCACGGGAGCCTTCGGGCCCGCTGACGGATCGGCCACGTGCCGGCCCAGCGCCGCGCCGAGGTTGCTCGTGAGCAGGTTCCCGGCGAACGGGACGGCCGCGCGCAGCAGAGCTCGGGCGCGGGCGGTGACGTCGGGGCGGGTGCCGTCCTGCGCGGTGGTCACCGGGGTCACGGGAGTCCTTCCGGTCGGTGGGGCGGGGCGCACCGGGGTCGTCGTGGCGTGCGCACCCGGCGCGGAGGCATGCTCGTCTGCCCACCCTACGACCCCGGCGGCACGGCGCGTCCGCCGAGGACCCACCACGAGCGGCGCGGTCGGGCGAGGTCCTCGAGGCGCTCCGGTCGTCGGTGCTGGACGGGGGCCGCTTGGCCACCCCGCCCCGGGTTCACGGGGGGCGGCCGCCACCAGCGCAGCGGCCCGGCCCCCCCCCGGGCGGCCGCTTGGAAGATCGTGACTAGCATCATGGGGAGCAGCCCCCGGGGGAGGAACCCTGCGCGGTCGCTGCCGGTGAGGCGCAGGTTCCTGAGGAGGAGCCCCGCGCCGGTCACCCCGGCGAGCGCGGACCACCGGAGCCTGCGCAGCGCTACCGCGTGCCCTGCCCGCCACGCCATCGGGGAGGACAGGCTGGCGGAGGTGCGCAGCCCGATCCGTCTGTTCCCGGGCAGCCTCCCGGAGGCGGCCGCCGACACCACCAGGTACACCGTCACCAGGGTCATCATCACGGCCTGCACGATCGCGGCGGTCATGTGCTCTCCTCGTTCCTCGGGGCTGACACCGGGGGCCCAGGAGCCGTCGTCACCCGTGTCCTCAGTACGGGTCGTGGACGACCACCAGCCCGGGAGGTGCCAGGACACGCTCCGGGCCCCGCTGACGCTCCGGGCCCCGCTGACGCTCCGGGCCCCGCTGACGCTCCGGGCCCCGCTGACGCTCCGGGCCCCGCTGACGCTCCGGGCCCCGCTGACGCTCCGGGCCCCGCTGACGCTCCGGGCCCCGCTGACGCTCCGGGCCCCGCTGACGCTCCGGAAGCGCGGGGGGAGCACGGGCGCGGTCGTCATCGTCCCCAGCCTGCTGCTGCTTCTCGCCCGGATCCCGCTGCGCGAGCGGCCCGGGCCCGGCGCCCTCAGCAACGCGCAGGTGATCGGGCTGGTGCTCGACGCGACCCCGGGGGTGCTGCCGCCGGCTCCATCGGTGACCGGTCTGGCGAGGCGTACCGGGAGGTCCGTGCTCGTCGCGCGCACCTCGATCAAGGCGACCGTGGTGCTCGCGGGGGCGACTGCTCGGAGGGGCCGTGGGCCTGGGCGCGGTGCTCTGCGAGCTGGCCGGCGGCGCGCTGGTCCAGTTCCTCCTGCCCCGGCTGGGCAGTCGGCTGCACCCCTGACGTCGCTGCCCTCAGCGGTGAGCCGGGGTGTCCGGTCGCCGATGCCGTCGCCGTGTGGTGGCCGGGCTGTCGCCGTGGGGCGGGGTTCAGGGCGTGTGGGGGTCGTTCCAGCCGCGCAGGGCGTGGATGCGAGCGGTCTTGGGGTAGGCGCCCGGGTGCGGTGCGCGGGGCCCGAGCTCGAACAGGTCGAGCATCAGGAACAGCGGGTAGTCGGGGGCCTGCGTGTCTCGGTGGACGATCCTGCCCTCGCAGCCGATCACTGTTCCTGCCGGTCCCCACACCACGGACCAGGTGTGCGGGAGGGAGGCGTCGACGGGCACGGTGACCTCGACCATCTCGGTGGTCAGGGCGGGGTCGCCGTGGGCTTTCACCCCGCAGCGGGCGCGGCTGTGCCCGGGGCTGACGGCGCCGGCATCGATCTCGAACAGGCAGATCTCCCCGCTGTGGGTGGGGGAGCGGTGCTCGGTGCCGACCAGCCACGCCGCCAGCATGCATCCCGGGTCCGTGCTGGCGCTGACCGTGACGTCCACCCGCCCGGCAGAGGGCGCCCACAGCAACCGTTGCGGGGTTGCGGTGCGCACCGCCAGACCGTCGGGCCGGTGCCGGTGGGTGCCGCGGGCGGAGCCCACCGGCCCGGAGAACACCCCGGTCTGGAGATTCGAGACCCGCATCGGGGCGTCCTCCGGTCTCCAGTCGGGCTGGTCCGCATCGATCCGCAGGCGGATCCCGGCCCCGTCCAGGTCGTACCGGGCCCGGGAGCGTTCCGGGGTGGTCCAGTGCGGGAGATAGTGATCGACCCACAGCTCGCGACGAAGACGCGGCGGAGGGAAACCGTCCTCGACCTCGGGCGGGCGCGCGGGTGCCTGCGGGAACACCTGGACATCGTCGATCATGGCACCAGTCTGCCCGCCGGACGACAGCGCGTCCCGGGGATCCCGCGACCGGTCCGGGGCGCACGTCCCTGCCTGGTCCGCCGGGGCCGGTACCGGGAAGTGGCCGTGGGCAGCTCCCCGGCGCCGGCCGGTCCCTCCCGTGGGCAGCCACGGCAGGGCCGCCCCGCCGGGACCCGGCACGGGCGGCGGCGGCCGACCCCGGAAGAGGTGACGGACCGCCCGCACCCGGCCGGGGGACACTGAAGGCATGACCGATCCGCTCCCGGGCCCGGAGGACGAGCCGCCCGAGCCGCCCGAGCCGTTGCCCGTTCCCGGTGATGTCGTGGAGGGGTCGAAACTGGCAGCCCGGCGCCCGCACGTGGAGCGGCTGCGGGTGGTGCGCACGGGGAGGGTGAGTGCCACCGTCTACCTCGGCTGGCCCGACAGCCCCGGGTCACCGCCCACGGCGGTGACCGTCTACGAACGGGCCCGGGTTCTCGCCCACGCCACCGGCCGGGAGGACCACCTGCTGCAGACCTCCCCGTTGCGGGTGCAGGTCCACCTCCACTCCTCGGAGCCGGAGATCACCGGGGCGGGGATGGAGGTGCTGATGGACCTCTCCGGCCTGCCCACGGCACGGATCGAGATGCACTTCTGCGCCCTGGAGCCGACCCCCGAGACCCTCGACTGGTTTCTCGACGCCGCTGTCGCCACCTCCTGGGCCCTCACCGAGGGCGCCGGCGCCTGAGCCGCACCCTCACTGCTCGCGCCCCGGGGTTCCACGGCGAGGAGCGCGAGAGGCGCACGGTGAGCGGTGCCTCGCGGTGAGGCCTTCGCGCCCGGTCTGGATCCGGGGGCAGGATCGGTGGCCGACGGCACGGGTCGTGGACGGTGCGCCGTCTGCTCGGTCCTGAGGTCACGGCCGTGGCCCGAGCACCGGGCACCCCGACCGGCCGGACGCGCCAGGAGACCCGCGCCGCCACGGTGGGCACCGCGGCCGTCTCCTCCCGCCTCACCCGGCGTAGCAGGGAAGGTCCTTGTCCGCTGCGGCGCTCGCCGGGGCGGAGCAGGGCCCGGCCCGGCGGTCCTCGGCCCGGCCGCCGCCCGGGTCCTGTCCGGCCGAGGGCGGTGGGGAGGAACGCTGCGGCGCCGCTGGGAGTGCGGTCGGTGCCGCCCCGGATCGGGCGGATCTAGGAGCGGGGTGGGGCGAGGATCATCCGGCGCATCATGATGACGACCGCGGTGGTGGCGACCACGGCGGTGGCGGTGCCTGCGGCGACGGCGCGGTAGAGGCCGGTGTCCATGGCCGGCGCGGTGTCCTGGTGCGGCTGGGGCGTGTGGCGCGGCATCACGGTGACGGTGCCGGGGGTGACGCGCGGCTGGGCGGGGATGAAGCGGGAGCTCACCACTGGCGCCTCCGGCGCCACTGCTGCTTGCGGGGCAACCGGTGCTTCGGGCAGGACCGGGGCCGCGGCGGGGGCGTGGGGGTGCCCGGCGGAGGCCTGGGAGGTCAGCTGTGGGGTGGAGGTGGCCGCCTGCGCCGTGGGGTCACCGTACCAGCTCCAGGACATCGGCGAGGTGGGGAGAGGCAGAGGGGCGAGCCCGGGGGATCCGGTGGTGGACCACCAGTAGTAGCTCCCGCCCTCGACGGGGACAGCGGCCGGGTCGGTCCCCCTCGTGAGGGGCTGGGCACCCGGGTGCCGCGGTGTGGCTCCGCCGTGGTCAGCCGGGTCCGGGGAGCCCGAGGTGGTGTCCCCCGGCGGCGCCGTCGCCGGTGCGGTGGCGCCCGGGAGCTGGGAGCCCGGGGCGGTGCCGTTTCCCACGAGGGTGTGGCTCCGGTGGGCGGGGGCGTCCCGGAGCGGGGTGGGGGTCGTGCTGTCGGAGGCCGGGGGAGCAGCGAGGGCGGGAGCTGGTGCAACCAGAACCGGTGCAGCCAGGACCAGGGCAGCGAGGGCGAGAGGACGAAGGCGCATGGGGGAGGATCTTCCGAAGGTGGTGCCGCGGGCGCCGGGGCGGCGGTGCGGCAACGGTGGAGGAGCACTTCCATTCTAGGTTCGGCGCCGCAGTTCCAGGAGGTCTGCGGGGTGTGTCCTCCACGACGCCGTCCGCTGCGTCGGGACGGGTCGAGGGGCTCGTCAGGACCCCGGTGCGCCCCGGCCGTTCCGCGAGTGGCGCTCGCCGGGGCGGGAACAGGCTCGGCCGTGCAGCCGGAGGGGCCTGTGCGGTGTCGCCCGGGCCAGTCCCGTGCCGGGGAGCGGGGTCGGGTGCTGGTGGAGCGGCCCTTGCTTCCGGGTGCCGGTCGCGGGTCGGGGCAGCAGCGGTCAGGGGGTGTACTTGAGGCCGGTGAGGTGGTGGAGCACCTGGGCGGGGTCGACCTCGAGGATCTGGATCTCGACCGGGCCGGGGTGCCCGTGGTGGGCGAACAAGCCCCGTACGCCCTGGTCGTGGTCGCTCAGGCGGGCGATGATGCGGGTCCGGTTGTAGGTGGTGGCCATGGTCACGGCCCAGTCCCAGGAGGCGGAGGAGCCGTCCATGGGGGCGTGCTGGTCCTCCCAGTCCGCAGGGGTGTTCCCGGCGCCGAGGGCGCGGCGGATGAGGTCGGTGAGGTCGTGCGGGTGGGGGGCCAGGCGCACGAGGGTCTGGCCGTCGTCGATGGCCAGGAGTTCCACCAGGAAGCCGTGCTCGCCGGCCCAGGCGTCCAGGGCGGCGTCCACGAGGGACAGGTCGAGGGTCGGGAGGTGGGCGTGGTTCACGAGAGCGTTCTTTCCTGCCAGGAGGGGGTGCTGGGCACGGGGAGGGCATGCCGTGCACCGGGGGATCGCCGACGATGGTACAGGGGTTCGCGCCGTGTCGGCATCCGCCGTGGGCCGCCTCCGGCTGCTGCAGATGCTGGGCAGTGCCACCGTGGAGGCCCCGCCTGCGCCCGACAGCGCGATCGGACAGCAGAGGATCCCTCAGCGGCCCCTCCCATCAGCTGAGGCAGTGGCGTGACCCCTGGGCGGCCCCGGCCGACGAGCCATGGTCGTCACCATCCGGCGCCATGAAGCAGCGGGCGGGCCACGGGGCGCGCAGCAGCGACAGCGCACCGACGTAGGTGGTGCCGGTGTGAGCGTCCGCGCACGACAGCGACGTGTGCCGGGCCGCCATGGTGGTCGGCAGGTGCCGGCCGGGAGGAACGACTCGTCGGCACCCGGGCCCACAGGAAGCCGTGGCTCCTGGTCAGAGCCGGTCGTCCAGGGCCATGGGCAGGGCAACGTGGACCGGGGCCGGCGCCGGCTTGCCGACCGAGCCTGTGACCGTGCCCGGACCGATGCTGCGCGTGACGGAGACCAGCTGGTAGGACCGCTTGGCGCGGGGTCGTGCGTCGCGCCGAAGCAGCGCCACCCATCCTTCCCGGGCGACGTCCACCTGCGTCAAGGGCCGGGTGAGGTAGCTGGTGATCGTGGGCGGCCTGGTGGACCGGTCGATGCGGACCCCGCCCACGAGATCGGTATTGAAGTCCCGGGTCCATGCGTTCTTCGCCGGCGTCGCGGAGGCGATGTGCTCCGCGAACTCCGGGGGCACCACGAAGGTCGCGATCCTGCCCTCGATGCCCTGCAGCAGGAGCGGCACCCGGTACCGGGGTGCGTCCAACTCGCCCATCCCCAAGTCCTCCCGTGCGGGATCGGACAGGTCCATCATATCGGCGGCACCTGCAGGAACTCCACGTTCTCCTCCCGGCAGGTTGCCGTCCCCTTCTCGCGCCGCTGTGGACGTCGCCGGGGGAGGGCGCCGGGGGAGTGCATCGGCTCGGCCGGTCTCCTGGGGCCACAGGAGAGGGCGCCGCGTCGCCCCGGGGGCGGACGGCTCGGAGCGGCGGCGGTGGGACGAGGACTGCCGCTCGCCGCGTCGTCGCTTCCCCGCCGGTGGTGCCCGCCCACGGGAGGGTCTACGTTCTTGGAGCATGAGCGTTCAGCGGATGGACAACGTCGCCATCGTCGTCGACGACCTGGAGGCCGCCGTCGCCTTCTTCACGGCCCTCGGCCTGGAGCAGGAGGGCAGGGCGCAGATCGACGGCCTTTTCGCCGACCAGGCGGTCGGACTCGACGGTGTGCGCAGCGAGATCGCGATGATGCGCACCCCGGACGGTCACGGCAGGTTGGAGCTGACCCGGTACTGCCATCCTGCGGCGGTCAGCGCCCCGCCACGGAACCCGCCGCCGAACACGCTGGGCCTGCACCGGGTCATGTTCGCCGTGGACGACATCGACGGCACCATCGCCCGCCTGCGCGCCCACGGCGCCGAACTGCTCGGGGAGGTGGCGCGGTACGAGAACCGCTACCGGCTGTGCTACCTGCGCGGGCCCGCGGGCATCATCGTCGCCCTGGCCGAACAGCTCCTCTGAGCCGAGCCGATCAGTGCCCGGTCTGCTGCCGTGCCTTCCCGCTGGACCTGCCACGGGTTCCCGGTCGCCGGGCCGATCCCGGTGGCGCGGCGCACCTCGGCGGTGCCACCGCTCGAGGCCCGGTCTCCGGTGCTCCTCCGTCAGGCCCAGCCGCCGTTGACGCCGTCCGGCCCCTGCCTCGACCCGTCCGCTCGGCCCGGGCGGGCGCGGCGAACGCTGGAACCCACCCCGGGGGAATCCGACCCCTCGTCGATCAGCCGGCCGGCCTGCGCGACGAGCTCGTTGGCCTCCTCGGCCGCTGCCGCGGATGTCATGGCGTCCTCCGACGCCGCCTGGGCGTCGGCTCCCGCCTGCTTCGCACCACGTCCCCTCGTGACGACGGTGGCCACGGCGAGCCCTGGGACCGGCACCGCGACCGGCAGCGCGCCGAAGCCGGTCGATCCCGGCGCAACCATGTCCCCGGACGGGGGTTCCCGACCCGGGGTGCGCGTGGCGGTGGCTGTCGTGCGGACGTCGTGGTGGCTGCCCTGGCCGGTCACGGCCGTCGCGGCCGGGGCCTCCTCGGCCGCGGGAGCCGGAGCTGCTCCGCCTGGTCGCGCTCAGCGCAGTCCACGAGCACGGCCTTCGGCAGCTCCTTGCGGCCGAGGCGCCGCCGCCCATCGACCACCGACCCCAGCGCGTACTCGGGCACGTTCCCGACCGTGTCGGTGACGTCGGAGATGTCGGCCGCGCTGACCGGGCCTCTGATGGTGAAGGAGACGGACGCGCCGCCTGGCACGTCCAGGCCGCCACGGCGGTGGATCGTGAGACCTCCACTGCCTGGCGGCAGGAACAGCCGAACGTAGTGAGCCGTGCTGCTGCCGCGGTTGAGCAGCTCGTACCCGACCTCGTTCCCGCTCCAGCCTCCGGTGATCTCCCACCGGACGTGCCGGGACTCCGCCCGCTCCCTCTCCCGCCGGACGGATTCCCTCGCCGCGTCCGCGCTGCGCTTGCTGTAGGCCACCGCGAACAGGGAGAGGACCAAGGCCGCTGCCGCCACGATCAGGGTTCCCACATCGACAGGCTCCGCACCCTGCAGGTTCATCTGCCCATGCAAGCACCCTCGTCAGCACCGGAACAGACCCGCCGGCATCATGACACGGTCCCGGGACCAGCCCCGCGACAGGCGGGCTGCCGCGGCACGACGGGGCGGTGCGCCGTGGGGTGCTCCCCGACGGACGTGGTCATCCTGCCGGCAGCCACCCCGCGGGGTGGCACGCGCCCCGCCGGGTCCCGGGCCCCGCCACTGCCGGAGCGCTCCGTGGTGGCGGAGACTGGGGGTGTCCCCTCCCCGATCCCGCACCCTGGAGAACAGATGGCACCCACCGACAGCACGATCCCCACGCGCCTCCTGCCGGCCACGCTGCGGCCGGTCCCCGCCACCGCGGACTACGTGCTGGGCGCCTGTGCCGCCACGGAGGAGGCGTACCCGGGGGCGGACCCGGCGCAGTCCCTGGAGCTGGTGCTGGAGGGCTCCGTGGTCGCGGTGGCCACCGAAGGCGACGGGGACCCGGCGCGGCTGACGGTCCTCGGCGCCACCGAGGAGGAGCGCCGGGCGCGGGAGGACCAGCTGGAGGCGTGGATCGGGGACTTCACCCGGGCCGGGCTGACGTATCGGGAGGTCATCGGCGGCCGTCTCTACGAGGCCCCCTACGACCGGGACCTGGTGGCCATCGCCTTGCTGGCCGAAGCGGAGCTCACCGCGATGCTCGCCCACGAACCCGACCGCTTTTACGCCACCTCCCGGTCCGCGGTCCAGCGCCAGGAGTTCCAGCCGCTGGCCGGCTCCGCATCGATGACCGACGAGCAGGTCCGCGAGCACCTGGCCGGCCACGGTGCCGGGGTCGTGTTCTGGTCCCCGGACCAGCACGCCTGGATTTCCTGAGGAAGCACAGCGGGCACGTCCGGCGCGGGAACGCCCCCGCTGCTCCCGGCGCAGACCCCGGCCTCGCCCCCGTGGGGACGGCGGGAGCCCGGGCCGCCGCGACGTCGTGCTCCCGGGCCACCACGACACGCCCGGAGCGCAGCGGTGCCGCGCACCCGGGCCGCAGTGGTGGCCACCCGGTGCCGGGACGAGGAGCACCTGCTGGGGACGGTGCAGAACCGCCTTCCCCGGCGAGGGCCGCCGGCGCCTTCCGCTGCCGGCCACCGGAACTGCGGTCTGCCGTGCGCGCCGACTGCTACGGTCGCTCCAGCAGGCACCGGGCGCACCGGGGGTCCACCGTCTCCGGCGTCACCGGGAGCACCACGCGGCCGATGAGCCTCCGTTGCGCTTCGGCCCATGGCGGGGCCGCACGGGTCGGCCGAGACGAGAGGAGCGGGTGGGCGTGGAGGAACGGAGGATGCTCAACAAGGACGGGGCCGTCTACGTCGGCGCCCGCGCGGTGGTCATCCCCGCCCGGACCGGCAGCACGGGCGAGCCCACCACCCGCCAGGTGGTGGTGGCCGCCGACCACAGGAGCTTCACCCTCGACGACGGGCACACCTACGAACGGCTCTCCGGGACGATCTGGGGCAAGCGCTACTCCGTGGACCTCGGCACCCTGAGGGTCCGCCAGGCCTGCACCGAGGGCGCAGGACTGTTCGAGAGCCTGTGGCGCTCGGCGACCGACCCCGCGTCCCGCACGCCTGAGAAGATCGCCGAGGCCCAGGAGCATTTCCTCGTCGAGGCCCTGCGCGCCCGCCACCGCATCGCGCCGTGGGCGCGGCCCGACTTCTCCTACGACGTGGCCCGGGCCCGGACCGCGCTGGCGGCCCTGGCCGCGGACTTCGCCCGCATCCCCGAGGCGAGGCTCTGGGCAGTGCTCGAGCACCACCGCCGCACGGATGCCGAGATCGCGGGGCTGAGCCAGCCGGTGGGCCCGGAGTGCCTCACCACCGAGCACGGCACCTGCCGGACGTGCCGGCCGGTGCTGGTGTGGGCCTGGGTCGCCGAGCGCCGCTGGAGCCACCACGGCGGGGACCCGGCCGTGCGCTACGACGTCGAGGCGATCCTCGCCGCGCTGGAGAGGATCGACCCCGAACACCGGAACACCCCCGGGCAGGTGCTGTCCCGGGTCCTCGACGAGCACCACCGATCCGCCCCGACGGCCACCGCCTGAGCGCGCCGTCCGCCGACGCGGGCCACCGGGACCGCTCGGACGGAGGGTGCCTGAGGCGAGGCACCCGGTAACGGCCTGTGCTGCGAGGGACGGCATCGCCCGGCGGACCGGCGACCTCGTGGCCGTGGTGCGGGCTGCGAGCGCTGGGCCTCCGATCGATGCCACCGTGCAGGGCGGCGAACCATGGGCGTACGGGCGGCGGACGGTGCCGGTGCACCGACGACGGCCTGAGGCGACACGTCCCGCCACGGTGGCGTGCCGCCGGGCGCCTGCGACGGCGGAGCTACCCAGGTCCGCCTCGCCCGGCGCCGTCCGGTGCCGGCGCGCGCCCTGGCCCGGCGTCCGGGCCGTGGCCGCCCCCCCCCCCCCCCGCGACGACCACGGGTCGCCTGCGGTGCACCAGGAGCGCGCGTCCAGGACCGGGCCGGGCCTCAAGCGGGCGCCGGGCTGCTGACCCGTGGCGCACGGGGCGCCACCGCGTTCTGCCGATCGGCCCGGTGGCCGGGCGGTCATCGGCTGCGCCGGGCGGTCCGGGCACCGAGCACCACCGCGGCGAGGACGAACAGGACGCCCAGCAGCTGGAGGCCCGGCGAGTCGTCGGCTTCCCCGTACACGATGCCGGCGACGCCCACCGCGAGGCCGAGGGCGGTGGCGAGGAGTGCGAGGAGGTGCTTCACGGGATGTCCTTTCGCGGGGGTGGAGCGGCCGCCGGCCGTGCGGTGAGCCGTCGACGCGGTCGAGGTCGTGCAGGGCCGGTGGTTCAGTCCTCGACCCACTCGAGCAGGTCCCCGGGCTGGCAGTCCAGGACCCGGCACATGGCTTCCAGGGTGGAGAAGCGCACCGCCTTGGCCCGGCCGTTCTTCAGCACGGCGACGTTGGCCGGGGTGAGCCCGACGCGTTCGGCGAACTCGCCGACGCTCATCTTCCGCTTGGCCAGCTCGACGTCGAGGCGCACGATGATCGGCATCAGATCACCGCTTCCATGTCGGTGCGCAGGGTCGTGGCCTGGCGCAGCAGCGCCCGCATCACCATCATCAGCAGCCCCAGCACCGTGAGGCCGGTCAGCATCAGGAACAGCAGCAGCGGCAGCCCGGGGTCCTCGGCGTTGAAGCCGACGTAGAGGAACACGCCCAGCAGCACCGCCCAGGCGGACCCGACGGCCCACACGATGGCATCCACCCACACCAGGGAGGCCGCACTGAAGATGCGGTCCTTCTTGACCAGGGTGAGCAGCTTCCAGGTGGCCACGATCACCACCTGGGCGCACAGCACCCAGAACACCGTCACGGCCGTCGCCGGCCATCTCAGATAGGCCATTTCCGGGGACTCCCGGGCCATGTGCGCGAACTGCCCGGGCAGCGACATCACCTGGAACAGCACCAGGATCCCGAACAGCAGCACGAGGAAGATCCTGAGGGGGGCGACCACCCGGTGTTCAGCATTCATGCATCGATTCTCACCACATACCTATCGAAAGTCAATAGGTGGACGCGGGACCCGCTGACCCTTCCCACGGTGCTGCGGGGCGAAGGCAGTGCTGCGGGTGCGGGATCCCGGTGGGGGAGGCGTGGGCGCCTCCACCCCGGCGGGCTCGAGGGTCTGCACCGTCACGGCCGCCCTGGCTCCTCGACCTCACTGTGCCGCAGCTCGTCGCCTCGGGCAGGGGCAGGGCCTCGCCCCGGTGCGCCAGGCCGGACCTGGTGCACCGGGGCGAGACCGCGGGGCGCGTCACGACAGGAGGCCCTGCGGGGACCAGTTCTTGAACGCCTTCTGCCGGGCGGGTGCGTAGGTGCGGACCTTCGACGTGGTCAGCCCCAGCCGGACGAGGGACTCGGCGACCGTGACCGCTGCGGCGACCCCGTCGACGACCGGGACGCCCGCGCGTTCGGCCACCGTCTCGAGCAGGCCGGCCATGCCGCCGCAGCCGAGGCAGATGACCTCGGCCCGGTCGTCCTGCACGGCCCGGAGGGACTGGTCGACGATCGCCCGGACCGCCGCGTCGGGGTCCGATTCCAGCTCCAGCACGGACATCCCGCTGGCCCGCACGGAGGCGCAGCGGTCGGTGAGCCCGGCGAGCTTGAGCCGGTCCTCGATGAGCGGGACCGTGCGGTCCAGGGTGGTCACCACCGAGTACTTGTGTCCCAGGTACATGGCGGTGCTCGCCGCGGCCTCGGTGATGTCGACCACCGGGACGTCGAGCAGCTCCTGCAGCCCTTCCCGGCCGTGCTCCCCGTAGCCGGCCTGGATGACGGCGTCGAAGGGCTCGGGGTAGGCCTTGACGGTCTCCATCACGGCGATGGCGGCCAGGTAGCTCTCGTAGTTGCCCTCCACCGACTCCGCCCCGAACAGCGGTGTCAGGGGCACGATCTCCGTGCCGGGCGAGGCCGCGGCCGCGGCCCCGCGCCCGATGGACGCGGTCATGGATTCGGTGGTGTTCACGTTGACCACGAGGATGCGCATGGTGGGTTGCCTTTCGGTCGGAGCTGCGGGGTGACTTCGTCCTCGCCGGCCTGGTCAGTGCTTCGGGGCGACGGCGATCGCCTCGCCGTCCACGGCGTGGAACGCGCCGTGGCGGTCCGCGATCAGCAGGTAGATCCCGGCGGCCAGGATCGCCCCGACGAACCAGGAGAAGCCGGCGACGAAGGTGAAGGCGGGGACGAGTGCCAGGACCAGGGCGACGACGGCGGCCGGGGTCCCGGCGAGGATGGCCTTGCGGTTGACGCCGCGGGTGTAGGCGTACTCCCCGTCCGGGGCCTCGGAGTACAGGTCCGGGATGTTGACCCTGCCCTTCCGCACCAGCCAGTAGTCGGCCATGATCACGCCGAACAGCGGGCCGAGCAGGGCGCCCAGCCCGCCCAGGAAGTACACGATAACCACGGGTGAGTTGTACAGGTTCCAGGGCAGGATGACCAGGCCGATCACGGCGGAGACGATGGCTGCCCGGCGGAAGTTCAGGGTGCGCGGGAACAGGTTGGCCAGCGTGTAGATCGGGGCCACGAAGTTGGCCATGAGGTTCACCGCGATGGTCAGGATGATCAGGGCCAGGCACGCCAGCACCAGCAGGAAGGTGTTCGGGATCGCGGTGACGACGTCGGTGGGCGACTCGATGATCGTCCCGTCGATCCTGTACTGGGCGCCGGCGAGGACGACGACGATGGCGGCGAAGAAGAGCATGTTGATGGGGATGCCGTAGAAGTTGCCGCGCACCACGGACCGCTCCGAGGGGGCGCCGCGGGTGAAGTCGCAGAAGTTCAGGACGAACGTGCCGTAGATGACCACCCACAGGGCCGCGGACTGGAAGATCCTCACCCACATCTCGGCACCGGTCAGCGACTCGGCGGTGGACCAGGCGATGGAGCCGCCGGCTTCGACGAACATCCAGACGGCCAGGGCGAGCATGGTCAGCAGGATGACGGGACCGGCGAAGGCCTCGTACTTGCGGATCATCTCCATGCCGAAGCTGACGATGACGACCTGCACGATCCACAGCGCGACGAACGAGAGCCACCCCAGCGTCGAGAGGCCCAGGAACGAGTTCGTGTCCAGCGGCGCCAGCGACGGCGCGAGGGCCAGGATCAGCACCCGGAGCACCACGGAGGCCAGGTAGGTCTGGATGCCGAACCAGGCGATCGCGACGCCGCCCCGGACGACGGCGGGGATCTGGGCGCCCTTGACGCCGAAGGCGATGCGGCTCATGACCGGGAACGGCACCCCTGTGCGCTCCCCCATGAACCCGGAGAGGTTCAGCAGCAGGAACAGCAGGACGGCGCCGAGGAGGAAGGCCAGCATGATCTGCCAGGCCCCCAGCCCCAGGGCGAAGAGCCCGATGGCGAAGGCGTAGTTGCCCAGGGAGTGCACGTCGTTGGCCCACAGCGTGAAGATGCTGTAGGCGTGCCAGGTGCGGCCCTTGCGGGTGGTCGGTGCCAGGTCGGGGTTGTAGAGCCGGGGGCTGACGCCCGTGGGAATGGGCCCGGTCGTGCCGGGCACGTGAACGGCGGCGTCCACGGCTGGGTCCCCGGTGCCCCAGGGCTCCGGGGTGATCAGGTGCGGGCGCCCGTGCTCGGCCTGCGAGCCAGGAGCGTGCTGGTGGGACATGGATCAGATCTCCCTGCGACGATGAAGGGTGGGCCCGGGTGCGGGTGGAGGCGGCCCGGGGCCGGTGGCGCCGGCGGTGGTGCTGGCAGCCGACGCCTCCTGGATGACTGACAAGAATTCCGTATTGTGAAATTACGGTTTCATTCAGTGAAATAAACCCTAGATGTGTTCCAGGGCACAGTCAAGGATTGTGAAACGTGTATTTCGCCCGCCCCGCTTTTTGCACCTGGAACGCTCACAGGCCGCCGACGAGGAGCGGAACTCCTCGTCGGCGGCCCGTGGCGGGACGCGCTGGTTCTGCGTCAGCTCTCGCCGCGGCGGATCAGCCGGCCCCGGGGCGTCGTGAAGTCCACGGCGGTGCCGCGCAGGTAGGTCCTGCGCACCGTCCCGGACAGCGCCTTGCCCTGGTAGGGGGTGATGGGGTTCTTGTGGTGGAGCTTCCCCGCGTCGACCACGAACGCGTCGTCGGGGGCGAAGACCACCAGGTCCGCGTCGTAGCCCAGGGCCAGCTTGCCCTTGGAGCGCAGCCCGGCCCGCCGGGCGGGCTTGGTGGACATCCACTCCACCACGCGCCCCAGGCCGATCCCGCGCCGGCGCGCCTCGGTCCAGATCAGGGACAGGCCCAGCTGCAGGGAGGACACCCCGCCCCAGGCCACGCCGAAGTCGCCGTTGTCGAGGTCCTTGAGGTCCAGCGTCGAGGGCGAGTGGTCGGAGACGATGAAGTCGATGGTCCCGTCGATCAGCCCCTGCCACAGCAGCTCCCGGTTGCCGACCTCCCGCACCGGCGGGCAGCACTTGAACGCCGTGGCGCCGTTGGGCACCTCCTCCGCGAGCAGGGTGAGGTAGTGCGGGCAGGTCTCGACGGTGATGTCCAGGCCGTCGCGCTTGGCCGTGGCCAGCATGGACAGGGCGTCCGAGGAGGACAGGTGCAGGATGTGGGACCGCGCACCGGTCCAGCGGGTGCGCTCGATGACCTCGGCGATCGCCAGGTTCTCCGCACCCCGCGGACGCGACTTCAGGAAGTTCTCGTACACGTCCCCTTCCGGGTGCGGGGCCCGGTCGATGGCCCGGGAGTCCTCGGCGTGCACGATCATCAGCGAGTCGAAGGTCTTGATCTCCGCCAGGTCCTCCTCCATCTCGTCGGCCTCGAGGTGCGGGAACTCGTCCACGCCCGAGTGCAGCAGGAAGCACTTGAAGCCGAAGACCCCGTCGTCGTGCAGCTCGCGCAGGTGCGGCTTGTTGCCCGGGATCGCCCCGCCCCAGAAGCCGACGTCGACGAACACGTTGTTCTGGGCGAAGAGCCGCTTGTACTCGAGGGCCGGCACGTTCACCGTGGCCGGGACCGAGTTCAGGGGCATGTCGAGGACCGTGGTGACGCCGCCGGCCGCGGCGGCCCGGGTCGCGGAGGCGAAGCCCTCCCACTCGGTGCGGCCGGGCTCGTTGATGTGGACGTGGGTGTCCACCAGCCCGGGGAGCAGGTGCTCGTCGTCGGCCAGCTCCACGAGCTCGCGGCCCCGCAGGCCGGAGCCCAGGGGCTCGACGGCCACGATTCGCCCGTCGCGCACACCGATCTCGCGCGGGGCGAAGTGGTCGCCGCAGGAGACGTTGCGCCCGCGCACCACGAGGTCGAACTCGCGGTGGTCGCCGGCGAAGGCGCCGTGGTCGTCGGCTCCCATGTGCGGGGCCTCGGCCGCGTCGTCGGGCAGACCGTGCTCCCGCTTGTACTCGGCGATGAGGCGGCGGACGCGGTCGGGATCGTTGACGTCCTGGCTGACCTCGCGCTTGTGGGCCTGCTCCGCCTCGAAGGCGCTCTGGGCGGGCGCGGGCTTGGTGGCGGCGCGGGCGGAGTCCTCCTGGGCGATCGCGGCCGGCTCCTGCGGCAGCCGCTGCGAGCGCCCGGCAGGGTCCGAGCCCGCGGGGGCGGCGGCCTCGGCCTGCGCAGGCGGCTGCTGGGGGACCTCCTGTTCCGGGCTCTGCCGCCGGGGCGGCTTGCTCTCGGCGGCGCTGCTCTCGCGCGGGGTCTTCTTGTCCGTCATCGGATGTCCTCCTGCTCATCGGTGCCGGTGCCGGCCGGCGCGTCGTCGGTTGTGCTCTTCGCCCGGAGGAGCTCCGGGAGGTCGTGGGCGAGCTGGGCACCCACCTGCTCGAGCAGCCGCCCGGCCTCGCGCATGCTGATCCGGGGGTCCGGCTCGAGGTTGGTCAGGGCGTAGGTCCGCACGAAGCCCGCGTCCCGGCCGACCTGCGGCTCCAGCGTGGTGCGCCCGCACACCGCGACCACCGGCACGCCGGCCGCGCGGGCGAGCGCGGCAACGCCCACGGGCGTCTTCCCGCCCAGGGACTGCTCGTCGAGGCTGCCCTCCCCGGTGACCACGAGGTCGGCGCCGGCCGCCTGCGCGGCGAGGCCCGTGAGCTCCAGGACCACGTCGATCCCGGGCCTGCGGTGGGCCCCGAGCACGGCCAGGGCCGCGAAGCCCACGCCGCCGGCGGCCCCGGCGCCGGGGGCCTCCGCGGCCTCCAGGGCGGGCGGGCCCAGGGCCTCGGCGAGCCGGTCCCGGAAGACCGCCAGTGCGGCGTCCAGCTCCCGCACCTGCTCGGGGGAGGCCCCCTTCTGGGGGCCGAAGACGGCCGCCGCGCCCCGGGGGCCCACGAGCGGGTTGTCCACGTCCGCGGCCAGCACGAACTCCGCCTCGCGGACCCGGGGATCGAGCCCGGCGAGGTCGACCCGGGCCAGGCGGGCGAGCGGGGCCCCGCCCCGTCCGAGCTCCCGGCCCGCTCCGTCCAGCAGCCGGGCGCCGAGGCCCGCGAGCAGCCCGGCGCCGCCGTCGGTGCAGGCGCTGCCGCCCACGCCGAGCACCACGCAGGTGGCGCCGGCGTCGAGGGCGGCACGCACGAGCTCCCCGGTGCCCCGGCTGGTGGCGCCGGCGGCGTCGGGGACGGGCTCACCGTGCTCGTCCACCGGCAGGGCCGCCAGCCCGGAGGCCAGGGCCATCTCGACCACCGCGGTGCGGTCCCGGAGGGCGAACCGCGCCGTGACGGGCTCGCCCACGGGCCCCGTCACGGTGGCGGGGAAGGAGGTGAACCCGGCGCCCACGGCGGCCTCGAGGGTGCCCTCCCCGCCGTCGGCCACGGGCAGCGGGAGGACCTCGGCCGCGGGGTCCACGGCGCGGATGCCGGCCGCGAGGTGGTCCGCCACCTCGGTGGCCTCCAGGGAGCCCTTGAACTTGTCCGGGGCGATGACGATGCGCATCTGCGTCCTCCTGTGCGGGTGGGGTGCCGGTGCGGGGCCGGCGGGTCAGTCGAGCAGCGCGATCGCGGTCGGGGCGTCCTCCCCGCGCTCGGCCAGCTCCTCGAACTCCACCACACCGTCGATCTCGGTGCCCATGGAGATGTTGGTGACCTTCTCCAGGATGACCTCCACGACCACCGGCACCCGGTGCTCCGCGGCGAGGGCGCCGGCCTCGGCGAAGGCTGCCTGCAGCTTCTGCGGGTCCGTCACCCGCACGGCCTTGCAGCCCAGGCCCTCGGCGACCTTGAGGTGGTCGACGCCGTAGCCGTTGGTCTCGGGGGAGTTGATGTTCTCGAAGGCCAGGGAGACGTTCTGCTCCATGCTGAACCCGCGCTGGGACTGGCGGATCAGGCCCAGGTAGGAGTTGTTCACGACCACGTGGATGTAGGGGAGGTTGAACTGGGCGCCCACGGCCAGCTCCTCGACCATGAACTGGAAGTCGTAGTCCCCGGACAGCGCCACCACGGTCTGTCCCGGCTTGCCGCGGACCACGCCGAGGGCGGCGGGCCCGGTCCAGCCCAGGGGCCCGGCCTGGCCGGCGTTGATCCACTGGCGCGGCCCGTAGACGTGGAGGAACTGTCCGCCGGCGATCTGGGAGAGCCCGATCGTGGAGACGTAGGTGACGTCCTTGCCGAAGGCGGCGTTCATCTCCTCGTACACGCGCTGGGGCTTGATCGGCACGTCCGTGAAGTGGGTCTTGCGCTGCATCGTGCCCTTGCGGCGGGCGCAGTCCTGCACCCACGCGGAGCGGTCGGGCAGGCTCGCCTGCGCCCTGCGCTCCCGGGCGACCTCCAGCAGGACCTCCAGCGCGGCGCCGGCGTCGGAGACGATGCCCAGGTCCGGGGCGAAGACCCGCCCGATCTGGGTGGGCTCGATGTCGATGTGCACGAACTTCCGGCCTGCCGTGTAGGTGTCCAGCCCGCCGGTGTGGCGGTTGGCCCACCGGTTGCCGATGCCGAGCACGAAGTCGGACTGCAGCAGGGTCTCGTTGCCGTAGCGGTGGGAGGTCTGCAGCCCCACCATCCCGGCCATCAGCGGGTGGTCGTCCGGGATGGCGCCCCAGCCCATGAGGGTGGGGATCACCGGGACGTCGAGCAGCTCGGCGAGCTCCACCAGCTTCTCGGAGGCGTCGGCGTTGATGACCCCGCCGCCGGCCACGATGAGCGGGCGCTGCGCGGCGGCCATCATGTCCAGGGCCTTCCGCGCCTGGGCCCGGGTGGCGGTGGGGCGGGTGACCGCCAGCGGCTCGTAGACGTCGATGTCGAACTCGATCTCGGCCAGCTGCACGTCCAGCGGCAGGTCCAGCAGGACGGGGCCCGGGCGCCCGGAGCGCATCTCGTAGAAGGCCTTCTGGAAGGCCCCGGGGACCTGGCCGGGTTCCAGCACGGTCATGGCCATCTTGGTGACGGGTGCGGCGATGGAGGAGATGTCCACGGCCTGGAAGTCCTCCTTGTGCAGCTTGGCCACCGGCGCCTGCCCGGTGATGCACAGGATCGGCACGGAGTCCGCCGAGGCGGCGTAGAGGCCGGTGATCATGTCGGTGCCGGCCGGCCCGGAGGTGCCGATGCAGACGCCGATGTTGCCGGGGGCGGCGCGGGTGTAGCCGTCGGCCATGTGCGAGGCGCCCTCGACGTGGCGGGCGAGGGTGTGGCGGATGCCGCCGTGGGCGCGCATCGCCGAGTAGAGGGGGTTGATGGCGGCGCCGGGCAGGCCGAAGGCCTCGGTGGCGCCCTCCTTCTCGAGGATGGCGACGACGGCGTCGACGGTGCGCATTCTGGCCATGGTGGACTCCTTGTGCTGAGAGCGTGGGGTGAGGGTGCCCTGGCGGGACGCCGGGGCCGGGAGGATCAGTTGCCGGAGCGGCCGGAGAGCTCTTCGGTGAGCTTGAACAGCCCCGAGTGGTCCAGGCCGCCGTCGCCGCGGTTGACGGTGGCGCCCACGAGCTGGGCGACCAGGGCGCCGAGCGGGATGGCCACGCCGGCCTCGCGGGCGGCGGAGGTGACGATGCCCATGTCCTTGTTGTGGAGCTGGAGGCGGAAGCCGGGGGCGAAGTCGCGCTCCAGCATCTTCGCGCCCTTCTGGTCCAGGACCTTGGAGCCGGCCAGGCCCCCGCCGAGGACCTTCAGCGCCGCGCCGGTGTCCACGCCGTAGGCCTCCAGGAAGACGATGGCCTCGGCCAGCAGCTGGATGTTGCCGGCCACGATGAGCTGGTTCGCGGCCTTGACGGTCTGCCCGGAGCCGGCGGGGCCCACGTGCACGATGGTCCTCCCGACGGCCTCCAGGACCGGCCGGGCCGCCTCGAAGTCCGCCGCTTCCCCGCCGACCATGATGGACAGCACGGCGTCGATGGCGCCCTGCTCCCCACCGGAGACCGGGGCGTCCAGCGGACGCAGACCCTTCTCGGTGGCCTCCCGGGACAGCCGTGCGGCGACGTCGGGGCGGATGGAGCTCGCGTCGATCCAGAGGGTGCCCTGCCGGGCGTGGGCGAAGACGCCGTCCTCGCCGGTGACGACTTCCTCGACGTCGGGGGAGTCCGGGACCATCGTGATCACGACGTCGGCCTCGGCCACGGCCTCGGCGACGCTGGACGCGCCCTTGCCGCCGGCCTCGACGAGCTGGTCGATCTTGTCCTGGGAGCGGTTGTAGCCGACGACGTCGTGGCCGGCCCTGAGCAGGTTCTTGGCCATGGGCAGGCCCATGATGCCGAGGCCGATGACGGTGATGCTGGTCATGGTGGAAGTCCTCACTGTGGGGGCCCGGACGGTGGGTGCGACGGGCCGGTGGTGTCAGGTGGCGGAGGGGAGAAGATCAGGCGCCGGTACGGGCCGTGGACCACGAGGCGGTCCACGCGAAGGAGTCCTCCTGGGAGGCCTTGTACTCGAGGCCGACGCGCCCGGAGTACCCGAGCTCACGGCTGCGGGCGATCCACCGCTGCAGGGGCAGCTCACCGGTGCCGGGCTCGTTGCGCCCGGGGGCGTCGGCGATCTGGATGTGGCCGAAATCGGCGGCGTGGTCCTCGATGACGGCGTCGACGTCGTCGCCGTTGACGGCCAGGTGGTAGAAGTCGGCCAGCAGCCGGACGTTGTCCGCGCCGGCGTCGCGGACCCGGCCGATGACGGCCAGGGCATCCCGGGCGGTCTTCAGCGGGTATGCGGGGGCTCCGGAGACGGGCTCCAGGAGCACGGTGCCGCCGATGCGGGCCACCGCACGGCCGGCTCGCGCCAGGTTCTGCACGCCCAGCTCGTCCTGCTCCTCGGCGGAGACGCCGGGCTGGCGGTTGCCGTAGAGGGCGTTGAAGGCCCTGCAGCCGGTGCGCTCGCCGATGGCGGCGACGACGTCGAGGTTGTCGGCGAAGTCCTGCGAACGGGCCGGCCACGACACGAGGCCCCGGTCGCCGCCCGGCATGTTCCCGGCGTTGAAGTTCAGCCCGGTCAGCTGCACGCCGGCGTCCTGGACGGCGGCGACGAAGGCGTCGACGTCCTTGTCGGCGGGCACGGAGGTGTCGAAGGGCCACCAGAACTCGACGGCGTCGAAACCGGCGGCCCGGGCCGCGGCAGGACGGTCGAGCAGCGGAAGGTGGGTGAGGAGGATGGAGCAGTTCACGGTGTAGGACACGTTGGCCTCCTGGTAGCCGGGGCGGAGGCCGGGGAGCCGGCCGCCGCCGTGAGCAAGAATTTCGTATTGCGGAATACAAGTTCTGTTCTACGAAAATGCTACGGGTCCATGTGACCTGCGTCAACAGCGGGGGCCCGGAGGAGGGGAACTGGCCGCCACCATGTGGAAACCCCGCCCCACGACCGGGGTGGCGCCGGTCGTGGGGCGGGGTGGAGGAAGGGCCGGCGGGGCCGGCCGGGGTCAGGAGAGCTTCATGTGCCGGTGGACGTCCTTGTAGAGCAGGTACCGGAACTTCCCCGGTCCGCCCGCGTAGCAGGCCTGCGGGCAGAAGGCGCGCAACCACATGAAGTCGCCCGCCTCCACCTCGACCCAGTCCTGGTTGAGCCGGTAGACCGCCTTGCCCTCGAGCACATAGAGCCCGTGCTCCATCACGTGCGTCTCGGCGAAGGGGATGACTCCGCCGGGCTCGAAGGTCACGATCGTCACGTGCATGTCGTAGCGGACGTCGTCGGGGTCCACGAACCGGGTGGTCGCCCACCGGCCGTCGGTGCCCGGCATGGGGGTCGGCGCCACGTCCTGCTCGTTGGTGACGAACGGCTCGGGGACCTCGAGGCCCTGCACGTACTCGTAGGCCTTGCGGATCCAGTGGAAGCGGGCGGGCTCCTCGCCGTGGTTGCGCACCGTCCACCGGCACTCCGGCGGGAGGAACGCATAGCCGCCGGGGGTGAGCTCGTACTCCTCCTCCTCCACCGTCAGCAGCAGGGCGCCCTCCATGAGGAACAGGACCCCCTCGACGCCGGACTCCGTCTCGGGCCGGTCGCTGCCGCCGCCGGGGCCGACCTCCATGATGTACTGCGAGAACGTCTCGGCGAAGCCGGACAGCGGCCGGGCGAGCACCCACAGCCGGGTGTCCTCCCAGTGCGGCAGGCGGCTCGTCACGATGTCGCGCATGGTCCCGCGCGGGATCACCGCGTAGGCCTCGGTGAACATCGCCCGGTCCGTCAGCAGGTCCGTCTGCGGCGGGTGGCCGCCGTGCGGGGCGTGGTAGGTGGTCCGCGTCATGTCAGTTGCCTCCGGTGGTCGATGCGGCCGGGCTCGAGGGGGCGGGGGCCGCGGCCCTGGGGTGGGCGAGGGCGAACAGGTCCTGGCCGCCGATGCCCGCCGCGGCCTCCAGCTCGGCCTCGGTCACGGCGCCGCAGAGCACGCCGCGGTGGACGAACCGGGCCAGGGCGCGGGCCGTGGCGGGTTCGTCCAGGATCTCCGACCCGACGCCGTGGACGTAGTTGCGCAGCCGCAGCGCCGCGGCGGCGAAGCCCTGGCGGTAGAAGAAGTACGTGGCGAGGAAGCGGGTGGGCAGCTGCGCGGGGTGCAGGTCCCAGCCCTGGTAGAAGCCCCGCTCCAGGGAGCGGCGGACCAGACGGGCGTGCAGCGCCCACGCCGCGCGCCGCTGCTCCTCGTCCCCGGTCGGCAGGACGTTGGTGGACCCGTCCGACAGGCGCACCCCGGTCCCGGCCACGGCCACCTGCATGACGGCCTTGGCGTGGTCGGCCGCCGGGTGCTCCATGGACTGGTAGGCGGCGGCGATCTGCAGGGAGTCGGAGTAGTCGTAGGTCCCGTAGTGCAGGGCCTCGACCCGACCGCCCGTGCGGTGGAGCATGGCCGGGATGGGGCAGGTGCCGTCGGGGCCCAGGATCATCGGGGCGGTCTCCATCTGCACCTCGAAGCGCAGCCGGCCGGGGCCCAGGCCCAGACCCTCCTCGAGGCGCTCGCAGGCTTCGGCCATCACCTGCACCTGCTCGAGGGTGCTGACCTTGGGCAGGGTGAGCACGAGGCCGCGGGGCAGCCCGTCGGGGCTGTGCCCGGCCTCCTTCAGCCCGCCCTCGCGCACCAGGGTGGTGAGGAACAGGTCCAGGGTCCGCAGGCCGCGGGCGCGGGTGGGCGCCTCGAAGCACTTGAAGCGGATGCCCACGAACGGGGGCGCGGTGGCCTCGCGCACGGCCCGGGCGACGTCCCGGGCGGTCCGCAGGGCGTGCTCGTCCTCCACGTCGTCGCCCCGGTCGCCGAAGCCGTCCTCGAAGTCGATGCGCAGGTCCTCGATCGGCTCGGTGGCCAGCTTGCGCTCGACCGCCTCGGCCACCGGGCCCACGAGCGCCCCGTCGAGGCCCGCGGGGGCCACGGCGGCCGCCAGGCCCCGGATCCCCGGCCCGGCGACGGCCTCGAGCGCGCGCCGGCCCCACTGCCGGGGCAGGTCCGGGCGGAAGGCGTCGGCCGGGACGTAGACCGTGTGCACCGGCTGGCGGGTCCCGGGGTCTCCGGGGTAGGCCCGCGCCAGCAGCGCGTCGGTGCCGCGCAACTTCTCGTCCACGGACTGCTGGAAGGCCGTGCCCAGGACTCCGGCCGGGTGTCCGGCGCTCACTTCGTGGCCGCCCGGTCGCGTGCGGACCTCTCCAGCAGGTCGTAGGCGGGCAGGGTGAGGAAGTCGATGTAGTCCTCGCCGAGCACGAGGTCCGCGATCAGCCCGGCGGCCGGCTCGAAGAACCGCTCGAACGTCTCCGGGTCGATCTCCTCGCGCAGCGCCGCCTTCTGCTCCTCGAGCACCCCGGAGACCAGCTCCCGCGTGGCCGTGGCCCCCGTGTCGTCGTACCGGATGCCGTTCTTGATCTGCTGCCAGACCTGGGAGCGGGAGATCTCCGCGGTGGCGGCGTCCTCCATGAGGTTGTGGATCGCCACGGCCCCGTTGCCGGAGAGCCACACGGCGGTGTAGCGGATGGCCACGTAGAGGTTGGCCGCCAGCTCCTTCTGCGTGCGCACGGTCCCGGCGCTGGGGACGTCGAGCAGCTGCGCGGCGCTGACCTGCACCTCCTCGCGCAGCCGGTCGACCTGGTTGGGCTTCTCGTCCAGGACCCCGTCGAAGACCTCGCGGCAGGTGGGGACGAGGTCGGGGTGGGCCACCCAGGAGCCGTCGAAGCCGTCGGTGGCCTCGCGGGTCTTGTCCGCCCGCACCTTCTCGAAGGCGGCCGCGGTGGTCTCGGGGTCGCGGCGGTTCGGGATGAACGCGGCCATGCCGCCCATCGCGAAGGCCCCGCGGCGGTGGCAGGTCCGCACGAGCAGCTCGGTGTAGGCGCGCATCAGCGGGGCGGTCATGGTGATCGTGGAGCGGTCGGCCAGCACGAACTGCTCGCCCGCGTCCCGGAAGTACTTGATGACGCTGAAGAGGTAGTCCCAGCGTCCCGCGTTGAGCCCGGAGGCGTGCTCGCGCAGCTCGTAGAGGATCTCCTCCATCTGGAACGCCGCGGGGATGGTCTCGATGAGCACGGTGGCGCGGACGGTGCCGTGGTCGATCCCGACGTACTCCTCGGCGAACGTGAAGACGTCGTTCCACAGCCGCGCCTCGAGGTGGGACTCCATCTTCGGCAGGTAGTAGTACGGGCCGTGGCCGTTGGCGAGCAGCAGCTTCGCCGTGTGGAAGAAGTGCAGGCCGAAGTCCACCAGCGAGCCCGAGCCCGGCTGCCCGTCCACGGTGACGTTGTACTCGGGCAGGTGCCAGCCGCGGGGGCGGGCGACCACCACGGCCAGCGGGGCGTCCTCGCGCAGCGCGTAGCGCTTGCCCTCGGGCGAGGTGTACTCGAGCGTGCCGCGCGCGGCGTCGCGCAGGTTCAGCACGCCGTCGACCTGGT
This sequence comes from Kocuria sp. U4B, assembly GCF_054875615.1. The sequence continues at coordinate 3,577,214 of NZ_CM142180.1, forward strand.
TGTACCAGGTCGGGCTCGAGGCGTCCTCGAGGTCGGCCAGCCACACCTTCGCCCCGGAGTTCAGGGCGTTGATCGCCATCTTGGCGGGCGAGGCCGGGCCGGTCATCTCCACGCGGCGGTCCTGCAGCGCCGGCGGCGCCGGGGCGACCTTCCACTCGCCCTCCCGGATCTCCTTCGTCTCCGGGAGGAAGTCCAGGGTGCCGGTGGCCGCCGCCTGCTCGCGGGCCGTCACCCGCAGGCCCAGCAGCTCCTCGCGGCGGGCGGCGAAGTTCTGGTGCAGGGCCTCCACGAAGGCGAGGGCCTCGTCGGTGAGGATCTCGCCGGCGCGGTCGAGGCCGGCGGGGGTGGTGAACTCGATGGTCATGATGGGTCTCCGTTCGGTGCAGTGTTCTGGGGGTGGCGTCGCCCGGCCCGGGGCCGGGCGACGACGCTCGGGGGGGGGGGGGCGGAGCCGGGGCCGTGCTACTTCTGGGCCACCCGCTGCACGGCCTCCGCCACCGCCGGGGCCACGTGCGGGTCGAAGACGCTGGGCACGATGTAGCTCGCGTTGAGCTCGTCCTCGTGCACGCAGTCGGCGATGGCCCGGGCCGCGGCGACGAGCATCCCGGTGGTGATGTCGGCGGCCCCGGCGTCGAGCAGGCCGCGGAACAGGCCCGGGAAGGCGAGCACGTTGTTGATCTGGTTCGGGAAGTCGGAGCGTCCGGTCGCGACCACGGCGGCGTGCTCGGCCGCGATCCCCGGCTCGATCTCGGGGTCGGGATTGGCCATGGCGAAGACCACGGCGCGGTCGTTCATGGCGGCCACGTCCGCCGCGCCGAGCAGGTCCGGGGCGGAGACGCCGATGAAGACGTCCGCTCCGACCATGGCTTCCTTGAGGCTGCCCGAGAACCCGGCCTCGTTGGTGTTCTCGGCGATCCACTGCCGGTGGGCGTCCTGGTAGGACTCCCCCCGGTGGATCGCGCCGTTGCGGGAGCAGGCCACGATGTCCCCGGCTCCCTGGGCCTTGAGCAGCTGGATGATGGCGTGCCCGGCGGCGCCGACGCCCGAGACCACGATCCGCACGTCCTCGATGGTCTTGCCCACCACGCGCAGGGCGTTGAAGAGGGCGGCCAGGGCCACGATCGCGGTGCCGTGCTGGTCGTCGTGGAAGACGGGGATGTCGAGCTCCTCGCGCAGGCGGGCCTCGATCTCGAAGCACCGCGGGGCGGCGATGTCCTCCAGGTTGATCCCGCCGTAGACCGGGGCCATGGCCTTGACGATGCGCACGATCTCGTCGGTGTCCTTCGTGTCCAGGCACACGGGCCAGGCGTCCACGCCGCCGAAGGCCTTGAAGAGGGCTGCCTTGCCCTCCATCACCGGCAGGGCCGCGGCGGGGCCGATGTCGCCCAGGCCGAGCACGGCGGTGCCGTCGGTGACCACGGCCACGGTGTTGCGCTTGACGGTCAGCCGCCGGGCGTCCTCGGGGTTCTCGTGGATGGCCATGCACACGCGGGCCACCCCCGGGGTGTAGGCGCGGGAGAGGTCGTCGCGGTTGCGCAGGGACACGCGCGGGGTGACCTCGATCTTGCCGCCGAGGTGGATCAGGAAGGTGCGGTCGCTGATCTTGCGCACCTGCACGCCCTCGAGCGCCTCGAGGGCCTCGCGCACCTCGTCCCGGTGGGAGGCGTCCGAGACGTTGCAGCTCACGTCGACCACGACGTGGTCCGGGTGCGACTCGACGATGTCGAGGGCGGTCACCGCCGCACCGGCGCGCGCGGCTGCGGCAGCGAGCTCGCTGGTGACGGTGAGGCCCGCCGGTGCCTCCACGCGCAGGATCATCGAATAGCCGGGGCTGGGCGTTGCCATGGTTCCTCCAGGGACCTGTGGATCGACAATTTCAGTCGTATCGTGGAATGAAACTTTCGTATTATGGATATTATGGGAGCCAGCAGGGGTTGGCAAGGGTTCGCGGTGACACCCGTCACGCACCTCGTGGCCGGCTCCTCGCCCGCCGCACGGGGCGGCCGGGCCGGGACGACGGGAGAGGCTATGACCACGACGAGTGCACGTGCTGCGTCGGGCGGTGTGCAATCGGTGGAGCGGGTGTTCGAGCTCCTCGAGGTGATCACCGCGGCCGGTGGCGAGATGTCGCTCAGCGAGCTCGCCGCGGCCGTGAGGCTGCCGCTGCCGACCATCCACCGGCTCCTGCGCACCCTGGTGCCCCCGGGCTACGTTCGCCAGCTCCCGAACCGCAACTACGCGCTCGGGCCGCGCTTGATCCTGCTGGGGGAGGCCGCGGGCCGGCAGTTCGGCTCCTCGGCCCGGGCCCGGCTCGACGAGCTCGTCGAGGAGCTCGGGGAGTCGGCGAACATGGCCGTGCTCGACGGCCAGCAGGTCGTCTACATCGCCCAGGCCCAGTCGAGCCGGTCCATGAGGATGTTCACCGAGGTCGGGCGCCGGGCGGACACCCACGACACCGGGGTAGGCAAGGCGATCCTGGCGACGCTGCCGGAGAAGCGGGTGCGCGCGATCGTCGCCGCCACCGGCATGCCCACCCCCACGGAGAAGAGCCTCGGCACCCTCGAGGAGCTGTTCGCCGACCTCGCGCGGATCCGGGAGCGCGGCTACGCGGTCGACGACGAGGAGCAGGAGCTCGGGGTGCGCTGCTACGCGATGGCGGTGCCCGGGGCCCCCACGCCCACGGCGATCTCCGTCTCCGGGCCGGTCTCCCGCGTGGACGAGGACTTCGGCCGCCGGGCGGTGCCTGTCCTGCGCCGGGCGGCCGAGGCGATCGCCGCGGAGCTGATGCCCGCCCCGGCCTGAGGGACCCATGGGCCTGCGACGGCGTCCGCCCGCCCCCGGGGCGGGCGGACGCCGTCGTGGACCCGGCAGCGAGCTCAGGCCTCTCCGCCGGCGTTGCCGGTGGTGCCGGCGGTGACGTCATCGAGGCGGTAGCGCTCGAAGGCCCGGACCGGGGCGCCGGCGTCCACCGCCCCGCGGTCGGCCAGCATCTCCAGGGCCCGCACCACGATGGAGTGCACGTCGATCGTGAACCAGCGCCGTGCCGCGGCCCGGGTGTCGGAGAAGCCGAACCCGTCGGCGCCCAGGGTGGCGAAGTCGTTCGGCAGGTACTGGCGGATCCGGTCCGGCAGGTCGGAGACGAAGTCGGTGGAGGCGATCACCGGCCCCTCGGCGCCGGCGAGCTGCTGGGTGACGAAGGGAACGCGGCGCGGTGCTCCCGGGTTGCGGAATGCCTCCCGCTCGGCGGCCAGGCCGTCGCGGCGCAGCTCGTTCCAGGAGGTCACCGACCACACGTCGGCGCGGACGCCCCACTCCTCGGCCAGGACCTGCTGGGCCTGCAGGGCCCACGGCACGGAGACTCCCGAGCCGAGCAGCTGCACCTGGGGACCCGGCACCTGGGAGCGGCTGATCCGGTGGATCCCGCGCACGACGCCCTCGACGTCGACGTCCTCCGGCTCGGCGGGCTGGTGGTACGGCTCGTTGTAGACCGTGAGGTAGTACATGACGTCCGGGTCCGGTGAGTCCGGCCCGTACATCTGCTCCAGCCCGTGACGGACGATGTGGGCGATCTCGTAGCCGAACGCCGGGTCGTAGCTGCGCACCGCGGGGTTCGTGCCCGCCAGCACGGGGGAGTGGCCGTCGGCGTGCTGGAGGCCCTCGCCGGTGAGCGTGGTCCGCCCCGCGGTGGCACCGATGACGAATCCGCGCGTCATCTGGTCGGCCGCCGCCCAGAAGGAGTCACCGGTGCGCTGGAAGCCGAACATCGAGTAGAAGATGTAGACGGGGATCATCGGCTCGCCGTGCGTGGCGTAGGAGGTCCCGGCCGCGGTGAACGCCGCGGTGGCGCCGGCCTCGTTGATGCCCGGGTGGAGCAGGACGCCCTGCGGGGACTCCTTGTAGGCGAGCATCAGCTCGCGGTCCACCGACAGGTAGTTCTGCCCGTGGGGGTTGTAGATCTTCGCGGTGGGGAAGAACGAGTCCATGCCGAAGGTCCGCGCCTCGTCCGGGATGATCGGCACGATGCGGTGGCCTAAGTCCTTCTCCCGCATGAGGTCCCGGAGGATCCGCACGAAGGCCATCGTGGTGGCAGCCATCTGCTTGCCCGAGCCCTTCCGGCCGGACCGGTAGGCGGCGGCCTCGGGCAGCGGCACGGGAGCGCTGCTGCTGCGGCGCTGCGGCACGAAGCCGCCGAGCTCCTGGCGCCGCTCCAGCAGGTACCGGATCTCGGGGGCGTCGGGCCCCGGGTGGTAGTACGGGGCGCCGTAGAGGTCGTTGTCGATCTGCTCGTCCGTGACCGGGATGCGCAGGTGGTCGCGGAAGGTCTTGAGGTCCTCCAGGGTGAGCTTCTTCATCTGGTGGGTCGCGTTGCGCGCCTCGAAGGAGGCGCCCAGGCCGTAGCCCTTCACCGTCATCGCGAGCACCGCCGTGGGCTTGCCCCGGAACTCGGTGGCGGCCCGGTAGGCGGCGTAGACCTTGCGGTAGTCGTGGCCGCCGCGCTTGAGGGACCAGATCTCGTCGTCCGTCATGTCCGCGACGAGCTCCTTGGTGGCGGCGGACCGGCCGAAGAAGTGGTCGCGCACGAACCCGCCGGACTCCGCCTTGAAGGTCTGGTAGTCGCCGTCGACGGTCTCGTTCATGATGCGCACGAGCTCCCCGTCCGTGTCGGCGGCCAGCAGGGGGTCCCACTCCCTGCCCCACAGGACCTTCACGACGTTCCAGCCGGCGCCGCGGAAGAACGCCTCGAGCTCCTGGACGATCTTGCCGTTGCCGCGCACCGGCCCGTCGAGGCGCTGCAGGTTGCAGTTGACCACGAAGGTGAGGTTGTCCAGCTTCTCGTTGGCGGCCAGCTGGAGCAGGCCGCGCGACTCGGGCTCGTCCATCTCGCCGTCGCCCAGGAAGGCCCACACGCGCTGGTCGGAGGTGTCCTTGATCCCGCGGTGGTGCAGGTAGCGGTTGAACTGCGCCTGGTAGATGGCGTTCATCGGGCCGATGCCCATCGACACCGTCGGGAACTGCCAGAAGTCCGGCATCGACCGGGGGTGCGGATAGGACGGGATGCCGCTGGCGCCCTTGGACTTCTCCTGCCGGAACCCGTCCAGCTGCTCCTCGGTCAGGCGGCCCTCCAGGAACGCCCGGGCGTACATGCCGGGGGAGGCGTGACCCTGGAAGAACACCTGGTCGCCGCCGCCGGGGTGCTGCGGGCCGCGGAAGAAGTGGTTGAAGCCGACCTCGTAGAGCGTCGCGGCTCCCGCGTAGGTGGAGATGTGCCCGCCCACGCCGATCTCGGGACGCTGCGCGCGGTGGACCATCACGGCCGCGTTCCAGCGCAGGAACGCGCGGTAGCGCCGCTCGATCTCCTCGTCACCGGGGAAATCGGGCTCCTGGTCGGCGGGGATCGTGTTCACGTAGTCGGTCGTCACCGCCGGCGCGTCCGCGCCCCTGGCCCGGGGCCGTGGGGCAGAGGAGTGCAGAAGGTACTGCGTCCGTTCCCTCACCTGCCTCTCGACCAGGTCCTCGAACGAGCCCGGCCACGCTGCGGTCTGCTCCGGTGTGCTGTTCGGGAGATCGGGGGTCGGCCGGTCGGGGGTCTCGACCATGCGCTCAGGATTCACGTCAACTCGCTCTCGGTCGTCAGGGGTGGAGAAGGACATGCCCGGCCGGTCTCCTGCGGCGCCGGGGACCCCGGCGCCGCAGGAGACCGGCGGTGGCCCGGTGCTGCCGGTGCGTCAGTGCGCGGAGGCGCCGCTGGAGCCGTCCTGGGACCGGCAGATCCGGGTGTCGATGATCTCCCCGGCGGCGGTGATGACGGGCACCTCGTTGCCGTCGCAGTCCACGAGCTTGCCGTCCCTGACGGTGTCGCCCTCCTGCAGGTGGTCCTGGAGGTGCTCCAGGCTCTCGTAGCGCACCGCCCGGACCGGGGCGTTGGCGAAGACCGAGCCGGTGCCCCGCGGGGGGTTGCCGGCGCGGAACTCGTTGAACAGCAGGTTCAGCAGGACCGCCATCACGGCGGCCGAGCTGATGCCCGAGTGGAAGATGGTCTCGAACCAGCCGGGGAAGCGGTCGTAGATCTCGGGCAGGGCGATCGGCAGCATGCCGAAGCCGATGGAGGTGGCCACGATGATCAGGTTGGCGCCGTTCTTGTAGTCCACCTTCGCCAGGGTCCGGATGCCGGAGGCGGCCACGCTGCCGAAGAGCACGATGCCCGCACCGCCCAGCACGGGCGGGGGCACGGCGGCGACGACGCGGCCCAGGACGGGCAGCAGGCCCAGGATCACCAGGATGGCGCCGCCGGCGGTGACCACGAACCGGCTCTTGACGCCGGTGATGGCCACGAGCCCGACGTTCTGGGCGAAGGCGCTCTGGGTGAAGCCGTTGAACAGGGGCGCGACGGCGGAGGACGCCATGTCGGCCCGCAGCCCGTCGGCGATCCGGCGCTTGTCCACCTTCGTGTCCACGATCTCGCCCACGGCGATGATGTCCGCGGTCGTCTCCGTGAGGATGACGAGAACCACGATGAACATGGAGAGGATCCCCGCGACCTCGAAGACGGGCGGGCCGAAGGCCAGCGGCTGCGGGAAGGCGAAGATCGCCCCGTCGGCCACCTTGCTGAAGTCGGCCTTGCCCAGGACCGCCGCCAGCACCGTGCCGAGCACCAGGCCCAGGAGGATGGACAGCCGGGAGATGGCCGCGCTGCCCACCTTGGAGAGCAGCAGGATGATCAGCAGGGTGGCCCCGGCCAGGCCGAGGTTGCCGACCGAGCCGTACTCCGGGGACTGGGCGTTGCCGCCCATGGCCCACCGGGCGGCCACGGGGAAGAGCGTGAGCCCGATCGAGGTGATCACCACGCCGGTGACGACCGGCGGGAAGAAGCGCACGATGCTGGCGAAGAACGGCGTGATCAGGAAGCCGAGCACGGCCGAGGCGATCACGGCGCCGAACACCGCCTGGATCCCGCCGCCGCCCTGGGCGATGGCGGTCATGGTGGCCACGGACGCGAAGGAGGTGCCTTGCACGAGGGGCAGCTGCGAGCCGAAGAACTTGATCCCGTAGGACTGCAGGATCGTGGCGAGACCGCCCACGAACAGGCACGCCGCGATGAGCAGCCCCTGTTCCTGCGGGCTCACCCCCGCGACGCCGCCGATGATCAGGGGCGGGGCGATGATGCCGCCGTACATGGTGAGCACGTGCTGCAGGCCGTAGCCGAAGCTTCTGCCGATGCCGAGGTTCTCGTCCTCGGGGCGAGGTGCTGTCGTCCGCTCGGCGGTGTGGGACCTGGTCATGGTGTCCATCCTGTGGAAGTGGGAAGGAGAGCAGGAAAGGTGGGAGGAGCGGTGGGCCCGCCGCCGGTGACGGCGGGCCCACCCGGTGGTGCGTGGAGGTCAGCAGAAGCCGGCGATGCCCATCCAGGCGGCGTCGTTGCCCGGGGCGTCCTTGCGCTGGATCGTCGCCTCGATGAGGCCGTAGGGGCGGTCCGCCGCGTAGTGCGTCTCCTTGTTGTTGGGCAGGTCGCAGAAGCCCAGGTCGTAGACGAAGTGGTGCTTGTTGGGGCAGGAGAACTTGATCTCGTCGATCTCGGGGTGGGCCTCGATCACGCCCTTGCCCATGAGGTAGAGGGTCTCCTGCAGCGCCCGCGAGTAGTGGTCGGTGAACTTGGCGAGGATGATCCTCTTGACGTCCTCGTAGACCGCGTCGAAGTCCACGTCCGTGGTGTTGTAGCGCCACCGGGTGGCCACGTCGGTGGACATGATGCGGTCCTCCGTCTCGGGCAGGGTGGTGTACTTGTCCTTCGGGTAGCCGGCGAACCCGGACTCGGTGGTCTTCAGGACGGTGAGGTCCTTGAACCCGGAGATCACGGCCTGCGAGTCCCCGTCGGTGACCACCACGGCGGTGCGGACCTCGTCCTTCTTCTGCACGAAGCAGTGGTCGTGGTCGTCGATGCGCCTCCAGGCGTACTCCTGGGCCGCCCAGCGGCCCCCGGTGATCCACTCGAACTCGCCGGTGAAGTGGTCCGAGAGCTTCAGGAGGAAGGCCTCGGGCGAGGCGATCCCGTACTGCTGGGCGAAGGCGAAGACGGTGTTCTTCTGGGTGTCGGTGGGCACGCAGTGGGCGTTGTCGCCCCGGGTGTGCACGGCCTCCAGGTCCCCGCGCAGCTGCGAGGTCACCACGAGGTCGCGGATCTCGTGCCGGTCGGTGTCGCGGTTGATCCGCACCACGTGGTTCTCGGCCTTGCCGTACTGGTTGGCTCCCAGGACGACGGTGTCGGTGACGGCAATGACGTCGGTCATGTCGAACGCTCCTTGCGGAAGGTGGTGTCTACTGGTGGGGCGGCCGAAGACGGGCGGGCCCGTCAACTCCTGGGTCAGCTGCCCCGGTAGGTGGAAAAGGCGAACGGGCTCAGCAGCAGGGGCACGTGGTAGTGCTTCTCCTGCGCCTGCACCGTGAAGGTCACCGTCACGTACGGGTAGAACGTCGGCTGGTTCCTGCCGGCGAAGTACTCGCCCGTGCGGAAGGTGATCCGGTAGTCGCCGGATTCCAGGGTCTCGGGGCCCAGCTCGGGCACGCGGCCGTCGTCGTCGGTGACGGCGGTCGCCAGAGGCTCCTCCCCGGCGGTCTCGAGGACCACGGTGACCCCGCGGGCGGGGGCGCCGGCGACGGAGTCGAGGACGTGGGCGGTGACGTAGCTCATGGGGTGACGAGTCCTTCCAGCCGGAGGAGGGCGATCTCGCGCAGCTGCTCGGCGACCACGGCGCGCTCCGTCGCGGGGTCGTTGGCCAGGCGGGCAGTGAGCTGCTCGAGGATCTCCTCGGGCGTGCGGCCGGCGGCGCGGATGAGGAAGACGCGGCCGAACCTCTCCTCGTAGGCCCGGTTTCCTTCCCTCAGGCGCTCCTGCACGTTCCGGTCCGTGGGGTCCACGGCGGCCTGCTCCGCCCGCGACAGCGCCGCCTCGGCGCCGTTGCCCGCCGGCCGCTCCCCGATGCGCGGGTGGTGGGACAGGGCCCGCTCGATCTCCTCGTCGGTGAAGGGCTGCGCCGCCGTGCGGGCTGCTCCCAGCAGGGCGTCCCGGTGCCAGTAGGGCCGGGCGTCGACGACCGCCTCGAGCCAGCGGGGGATGTCCAGGGCCGGCCGGACGGCCTCGGCCGCGTGGGTCCTGCTCAGGGTGTTGAACTCGGTGAGATGCATGGGCTGTGTTCCGCATCCTCTCTAGAAATTTCATAATGTGGAATGAATATTCCGTTGGGTACAGTGAAGGGGATCACAGGGTGGAAGTCAACGGGTCGGCCCAACATTTCCGCCACGGACCGCAGGGTCCCTCCCCGTCGAGTGCATGGAGGGGGAGGCCCTGGTGCAGGCCGGAGCCCGGCCAGGAAGTGAGGACCGCATGGGCAGCACGGGACGGAACAAGGTGGCCGTGGTGACGGGGGCCGGATCGGGGATCGGGCGGGCGGTCGCCCGCAGCTTCCTCGCCGAGGGCTGGACCGTCGTGCTCGGCGGGCGCCGGCGCGAGGCCCTCGAGGAGACCGCCGCCGGGGCGGCCGGGGCGCACGTCGTGCCCGTGGACGTCGCCGATCCGGCCAGCGTGGCCTCGGCGTTCCGGGACGTCGAGCGGCTCACCGGGCGGATCGACGTGCTGTTCAACAACGCGGGGACCTTCGGGCCGCGGGGCGAGGCGGACGAGATCGACGTCGAGGACTGGCAGCGCACCCTGCAGGTCAACCTGACCGGCACCTTCCTGTGCTCGGCGGAGGCCTTCCGGATCATGAAGGCGCAGGAGCCCCGGGGCGGGCGCATCATCAACAACGGCTCGATCTCCGCGCACGCGCCGCGGCCGCTGTCCGCGGCGTACACCGCGAGCAAGCACGCGGTCACCGGCCTGACGAAGTCCCTCGACCTGGACGGGCGGGCCTACGGCATCAGCTGCGGGCAGATCGACATCGGCAACGCGGCCACCGAGCTGCTCGCCGGCCTGGGCACCGGCGACGGCGCCCTGCAGGCCGACGGCTCGCTCCGGCCCGAGCCGAGCTTCCCCGTCGAGGAGGTCGGCCGGGCGGTGCTGCTGATGGCGCAGCTGCCCGCCTCGGCCACGGTCAACTCGCTCGTGCTCACCGCCGCCGGGATGCCGTTCCTCGGCCGGGGGTGAAGGGCCGGCCCTCGGCCGGGAGCGACAACGACGTTCCCGGCGCCGCCCGGATCCAGGACTCCCCACGGGGGCGACGATGGGGGAGCGCCTGCTCTGCCACCGCCGAGAACCCGGGGCCCCGTCGACGGGAGCGCCGCCAGCCGTCCCCGACCCCGTCGGCGACGGCCGGCGCAACCACGCCCCCCGGCCGGTCCGTCCCGGACGTGTCGACAGGGGTCGCGGTCACTCGGTGCGCGGGCGCCGCGTGCCGGTCCTCGTCGCCGCACGGGAGGCCCGTCCCCACGGGGCCGAAGCCGTTCGCCGTTCCGCGCAAGCCCCGCACCGAGGGCGCCGATCGACCACGTCCTTCCCCTCCCGGTCTCTCCTGGGCCGTACCCCTGATTCCGCGGGCCACTCTTGACCCATGGCGCAGGATCTAGTAAATTTCGTATCGTGAAAAAGTAATTTCATAATACGAACCCAGGGGGAACCCGTGAGCCATACCTCGCCGTCGGCCGCACCCGCGTCCTTCTTCGACTACACCACCATCGACTGCGACCCCGACCTCAGCCGCCCGCCCCACCGGCGCCAACGCACCGCACCGCTCTGGGTGCTGGCGGTCTCGTCGGCCTGCGTCGGCGCGGTGGTAGGACGCGTTTCCGCTCGACGTCACCCGTAACGAGGCCACCAGCGAGCCCGGAGCGGAACAGCACGCCGGCTCGCGGCGACGATCCACCACCCAGGAGAGCTCATGACCCCGCAGATCCCCACCGGTGCCACCGCGCCAGACCTCACGCTCACCGACCACGAGGGAAAGCAGGTGCGGCTCGCCGACCTGCCCGGCAAGGTGATCGTCTACTTCTACCCGAAGGCCTTCACCCCCGGGTGCACCTCCGAGGCCTGCGACTTCCGGGACAACCTCGCGTCGCTCCAGCACCTGGGATACACCGTGCTCGGTGTCTCGGCGGACGACCCCGAGACCCTGAGCCGTTTCGTGGAGGAGTACCGCCTCCCCTACCGCCTGCTCTCCGACCCCGGCTCCGAGGCCGCTCGGGCGTGGGGCGCCTGGGGTGAGAAGACCGTGAACGGGACACCCCGGATCGGTCCGCTGCGCTCCACCTTCGTCGTCGACGACAGCGGCTCCGTCGTCTCCGCCGAGTACGACGTCCAGGCCGAAGGCCACGTCAAGGCCCTCAGGCAGCGGCTGGAGGCCTGAGCGGAACCGGTCCGGCAGTCGCTGACGAGCGACCCCAGTGGCCGCTGTCGGCCCCGAGCTCCCTCGGCACCCAGCGCCTCGTTCCCCTCCTGGGCACTCCGCGGAGGTGCCCGGCGCCGCCGAGGATCGCCTCGCGACCGCGCAGGCACCGGTCCGACCGTCTCGGCGGCGCGGATGCCGCCGGCCCGTCGGCGCGACGTGCCCGGCCGGGCTGGGCCTCACCGTGCTGCCCGCCGACCTCACCACGGGCCCGCCGAGCGACCCCACGTCCACCACCGCACCGTCGCCCCCACCCCTGCCCACCCCACCCGGGCGCGGCCGGTCCGCCGCCCCGGGACGGGACGGCGGACCGGTGGTGGGACGGGCGTCGGCTCAGCCGGCCAGCAGCGGGACGAGCAGGGAGGTGACGAACAGGACCAGGGCTCCGCCCAGGCGGTTGGTCAGGGCGGCGAAGGGCATGAGGTGCATGCGGTTGGCCGCGCTGAGCACGGAGACGTCGCCGGAGCCGCCGGTGTCGGCCATGACCAGGCCCGGGGTGATGGCCGCCTCCACGAAGTGGAACTTCACCAGCCAGCCCAGGACCCCGGAGGTGAGGGTGGCGATCACCACGGTGGCGATGGTGAGGACGATGAACATCGGGTCGCTCACCGAGGCCAGGACCTCCTGGATGTCGATGTAGGTCATGCTCACTCCCACCAGCAGGGCCGGGACGAGGATGGAGGCGATCATGTCGCCCCACTCCGAGGAGCCGTCCTCGAGGTCCTTGGGCAGCAGGCCGAAGATCTTCACGGCGGCGGCGAAGAGGATGGTCCAGGCGTAGGGGTGCAGGACCGGCAGGTAGACCGCGACCAGGTTGCCGGCCACGAACAGGACCGCGGCGATGAGCAGGCCCTTGCCCAGGGAGAGGAAGGAGGAGAGCTCCTTCTTCGGCGGGGCGGCCATCTCCCCGGCCTTGCCCTGGATGCGCAGCAGCTGGCCGTGGCCGTTGAACCCGACGAAGAGCTGCTTCTTGCGCTTGCCCAGCCCGTTGTAGATCCCGGCGATGAGGATGCACACGATGTTGGCCATCACCACCGCCGACATCAGGTCGCCCATGAAGGCATCGGCCTCACCGCCGGTGCGGGCGGCGTACATCTCCGACATGGGCACTGCGCCCAGGCCCAGGCCACCGGCCATGATGGGGGCGGCGATGAAGAGGATGCCCTCGACGAAGCCGAAGCCGGTGACCGCCCCGAGGGCCCCGATGAGGACGAAGGTGGCGATCAGGCACCCGATGAGCGGCACCGCGAAGCGGGGCCCGGCCTTGAGCAGCAGCGCCCTGGGCATGCCCAGGATGGAGCCGGCGATCAGGGCCATGACGAAGAAGTCCAGGAACCCGTAGGCGTCGACGAAGTTCTGCACCACGGTCACGGCGTTCTCGGGCATCACCCCGGCGAAGATCAGGATCGCCGGGACGAAGGTGCACAGGATGGTCGGCAGCCCGAAGTCGCGGATGACGGGGAAGAGGTTGCCGATCCAGATGAGCAGCCCGCCCAGCAAGATGGTCACGGCGAAGCCCGAGAGCATGGACTCGGGCAGGTTGCCGGTGAGCGCGGCGATGAGCACCACGGCGGCGAACACCACGTAGAGCGGGGCGGGCGTGCTGGCGATCCGGAAGCCCTGGCGGCCGGGATAGTGCGTTCCGCGGCGCGGTCCGGCGGTCGGGGCGACCGCACGGTGCATCCCGGTGCCCGGGTCCGCAGGCTGCTGATCCGGTGCCTGCTTGGCGGGCTCGGTGGTCTGGGCGGTCGGTGGTGTCATGGACATCGGTGTCCCCCGGTTCGTGTGGGCACGGCGGCCCTGCGGGCTGCGCGCGAACGGCTAATGGTGATCGGAAGAAGAACGAGCAGGAAAAAGGGTGGAGCGATCGCCCACCGAGCCCACGGCCTGACGGCCCGGCAACTCGGTGGACTGTCAGGCCGGGCGTGCGGCGGGATTCAGGGACCCGAGGGCGGGGGAGCAGGCGACGACATCGCGGGCCAGTCGCACGGCCTCGGCCAGGCGGGCCTCGTCGATGCCGGTGTCGTGGCCGGCCCCGTGCAGATGGGCCACGAGCTGCTCGGTGGCGATGTTGCCGTGGGCCCCGGGAGCGAAGGGGCACCCGCCGTACCCGCCCAGGGCGCTGTCGAAGCGGGTGATCCCGAGCCGCTCGACGGCGGCGCTGACGGTGTCCAGGGCCTGGCCGTGGGCGTTGTGCAGGTGCAGAGAGTAGGTCAGGCCCGGTTCGGCGTCCTGGACGTACGCCACGGCGTTCACGACCTGGTCGGTGGGCGAGGTGCCGAGGGTGTCGGCCAGGCCGATGTCGGTGACGCCCATGGCCTGGAAGGCCCGCACCACCCGCAGCAGGTGGGCGGGGTCGATCTCGCCCTCGAAGGGGCAGGTGAAGGCGGTGGAGATGCCGGCGAAGAAGTGGGTCTGCGGGTACCGGGCCACCTCCGCGGCGAGGCTCTCCAGGGCGTCCTCGATGCCCTGCCCGGCGTTGGCGCTGCTGTGGGCCTGGCTGGCGGAGGCGACCACCTGGACGTCGGTGGCCCCGGCCGCGACGGCACGGGCGACGCCGCGGCCGTTGAGGGCCAGCGACGTGTACGTCACCTGCTCGGAAGGGGGTAGGCCGGCCAGGAGCTCGGCGGCGTCGCCCATCTGCGGGACCTTCTGCGGGTTGACGAAGGAGGCCACCTCCAGGCGGGGGAGACCGGCGGCCACCAGGGCCTCGGCGACGGCGAGCTTGCCCGCAGTGGGGACGACGACGTCCTCGTCCTGGAGGCCGTCGCGCAGGAACACGTCGGTGAGCTGGATCCGCACCTCAGCGCACCGCCTGCGGGGTGAGGTCGGCGATCTGCTCCGGGCTCAGCCCGGCCAGATCGTGCAGGACCTCCGCGGTGTGCTGGCCCAGCTCGGGTCCCACCCACTGCACCCGCCCCTGGTGGCCCGGGATCTTCGGAACCACCCCGGGGAAGCGGATTAGCTCGGGCTCGTCCTCGACGACGACCTCGTGGGCCTGGATCATGTCCCGGGCCAGATAGTGCTCGTCCTGGGCGATGGATGGGGCGTCGTAGACCGGGCCTGCGGGCACTCCGGCGGCATCGAGCAGCTCGAGCACCTCCTTCAGCGGCATGCTGGAAGTCCAGTCGGCGATGGCGCCGTTGAGCTCCTCCTCCCGGGCCCCGCGGGCCTCGGTGGTCAGCAGGGACTCGTCGGCCGCCAGGTCCGCCCGGCCGACGGCGGCCATCAGGCGGCGGAAGACGGAGTTGGAGTTCCCGCCGATGACGACCTCCAGCCCGTCCCCGGTGGGGTAGGAGCCGGTGGGCACGACCCCGGGCAGGGCCCCTCCGGTGCGCTTGCGCACCATGCCGTAGGCGTCGTAGTCGGGCACCAGGGACTCCAGCAGGCTGAACACGCCCTCGTAGAGGGCGACGTCGACGACCTGGGAACTCCCGGAACGGCCGCTGCGGGCCTTCTGCAGCATGAGCATCAGGGCGCCGATCACCCCGTAGAGCCCGGCGACGGTGTCGCCGAGGGAGGCTGCAGCCCGGCCGGCCGGGCGGTCGGGCTCGCCGGTGATGTAGCGCAGGCCGGCGAAGGACTCCGCCGAGCTGCCGAATCCGGCGCGGTGGCGATAGGGGCCGGTCTGCCCGTAGCCGGAGATCCGCACCACCACCACGTCCGGGTTGAGCCCGGCGAGCACGTCGGGGCCCAGCCCCCACTTCTCCAGAGTGCCGGGGCGGAAGTTCTCGATCACCACGTCGCACTGGGCGGCGATCTTCTTCACGGCCTCCCGGCCCGTCTCCGTGCGCAGGTCCAGGGCCACGGACTTCTTGTTCCGGGCCACGGTGCGGAACAGCATCGAGGTGCTCCCTCGGGTCTTGCGCCAGTCGCGCAGCTCGTCGCCGCCGTCGGGACGCTCGATCTTGATGACCTCCGCGCCGAAGTCGCCGAAGAGGCGAGCGGCGAAGGGGGCGGCGACGAAGCTTCCCAGCTCCAGCACGCGGATGCCCTCGAGCGGGAGCGTCTCGCCCTCGATGTGCAGATTCTCGGTCATGGTGCCTGCTTCCTCAGTCGGTCCTCCTGGACCCCTCAACTTCTCACACAGTGGGAAGTGGGTGCCTTTTGGCGGGAAGACGGTAGCAAGTGACCCATGACACACACAACCCCCTCGGCGAGTTTTCCGAGGCGGACGGTGTCGACGGGCCGGTGTCAGACCTGGCGCAGCTGCAACTCCTCGCCCACGCGCCGTGCGGCCTCGGCCACGGCGGCGCCGAAGTCGGTCCCCGGGGATACCCGCACCCGGGCCAGGGGCATGGCCAGGCACACGGTGGCGACGATCCTCTCGTGCAGCAGCACGGGTGCGCTGACCGAACCCAGCCCGGGGGTGCGCAGGCCCACGGACTCCACCCACCCGTGCCGTGCCACCTCGCCCAGGGCCTCCGGCTCCTCGGCCAGCAGGCGACCGCTGGACCCGGCCGGCAGGGGCAGGCGTGAACCCTGGGGCAGGGCCACCCGCAGCTCCTGGGTGCTGTCGAGACTCAACGTGCAGACGCGCTCGTCCGCCCGGCGCACCCACAGCTGGACCGTTTCCCCGGTGGCGGTGCGCAGCTGGTCCAGAACGGGCGTGGCGGCGGCCTCCATGGCGGTGCGCACGAAACGCTGGCCGAGCCGGAAGTCCCCGCTCTCGGTGCGGCGCAGGAACCCGTACTCGACCATCGACAGGGCCAGGCGGTGCGCCGTGGACACCGACAGGCCCGTGCGGCGGGCCAGTTCACTGGCCGAGACCGCGGCGCGGTCCACGGCGTCGAGGATCGCGGCCACGCGCTCGAGGGTGCGGTTGCTGCTGGAGGACTCGGGAGAGGACATGACATCAGCGTAGGGCTCGGTCACCGACCGGGCCCGCGCCCGCAGCCCGGGGGGCAGCACCTGACGGGACTCGACGCGCTCCTCCGCGCCGAGACGTACGTCTCGCCTCCGTGACGGCGGACGGCCAGGCCTCGCTCCTACGACCCGTGGTCGCCCGGTTGACGTCCGCATGGAAACGGCCTCGCTGCAGCCCCTTGTGGGCCGAGTCACCTCCTGCTATGGTCCTC
The DNA here is from genome assembly GCF_054875615.1 of Kocuria sp. U4B. The sequence continues at coordinate 3,593,664 of NZ_CM142180.1, forward strand.
CCGCTTCACAGAAACTGTTTCCTAACAGGTGGGAACAGTGCGGGGAGCCCCTGGTGAATAGCAAGGCAGGAGAGCCATGACTGACTACGACATTGCTGTGATCCCCGGTGACGGCATCGGGCCCGAGGTCGTCGACGCCGCCCTGGCCGTCCTGAGGGAGTGCCAGACGCGCTACGGGCTGGAGCTGGGCTACACGTCTTACGACTTCAGCGCGGACCTGTACCGGCGCACCGGACGGAAGATCACCGCCGCCGACATGGACGAGATCGGCACGGCCGACGCCGTGCTGTTCGGCGCCATGGGCCTGCCCGACGTGCGCGGGCCGGAAGGTCTGGAACTGGGCGCCCAGGTCGAGATGCGCGCCCACTACGGGCTCTTCGCCAGCCTCCGGCCGGTCCGGCTCTTCCCCGGGGTCCAGAGCCCGGTGACGGCGAAGAACATCGACATGCTCGTCATCCGGGAGACGACCGAAGGGATGTTCGCGGGCCTGGCCGATGAGCACGAGCCCAGTGACGAGTCCGCCAGTGACCGCATGACGATCACCCGGGCCACCTGCGAGAAGCTCTTCGACCTCGCCTTCGCCCAGGCCCGAGCGCGCCGGAAGCGGGGCACGCCGGGGCATGTGACGCTGCTGCACAAGTCCAACGCCCTGCGCAGCAACGTGCTGATGGAGAAGGTCTTCGACGAGGTCGCCGCGAGAAACCCCGACGTCGGCAGCGCCAAGTACTACATCGACGCCGGATCGATGTACATGGTCACCGACCCGGAACGGTTCGACGTGGTCGTCTCGGAGAACATCTTCGGCGACATCGTCTCGGAGATCGCCGCCGGCCTCGTGGGCGGTCTGGGCGTGGCGCCTTCGGCCGACGTCAGCCTGGCCCACGGGGTGTTCCAGCCCTCCCACGGCAGCGCCCCCGACATCGCCGGGAAGGGGATCGCCAACCCGATCGCGATGATCCTCTCGGCCGCGATGATGCTGGAGTGGCTGGGCGAACGCCACGGCGACGACCGGTGCACCCGGGCAGCGCAGAGCATCCAGGCCGCCGTCGAGGCCGCACTGGCCACCGGCCCCCGGGCCCGCGACCTGGGCGGAACGGCAGGCACCCAAGAAGTAGTAGAGGCGGTCCTCGGCGCCCTGCCCGCGCAGCTGGAGAACCCAGCTCTCGCCGCGACCGACAGCTGATCCCGCGCCGGCACGTCCCCGCTCTGCCCGCTCGGATCGCCGTGTCGCAACCGACAGGCATCGACCCATGAAAGGTACGCACCCATGACGTACAAAGTGCTGTTCATCAACCCGCTGAAGGACTACATCGACCGTCTGGTGGACTCCACCCCGGAGGGCTTCGAGGTGACGGTGATGCCGCCGGAGACGGACGTGGCGCAGCTGTGCCGTGAGGCCGCCGACGCCGACTTCATCATCTCGGGCATCGACGTGCCCGAAGAGGTGTTCCGGGCCGCGCAGAACGTGAAGTTCATCCAGTACATGAGCTCCGGCTACGGGCAGCTGCCGGTGGCCGTCCTGGACGACCTGGGTGTTCCGGTGGCCCAGATGAAGACCCACTCCATCTCCGTCGCCGAGCACGCGCTCACGCTGATGCTCACGGTGCTGCGGCGGATCCCGGCCTCCGTGCAGCTGCTGCGCGAGGGGAAATGGCGCCAGGACCTGGACGAGACCTCCTACTCGGAGCTCTACGGCAAAACGGTCGGGATCGTCGGACTGGGCAACATCGGACGCTGGATCGGCAAGATCGTCCACCACGGCTTCGGCGCCGACGTGGTCTTCTACGACCACGCGGAGATCCCGCTGACCGTCTCCGAGCTCATCCCGGCCCGTCCCGTCGCGCTGGCGGAGCTCATGGCGATCTCCGACATCGTCTGCGTGAGCCTGCCGCTGAATGCGGACTCGGCCCGGCTGATCGGGCGCGAGGAACTGGCCCTGATGAGGCCCAGCGGCGTTCTCGTCAACGTCGGCCGCGGTGAAGTCATCGACGAGGGGGCGCTCATCGACTTCCTGCGCGCAGGGCGCATCGCCGGAGCCGGGCTCGATGTCTACGAGAACGAGCCGCTGGACACCGCCAGCGAGCTGCTGGAGCTGGAGCAGGTGGTGTGCACCCCGCACATGGCCGGTGTGGGCTGGGAGAACGTCGAGCGCAGGATCGCGACCGTGTGGCAGAACGTCGATGCCGTCCTGCGCGGCGACATCCCCCGCGGGGTCGTCACGGCGACCAAGACGGCGGTGCCCCGGCAGACCTCGGGGCTGGCCGTCTGAGACCCGGTCCCAGCCCGACCGGCGACGAAGTCCTCCACACTCGTGGGGGCCGCCCGGGTGCCTCGTGCCGCCGCGGCGTGGGCGGACGGGCAGCCGGCATCGCCCCTCCACCACGACGGCGTCGCGGGACCCGGTGCGGTGGCCGGCCGTGCGGGCCGGCAGGGGTGTTTCCGGCTTCGCCGAGGGGTCCGGCGGAGCGCTCGCCGCAGGGCGCGCCCCCGGAGCGGGCGGACTCGTGGGCCGTCGGGTGTCCTGCCCGGGGAGGGCGACAGGCACGCCGCTTCTTCAGGGGGTCAGCGCGTCCACGACCGTGGCGGCGGGTCCGCCGTGGATGGCGGGGAAGCCGGTGCCGGCCCACAGGTGGGCGGTGTCCGCATCATGCTGGGCGACCGCGGCCGCCCGTACCGGTGCGGTGAGGTGGTGCAGGTGGGGGTACCCGACGGGGGCGTCGGGGTGGGCGGTGATGAACCGGTTGGTCAGTCCCCGGGCCAACCGCCCGGTGAACGCCCGGGTCGGGGTGGTGCTGGTGAAGCGGCCACCGGTCAGGGCTTCCCGGTGGAGGGCGTTGGTGCCGGCCTCGTCGGCCAGCAGCAGGGCGGTGCCGACCTGGGCGGCGACCGCCCCGCGGCTCAGCAGGCCCGCCACCTCGCCGGCCGTGGCGATCCCGCCGCCGGCGACCACGGGCAGGCCGGTGCCGGCGACGATCTCCTCGACCGTGGACCCCAGGGGCGCCTGGGTCGGGGTGGCGCTCTGGTCGAAGGTGGCCCGGTGGCCCCCGGCGCCCGGGCCCTGGACGGACAGGGCGCGTGCGCCGCGGGCCTCGGCGATCCGGGCCTCGGCTGCGCTGGTAACGGTGACCATGGTGGTGATCCCTGCCGCCGTCAGCCGGCCCAGGACGTCGGCGTCGGGGCAGGCGAAGGTGAAGGAGACGACCTCGGGCTGCAGGTCCAGGACGACCTCCAGCTTGCCCGCCCACCCGTCGTCGTCCCACCGCGGGGTGCCCAGCGTCACGCCCAGCCGCTGCGCCTCGGGCTCCAGCGCCACCCGGTAGGCCTGAAGCGCTGCCGGGTCGGGCTCGACGGGTTCGACCACGAACAGATTGACGCCCACCGGGGCGCTGGTCAGCTCGCGCGCCCGCTGGATCTGGGCGGCCAGCTGACCGGCGCTCCTGTACCCGGCGGCCAGGAACCCCAGGCCCCCCGCCGCACTCACCGCCGCCGCCAGCTCCGGGGTGGAGGGTCCGCCGGCCATCGGCGCCCCCACGATCGGGGACTCCAGGGATCGGGGCTCGAACATGGGTGGCCTCCTCGGGTCCGGGTCGCATCAAAGCGGAGACATCCCGCCGATGCGAAGTGCCTTCAGGCTAGAAGCGGGAGGGGCGGGCGGGAAAATGCCGGGCAGTCATCACCCATGTCTGTCACACATGGACGAGAGGGGTGGGCAGGTCATGCCGGGGAGGGCTTCTGCGGGCGGGCGGCGTGCAGGAAGTCCTCGCGGATCCCGCGCGGCAGCCAGGGCGCCAGGGCCAGGCGCACGGTCACCGGTGGGGCGCCCTCCAGCGGGATGAAGCGCAGCTCCGGGTGGGTGTTGCGGTGCTCGGCGATGTCCGGGACGATCCCGATGCCCACCCCGGCGGCCACGGACTCGATCCACTCGTCGTAGTTGGCCGTTCGCACCACGGTCAGCGAGGTCGCCTCCGGCCACAGGGAGGGCTGGGTGGTGCCGGTGGCGGTGTTGATCACCAGCGGCCACTCCGGCACCTGGTCCCACGCCAGGCCGGTGGCCCGAGCCAGGGGGGAGCGGCGGGAGCAGGCCACCACCCGCGGCTCGTCGAACAGCGCCACGCTCTCGAGCTCCGCATCGGGCTGACCGGAGCGGATCACGACCGCCTCGACCTCGCCCCGCTGCAGCGCCGTCGCCGGATGGTCGCACCGCACGAAGGCGACCGGCATCCCCGTGGCCTCGGTGAAGCGCGCCGCGGTCTCCTGTGCCCACGGGGAGGGCAGCAGCCAGCTGAACCCCAGGCGGAACACCGCGCTGCCGCGCGCGGCCTGCACCGCAGCCTCCAGGTCAGCCAGCAGCCGCTGTGCGCTGACGTGGAACTCCCGTCCGGGACCGGTCAGCTCGAAGGTCCGCGACGTGCGGGCGATCAGCCGCACCCCCAGGGCGGCCTCCAGCTGCTGGATCGTGCGGGTGAGTGCCGGCTGGGTGATGTGCAGCTCGGCGGCCGCGTGCGTGAAGGACTCCTCTTCGGCCACCGCGACGAAGGCCCGCAGGTGCCGCAGCTCCACATCCATGCTGCCCAAGCATAGATGGTGCGGAACAGGCATTGTACGGACGCCGATCCCGACTCCTAGCCTCGGAGGAGGCCGAGCCGATCCGGCCCCCAGGAGAGGACACCGCATCATGCTGCAGAAGCCCCCGAGCGTCCGGGCCGTCGTCGTGCCGGGGGCCGCGGCGATGGCGATGGCCATGGGCGTGGGCCGGTTCGGCTTCACCCCGATCCTGCCGCTGATGCAGGACCAGGCCGGGCTGGCCCCGGACCAGGGGGCGCAGCTGGCCACCGCCAACTACCTGGGCTACCTGCTGGGGGCCGTGCTGGCCCTTGTGCGGCCGGCCACCACCACCTCGGCCCCGGCGTTCCGGGCCGCGCTGGTGGCCCAGGTCGTCGCCCTGGTCACCATGGCCACCACCACCTCGGTACCGGTCTGGGCCCTGGCGCGGTGGTGCTCGGGGGTCGTCAGCGCCCTGGTGTTCATCGCCGTGGCCGGTGCCGTGGCCGCTCGCCTGTCCTGTCGGGGGTCGAGCGGCGGCGGGTGGGTCTACGGCGGCATCGGCGGCGGCATCGCCGTGTCCGGCGTGCTCGTGCTCGTCCTGGAAAGCGCTGAGACGTGGACCACCGCCTGGTGGGCCTGCGCCACCACCGCCGCCGCCTTGGGCGCGGTGGCCTGGACCCTGCCGGTGAGCCACCCCCGGGCTCCCGCCCCGACCCGGGCCTCGGAGACCGGGCCCGGTTCCTCGGCTCGGCCGCGCCCGGGGACCCGGGACTCCTTCGTGGCGCTGGTGGTCAGCTACTTCCTCGAAGGCACCGGCTACATCATCGCCGGGACCTTCCTCGTCGCCGCCATCCGCGCCACCACCCCGGGATGGGTCGGCAGCAGCGCCTGGGTGCTCGTGGGACTCGCCGCCCTGCCCTCCGCCGCGGTCTACGCCCGCCTGGCCCGAATCTTCCCACCGGCCACGGTGCTGCGCACCGCCCTGCTCGTCCAGTCCGTGGGCATGCTCCTGCCCGCGGTGTTCACCGGCAGCGGCGCGGCCCTGCTCGCCGGGGTGATCTTCGGGGGGACCTTCCTGGGCATCGTCTCCCTGGGCATGGGCACCGGGGCCCGCATGGGCGTCCCCCGCTCGGGCGCCATCCTGACCATCGCCTTCAGCCTCGGACAGATCCTCGGGCCGCTGGTCGCCGCACCGCTGATCCGCCACGGATACGCCCCCGCTCTGGTGCTCGGGGCCATCGTCGTGGCCCTGGCGGCCGTCCCCACCCTGCTCATCCGCCTCGCCGCACCCCCGACCCGCTGACCCGCTCCCTTCGCGCCCGACGGGCAGGGCTGCGCACCTCCGAGGTCGGTGGCCCACGCCCCGAGGCGTTCCACGCTCGGAGCGGTGCAGCAGAGGGCCCCGACGCCACGTTGTGGCCCCGACGGGTGGACTCGCCACGGCCGGGCAGGGAGGGCGTTCTCCGGGGCCGGACGTGGCGGCCCTGGGGGCGCGCCACGGCGCGTCGCGGCCGGCAGGCAGCGGGTGGCTGGTCCAGGCCGGGGCGGTGCTGTGGTCGCGCGACCGCCACCCGGCACGCGGACTGGCGTTCGGCGGCCTGGCCGTGCCGGACCGGCCGGCCACCGGGGTGGTGGCATCCATCGTGGAGCCGCCCCACCCGCGACCCCGACCTGCTCGGGCAGTTGCACGGGACGGGCCCGCACAGCGTTCCCGGCGCCCACGCATCCCTCGCCGCGGGGGCGGGCGGACCGCCCGGCTCGGGCCGTCCGCCGGGCGCGAGGCCCCGGCGGCCGCACCCCGGTGCCCGCGGACTGGCTCAGCCCTCGAACAGTCGGCAGGAGCCGGACACCCGTTGCCCGGACGCAACGCCCCGTGAGGCCGTGCGGGGGCCAGGTCATGCTCGGACACCACCGGTCGTGGCCAGGCTCCACCGCGGCCGCGGTCACGGGACGGGTCCTCCCTGCTCAGGCCGGGGACCACCCGGGGACCCGCAGGTGGTGGATCATCCGGGCCGGCGCGGGGGGATGATCGGGCAGCTCGTCGGGCAGGAGGATCTTCACCGGGCCGGCCCCGCCCATGGACTCGTCGTGGTCCACCGCCCAGCGCAGCAGGTCCACCCCGACGACCTCCACGTGCTCGGCGGCGGTGAGGTCGACGGTGAGGTCGACGGTGACGGTGACCGGCGGGCTCAGGGTCCGGGCGGATCGCCCTCGCCCACGGACACCGACCGCGCACCGGGAAGGATCCTCGCACCCGCACCGTCCCTCGACCGGGGGCCGTGCGGTCAGGCACCGGGCTCGCCGACCGGATGAGGTCCGACCGTTGTCTTCACGCACGAGGTCGCTCTCGATCGGTGCCGCGCGGGCGGGACAAGCACGGCTGCGCTGCCCGACCGCGGTGAAGCCCGGATCGAGGGCGCCGGAGCCGCAACGAAGACCGTGCGGGCCGGGGGTCCGGGGTTCGCCGGTCCCCGGACCCCCGGCCCGCACGGTGGCTCAGGCGGTCGTCCGCTCAGGCGTCGTCGGCGGCCCCGCCGCGGGCGGGGTCGCTGCCCTCCGCGCTGCCGGGCGAGCCCACGTCCTGGTCCTCCGGCGCGCCCTCGGCCTGGGAGGGCCTGGTGCCGGCCGGTTCGACGGCGGGCTCCACCTGCTCGTCGCCGGGACTGCCCTCGGCCTGGGAGGGCTTGTTGTCAGCCGGGTCGGGGATGTTGGTGTCGGTCATGGCACTCCTTTCGCGCCGCCGGACGGCGGTGTGTCGGTCACGCTACACGTGCTGCTCCTGCTGCGGCACCGCCCGGCGGGGTGGACGCGCGGGGGGATGGACAGGCCCGGGGGTCGGAGGGTGGGGTCAGCGGCGGGCGCCGGTCCGGTCGTGGGTGTCGCGGCCGATGAAGGACAACCCCACCATGGTCGCGCCCAGGAACAGGTGCAGCCAGTCGTCGGCGGTGTTCAGGGGCACGAAGTTGGCCTGGGACTCCTGGCCCACGAGCAGCCCGTAGATCCAGAGCACGATGTAGACGACCCCGCCCCACAGCAGGTACTTCCGCGCGGCCGGGGCCGAGCGGGCCATGGCGATCCCGGCCAGACCGTAGAGCAGGTGGACGACGTTGTGCAGGACGGAGACCTGGAACAGGCCCATGAGCATGGCCTCGGAGTGGTGGCCGGCGAACTGCAGGGTGTCGTAGTTGGTGGTGATGCCGGGGATGAACCCGGCCAGGCCCACGAGCACGAACACGGCGCCGTAGAGCAGGGCGGCCGTCTGGACGGGCGAACGGCGGGCGGAGGTCCGGTTGGCGGGAGCAGTCATGATGTTTCCTCGTGTCGATCGTGGTGGACATGGCCCCGGGACGGGAACCACCGGTTTACGGACGAATCCGGAAAGCATGCTTACTTCTTCCAGCCTACGGGGTCGAGGGCACGACGCCAACCGGAGTCGATCCTCGACCCGTAGGGCTGGTCGGTCCCCGGGTTCCGTGTGCCGACGACGCCGGGCATCAATACCCCTGCCGACATGAGGGGATCGGACGTCGTCCTGCCACGCCGGTGCTGACGGACCGCGCCGGCCGGGCCCAGGGCGCCGAGTCCGCAACGCGTGGCCCGGACGCGCGGCCCGCCCACATCAACGAATCGTCCGGATGGGCCTGCCGGCGCTCGAGGGAAGCCCCCCCGGGGGCTTGTGGCAGGCCGTGCCCGTGTGCCTACCGTGGGTCATGAACACGAACACGCGAGTGATCGCCGCGACAACCGCCGCCATCGCAGGGCTCTTGTTGGCCGGGTGCGACAACACCGAAACAGAGGAAGCCCCGGAGGCTCCCGCCGAGTCCAGCGCCCCCCTGGGCGAGTCCACCAGTGAGGGCGCCGGTGACGGCCCCGACAACGAGACCGGTGGCGTGGGCGAGGGCGACGGAGCCGACGGTCCCGACAACGAGACCGGTGGCGTGGGCGAGGGCGACGGAGCCGACGGCCCCGACAACGAGACCGGTGGCGTGGGAGACGGCGACCTGGGCGAGGAGGAGGGCGCCGGCTGAGACGATCCCGCCACCGGGCCGCGCGCCGACCACGGGTCCACAGCCCTGCCTGGCCGGTGGGCGGCGGTCGGTGCCGCTTGGCGCTGTGCCGGCAGCAGATCTTCCCGCGCATCCCGTCGGCCGGGGATCCTCGGTCTCGAGGAGGGTGCGGAGAGGGTCAGTGCGTGCGGCCGGTGGAGGCCGTCGGGGGTGCGGTGTCACGGCGCAGGAAGGACAGCCACACCATGGTGGTCCCGAGGACCAGGTGCAGCCAGTCGTCGGCGCTGTTGAACGGGACGACGTTCGCCGGCGACTCCTGTCCCACGACTAGCCCGTAGAGCCACAGCACCAGGTAGACGGCCCCGCCCCAGCGCAGGTAGGTCCGGGCCCCGCCGCCGGAGCGGGCCATGACCGCCCCGGCGATGCCGTAGAGCAGATGCACGAGGTTGTGCAGGATCGAGACCTGGAAGACGCCCATCAGCAGGGCCTGGGAGTGGTGACCGGCGAACTCCAGGGAGTCGTAGCCGGTGGTGAGACCGGGGACGAAGCCGGCCAGCCCTACGAGCAGGAAGGCGGCCCCTGGGCCAGGGCGGCCGTTTCCAATGCGGAGTGGTGCGTGGGGTGGGCTGCGGTGGGGGTGGTCATGGTCCGTCCTTCCGTCGGTCGCGCACCGGGGGTGAGCGGGGAGTGCCCCGGTCCGTTCCTCCTGGGCGACCTGAGGGCCGGTTCCGGGTCGGGCGGGGTCCAGGCGGTGGACCCGGTCCGGCACGCTTCGGCTGCCGGGGAGGGGGAGAGCCTGCCCGCGGGCGGTGGCTCGGTCAGGACGAATTGCACCGGTCCGGTGGGCTGCCCCGTTTCCTCGTGTGCGACCTCCCAGCACAGCAGGTCCAGTGCTGCGCTCTCCGCGGACTCGAGCGAGGTGAGGTCGATGACGACTTCGGTGTCGCTGGTGAGCGTCCGGGCGTGGTGGATCAACGGGTACAGCACGCGTTGGTTCGTCTCCGTCAGGCGCCCGGTGGCGACCAGGCGCACACGCCTGTGGTCCAGGTCGATCCGGACGAGAACCGACAGTTCAAGGTCCACGACGGAGCTCCTGGGCGCGAAAGGGGGTGTGGCCGAGGACTGGGCCCGTCCCCGGGCGCCTGGGAGCCGGACCGGGGTGGCGGTGAGCACGGGCGGGAGGGCGGTGGACATCAGGATGCCGCACGAGCTGGCACCACCTTCGGGTTGTCCCCCGCAGACGAGACGCCACCGCGGATCTCAGACACCTGAGGATGCTGGAGCGCACGAGCCGATGTGGTCCGGTGACCGTGCCCCTGGGTCCCCGCCGGCCCCCGCAGGGGATCGGAAAACAGGAACTCGACCGGGCGCAGCCCGTCCGAGCCCTCGTCGTGGTCGACGGCCGCGCGCAGCAGCTCCACCCCGGTGGGCTCCACATGATGGGCCCCGGTGCAGTCCACGGTGACGTGGATGCCGGGGGTGAGGGTCCTGGCTCGGCGGATCAGCGGGTGCAAGGCCCGCTGACTGGCCTCGGTGAGGCACCCGGTGGCGAGGACTCGGATGGTTCTGCCGTCCAGGTCGACCTGGACGGTCACGGAGAGCTTGTGGGTCACAACAGCGGCTTTCTCTTCACGCGAGGATGTCGTGGCCTGCTGCTGGACCGGTGCTCCAGAATATGCGAGACCGGCGTGAATGACCAGCAGGCTTACGGTACAACTGGTGGCCCTTGCAGGGGTTGCCCGGGGCTTGGCGCCGGACTGCAGACCCTGCTGAGCAGCGACGGGACCCGCGCCGGTGGCGACGACTCAGGCGCGGGCCTTGCCGCGTGCGGGTCAGGAGGCCCGGTGCAGGCGCTGAGGGCCGGTGGGCATGGGCGGCAGGCGATGGAGCTCGGTGTCGATGATCTCACCGGCGACCTCGGCGAGATCGCGGTGGGTGTCCTGGGCCGTCGTGCACAGCAGGTCGAGCGCTTCCTCGCGGGGGAGCCCGTAGCGGGCCATCAGCACCCCGGTGGCGGTGCCGACCTCCCGGGCGGTGGCCACGGCCTGTTCCTGGTGCTGGGTCTGCCGGCGGTGGTGTCCGGCGGAGACCGCCCCGACGGCGTGGGAGGCCAGCACGGACCCGGCCCACAGGGCCGTCCCGTCGAAGGCGTCCGGGACGTCTGCGTACAGGCTCAGTCCCACGGTGGTGCCCGGGTCCTCGGGCAGGGGCAGGCGGTAGACCACCAGGCTCGCCACGTCCAGATGCTGGGCGGCGCCGGTGGTGAAGGCCGGCCAGCGGCGGTCCCGTGCCAGGTCCCCCACCAGGTGCACGGCGCCCTCCAGCAGAGGGTCCACGGTGGGGCCCTGCCCGGTGGCGTGCTGGAGAGCGTCAGCTTGGGCGGCCATCGGGGCGGTGGCCACCAGGGTGCGGAACCGCCCTTCGCTCAGGACGCTGACGCTGGCCCATCGGGTGCCGGCCACGTGGTGGACGGCGGCCTGGGCGGTGGCGGCCACCGCCGCCCCGCCGGTGACCGCACCCGACCGCTGGCCCAGTGAGGTCAGGACCCGGTCGATCTGCCCGGCCTGCACCGAGGGCCTGATCCGCGGTGCCCGGCTCATGCCGCCCACCCCAGCTCCTGCACGGAACGGGCGGCTCGGGCAGGTGCGGGCCGGTGGGCGGGCAGGGCGTGGGGCACGACCACCTCCACGGGGCTGGCCCCGTGCAGGGCCGCGTCGTGGTCGACGGCCCAGCGCAGCGCCTGGACCGCGGCCGCCTCCAGGTGCCCGGCGTCGGTGAGGTCGACGCTGACCGTTACCGGCGGGATCAACGTCCTCGCGCGGCGGATCAGGGGGTGCAGGACGTGCTGGTTGGCCTCGGTGAGGCAGCCGGTGACGACCAGGCGCACGTAGGCGCCGTTCAGGTCGATCTGGATCAGCACGGAGAGCTTGTGGTCCATGAGAAGCATCCTTCATCGCATGCCATCGGTCTCATGGCCCCCTGCTGGACCTCAGTCCACGATACGCGCGTTGCGGCTGGTGGACCAGGCATTTGCAACGTTTGCACCCCAGAACCGTGAGCCTGTGCGATCACGTCCTGGTGCTGTGCGGCGGGCGGGTCGGTGCCAGGTCTCCGAGGAGCTCCGACGGTTCTCGGTCTGGTCGTTGGTGAGGAAGCTGAGCTCGCCGCGGGGCTCCAGGTAGGCCCGCCGCACCTGGGAGGCGTCCTCGATGCCGTGGACCCGCAGCTGCGCCTCCGGCTCATCGTCGCTGATGCACTCCCGGCGCATGGCCCGGCGGTTGAGCCGCCCATCGAGGATCAACGGCCGGGGGTGGCCCTTCAGCAGTCGAGCCAACCGCGGCCACCGGTAGGTCGCCGCGTCCATCACCACGCTCCAGCACAGGATCGTGGCCCCGGGGACCAGCCCGTCGGGCACCTTCTCCCCGTCCCCGGTGCGGCTGATCCCGGCGGCCTCTCCGACCAGGACGACGACCAGCAGGTCCGACAGGCCCAGGCCCCCGCCCTCACGCTGGCCCACGAATCGCATCAGGACCATCAGCACGAAGAAGGTGACCGTGCCGCGGGCGAACAACTCCAGCCAGGGGATGTCGGAGGTGAAGAGCGCACTCCGCTCAAGCACGGGCACCCCCACCGGAAGGCGGGAGCGAGCGCAGGCGGTCCTCGAGCGGACCGGGGAACAGGGCGGGAAGGGAGGCGGCGGGGTCCATGACGGTGTCCTCGGAGCACGAAGAGGGCACGGCCCCTGCTCGACCTGCCCTCCACCGCGGGAGGCCCCTGAGGGGCTCTGCAACCGGGGCACCGGGACCGCGGCCTCACGAGGCTCTGGCCCGCCGCCCAGTGTCGAGGGAGGTCGTGGCCACGCTGTGCGGCTGACGACGGCGGTGACTGGTTCGGCCGCCACCTCCCGCAGCGGATCTGGTGGTGGTCGCATCCCAGCCGTTCAGGACGGGGTATCGGCTCGGCCCCACGGGAACCCAGAGGGAGGGCGGCCGCAGGGGCGACCATCGGCGAGCCGACTGCTTGACTTCCCGATGACCGACCCGGCAACCAGGTCACACCCTGCCCGCTGTTCCGGACCTTGCCCCTCGGCGAATCCCTGCTGACGCACGTGAGCCCCGTCTCATGGCCGGCGGCCGGACCATGGGACGAGGCCGCGCGCTCCGGCGACGTGCCCCGTGGGTGCTCAGTTCTCGAAGTGGGTGGCGGCCGGGCCCTTGCCCACAGAGGCCACCAGCTCGGCGGCCAGGTCCCGCAGCTTGACGTTGCGGTGGTTGGAGGCGGCCTTGAGGATCTCGAAGGCCTTCTGCTGGGTGCAGCGGTTCTGGCCCATGACGATGCCCACAGCCAGGTCGATGGAGGTCCGCGAGGCCATGGCTGCCTGCAGATCCGCCTCCTTGTCACGGTGGCCGGCCAGGCGCACCGCCAGGCGCAGGGCGCTGGAGGCCAGCGCCACTTCCTGCCGGGCGGCCTCGATCTTGGCCTGGTCGTAGGCGTGGGGCTGATCGGCGTAGATGTTCAGCGCCGCCCTGGCCTCCCCGGCCAGCTCGAAGGGCACCCCGAGCACCGAGGCGACCCCGGCCGCGGCCGCGGCCTCGGTGTAGCCGGGCCACCGGTCGTCGGTGGCCACCTCCGGGACGTGGACCACGACGTGCTCCCGGGCGGCGGTCAGGCACGGCCCGTCGCCGTAGACGTACTGGATCTCGTCCAGGGCCGCGGCCCGGTCGTTGCTGGAGGCCACGGTGGCGGAGCGGCGCTCCCGCAGCAGGGTCACCGCGCACCACACCTCCTCCCCGTCGGCAGCCAGGGTGGTGGCCATCTTCTGCGTGAACTGGGTGAGGAAAGCAGTGATGTCCGGGCTGTCCAGCAGCAGCTCGTGCATCACCGAAGGGGCTGATCCGCCCGCGTGACGATCGATCATGGGTGGTGTGTTCCGTGGTGGTTCAGGGCACAGCACACCGGGCGTGACAGCGCCCAGGGCCTGCGCCGGCGCAGAAGGGGTCGGTTCACCGCGCTGACACGGCCCGCTTCGACAGGGCCCGACCCCGGCAACGGGGGCAGCGATGGTGAGGCTGGGCGGCCATGACGTGCCGCCCGGCAGCCAGCTGCTTGACCACCAGGCATCAAGTCTATTCCACTGCCGCATCGCACCCGGCACACGCGCGGGTGCCCCCGACGCGTGAGGGGCGGGCCTGCCTCAGGCGTCGAAGTGGGTGGTGGCCGGACCTGCGCCGACGGTGGCGACCAGCTCGGCGGCCAGGTCGCGCAGCTTGACGTTGCGGTGGTTGGAGGCCGCCCGCAGGATCTCGAAGGCGCGCTCCTGGGTGCAGCGGTTCTGCCCCATGACGATGCCCACGGCCAGGTCGATGGTGGTCGGGGAGGCCATGGCCGCATGCAGGTCGGTCTCGGTGTCGCGGTGGTTCTCCATCCGCACGGCCAGGCGCAGGGTCATCGAGGTGGCGGCGACCTCGCGCTGGATCACCGCGAGGGTCGCCTCGTCGAAGGCGTGGGGGTGGTGGGCGTAGACGTTCACCCCCGCGGTGGCCTCCTCGCCCAGTTCCATGGGCACTCCCAGGGCGGAGAGGATCCCGGCCTCAGCAGCGGCTTTGCCGTATGCGGGCCAGCGGGGGTCGGTGCGGGTGTCGGCCACGTGGACCATCCGGTGCTCACGGGCCGCGGTCAGGCAGGGCCCGTCGCCGTAGTGGTACTGGAGCTCGTCCAGCGCCTCGGCGTCAGGACCGGAGGCGGCCACGGTGGTGGAGCGTCTGGCCCGCAGCAGGGTCACCGCGCACCACACCTCCTCCCCGTCCTGGCTCAGAGCGGCGGCGATGGTGGTCGTGACGGCGTCGAGGAACCCGGTGATGTTCTCGCTCTCGAGCAGCAGCTCCTGCAGCAGGGGCACGGGCGGGCCGTTCGTCGCATGCTGGGTCACGGTCTTGTCCTTCGTTCTCGGTCCCCGGTTCCGGACGGTGGCGGTGGTGCCCGTGGCCGGTGCGGAGCGGGAGGCGCTAGGTCTCGGGATGGTGTGGGTCGTCGTGGTCCAGCACATCGGAGTCCTGGACGGGGGTGCTGTGCTCCTGCCGGTCGTGGCCGGCGGCACGGGAGGTCTGCTCCTCCAGGAGGTCGGCGGCGTAGGGCGCCTTGGGCGGGGCCAGGTCGATGAGGATCTCGTTGGCGGCCTGGGCCAGCAAGTCCCGCTGCAGCCGCGGCAGGGTCAGGGAGTGGTGCAGGTAGGCGTCGACCTCGAACTCGCTCACGTCCCCGCCGATGCTGAAGTAGTACAGCCACAGCCGGCCCCGGTCGATGCCGGCGGCGACCATCGTGGCCCGCAGACGGCGCGCCTGCTCGTAGCTCACCGCCTCGTCGTCGCCACCCATTCCTCTCACCGCCGCCCGTCCTGGTCGCGGCCCCGGTCCTGCGCGGCGACCAGGAGGTCGGCGGCGACCTCGGCCACCCGCCGGCCCTGGGTGCGGGCGGTCTCCAGCAGCGCGGTGCGGGCCGCCTCGGGACCGAGGTGGTCCCGGGCCATGAGCACCCCGGTGGCCAGCCCGACGACCCCTCGGGAGGACAGGGCTGCCTGCAAGGAGGCGCTCAGCCGCACCGGGGCGTCGCTGGTCTGGGCCGACCCGAGCAGGGTGGACACCGCGTCGGCGAACAGCCCCAGCAGCCGCTCCTGCTCCGGGCCGAGGGCTGCCGGGGTGGGGGCGTAGACCTTCAGCGCTCCCAGGGCCCGACCCCGGTGCACCAGCGGGGTGCTCAGGACCGAGCGGATCCCGGCCTCCGCCGCCGTCGTCTGCCATTGCGGCCAGCGGAGGTCCGTGGTGGTGTCCTCGATCCGCTGGGGCTCTCCGGTGGCCCAGGCGCTCAGGCACGGGCCCTGGCCCAGCTCGTACTGGGCGGCATCAGCGGCCTCCACGGCCGGGTCGGTGGCGGCGGTGGAGATCCGGGTGCCGTCCTCGTCCAGCAGCGAGACCCCTGCCCCGGTGGCGGCGGGGATCATCTGCTGGGCGGCCTGGGCGAGGTGGTGGACGGCCGAGGTGGCGTCCTGCCGGCTCAGCAGCATGCCGTGCAACTGGGCGAAGACGGCGGCCAGCTCACCGGGGGAGGACTCAGGGGATGCAGAGGACATGGGGTGCCCGGACTTCCATGGGGATGGTCGGGCTGGCGCGATGGCCGCTGCCGGCTCCGTCAGCGAAGAAAGCGTCTCGTCTCACCGACCCCCTCTTAATCCCTCAGTTTACTGTTCTTTCGGCCGCCTGGGGTCCCCGCCCGGGTCTCCTCCGCGGTCAGGAGCCTGGGGCGGCCGGAACGGTGCCCGAGCATCAGCTCTCGCACTCGGTGCAGTACCGGTGGCCGTCGGTGGCGCGGGCGAGCTGGCTGCGGCGGCGGACCAGGAAGCAGGAGTCGCAGACGAACTCGTCGTCGCGTTCCGGGATGACCTGGATGGTCAGTTCTTCTGCGGACAGATCCGCCCCGGGCAGGTCGAGGCCCTCAACGGTGTCGTCCTCGGCGTCGTCGATGTCCGGGACCTGGAGGGTGCCCGGGGCCCGGGCGGCCTCCAGCGGCTCGTTGGCCGGCTCGTCCTCCGGGCTGGTGCGGGGGGCGTCGTAGTCGGTGGCCATGGTGGTCGTCTCTCCTTGGAGTGCGCGAGGATGCGGGGATGTCCGGGGGCCCGTCCGGCCTGCGCGGGATGGGCGGAACCCGTCGGTGTGTGAGGCGTCCGTCCGTCGGTGATCGAGCGCGGTGCCGAGAGGGGGGGCAGGGACGGGTCCCGGACGGATGCTCCTGTGCGGACCCCGTGGTCTCAGGTGCTGACGGCAGGGGCGGCGCGGAGGTGGTCGGTGTCCAAGGCCTGGGCGGCGGTGGCGGCGATGCCGGCCACGGTGGCCCTGGTGCCGACCGCGCGCCGGCCGAAGTGCCCCACGTACTCCACAGCTCGCGCGTCCCCGGTGTGCAGCTGGAGAAAGCGCACCAGCGTCCAGTCCAGCCCCGAGGCGGTGACCACCCGGGCCATCTGCGTCACCTGCGCCTGGGTCCGGGAGTGGAACCAGCTGACGTGCAGACGGTGGGCACGGACCCGGGCGGGCGCCCGTTCGTGCGGGCACAGGGGGATGGTGGGGCAGGTGTAGCCGACGTAGCGGCGGATCCCGTGGCGGTGCATCGCCCCCACGATGTGGGCGGTCGTCGTCACCGGAACGAGGGGGTGCTCCGGGCGGGTGGTGCGGGGGTCCAGGGCGTTGATCACCGCCTCGCCCGCGGCCACGGCCTCCTCGATGGTCGCCACGTCGGTGAGCTCCCTGACCACGATCCGCACCCCGTTCCCGAAGTCCGAGGGGACCTGGTCGCGGTCCGTCAGGCAGGCGGTGACTGCGTGACCGCGGACGAGCAGGTCGGCGACCACCTGGCGCCCCAGCTCCGTGGTCGCGCCGAAGACCGTGACCTTCATCGATGGCCCACGTGCTCGTCCACGGTGCCGTGGGAGTCGACCAGACCGGTCGGAGAGGATGGATGGTTCACAGCGGCTGCCTTCTCGCACACGAGGACGTCTCGGCCTGCTGCTGGACCAGTTCTCCAGACTAGGCGCTTCCCGCACCATTGACCAGTCGGCTTAGTATTGCGCCGCAGCCCTCCCGCAGGCGCCGCCGGTCGATGCGGAGCATGCTGGCCTCCGCCGAACAGCTGCACAGCGGGGAAAGGAGGAAACGGCGCTGCGGGTGCTGAACCCCGGTCGAGGCCATGTGGTGCCTCCGGTGCCGGGATGGTCCGGTGCGGGCCGCCAACCACCTGGCGCCCTACGCCGCGCTCCGGTGCAGCCGTGATCTGCGCCCGGGGCAGCGCCCTCCCGAGCTGCAGCCACTGAGGGCGGACCCGGTGAACCTCGGCCGGTTCACCCAGGACATCCGGGCACCCCCGGCCGGACCGGCCCGTGAGCCAGGCCTTGGGCGGTGATCAGCCGTTGAAGCCTTCCTCGGACGCGGCCCGGAGCTTGGCATCGGCGGCGCGTTCTGCGGTCTCCAGCTGTGCCTCCGTGGGCACCCCGTGCTGGTGGCCCGGGAGGAACTGTCCTCGTCGCAGGGCCGTGGCGACCTCGGGCAGCGCGACGAGCAACCCCTCAAGGCGCTGGTGGTCCAGGCTGTTCACCTCGCCGGAGGCCAGCCGGTCCTTGACGGTGGCGACCCAACGATCCAGCGACGCCGCGATCCGCAGGTGCTCCGGGTACTGCTCCGGCTGGGCCTGCAGGAGGTGCTGGAACTCGTCGTCCGTCAGCGCGAGGGCGTCGTGGTCGAATCCGTAGTCCTGGGAGGTGGCCATCTCCTCGTCCTTCCGTCGGTGCTGTGCGCCGACCCGTCGACGCCTGCCAGGACCACGCTACCGACCGTCGGTGACGCCCGTACCCACTGGACGGAGGGAAGGCCCAGTGTGACCTCCCCTCCACAAAGGGCCGTGGAGATGAGTTCCGTCGGTGCGGCCCCGGGCTGCGGAGCACCGGGCGCGGCGGAGCATGCTGAACCGAGCGGTGCAGAGGTCGGCCGGGACGGCCGGACCACTCGTTCCGTCCTCCCTGGGCCCAGCACGTGTCGGCCCCGTCGCGGCCTTCCGCCGGGCCAACGGGGGAGGCGCTCGGCTCATCCGGGGTGGGGTGGCGGTGGAGCTGCAGCCCACGTCGTGCACCGTGGTGATCAGGTGCTCGTGGTCGGCGCGCAGCCGCCGCACGTGCGCGTCCACCGTGCGGGTGCCGCCGTAGCAGTCGTGGCCCCCGACCTCGCTCAGCAGCCGGGCGCGGGCGAAGACCCGTCCGGCCCTCGGACCCGGTGGCCCCCGGCATCGGGGTGAGGGCGGGTTCCGACCCCACCCCCTCGGCCGGGAGCTGCTCCCCGTCCCGGTGTCGGGTGTGCACCGACCGGGCAGGGTCGAGCCTGCGGGCGGGGGAGATGGTGCTGTGCACCGCCTACGAGCCGGCCGGTCCGGGCGTGGTCGTGCTCGTGCGCCGCGAGGCCGACGGGCACCGCCTCGGCGCCCTCGTCCGCGGGGTGGCCGGTGAGGGCGCCGTTGGGCCCGGTGAGCTCCATGCGCAGCGCCTCTCCTCGAGGAGCAGCATCCACCGGTGGAGGACCCCGGCATGGGTGCCGCAGGCCGAGGAGGGCGGGACGTCGTCTGTCGGGTGGGCCCTCAGGTGCTCCGGGACGGGGCCGGTGGTTCGCGCTGTCCCCGGTGCTCGGTGCCTGGCAGCCGGTCCCGGAAGCGTGGTCCCGGGCTGCTGGCGGTGCAGCTCGGCGGTCCCGGTGTCAGGTCTGCGGGGCTGTGGCACCGCGCAGCACGGCCACGAGGAAGTCGCTGTCCTCCCGGAACGGCCGCAGGTCCCAGGTGGACAGGAGCAGGTCGGGCACCAGACCGGCCTGCTCGGCGTCGGTGAGGAACTGGGCGAAGGGGTAGCCGCGCCCAGCGCCGAACCCGACGACCGCGCGCCCTCCGGAGGCCAGGTGCCGCTGGAAGCGCCGCAGGACGTCGGTGCGTGTGCTCGGGGCCAGGAAGGCCATGACGTTGCCGGCGCACAGGATGATGTCGAAGGGCTCGGGGATCCCGCCGGCGGGCAGATCGAGTTCGGCCAGATCCCCGATGATCCACTGAGGCCCGGGATGATCCGCGCGGGCGGCGGCGATGAGGGCGGGATCGACGTCGACCCCGACGACGGTGTGCCCGGCGTGGTGCAGGTAGCCGCCATTGCGGCCGGCTCCGCAGCCGGCGTCCAGGATCCGTGAGCGGCGGCAGACCATGGCGTCGATCAGCCGGGCTTCCCCGACGATGTCTTCTCCGGCGGCCGCCAGCTCTCGGAACCGCTCGACGTACCAGGCCGAGTGCCCGGGATCGGCCTGCACCTTGTTCATCCACACGCTCTGTTCCACCACCCCGTCAGGGTACAGGCGGAGCCGTGCCCAGCTCGGCGGAGGCTTTCCGCCGGGCCCCGCCCTCCGGACCAGGAGGCGATGAGGACCTTCAGCAGTCCCGTCGCCGTGTGTCTGCTGGGGCGCGCCTGTGCCGGCCCGGGCGGAGTGCGCAGGCCGGGCGGGGACGCGGCCGCGGGCGGGCGCAGCTCCTCACGCAGCCGCTGGGCGTCGGCGGCACAGAGGTCGTTGCCGTAGTCGCGCCCGTCCGGGGCGACGGTGACGGTCGAGGGAGCTTGCCCAGCGGTCAGTCAGCCTCCGTGGTGTGTTCTCCTCGTCGCGGCCCCGGGGTGCTTCTGTGGCCGCCGCGGCAGCGGTGGAGCCGCGGGAGCCCTCGGTGCGGTTGCCGGTGACGACGGTGCCCTCTCCGGCGAGGTCCACGCACAGCGTGCCTTCCTCGGCGAGGGGCTGCCATCGCCCGGTGGTGGCGGTGCCGTCGTGCTGTGTGAAGGCAGCGGCCGGGACGACGGCCCGGGCAGGTCCGCGGTCGGAGCCAGAAGGGGGCGGCGCTCCTGAGCGTTCCCGAGCGGGTCCTCGGCAGGGACGGCGGCGCTCGCCGTGGAAGCCGCGTGCACCGCCCGGCCCGCCAGGCGCTTCCTCCTACGAGGCGGGCAAGCAGGGCTGCGGGCGGCCTGCTGCGCGGTGCTGTCCAGGGCGCTCCTCCGTCGACGGTGCGAAGAGTCGGTACGGGAGTGTGGAGGCGGTGGTGCGCGCAGTATGTGCTGGCCGTCCCGGGGGAGGCAGGTGCAGGGGGATGCAGGGAACGGAATGGGGCGTAGGCTGAACGTCCAGGACCAGGGCGAACCACGCAGACGCACCCCGCCGAGCGGAGCGATCTCCGAAGCCGGGACGTGACCTCCGGTCGCCATCACGACCGGTGGAGCCCGCATGAACCCTGATCCTTCGGTGTCCGAGCTGGGCATGGCCTTCGCCCGCATCCAGGGGATGCTGCTGAGCCAGCCGGACGCTGCCACGGCGGTGGACCAGCTCGCCCAGGTCGCCCACGCCGTGATCGGCTCCGCCGCAGGGGCCGGCGCCTCGCTCATCGACGGCACCGGCCGGGCAAGATCCGCCGGGGCCACCGACGCCCTCACCGCGACCGCCGGCGCCCTGCAGTACGAGCTCGGCGACGGCCCCTGCCTCGGCGCCCGGGCGACCGCATCAGTGGTGCGCGTCGACGGCACGGCGAGCGAGGCCCGTTGGCCGGGCTGGTGTGCTGCGGCCAGGGAGCAGGGCATCGGCTCGGTGCTGAA
The DNA here is from genome assembly GCF_054875615.1 of Kocuria sp. U4B. The sequence continues at coordinate 3,614,409 of NZ_CM142180.1, forward strand.
CACCCCGCCGGTGCTCGGCGGACGGCGGGTGGGGCGATGAAGGTCTACGCCCGTGACCCCGGTGCCTTCACCGCAGAGGACGAGACAACGCCGGGTCTGCTGGCTGGGGCGGTGGCGGTCCTGCCGGGCTGCGGCCAGCCTGGCGACGCCCCGCACCGGCTGAGCGCTGCTGTGCAGGCAGCCCCGGCGGACCGCCAGGAGGTGGGGGTCGCGGTCGGAGTGCTGATGGAGCGCCACGGCACCGGCCTCGAACAGGCCCGGGCAGCGCTGCTGGACGAGGCGGTGATCCAGGACCGCCCCCTGGCACAGGTCGCCCGCCAGATCCTGGCCCGCCCGGCGGACCGGGAAGGGTAGGAGGCCTGTGATGGACGACGACGAGGTGGGCCGGGAGCAGGCACGCGGCCTGGCCCGGGCGCTGGACGCCGCCGACCTCGCGGTGGGGGCGTTGTGGCTGCACTACTTCCGGCTGGGCGGGGAGGTGCAGGAGGTGGAGATCGATGCCTATCTCCATCACGCCCTGCGGCTGCCGCGCTTGGAGCGCGACCTGCTGGCTCATGCGGCCAACGAACTCGTCGATCACGGCTCCGGCACCCGCGCTCCCTACTCCTCCGAGGTGCCGGCGGACGACCCGGACGAGACGGCCCGCGGTACCGAGGGCACGGAAGGAACCGACGGGGACGGTAGTCCAGGTGGTGCCCAGCACTGAGGCGCACTGTCGGCGGCGGGCTCGGCACGGTGGGCTCACGGGCTGACGTGGTCCGGAGTATTCTGGGGGCAAGGGCAGTCAACGACCGGATTCCCTTGTGCCCCCGGTGTTCCGGGACGGAGAGCGGGTCCGTCGGACCGGGGGGCCATTATGGACAGCGAGTTCTCGGGCACGGAACTGACCACGGTCTTCGCCCGCATCCACAGCATGTTGCTCAGCCGGGAGAGCGCCGCCACCGCGGTCGAGCAGCTGGCCGAGGTCGCCCAGGACGTGGTGGACTCCGCGATCGGTGCCGGGGCGTCGATGATCGACGACCAGGGGCACACCATGTCCACCGGCGCCACGGATGCGGTCGCCGAAGCTGCTGACACCTTGCAGTACGAGCTGGGCGAGGGCCCGTGTCTGAGCGCGTGGGCCACCGAGGCGCTGCAGCGGGTGGACGACACCGCCACCGAGACCCGGTGGCGTCGCTGGTGCGCGGAAGTGCTGCCACTGGGGGTCCGCTCGGCGATGAGTGCGCCGATGCTGTACAAGGGCCGCTGCATCGGGGCGCTGAAGGTCTACACCACCACCGCTGACGGGTTCACGGCCGCTGATGAGCGGCGGCTGAGCCTTCTGGCGGCCGCGGCCGCGACCCTGTTGGGTGCCGCCCAGACGTCTGAGGCCCCGCGCAAGCTCAGCGAGGCGTTGCGCACCGCCTTGTCCGACCGCCAGATGGTCGACGTGGCCACGGGGATCGTGATGGAACGTCGGGGGCTGGGTCAGCAGCAGGCGCGCGTGGCACTGCTGGAGGCCTCCCGGGCCCAGGGCCGGGAGTTGACGGAAATCGCCCGGGCGGTCCTGGACCGTTCCCCCGACGCGACGTTCTAGCACCGGGGGTGAGGAGGCGATGGCCCGAGAACAGGCCCGTTTGCTGCGCCAGGCCATCCAGCGTGCCGGGATCGGGTGCGAGCAGTTGTGGTTGCACTACTTCAGCATGGGGGGTGAGGCGGGGGAGGTGGAGGTCGACGCCTATCTGCACCAGTCCTTCAGCCTGCCGCCTTTCCAGCGGGACCTGCTGGCGCACGCGGCCAACGAGCTGATCGCCCGCATGCCCCCGCCACAGGCCCCGTACGTCTCGGACCTCGCCGAGAACGACACCGCCGAGGAGGACTGAGACGGTTCCCGCGGTGCTGAGCGGGTGGCACGGACCCATCACGGGATGGCCCTCCCAGGACGAGGGGTCGGAGGCGTCCAGGAGGCCGTCGGCGGCCGCGGAGAGCTGGTGGGCACCCATGAGCACGCCCACGGCGCGTGCGATCCGGCCCCGGGGCCGCCACGGCGCCCTGGAAGTCGGTGCTCCAGCGCTGAGCTCGCAGATGGGTGCGCTCGACTCTCAACAGGGCCGCACCGGGCCGGTGAGCGAGCTCAGCAGGACGCTCAGTGCGGAGCGGATGCCTGCCGCGCCCTGGGTCCGGCCCCAGGCCGGCCACCGCGGGTCCGGTGGCCGTATCAGGGACGTACTGAACGCCCACGGTGTCCCAGGCCCGCAGGCACGGTCCCTCCCCGAGCCCGTGCTGCAGCGCATCCGCCTGAGCCACGACCGGGGCCGTGGCCGCGACGGTGGTGCACGTCCCGTCCTGGTCCACCACGGGGATCCCGGCCCTCGCCGCCATGGGGATCAGCTCCTGGGCGACCTCCACCGACTGCGCCACCGCCTCAGCGGCCGTGCGGGCCTGCAGTACCACGCCCCGAACACGGGCCAAGGCGGCACCCGGGCCGGCCGGCACCGGATCAGGTTCCATCGACTGTCCTCCGGCCATGCCACCGACCCCTGAACCGGCCCGCCTGACACCACAGGAGTCCCACGCCGCAGCAGTGCACATCCGGCAGGGCCGCCGTGGACCGCAGGCGGACGGCGCCTCTGGCTGACGATCTTCCACGGGACGTGCCGCACCGACCCGGTCGTGGGAACGATCCCCGGTGCCTTCGGTCCTGTCCTGCAAGCCCGGGGCTACGAGGCGGGACTGGCGGGGGCCGGATGCCTGCTGTGACCGGAGGCCGATCCGTTGTGCAGGTACGGGCTGTCAGGGCCGCCCACCGGCCCGCGAGATGACCGCGCCGGTGGCGTGTGCGGCGAAGGAGCGACATCGCCACATGCCTCCGCGGATACCGGAGGACGAAACCGCCCTGTTCCTGCTCGCCGGTCGGCCGCCGCGAGCCCGATCTCGCCTGTTGCCGTCGGTGGCAGGGTGGACGTGCCCGCTGCTTCGAGGCCTGCCACGGATGGGCGGGCTTGCCGATCACGGCCATCGCCTCGGTCGGCCTGTGCGCCTCAGCGGCCCGTCTCATGAGCGGGCGGCGGGGACCCGAACATCTCACGGGTCCCCGCCGCCCTGCTGGTCAGGGCGTCGGGTTCAGCCGCGGGTGACGGGGATCTTCTTGGTCCCGGTCAGCTCGTCGGCACCCCTGACCGGGGCCCGGACCTCCAGCACCCCGTCCTTGTAGGTGGCGGTGATGTCGTCCTCCTTGGTCCCGGCCGGAAGCGGCAGGGTGCGGTAGAAGGACCCGTAGCGGAACTCCGAGCGGTAGGTGGCCTTGTCCTTGTGCTCGGACTTCTGGCGGCGTTCGGCCCGCAGGCGCAGCGTGTCATCGACCACGGTGAGCTCCACGTCCTGCTCCGGGTCGATGTCGGGCAGCTCCGCCCGGATCACCATGGCCTCGCCGTCCTGGAACTCCTCGACCTTGGGCCAGGACACTGGCATGCCGGGCTGCAGATCGCCTTCCAGGAGCCGGCGGAACGGCTCCAGCACGTCGAAGGGGTCCCTGCGCATCAGTCCAGCCATCACTTGCCTCCTCTCCTCGACGCCGGCCCCGGCAACGTCGGGCCGGCCGTCAACCGGAGGCCGTGGACCCGTCGGGGGCCGGAGGTGCTCTTGTTGGGACACTTCCAGGATAGGCACCGCGGGCGGGGAGCGAAAGATGCGTTCTCGGCGCGGTGGCAGCGTCAGCCGGGCCCGTCGTGGTCACGAGCTCATAGGGGAGGCCGGTGATGGAACGGTCGACAGGTCCTGGGCACGCCACGCCGCCTCCTGGTGGTCGAGGACGTGCCGGCCCGAGGATGCAGGTGGCGGCGCGCTGCGATCGGCCGTGCGGCCGGTCGACGCCCAGGCCGCCGCTGCCGGAGCGGCCGCAGCTCGAGGCCGCGGGGGACCGGCGCTCACCGCATCGACGTGCTGCCCCGGCGGGAGCTGACCCTGCCGCTGGCGGTGTCCTCCCGGGACGGAGATCCGGGGACGGCGCCGACGAGCTGCGGGGTGGCGGGTCGGCGTTCGATCCCGGCGACGGCGTAGACCTCGGTCTCGTCCAGGCTCTCGCGGTCCATGAGCGCGGACACGATCGTCTCGAGCCGGTCCCGGTGGTCGCCCAGCACCTGGCGGGCCTCGGCGTAGCAGTCGGCGACGAGGGTGCGCACCTCCTCGTCGACGGCTTCCAGGAGCGCCTCCGACGCCCCCGCCTGTCGCGGGTCGCCCTCGAGGGGGTAGACCTGCACGGGTCCGACCCGCGGCGACATCCCCCACCGGCCGACCATCTGCCGGGCGATGCCGGTGGCGGTCTGCAGGTCGGACTCCGCCCCGGTGGTGATGACGCCGAAGACCTCCTCCTCGGCGGCCATGCCGCCCAGTGCCCCGATGATCCGGCCCCTGAGATAGTCCCGGTCATAGCCGTACCGGTCCGTGTCCGGGGTGGACAAGGTCACTCCCAGGGCGCGACCGCGCGGGACGATGGAGATCTTGCGCACGGGGTCCGCCCCGGGCTGGAGCATGCCCAGCAGGGCGTGACCGGCCTCGTGGTAGGCGGTGCGCAGCCGCTCCTCCCGGGGCAGGACCACGGAGCGTTCAGCACCCAGCTGGACCTTCTCCAGCGCGTCGGTGAAGTCCCGGAGCGTCACCTGCTCACGCCCGCGCCGGGCGGCCAGCAGCGCCGCCTCGTTGACGAGGTTGGCCAGATCGGCCCCGGTCATCCCCGGGGTGGTGCGCGCCACGTGGGCGAGGTCGACGTCGGGGGCCAGGGGCACGGTGCGGGTGTGGACGGCCAGGATCTCCTGGCGCCCGTGCTGGTCGGGCACCCCGACGGTGATCTTGCGGTCGAAGCGACCGGCCCGGGTCAGGGCCGGGTCCAGGATGTCGGCGCGGTTGGTGGCGGCCAGCACGACCACACCCTCGGTGCCGGTGAACCCGTCCATCTCGGTGAGGATCTGATTGAGGGTCTGCTCGCGTTCGTCGTGTCCGCCCACCGAACCGGTCGCCGAGCGGGTGCGCCCGATGGTGTCGATCTCGTCGATGAAGACGATGGCGGGAGCGACCTTGCGCGCCTCGGCGAAGAGCTCGCGCACGCGCGAAGCGCCCACCCCGACGATCATCTCGATGAACTCCGAAGCACTGGCCGAGAAGAACGGCACGCCGGCCTCCCCAGCCGTGGCCCGGGCGATCAAGGTCTTGCCCGTGCCGGGCGGGCCCTCCAGCAGCACGCCCTTGGGCATCCGGGCGCCGAGGCGACGGTACTTGTCGGGGTCCTTGAGGAAGTCGACGATCTCGACGACCTGATCCTCGACCTCGTCGATGCCGGCGACGTCGTCGAAGGAGACGCGCACCTCGGAGGGGTCCACCCGGCGGGGCTTCTTGCCGCCGAGCATCCCGCCCATGGCACCGCTCTGGCGGCGCAGCACCCACAACCAGAACCAGAGCAGCACCGCGACCGGCAGCAAGGAGATGAGCAGGTTCGCCAGAAAGCCCCGCTCGGTGGTCACCGGGGTCGCACTGACCTGGGCGTCGCTGCGCTGCAGGGCTGCGAGAAGGTCGTCGTCGGCGAAGACCGGCCGCTCGGTGGTGAACTCGGTGTAGGTGCCCTCCTCACCGGGGCGGTCGGCCGGCTCCTTGAGGACGCCTTCGATCGTGTTGCCGCGGGCGAAGACCTCCCGGACGTTGGCGTCCTGCACCTGAGCGGTGAACTCGGTGTAGGGCACGGCGGCCACCCGGGCGCTGCCCACGTCCTGGACGGTGGTCAGCGCGAAGAGCAGCAACCACCACCCCAGCAGCCACGCCCAGAAGCGCCACCAGGTCGGCTTCTGCGGCCCCTCTCCGTCCCCCGGCAGGCCCTCGGTGCGCCACGGGCGCTGCGGGGCGGTCCCCCGGCGCCGCCGGGCCCAGCGCGCCCGGCCGACAGTTCCCTGCTCCGTGGTCTGCCCGGCCCCCGTGTGATCGGCCATGACGTCTCCTTCGACGACAGTCACTGCGACATCACTATGACCGATTCCGGTCCGGCGCGCACGGGTCGCGGCGCCCTCAGAACTCCGTGCCGCCACGGGCGACCACGGCCATGGATCGGGACGGCGGACCCCAGCATGCGCCCGAGCGTCCGGGGAGTGATGCGGCGTCGGGCAAGCCCCCCACCGCACCGGTACCGGACACCGGTCGGGGGAGTGCGGCAGAACCAGCAGCGCGTGGCTGCGCTGTCTCGAGCGTGCTGGATCGAGTCGGTGCCGCAGGCAGGAAGCAAGAGGATCGCCGTACATGTGGCGACGGCGGTGGAGAGCACGTCCGAGCCGGTGGGGGTGGTGCCTGGACCACGGTCCTGCCCCTTGCACCTGGTCCCACAACTCGGGTGCCTGACGGCCAGCAGGAGTGGCGGCAGGCGGTCCGTGGGGAGGGGGGCCGGTCAGCTCGCCACCCTTTGGGTCCGCCCGGACACCGAGTCGATGCTGTCCCTGGACCAGTCCAGGATCTGCTCCTCTTCAGAGCTCATCGGGCGCCCGCTGGTGCAGCTTCTCCCACACCCCGGCTTCCTGCCGGTGGCGCATCCGCCGGGCCGTGTGCTCGCGTCCTCCACCCAGCTCCGGGGGCAGGTCCCGCCACCGGCACCCGGTATGGAGCACGACCAGGACTCCCCAAGGCCGCCCGGCCACCGATCCGAGGCCGCACGCCAAGGTTCTGAGGCGGTCGCGGGGATGGGATGAGCGGGGAGATCAGCTCCCACGGCTGGTCGTCGACCATCCACTGGTGCTTCCTCGTGGCATGCCGGCATGGTCGGCCAACCGAACAAGCACGAGCAACGGCCGATCGGGTTCTGGGACCAGGTGCTAGAGCGAGGCCGGTGGCGGGCCGAGGATCTCGATGTGGTGGCGGGCGGCGGCCGCGGCCAGGGCGGCCGGGTCCACTGGCCCCGGGCCCGGCAGCACCCGCTCGAGTGCCGGGGTCCCGGCCTCGGCGGTGAACTCCTCGAAACCGGCCGGCACGGTGATCTGCAAGGTGTGCAGCGGCTCCTGTGGGGCGACGAGGAACGTGTGGGCTGAGCCGACGGGGAGGAACACGAAGTCCCCGGGCCCGGCATCGAAGACGGTGCCGTCGCATACGAAGCGCGCCCGCCCGGACACAATGTAGAAGACCTCGTCCTCCTCCAGGTGACGGTGCACCGGAGGGGCGAACCCGGGCGGGTTCACGAAGTCCACGATGGTGAGCTTGCCCCGGGTGCGGGCCCCGTCGACCTTGACGGTCACCAGGCTGCCGAGGAACCAGAACGGGGTCCCCTCCTCGGCCGTGAGCACATAACCACCGGGAGCGCTGTCGGAGGTTCCGGTCATGACGATCCTGCTCTCCTCGCACACACCGGGGGATGCGGTGGACCGAGTGTACGTGCCGGCACCCCCGTGACGGAACGGGCCCGATAGGGGACCTGGCCGTCCTGGCGCGCAGACCAGCAGTAGTCCGCGGCAGGCTGCACCGAGGGCCGCACCGGCTTGACCCGGCCCGCGGGCAGTCCCGCCCCCCACCCCAGGGCGGGGGGACAGAGCCCCGTTCCGGCGGCGCACCATGCCCCTGCTCGCGACACGCAATCCAGCCCGTGGGGTGTGGGGCCTGACGGGGTGGCCGGGCACGCCGTGCGGCGGGACGAGGACGGGTCGATCTCAGCAAGGGCGCCGACACCACGTCCCTCTTTCGACCGGGCTGGTGGCGCCACGGACCGCATCGACCTCGCGGGCGATCCTGCCGGCAGCCCGCCCAGGGAGCGGTGGGCAGAGACGGCGCAGTGCGGGCTGTTCCGTCTCCAGCCGCCCCGCCGCTTACCCGGGTGCGGCGGGACAGACGACGGGCCCTGCGCATGGGGGGATGGCAGGGCCCGCGGGGGTCCCCACGAGGGCGGGGACACCAGCGATCCGCACCGCACCCGACACGGAAGGGGGTCCGCCGGGGGCGCAGATCGCCACTGGCGACATGATCCCCAGTCGGAGCACACACCTACTCCGATCCCCAGGGTCTGTGGCCCCGGGCGGCCAGGGCCTCGGCTCGTGACCGGGCGGCTCGACGACGGACAGCAACCCGTGGGGACCGGCATGGTCCTGGGGTGGGGCCAGGGTCGCCCAGCACGGTATCGGCGACCTGCGCCAGGGACTGGCCCCATCGGCGGGCTGCCGCCGGTGACCGTGCCCGGGCGGGGCGCACCGCCCGGTGGTGGCGTCCCCTCAGCGCCTCTGCCGCCCGCTCGATCCGCCTGCGGGCCTCCACGGCGGACGCCAGAGAGGCGCTCAGCCGGCGCCTCCAGCCTGACCCGCGCCTTGGCCACCGGTCAGGCGCCATCCGTGGAGGTTGCGTCTCGATCCCACCCCGAGCCGATGACGCCCGGAAAACCACGACGAGGCACCCGGGGCGAAAGAAGTGCCATTCGCTGGAGCACATCAATGTGTCGCCCAGCCACAGCGATGTTGCGGCTCGGCCTGAGGGCCACGTGAGCCACCCCGCATGATCGATGGCGGAACGAGCAGCCGCAGGGCGGACCAGCGCCGTGACGGCTGTTTGCCCCTGGCCGGGCTTTCGCCTCGTGGACAACGAGGTCCGCCAAGGAAAAGGACCGGCCACCCGCGGAGGGACCGTGCTGGGAGCCCGTTCCACCTCCGGTCACCCCTGCACCTCTGTCGGCGGTGTACCTCCGCGTGGTCGGTGAACCACCCCGGTGACCGCTCACCATTCGGTCACGCCCCGACGGACCCTCGACGGCAGGTCTCCCCACTTCGCCCTGCGTCCTGGCTACGGTAGGGCCCATGGACTCCGTTCCCATGGCCCCCGGCCCCGGCAGGACCCCACCGCCGACGGTGGAGCCCGGTGGCGGGTAGGAGCCGGCCGTGCCGATGACCCACTACCGCCGGATGGCCGATCAGCAGGCCACCGCCGCCCTGGAGGAGTTCCTTGCCGAACGCGCCCCGGCGCTGGAGGCCCTGCACGCTGCGCTGCGCACGGAGGGAATGGACCCGGAGGTGCTGCTGGATGCCTCCCCGGAATCGCTGACCCCGCTGTGGGCGTGGATCACCGACCACCAGGCACAGCTGGCCGCCAACCCCTCGGCCGATTCCCCGGTGCAGCCGCGCGAGCAGTGGCCTTCCTGGGCCAGGCACACGGTGACCAGCCTGAAGATTCCCTCGGCGACGATGTTCACCCTGCTGGACGGACTGGTCTCCTATCTGGCCCAGGTGCTCATCATCGGCGCCCCGACAGCGAGATGGGTGGTGGGCTCACCGCAGGATCCCCGGCACCACCTCCACCACCATCCGGTGCTCACCGGAGCCGGCCACCAGGTCTTCGTCCCGACGCTGCCCATGGGCGGGATGCTGCGGCTCAAACGCGCAGAGCCCTCGCTGCGGCCCACCGAGCTGGCCGAGTACGCCGCCGCAACCGTCAAGAACCTGTCCGAGGCGGCCCCCTACCGCCCGCCGGCCCCGGACCCGCCGGTGGTGGTGGTCGCCGAACCGGAAGGCTTCGACGTCGGGGTGCGCGCCGACATCGCCGGCGACCACCCCCAGCTGGTGGAACGGATGGCCACCGCACTCACTACCCACCACGGGGTCACCGCGGTGGAGCGGCTCGGGCGCGACGCGATGCTGGTGCACGCCCGGGACGGGGATGCCGATGCCCTGCAGCACCGGCTGACGGCGTGGCTGAACATCCACCTGCCCTTCGACCGTTGACCCCGGGGAGGGCAGGGGCGCCGCGGAGGAGGAGGTCACCCGGCCGGGTCGGCGAGGGACTCCACGATGGACTGGGCGGTCTCGGCCAGGGACCGGTGGTGGGCGTGGGCGGCCTCGGCCAGCAGCCGCTGGGCTGCGGGGCGGGTGAGACGGTGGCGCTCCATGAGGATGCCGGTGGCGGTGTCGAGGGCCTGGCGGTCGGTGAACACCGTCCGGAGCGCATCACTGATACGGGGAGCGGCGCCCGTGGCCTGGCCGGATCCCAGCAGGGCGGCCACCGCCGCGGCCAGCAGGCCCATGGTGCGTTCATCGGCGGCGGTGAAAGCGTGCGGAGTGGTGGCGTAGACCTCCACCACGCCGAGGGCTTCGGCTCCGAACATCAGCGGCGTGGCCAGCATCGAGCGGATCCCCAGCTGACGGGCGGCCGGGGACCAGGCCGGCCAGCGGATGTCGGTGGCGGTGTCCTCCACGCGTTCGGTCCGTCCCGTGGCCCAGGCGCTGTAGCAGGGGCCTTCGTCCAGGGCGTGCTCGAGGTCCTCGGCGGCGGCAAGCACCGCATCGATGGCCGTGGTGGTGATCTCCCCGCCGCCGGGTTCGAGCAAGACCACCCCCGCCCCCTCCGCACCAGGAATCAGGTGCCGGGCGAGCTGCGCCAGCTGGTCCACCGTGGTGGGGGCGGTGTCCTGGCCCAGCAGGATGGACTGCAGCCGGCTGAACAACTCCACCAGCTCCCGTGCGGAGGCCTCAGGCACCCCCATCACCCCCTCTCCGGATGCGACCACCCAGGTCACCCCCATTGTGGGACTCCACCGGCCCTTGGCACCGCTGCGTGGTCCCTTCGTTACGCCCATGCCCACGCTGCCACCGAGCCACCTCTGCGCGGCCGGGCGGCTGCGGCCAGGCCGGCCGCACGATCGGCCGCGCAGCGCCCCTCAGCGGGTGCCGCTCACCAGCTCCCCGTTCCAGCGACCTGACGGCCACGCCGGACCCGCAGCCTCCACCGGGGTCCGCCCCGGGTTGCCGTGCCTGTCGATCGGCGTGCCTCGAAGCCGGGGCAACCGCCATCGCCGGGCATCCCCGCACGGCCCTGACCCGTCACATGGTCGAGGAGCGCGCCCTTGTCGTCGTGTGATGGCCCGGGCAAAGGCATGGCCATCACGGCCTCATCGGGGCCGTGATTCCTCCACGACCGCGTCCACGGGGTGACACTGGGCCCACGGGACGGGGCGATGACGCCGCGCTTCCCGTGCCGTGTGGTTGTCCGTGGTCACGGCCGCCGCCGTGCCCGCGTCCTCGAGGGCACCTGGTGCGCTGCCGGTGTGTCCTCGCCACGATCCCTGCCCGCCGGCCACCCCACCTGGCTCACCCCACCTGGCTCACCCCGGGGGGAGGTCCGCAGGGACCGGCAGCTCGCAGCAAGGGTTCGTCATGCCCACGACCTCGCGCCGGGTCTCGGCGCTCGCCGCCGTCCTGATCACAGCCATCGTCCCGTCCGCGCAGGCTGGCCCGTCCGCGCAGGCTGGCCCGGCCGTGCCGGGCCAGGTGCCCTGGCCTCCGGCCGGCACCCGCGGCACCTGCGTGCCGTACCGCGGCACCGCCACCGCCGACGTCCAGCGATTGCCCGACTCCGCCCTGCTCGACGAGGTCGCCATCAACGGCACAGGGTTCGAGACCCACGCCCCCGACGGCACCAGGTGAGCTTCGACCGCCCCGGACCGGCGATCGTGGTGGCAGCCCACGCGGTGGAGGCCCAGGAGCTCACCACCCAAGTCTTCGACCTGTGCGAACCGCTCGACCCAGCCCCCCAGGGACCCGTGAGCGCACCCGCCCGACCACCTCGGCCCCAACGACGCGGGGAACCAAGAGCCCAGGCGCCCCAGGAGCCCCCACTGGGGGCCTCGAAACAGGCAACGACCCCACCGACGGGAAGCCGGCCGAGGAGCTTCTCCCAGGACCAGGCTTCTTGCCACTCGCACAGCCGGCGCCCTGCCCTGTGCCCGGACCCCCAGCCCGGGAGCGGGGCGGGTCCCGCCACCGGCAGCCGGTGTGGAGCACGAACAGAATCCTGTCCGGAGTGGCCCGATCCTCGATCCGAGGCCGTTCACCCGGTCCTCGAGGTGGCGGCTGGTGGTGGCACGGCACGGCGGGACGTGTGCCGTGGCTGGCTACGGTCAGGCTCACCGGGAGTCAGGGCGGCTCCGTGCTCGCGGGGGCCGGTAGCGTAGGGGCCATGACAGTGGATGCTGGGACCCCCGAGGAGGCAGCCCGGGTGCGCGCCCTGCACGCGCTGAACGTCCTCGACACCCCCAAGGAGGAGCGCTACGACCGGGTGGTGCGCATCGCCCAGCAGGTCTTCGGGGTGAAGGCCGCCGCGGTGAACCTCATCGACGCCGACCGGCAGTTCACCAAGGCCGAGACCGGGCTGGACGGGCTGGTCCACGCCGCCCGCACCGACTCGCTGTGCGCCCGCACCGTCGAGGCCGACGCCCCGCTGGTGGTGGCCGACGCGGTGGTCGAGGCGCGGTTCGCCGGCAGCGCCTTCATCGCCGGGCCGGACCCGGTGCGCTTCTACGCCGGGCACCCGCTGCACGCCCCCGGCGGGGAGCCGGTGGGCTCGCTGTGCCTGGTCGATGACCGTCCCAGGGAGCTGGACGCGCGGGAGCGTCGCCTGCTGGCCGAGATGGCCGGGTGGGTCGAGCGCGAGCTCGCCGCCCAGGACGAGATGGACCGCGCCGCCCAGGTCCAGCAGATGCTCATGCCCCGCACCGGGCTGCTCACCGCCCGCATCGAAGCCGCTGGGCGCTGTCTGCCGGCGAGGTCCCTGGGCGGGGACTTCTACGACTGGATGGTGCTGGGCGAGGACCTGCAGGTCATGGTGGCCGATGTGATGGGCAAGGGGATCCCGGCGGCCCTGCTGGCGGCCTCGGCCCGGGCGGTGCTGCGCGGGACCTTCCAGTACAACGCCGCCCCGGAGGCGATGGCGCGTGCGGCCGGGGCGCTGACGCCGCTGCTGGAGGAGGCCGGGGCGTTCGTCACCGCGTTCATCGCCCGGCTCGACACCTCGACCGGGGTGCTGGAGTACATCGACGCCGGGCACGGCCTGGCGCTGATCCTCAGCCCCGACGGCGCCTCGCGGCGGCTGTCCAACTCGGGGCCGGCGGTGGGCCTGGTCGCGGGGTGGACCTGGGAGATCCACACCGACACCTTGGAGCCGGGGCAGACGCTGCTGGTGGTCTCCGACGGGTTCCTGGACTTCTTCGACGACCTCGAGCAGGCCCTGGCCACCGCTGCCGCACTGAACACCGTGGCCGCCACCGCCGAGGAGCTCGTGAGGCTGTGCAGCGACTACGCCGACTCCCCGGAAGCCGACGACGACACCACCGTCCTGGCGCTGCGCCGCCTCGCCTAGTCCGGTCAGCACTCTCCGGCCCGCCCTGGGTGGCCTGGCCCCGATGGTTCTGCCGGCCGGAGCTCCCGAAAGTCCATGCCCCGGTGTGGCGCCGATCGAGGTCGGCGCAGCGCTGCCCCCACGGGAACCGCTCGGGGGCTGACCACGGAGCGGGGAAGGACCGGAGCGTCTCGGGAGTGACGCTCACCGGGGAACGATGCGGAACAGGAACCTCTTCTTCACCATGACCCACAGCAGGCCCAGGACCACAACGTAGGCGGCGGTGTTGAGCCACAGGTTCCCCTGCTGCAGCGCGGGGATGTTGGCCGCGACCAGAATCAGGAACACGTGAAGGATGAACACGTACAAGGTGGCCTGGCCCAGGGGGATGAGGAACCAGCCCAGGGCCCTCTCCAGGGGTCTCCAATAGGCGCTGAGCAGGGCGTAGCCGGCGATGACCACCAGCAGCACATTGAGCAGCCGACCGGGTCCGAGAAAGGTGCGCTCGAAGAAGCCGTCGTAGACGGTGCGGAAGGTGGTTTCCGGGAGCAGCGCCAGGCGGACGTCGTAGGCGTTGGTGAAGTAGGGGCTGGACCAGGAGAAGACGGCGAGAGCCACGGCCCCCAGCACGCACGCCACCAGCAGCACCCGCCGCGACCGCGCGGCGAACCAGGTCACGATCGGGGCGCGGTAGTAGCCGGCGACCATGCCCAGCACGAACAGCACCTGCCACACCAGCAACGGGAAGGAGTCCTCGAACTGGGACGGCAGCAGCCGCCAGCGCGTCGTCGTGCCGAGCCCGTAGAGGCCCAGGCTGATCACCAGGACCAGCCACGCCCGGCCGCGGGAGAGCGCCATCAGCACCAGGGGGCTCAACGCCAGCAGGATCACGTACAGGCCCATGACGTTGAACTGCCACGGTCCGATCTGCAGCAAGAAGATCGAGGGGATCAGGTGGGCGGGCACGGGATACTGGGTCAGCCCCTCCATCCCGGCGTAGAGGTCGTAGGTCGTCCCGGCCGCCCCCGTCCCTGCGCCACCGGTGCCCTGGTCGGTGAACGTGGTGACGGCCGTGGCGTCGAGGAACGGCAGCCGGCTCAGCGCGTAGACGAGCAGCACCACGGCCAGGGCGGTGACGTAGAGCTTCCAGGCGCGCCTGCTGGTGCGGTCCACCACATCCCCCAGCTGGTCCTTCACCCGGGGCCCGTAGACGAGGCCCAGGACGGCCCCGGAGAGGAACACGAACAGCTCCGCTCCCGAGACCACCCCGACGGTCTCCTGGGTGAGCAGCTGGAACAGCGAGGCGAGGCCGACGTGGTTGATCACGACGAAGACGATGGCCACCCCGCGCAGCATGTCGATCCGGGCGTCCCGGGAGGTGGCGCCCGCATAGGCCCAGGCTCGGACGGGTCGTAGCAGGGGCAGGAGACACAGCAGCAGTGCCGCGACCAGCGCGGTCGCAGCCACCGACCAGGCCGCGGGACCAGCCAGAGTGGTGCCCGTGGCCGCCGGCGCCGCGCCTTCCAGGGTCGAGCGCTCGATCACCGGGCCGGTCGCCAGCCCGGAGCTCTCGATCCGGCCGGCGAAGGCGGCGGCGAGGTCCGGATCGGTGGTGGCCCGCCAGTCCACCGCCCCGGCATCACGCTGCTCGACGGTCTCGTTCCACACCACCGCCCCGATCCGGCCGTACTCCGGGGCCGAGGTAGCGCCGAGCACCTGGTTCCACCAGCCGCTCTTGACCTCGAGCTCGGAGGGGCCTTCCGCCTCGGGGCTGTAGAAGGCGGCCGTCTCGACCATCAGGGGCTTGTCGTGGCCGGCCGCGTAGGCGGCGTAGAAGTCCTCCTCGACGGGCGGGCCGGTGGCCCGGGCCGGGCCCAGCAGCGCGACGAACGCCCCCGGCTCCGGAATCGCGTTGCGCACGGAGGCCCCGTCGGTCTCGTCGTGGTAGGCGGTCAGTCCCACCCAGTCCACGACGTCGTCGCCGGGGTAGTAGGGGCGGTAGGCGTCGTCGTCGACGTTCCACACCCCGTCCCCGGTGGTGTCCAGGGCTCCCAGGGCCCCGCCCTCCGGGGTGGTGGTGGAGGGGTCCCGGAACGGGTAGTCCTCGGCGGCCGTGGGCGACCAGACCATCACCGGATTCCCCAGTTCGGCGTCCACCGCCTTCGCCACGGCGCGGAAGGCGTCGCGGTACGCCTCGGGCTGCTGCCCCCAGGGCACCCAGGGTGCGTTCATCTGCGGGGCGAACCGGACGAACACGGTGCCGTCGTACCCCTCGGCGACGTCGCCCACCTGCGCGGCCAGGGCCGCGGCCGCCGCATCGTCCACGTCCTCCAGGGCCACCTCGGGCTGGACGGTGAGCAGGGCGTGGGCACCCTGGGAGGCGACCTGGCCGAAGTAGTCGCGCAGATAACCCTGTTCCTGCTCACCCAGGGGCAGCGGCACCGGCCGGCCGTAGACGGCGGCCGGTGCACCCAGGCGATCGGCGTAAGCCGTGGTCGAGTCCGTGGCCCAGTCCAGCAGCGCCCCCAGGTACGGCCCCTGAGGCCCGGGCGAGGAGGTGGCGTCCTGGACCGCACGGGCCGGCCCGGCGTGGAGAAGGCTCAGCGCGCACACCAGCAGCACGAGGGCTGCGACGACAGGCGTCCTCGGGAGTCGTCGAACGGTGGAACCCATGCTGCCCCCAGTCATGGTCAGGAAAAGATCGCCCCCATCGTGGCCGGGGACATCCGGGGGCGACCCACCGTGGGATCGTCCGCCAAGGGGTGTCCCCGGCAGTGAAGAAGATCATACTGCTGACGAAAACGGGCCCGTTGTCCCCTGGGCTCGGTGCCCATGGGGCGGGGCACCTTCGTCCGAGGACACTGGGGGACGGCGGTGTCCGCGGGGCACGTTCTCGCCACCCATCCTCGGGTGCGAGAGTGGTCGGGACGTGCCGGCTGATCAGGACAGGGCGTGCAGCGCGTTCAGGGGCTCGCCACGGAACGTGCAGCAGGTCCGGTGAGCCACCCCAGTGCGGACAACCAAGACGCGCACAGTACCGGCCAGGCTTCCGGTTCTCCGGTGCCCTGGGCGAGTCCGAGGCCGTGCGGTCCTGACGGGAAGACGTGCAGGGCGTGGGGTATCCCCTTCGTTGCCAGCGCCTGAGCCAGGAGATAGGAGTGCTGCACCGGCACCGAGGGGTCGTCGGCGGTGTGCCAGATGAAGAAGGGCGGAGCCGTCACGGTCACCAGGTGGTTCAGCGACGTTGCGACCCGCGCCTCGGCCTGCGGAGCGGCGCCCAGCAACTCCCGTTGGGTGCCCTGATGGGTGTCGAGTTCCATGGACACCACCGGGTAGCACAGGATTGCGGCGTCGACCCTCTCGGGGGCCGACGGTGAGGCGGTCAGGGCGGCATGGCCGGCCAGGTGCCCACCGGCGGACGAGCCCAGCAGGGCGATCTGCTCGGCGCCGCCTTCCCTGATCCGGCGGATCTCGGCCCGCACGGCCTCCAGCGGAGCGGGGTGCACGGCGCCCACCGGATAGCGGAACACGCTCGCTGAGAGGCCGAGCCGGTCCAGCCACTCGGCGACGGGTTCCGCCTCGTTGTCCGCATGACCGGCGTATCCACCGCCGGGAAGGACGATGACGTGCCGGGCGGGACCCGTGCCGTCGGGAAGCGTGCCGCTGTGAGCGGACGAGGGCGCAGAGCTTCGCGGGGCCTGCTGTGAGTTCATCCCTTCAGCCTTTCAGGGGTTGTGCGGCTGTGGTCGGGGCAGAGGGCCCGCCCCGCAGGAACAGGAGGGAGCCGGTGGGCGAGGAGAGCTGTGGGCCGATCACGCCCCGTCCCACCGTACGACTCACCTTGCCGGGGACCACGGTGACGGTCGAGCCCGACGCGGACATCCGGACCGGCAACACCGGAGCGCATCGCCCTGAACGCTGTGCTGGGCGCCTCTACGGCGCGGCCTGGCGCATCGGGGGTTTCCGACCGCCGGCCGCCCGGCCGGCGAGGTAGAGCACCAGCCCGATCGCCACGAGGATCCCGGCCCTCAGCCAGACGCCGGGTGCCTGCTGGCTCATCAGCAGCAGGCAGGAGGCCACGGCCAGGTACGGAACAGGGGTGAAGACCCGGAAGTGCTTGTGGCCGACGTCCTGGCGCCGCAGCACCAGCACGGCGATGTTGGTGCTCAGGAACACGAACAGCAGCAGCAGCACCACGGTTTCGGCCAGGACGGCCACCTCGCCGGTGATGGTGAGGACCATCGCGATGAGTGTGGTCGCCACGATCGCCACCCAGGGGGTGCGCCGGGCCGGCAGGACCCGGCCCAGCCCGGAGGGCAGCAACCCCTGCTCGGCCATGCCGAAGGCCAGGCGGCTGGCCATGATCATGGTCAGCAGCGCGCCGTTGGCCACGGCGATCAGCGCGACGGCGCTGAACAGCCAGGGCGGGACGCCGAAGCCGGTGGCGGTGACGACATCGAGCAGGGGGCTGCTGGAGCCGGCCAGGTCCTCGGCCGGCAGCGCAGCGGCAGAAGCCAGGCCGATGAGCAGATAGACGATCCCGGCGGTGGCCAGCGCACCGAAGAGCGCCTTGGGGTAGACCCGGGCCGGGTCGCGGACCTCCTCGGCGACGTTGGCCGAGACCTCGAACCCCACGAAGGAGTAGTAGGCCAGCAGGGAGGCCGCCAGCACGGCCGCGGCCGGGTTCGCCCCGTCCGGGAACTGGGAGATCTGCGCCGGGTTGCCATTGCCCTGCCCGACGAAGACCGCGACCAGGACGATGACCAGGAGCAGCCCGGAGACCTCGATCACCGTCATGACCACGTTGCTGCGCACCGACTCGGTGATCCCGCGGGCGTTGAGCACAGCGACAAGGGTGAGGAAGACCACGGCTGCGGCAACCGGCGGGACGTCCACGAACACGGAGAGGTAGTCGCCGCCGAAGGCCAGGGCCAGCCCGGCGGCGCTGGTGACGCCGGCGGCGAGCATGCAGAAGCCCACCAGGAAGGAGATGACCGGGCTGCGGTAGGCCCGTTGGGCGAACACGGCCGCACCACCGGCCTTGGGGTACTTGGTGACCAGTTCGGCGTAGGAACCCGCCGTCAGCAGGGCCAGCAGCAGCGCGAACACCAGCGGCACCCAGATCGCCCCGCCGACATCGGCGGCCACTGCTCCCACCAGCGCGTAGACGCCGGCCCCGAGAACATCACCGAGGATGAACAGATACAGCAGCTTGCCGGTGATGCCTTGTTTGAGCTTGGACTGGGGAACGGGGTCCGTGGATGACATTGCCGCAGTCTAGACCCTTCCGAGCAACCGCTCTCCGGCGGGAGGCCGCCGGAGCCGCACGACCGGGCGACCGTGCACCGGACCATCGACGAGGAACTCGCCCGCGATGTGGTGACGGAGGCACCGCGGGCGCGACACCGGGCGATCACCGACCGCCCGGTGGCCGGCGGGGCGGAGGGCACCGTGCTGGGGTCCACGGAGATTAAGTTGCTGGTGCGCGCGGAGGACAGCTCGATACCGGTGTCTCCCACTCCGCGCCTCCATCTGGAAGCTGCCGTGGACATGGCTCCCACCCGAACTGGCAACTTTCGCCGGTCTGCACCGTGGGTGCCACGGACCAGGGGCGGCAGTCGCCGCGGCTGCTTCAGGGCGCGTGTCCCGTGCTGCAGTAGCAGTTCGTGCGTGGGCCCGGCCCGGCGATGTCCTGCGGACTGGCTCGGGGGCCTGCTCGGGCACCGGCACGGATGCACCGGAATCGTGGTGGGCGGCCCCAGCACGTACGGTCGAAAGGATTCCCTGTCGGAAGTGCCTGGTGAGCGACGACGATCTTGCCCTGATCCCGTTGTCGTGCGGCATCGGTCTGTTCCCGGGCGTGTGCGTGCCGTTGACGCGCATGGCGGCTTCGGTCGGGGTCGACCGCAACCGTGTCGCCGGCATCCGGACCCGGCACACCCAGGCCTCCGAGGCCGCCGGGGTCGCCCGGCGCGCCGCGCCTTCCGCCGTCGTGGACCCCGTCCGTCCTCCCGGCGCGCAGGACACGGTGCAGGCGCGATGTCGTGGCTGCCGGCCCCGCGCGGGGTCCCGGCCCACGATGACGTCCTGCTTGTCGAGCACCGATTCCTGCGAGCATTCCACCCACGGTGGAGGAGAGGCGGCACAACTGATGGTGGGAACACAGGTTCCCGAGAAGCAGCAGCGCCTTCTGGCGGCGATCGCCTGGGCGTCCTTCGGGGTCTCCACCGCGCTGACGCTGGTGCTGCTCGATTGGCGGGGCGCTGGAGCGGCCAAGCCGCTGTGGGCGTTCGCGCTGCCCACGACCAGCGGGATCGTGGGTGGCATCGCCGGCTTCCGCGCGCAGCAAGAGCTTCTGGGGGCCGTGGCTGTGGCTTTCGGTTCGCTCTGCGTTCCTGTGGCGATTCTCGTGGTCGGAGCGCTCCACGGGCCCTGAGCCCGTGACACGTGCCGCACGCGGCTGTTCGACGTCAGGGCGCGGTAAGCCGTCCAGGAACAGCACGCAGGACCAGCGGCCACGGTCATGCACCTGATCCGGCGGCGGGGTCGCCGAGGTCTCACGGCTCACGACGAAGCACCGACCGCACGAAGGGCCTCGAACCACCCACCATTGGCGCACAGTGCAGACGGGATTCCATGGTGGTCGTTGTTCCTGTGGGCATGGGATGGAGCTGCCGCCCTTGAGGACGACTACTGATGCCGGGCTGCTGCCACGGCGGTCTGCGCTCTTTCCCGCCGGTGGAAGCGGGCGAGGAGCACCAGCCCGAGGAAGGCGGCCACCGTCAGGGCCCCCAGGCTGGTGTAGAAGACCTCGGGTCCGGTGGGGTAGTGGTCAACGGTGATGGTGTGTGCAGCCCCGGGGGCCGGGGCGTAGTGGCAGATCAGCGTGGGGGGAAAGGCGGTGGTGTCCGCGGTGACCATGCTGCTGCTGATGATGCTGGTGGGCACCGGCCAGTCGGTGGCGCAGGCGTAGCCGGGCCCATCCCGGACCCGGTAGCCGTAGAAGAGCTGGTTGATGCTCCAGACCAGCACGGCGACGGCGGCCAGGACGGCCGGAGGCCATGCCCATCCCCGACTCACCGGCGCCGGGAGCGCCAGGGGCGCTGCGGCGGCGGGTGGAGTCGGTGCACTGGCGAGGTGGCGGGCCGTGAGGACCACGCGCAGCACGACCATGAGCAGGGCTGCGCTGATCATCCCCATCGCCCAGGAGGGGGCACGCACCGTGGCGGTCATCGCCCACACCGCCAGCCATCCCACGACCAGCAAGCAGGCGCCCAAGGCCAGGACCGGAGCCAGCCGGGAGACCGGCAGAGAGCTCCGGGCAGCGGAGGGGCCTTCTCCTGCGGCCGCACCGGTGGAGGGCGGGGAGGACCTGGTGGTGGTCCTTCCCGCCGTCCTCCACCGGTGCCGCAGGCGCAGGAGCAGCCCGCCCGAGAGCGTGAGGACCAGCGCGGTGAGGCAGGTGAAGAACAGCCACGGGCCCGCGGAGAAACGGTGCACCGAGATCATGGTCGCCGGATCTCCCGGCGCGGGGTGGTGGCACACCAACGACGGCGGCAGCACGGTCATCTCGGCCTGCGCGGGGGCATCGCTGGCACCGGGAGGCAGCGGCGAGGTCGTGCAGGTGTACTGGGCGCCCTCGTGGACCACAGCGATGAACAGCAGTTGGACGGACCCCAGGAGCACCACCGCCACCACGGAGGCGATGTCCAACCGGACCCCCGCATCACCGGGGTAGGACGACGCCGGCCTCGAGTTCGGCCGTGGGGTCGTGGTGGCCAGCCTCCGGGCTCCGGGCGCGAGGCCGGCCAGGGCGAGAGCGGAGGCGGCAGCGACCACCCATGATCCTCCCGAACCGGTCGCCACCGCGTTGGTGATCGAACCCAGCATCACGATCCCCGCCACGAAGAGCAGAGCCCCGGCCATCAGCAGGGCAAGCAGCCGCAGGTTCGACAAGAGAGGCTCCGATCATCGGGCGGGGGTCGAGGTGGAATCCTCCCACGACGAGCGTCCACGCCAGCACGACAGCTTCCCATTTTCCCCAGTAGTGCATGCGGGGTCCGCTGCGGGCTTCGTCGGCTGATGCCGGACAGGCTGACCTCCACCGAACGACGGCGCAGCCGGGGAGCAGGGTTGCGGGTGCTGAACCCGGGTGGGGGTGACATGGACACAGCCACCCCCATGGGCTCGGCGGGCCACCCTCGATCGGCGGATCCGGGAGCTTCCACAAGCGGCGAACATCTGAGCCCGCTTCCTCGGGTGCGAGTCGTGATGCATGTCGTACCTGAGCGAGCTCTCCACCGGGCGGCTCGGACCGGCCTGACCACCCCGTCCACCTGCCAGTGTCCCGCACGAGCGGTTCCCGGTGCGCTGGAGGTCGGACTGACCGGCAGGGGCGGGTCCGCACTCCGGCGGTGTGCATGGTGAGCTGGGCGGTGCTACCGCGCATCTCGCGGACGAGGCCATGGCCGTCAATCCGCCCGGATGACCACCTTCACGGCCCGGTGCTCGGCGGCGTTGCCGAAAAGGTCATAGGCCTCCTCCATCTGGGACATCGTGAAGTGGTGCGTGGCCATCGCCTTCGCGTCGAGCCGCCCGGAGCGGACCATGTTGAGCAGGTTCCCCACGGTGCGGCAGTCGACCAGGCCCATGTTGATCCGCACGTTCGAGATCCACAGCTTGTCCAGGGGCAGCTCGACCGGTCTCCCGTGCACGCCGGCGTTGGCCACGGTGCCGTAGGGGCGAACGATGTCCAGGCAGGTCTGGAACGTCTGAGGCACCCCCACAGCCTCGATGGCCACGTCCACCCCCAGGCCGTCGGAGGACAGGGCCTTGATCTTCGCGACGGCGTCCGCGTCGCCGGCGTTGACCTTGTCGGTGGCGCCGAGCTCCAGCGCCTTGTCCATGCGGTTCTCGTCGAGGTCCACCGTGATCACCCGTCCCGCCCCGCAGAGGTTGGCGGTCATGACCGCGCCCAGGCCGACGGGGCCTGCGCCCACGACGGCTACCGTGTCGCCGGGCTTGGTATTGCCGTTGAGGATGCCGATCTCGAAGCCGGTAGGCAGGGCGTCGGTGAGGAACAAGACGTCCTCGTCGTCGAGCCCTTCGGGGACCCGGTGCACGGAGGTCTCCGCGAAGGGCACGCGCACGTACTCGGCTTGCGTGCCATCGATCAGATGACCGAAGACCCAGCCCACGCCCCCGAGGGTCAGGCAGTGAGAGGACTGGTTGTTCTTGCAGTAGGAGCACTTCCCGCAGTTGGTGATGGCGGGAATGATGATGCGGTCACCGACCTTCAGGCCGGTCACGGCGTCGCCGACCTCGGTGATGGTGCCGACCGCCTCGTGGCCGAGGATCCGGCCGTCGGTCACGGCCGGGACATCGCCCTTGAGGATGTGCAGATCGGTGCCGCAGATGGTCGTCGTGTCGACCTTCGCAATGACATCGGTCGGGTCCTGGATGGTGGGTTCAGGGGCGTCCTCCCACGCCCTGTTCCCCGGTCCGTGATAGACGAGTGCCTTCATGGAGATCCTCCTCGGTCGACGGACCGGCGGGCTGCCCGTCCGCTCCTCGTCATCGTAGGCAGATGACCCCCAGCGGCTACGGGATCACCAGTATGAGACGACCTTCACTCGGTGCACACGGCAACCCCCTCCGCTGGACAGAGGGCCCGGTGAGCAGCGCATCGCGCCGCAATGAACGTTCCCTCCAGCAGCTGCGGGCCGAGGTCCTGCCGCGCTTCCCCGGATATGGCGCGTACGGTGGAGTCGACCCAGCGAGGAGGCGGCAGCCGATGAGACGAGCCGTGAAGGCGCATCCCTGGAGCACCTATCTGGTGTTCCAGGCACTGACCGCCGTGCTGTCTCTGGCTTATGCCGGCGTGGGGTCGGTGGACAGCACTCGGGCGGACTGGCTGGCAATCTGGGCGATGCTCGCAGTGGTCGGTCTGGTGTGGACCCAGGTGGTGTGGGGGCCGTGCTGGGAAGCCGGGGGCGACTACGAACTGCCCACCACGGTGCGTGTCGCGGTGATGACCCTGGGAGGCGGGGCGCTGTTGGTGCCGTGCTGGTTCCTGGACTTGGTCCACGACGGCGGATGGTTGTTCATCGGGATGCTGCTCGTCCCCTACGGGGGGTTCTGTGGCGCCGTGGGCGGCGCTGCCTTAGCCCTGCGTGATCGCAGTTGCTTGTCCACCCAGGGATCTCGTACCTGGCGACCAGAGGAACGGAAGAGATCCACCGGCTGAGCAGTGACGCGCTGTGCACTGGGTTGAGGGGGCTGCTCGCGCGCTGGGGGGACTGGGTTCCCCGGCTCAGAGGATCGTTGGTGCGGCGTGGACGTCTTGGTCTCGTCCGGGGCTGTGCAAGGTCTATGCGTTCCCCTGCGACGGAAGAGGACCCGAGGCACCCTCACCCGGCTCCCCCCGAGCCTCCGAGGAACCTGATGCGCTGAAGGTGCTGCTGAGCTCCGCGGCACCGCCCACCACTCGTTGCGCGCAGGCGGAGCAGGATCTGCAGCACATGGTCCTTGAGACCGCCGCCACCGGCGCGGGGCAGGAGTGGTGCGCCGTTTTCCTCGGGCGGGGATCGCGGGGGCCGCCCTGACCTTGGCCGTCGGCGGAGGCAGCCGAGGCCTACGCCCGCAGCACTGACCTGATCGACGCCGCTGACATGGACGCCGCCCTTCAAGAAATCAGGTCGGGCACCTCCACGATCGTGCACGGGGACGGCACCAAGGAACTCCTGGCGCTGTGGGAGCACGCCGACATGCTCTTCCGCCCCCGCTACGGGGCGCTGGGGCTGATCGCGCTGCCCCACACGATGCTGGCCACCGTGATCCCGCTGGTGTTCCTGCCGCTGACCGTGGTGGTGGCCGGACTCGACCTCGCCGCCGGCAACCGGGTTCCCCTCCTCGCCGTCGCCGCCTTCGTCGCCGGGCTCCCCGCGATCATCTGCGTCATCGCCCTGCGCATGGTCGGGGAGTCCTGGGCGCACCTGCTGGTGGTGCCCCTCTACCGGGTGATCTGCGAACCGCTGCGCGCCTCCCTGCTCTGCGCCTGCCTGCTCCAGGCGCTGAAGGGCAAGCCGGTCGGCTGGTACCAGCCCGCACGCACCAACACCGTCCCCGACCTCACCGCCCGCCAGGACCGCGCGCGGAGCGGATCTGACCCGGGAGACCGCCGGGGTGGGAATCCGGTCACCTCCACACTCGCCCCGGGAATTCCTCCTGATCATCACCGGCCTGGTGAGTCAGTACGGCAGGCGGACCGAGTGCTCGTTCCCCCGATCCTGGCGCCGGCCCACGTCTGCGGCACCCTTGGTGGCTTGTCATACAGCGAAATGCACACACTCCTATTTGCAGCTGCCATAGGTTGAAGGGACCGGCGGGACGGGCTGTCCCCGCAGGTCGACCCCATCCTCTGACCCCCCTGAAGAGGCCCCCTTGAAGCTGCTGCCCTCCGCCCTGCCCACCCGTGCCCTCGCCGCCGCCCTCCTGGCCGGCGGCCTCGCCGCCACTGCCGTGCCCGCCCACGCGGAACCCCCCGCCCCCGCCCCGGCCGCCGCGTCGCCCACCCCACCGGCCGGCACCGTTCCCGGTGCCGCCGCCGTCGGCACGGTCAGGACCGGCTTCATCACCGGCTACACGATCCACGACAACGACCCGGCCGGGTCCCGGGCCATCGCCTACTCCTCGGCGTGGGACGCCCGCACCGTCCACACCGAGGCCGGAGGCACCGGCACCTACACGGACCCCATCACCCTCGCCGCCCAGATCGGCGACTACGCCCCGGGCACCCGGTTCTACCTGCCCCACGTCAAGCGCTACTTCGTCCTGGAGGACACGTGCGCCTCCTGCGGGCAGAAGCCCGAGTGGATCGACATGTGGATCGGCGGTTCCCTCGCCGACTCCGCCGCCGCCACCACCCGGTGCGCCGAGGCCCTCACCGGCTACTTCGAGTTCGAGATCGACCCGCCGGCCGGACGCCCGGTGGTCACCGGCCCGCTGTTCGACAGCGCGACCGACACCTGCTACGTCCCCACCGGCTCGGCCACCACGCCCGCACCCGCCCCGTCCACCGGCACGACCGTGGTCGACGGCTTCCCGGTCCGGGGCGCGATCCTCACGAAGTGGAAGGCCCTGGGGGCCACCGCCTGGGGGAGGCCGATCGGCTCCCAGGCCGCCTCCGGCTACTCCTCCTCCTACCAGCGCTTCGCCGGTGCCGACGGGAGGACGAAAGCGATCTACTGGTCGGCCGCCACCGGCGCCCACGCCGTGGACTACGGCGGGGGCATCGGCCGGAAGTTCGCCGCCGGCGGCTACGCCCGGGCCTACGGCCCGCCGGCCACCGAGAAGCTCCGCCTGGCGGACGGGGGCTACGCCCAGGAGTTCCGCGCGAACAGCACCCGCACCCGGATCGTGTGGTCCTCGCCCACCGGGGCGCGAGCCGTGCGGCTCACGGGCGCCATCGGGGCGAAGTGGGTGGCCCTGGGCGCCCAGAACGGCCTGGGCTACCCCACCACCGACGAGCAGGCCACCGCCACCGGCCGGGCCCAGAAGTACACCCGCGGACGGATCGACTGGAACGCCACCACCAGGACCACCACCGTCGTCCGGTACTAGGTGTACTGACCGGGGACGTTGGTGGAGTGGGTGTGATCCGCTGACCTGAAGCAGTGGCGCAAGGAGGGCCTCCCGCGGTGGAGTGGAACTGCCTAGGTATCCGCTCACGCACAGGAGGCCCTCATGTCCCACGCTAATGCCGCTCTGACCCCGCGTCACCGCCTCAAAGTGGCGCAGCTGGTCATCGATCAGCATGTCCCCATCGCTGAAGTCGCCGCGCGCTTCCAGTGCGCGTGGCCGACCGTGAAGCGCTGGGCCACCCGCTACGCCGCCGGGGAACCGATGACCGACCGCCCCTCCCGGCCGCACACGATGCCGGCCAAGACCCCGCTGCCGGTCACGAAGCGGATCGTGTCTCTGCGACTGCGCAAACGCCTCGGCCCGGTCCAGCTCGCCGCCGCGACCGGGGTGGCGGCCTCCACCGCCCACCGCGTGCTGACCCGATGCGGCCTGTCCCGCCTGGCGCACGTCGATCGGGCCACGGGCGAGCCCGTGCGCCGCTACGAGCACCCGACCCCAGGAGCGATGCTGCACGTCGACGTCAAAAAGTTCGGCAACATTCCCGACGGCGGCGGCTGGCGCTTCGTCGGCCGCGCCCAGGGCAAGAAGAACCGGGCGGGGACCCCGGAGAAGCCGAAGAACAAGTACCGCAACCCGAAGATGGGCCACGCCTTCGTGCACACCGTCATCGACGACCATTCCCGCGTGGCCTACGCCGAGGTCCACGACGAGGAGACCGCCGCGACCGCCACCGCCGTGCTACGACGGGCGGTGATCTGGTTCGCCCAGCGTGGCGTCACCATCGAACGGGTTCTGTCCGACAACGGCTCGGCCTATGTCTCGCACCTGTGGCGTGATACCTGCACCGACCTCGGGATCAGGCACTCCCGCACCCGGCCGCGTCGGCCCCAGACCAATGGCAAGATCGAGCGCTTCCACCGGACCCTCGCCGACGGGTGGGGCTACGCCCGCTGCTACACCAGCGAGACCGAACGCCGCCAAGCCCTGACAGGATGGCTCCACGAGTACAACCACCACCGGCCACACACCGCCTGCGGGAACAAGCCCCCAGTCACCCGCTTAACCAACCTCCCGGGTCAGTACAACTAGGCACGGTGCCCCCGCTCGACCAGCCGACCGAGGGCCGTGCCGCCGCTCGCCCCACATGCCGCCCTGAGCACGCCTGCGCTGTCGTCGGCGCAGAAGCCGACGCCGGAGATGCCCATCCGGGCCCGTCCACCCCGGCCCCGTTTCACCACCACGGAGCCGCCGTGGGAGCTGTTCCTTGGGTCCTGTCGGCCGAGGGCCGGTGCACCGTCCGGTCCGGACCGACGCGGGCGGTCCGCAGTGCCTGGTGGGTGGCTGGGTCTGCACCGAGGCCATCATCGGGCGAGCAGGGGCGGATGGATGACGGGACGGTCGCCCGGGCGCAGGCGCGCCCGAGCCGTGCGGGCCTCCGAGAGGCCGGGTGCGGGGTCCTGGACCTGTGGTGGTGGAGGTTGCGGCTCGGCGGTGACCTCGGTGCGTCGGAGCTCGAGGCGTTGCGCGGCCACGCGCTGAGGCTGCCGCCGGCCCTCCGTGATCGAGTGGTGTGCGCGGGGCACCACCTGCTGGGCGGTCCCTGCATTGCCTGCACGTGGGGGATGGGCTCCGCCACCGGCGAGGAGCTTCCTGGACTGACCCACGCACGTGATGGGGGCTGCTCGGGCTGATCGGTGGTGCCGGGGTGCGGGTGCTGGTCCTGGGCGGGGGAGACGAGGCCACCCCCCCCCGTGGGGTCGATGGTGTTCACGGTCATGGTTGCCCTGGCGCAGAGGGAACGGGAGACCACACGAGAAGGCATTGCCGACCCGGTGGCCACACGCCGGGCTGCCGGCGAGGACCTGGGCATGTCCCACGGGCGGGGGCCGGCGGGCAGGGCGAGGTTCTCGGGTTCCTCGCCATCTCCGCCAGGGCTTCCGGAGGCGGCGACCAGCCGGTGCCCGGACCGGTGCACCGGGGGCGCGGACTTCCGGGCCCCCGGCCCGCTGGCCGAGGAGCTGTCCGGCCGGTACCGGGGGCTCACCCCCGACCAGCGCGCCCACGGCCGCACCCCCGACCGGGACGGGCCGCTGTCCTACACGGCGATGGCCCAGGACACCATGTTGGGGGGGACCCGCCCGCCTGATGATCGTGGCGGTCACTTCATCACTGGCACTTCTTTCGGCCGTCGACGGGATGCATCGCCGAACGACGAAACCGGCAACGCCATCCACGAGCGCCCCTGGAGGCGACGGCGGCGCAAAGCCAGCCCCCAACGGACGCCCGGTGCAGCACCCTCAGGGGTGACCGCCCCATGGTGGTGCCCCACGCGACGGACAGGTGGTCCCACAGCTCGTTCCGGCCGTGGTGGGGGAGCACCGGTCGAGGAGCCGCGCCCATGGGGCAAGGCCGCCGGAGGGGGTGGCGCAGTGGAGCCCGGTGCCGGGGCGTCAGACCGGTGTCAGCAGGAGGACGGCGCCGATGGTCGACGACGCCGCCCGCAGATGGTTGGCCCTGGTCCAGGCCCGGGTGTAGCCGGCCCACGCCGCTGCACGGGCGGTGGGCGGATGGCGGGCCAAGCCGGTGTTGAGCGGCACGTTGACCGCTATCGTCAGCACCCACCCCGCCAAGGACGCCACCGCCCCGGCCACCCGTAGCGCCACGGCCGGGTCGTCCTCGATCGGTGCGGCGACCACTGTGGCCGCACTGGCGGCGGCGGAACCGAAGAACAGCGCCATGAACGGGAGCCGTACCGCGGCCTCGTTGATCGCCACCATCGTGGAGACGGCTTCGGCGGCCGGACGGCGCTCGAGGGCCGGCATCACCACCGCCGAGAAAGCGACGTAGAAACCGGCCACCAGCGCCGAGCCGAGCCCGGCCATCGGCACCAGCACCTCAGCCACGTCGGATCCCGAGCCGGACCGTGCACTCGGCCACTGGGTGGGGCGCACTCCGGGGAACCTTCATAGCTCCCAGGCTGAGCACCGGAGACAGCCGGTAGACCATGCCCGGACGAACAACCGCCGAACATCCAACATTCCCCGCCAGGTTGCCCGGGACCAGAAGGGGACGGACCGCTCCAGGGCCGTGACGTCTCGGGCCAGGGGAACATGAACACGGGGTGAAGGTTTCGACAACCCGCTGCTGGCCTATGGCGCCGGTCACTAGGCTGGAGCTGGACAGCGTCGTCGACCACCCCGTCCGATGCCTGCACGTGCTGCAGATTCCGGTGCGCTTGACGACCTGGAGGCCCCGCCCATGAACGTCCTCGAATCCCTGTCCACGCCATCCGCCGCTGCTCCTGCGCCCGTCGCCGAGGGCATCGGGGTGGGCATCGCCTGCGACGTCACACCCTCGGTGGACGTCTCACGACTGTCCCGGTGCCGGGTGCGCGCTGACCGCGCGGGGCTGAATCTGCGTGCCGGTGAGACCGTGCTGTGCGCCCCCTACGAGCCATCCGAGCTGGGAATGGTCGTGCTGGTGCGTTGCGAGGTCGACGGTCACCGTCCCGGGGTCCTGATCTCGGCCAGTTCGGTGGAGTATCTCGAGCTCGCCACGGAACCGGTGGCCGGGCGTGGGTGGGACAGGCCGGGTATGCGCCGCTGATCATCGTCGGCTTGCCGGGAAGGTCGGGCGTCGAACATCGACCGCCTTCAGGGCAGGAGCCCACGGCCATGGTGTCCATGGCGTGGTGGCGACCGTTCGCGGCGACTCGGAGGGGCCCGTGGTGAGGGTGATGTCCTCGGGGAGGTCCCACCACCGCCCATGGGCTCCACCTCGACCTCGTGCTCGGCCTCGCGCTTGACCTGGTGCAGCCGCTGAAGCTCGTTCGGACGCCGCGCGCAGGGGCGACGACGGTGAGCTCGACGTCGCCCACGACGTGGGCGGAGCCCGTGCGTCGCCTCCGCAGTTCGACGAGGCAGCGGTGGCCTCGGAGGCTGGGGCGCACCCGCTGCAGGGGTGGTGGCGGGGCCACGACCGGGGAGCCTGTGGCCGGGCAGCCCTTCGCCGAGCCGGTCGAGACCGAGGCCGGCACGGCCCTGGCCACCACCCGGCTCAACGCCCGCGCCACGTGCGGGCCCGGGGGCGACCGTCGCCACCACCCCGCCGGCAGCCCGCCTGCCTCCTTCTGGGAACAGAGCGACGAAGAGGTGCCCGATGTGAGGCGGTTCACGATAGTGTGCGTCTGAGGCATGATCGTCCGGTGACCAAGGTCGTGATCCCCGCCGCAGGGGGCCGTACGACCCCTGATGAGGGAGCTCAACCATGGGATGGCTCGACCGGGCGCACACGGTGGCGCCTCCTGGATTCAACCGCTGGCTGATCCCGCCGGCAGCCCTGGCGGTGCACCTGTGCATCGGGCAGGCCTACGCGACCAGCGTCTACAAGACCGCGCTCGTCCAGCACTTCGACGCGAGCCTGACGCAGATCGGGGTGATCTTCTCCATCGCGATCGTGATGCTCGGGCTGTCCGCCGCCGTCTTCGGCACCTGGGTGGACACCAACGGGCCGCGCAAGGCGATGTTCACCGCCGCCTTGTTCTGGACCGGGGGGTTCCTCGTCGCCGCGCTGGGGATCTTCACCCGTCAGCTGTGGCTGGTCTACGTCGGCTACGGCTTCATCGGGGGCATCGGGCTCGGCATCGGCTACATCTCCCCGGTCTCCACCCTGATCAAGTGGTTCCCCGACCGGCCCGGCCTGGCCACCGGCATGGCGATCATGGGCTTCGGCGGCGGCGCGCTCATCGCCAGCCCCCTCTCCTCGGCGCTGTTGGGTTTCTACGACCCCAACTCCGGGACCGAGGGCTGGGTGGCCGGCGGCGACGCCGTCGGCAAGCTGTTCCTGACCTTCGCGGTCGTCTACTTCGCGTACATGATGTTCGGCGCGTTCACCATCAAGGTGCCCGCCCCCGGTTGGGCGCCGGCCGGCTTCGACCCCTCGACGGTGAAGAAGAAGGCCCTGGTCACCACCGCCCACGTCTCCGCCCGCAACGCGATCCGCACCAAGCAGTTCTGGTGCGTGTGGGTGGTCCTCTTCTGCAACGTGACCGCCGGGATCGGCATCCTCGAGCAGGCCGCGCCCATGATCCAGGACTTCTTCCGCCAGGCGGACGGCGCTTCGCTGGTCACCGCGGCCGCCGCGGGCGGGTTCGTGGGTCTGCTGTCCATCGGCAACATGGGCGGGCGTTTCGTGTGGTCGACCACCTCGGACGTCGTCGGGCGCAAGCGGATCTACCTGATCTACCTCGGTCTCGGCGCCCTGCTCTACACCGTGCTGGCGCTGCTCGGCTCCGTCTCCACGATCCTGTTCGTGCCCCTGGCCTTCGTGATCATCTCCTTCTACGGCGGAGGCTTCGCCACCGTGCCGGCCTACCTGCGGGACCTCTTCGGCACCTACCAGGTCGGAGCCATCCACGGCCGTCTGCTCACGGCGTGGTCCGCGGCGGGCGTGGCCGGGCCGCTCATCGTCAACGCGTTCCTCGACGCCCAGGGGACTCCGGGGGAGTTGACGGCCCAGGCCTACCAGCCGGCGCTGCTGACCATGGTGGGCCTGTTGGTGGTCGGTTTCGTCGCCAACCTCCTGGTCACCCCCGTGCACCCCCGTTTCCACGAGCCGGCCGGCACCGTGCCCGCCACCCCGGTCCTCGCGAAGGAGAACTGACATGAGCCGTGCACGACTCGCTCTGGGCTGGGTCCTGGTGGGCGTCCCCCTCGCCTATGGCATCTTCCAGACCCTCCTGAAAGCCGCCGCGCTGTTCAGCTGACCCAGCGCACGCCTGCAGGCACGACTTGCCGGCTGCCGTCGCGCGCTCCTTGAGCCGTCGCCGAGGTGATGGGGCGGGCGGCTTTCGTCAGGGTCCCGGTGCTGGTCGTGGTCCGCACGAAGGGATGGCAGCGGTCGTTGCCGCCGCGGACGAACCGGGATCCGCCGGTTGTGCCCGGCGGGGGACGCGACGTCGGCCCGGTGCCGGGGCCGGCGGTCGGCGGTGACGCAGGATGGCTCGCCCTGAGCCCATGGTCCCGCCCCGCCACGTGCGCAGATGGTTCAAGGACGGTCCACTGGTCCACGACCTGGTCTGCTCACTGGAGGTGGCCGGCCCCGGATGACCTGACACTGAGCCGGTGGAGGGGCTAAGCTCCTGCCATGGCACGATTCAGTCCTCTGGAGTGGCCGGTCCTCCGGCAGCTCCGCTCGGGTGATCTCCTCGGCCGCGGGCCGGCGGTGACGTCCGAGCGCACGCGGGAGCAGGCCCCGCGCACGACCACCGCGGACCGCGTGGTGCAGAGCGTGTGCCCGTACTGCGCGGTGGGCTGCGGCCAGCGGGTGTTCGTCAAGGACGAGAAGGTCGTCCAGATCGAGGGGGATCCGGACTCGCCCATCTCCCGCGGCAGGCTGTGCCCCAAGGGCTCGGCCAGTGAGCAGCTGGTCAACGCGCCGGGGCGGCAGACCGAGGTGCTCTACCGCGCGCCCCGGGCGACGGAGTGGCAGCGCCTGGACCTGGACACCGCCGTCGAGATGGTGACCGACCGTTTCCTCGCCGCCCGCCGCAACGGCTGGCAGGACGCCGATGAGCAGGGCCGTGCGCTGCGCCGGACGATGGGCATTGCCTCCCTGGGCGGGGCGACGCTGGACAACGAAGAGAACTATCTGATCAAGAAGCTCTTCACCGCCGCGGGCGCGATCCAGATCGAGAACCAGGCCCGTATTTGACACTCCGCCACGGTTCCCGGTCTGGGAGCCTCCTTCGGTCGCGGTGGCGCGACGCAGTCCTTGCAGGACATGGCCAACGCCGATTGCATCGTCATCCAGGGCTCCAACATGGCCGAGTGCCACCCCGTGGGCTACCAGTGGGTGACGGAGGCCAAGGCACGCGGTGCCCGGATCATCCACGTCGACCCGCGGTTCACCCGCACCTCGGCCGTCGCTGACAAGCACGTCCCGATCCGGGCCGGCTCGGACATCGTCCTGCTCGGGGCGCTGATCAACCACGTGCTCACCCACGACCTGTGGTTCCGGGAGTACGTCCTGGCGTACACCAACGCGGCCACGCTCGTGAACGAGGACTACCGCGACGCCGAGGACCTCGACGGCCTGTTCTCCGGATACGACCCCGAGAGCGGTCAGTACGACATGTCCACGTGGGCGTACGCCGAGGGCGAGGGCGGCCGGGTGAGCGGGCCCGAGGGCGACCCGGAGCACGGGGCGGCCTCCGTGCCGGAGGCCGCCGGCCACCAGCTCGGCAGCGGTGGGGCGCCGATGGAGCACGCGCGCATGCAGCGCGACGAGTCCCTGCAGGACCCTCGGACGGTGTTCCAGATCCTCAAGCGGCACTACCGGCGCTACACCCCGGAGATGGTCCAGGAGGTGTGCGGCATCGACCCCGAGGACTTCGCGTACCTGGCCGGGTCGATCACCGAGAACTCCGGGCGGGAGCGGACCACGTGCTTCGCCTACGCGGTCGGCTGGACCCAGCACAGCCTGGGGGCGCAGTTCATCCGCACCGCCTCGATCCTGCAGCTGCTGCTGGGCAACATGGGCCGGCCCGGCGGGGGGATCATGGCCCTGCGCGGGCACGCCAGCATCCAGGGCTCCACCGACATCCCGACCCTGTTCAACCTGCTGCCCGGCTACCTCCCGATGCCCGTCGCCGGCACCCACGACACCCTCGAGGACTACCTGGGGGCGATCGCCTCGAAGCAGCAGAAGGGCTACTGGGCCGAGGCCGACTCCTACACGGTCAGCCTGCTCAAGGCGTGGTGGGGGGACGCCGCCACGGCGGACAACGACTGGGCCTACGACTACCTGCCGCGCCTCACCGGCGCCCACGGCACCTTCCAGACGCTCACGAGCATGCTCGACGACAAGGTCGAGGGGTACTTCCTGCTCGGGCAGAACCCCGCGGTGGGCTCCTCGAACGGCCGGATGCAGCGCCTGGCCATGTCCCACCTGAAGTGGCTGGTGGTGCGGGACCTGAACCTGATCGAGTCGGCGACCTGGTGGAAGGACGGCCCGGAGATCGCCTCCGGGGAGCTGCGCACCGAGGACATCGAGACCGAGGTGTTCTTCCTGCCCGCGGCCACGCACGTGGAGAAGTCGGGCACGTTCACCCAGACCCAGCGGCTGCTGCAGTGGCGCCACCAGGCCGTGGCCCCGCCGGGGCAGGCCCAGAGCGAACTGCAGTTCTTCCACGAGCTCGGCCGGCGGATCCGGCAGCGCCTGGCCGGCTCCACCGACGAGCGCGACCGGCCGCTGCTCGACCTGACGTGGGACTACCCCGTCGACGAGCACGGGGAGCCGGACCCGGAGGCGGTGCTGGCCGAGATCAACGGCCGCCACCTGAGCGGCCCGGACGCCGGGAAGCCGTTGTCCTCGTACACCGAGATGCGCGCCGACGGCTCCACCTCCGGTGGCTGCTGGATCTACACCGGGGTCTACGCCGAGGGCGTCAACCACTCCGCCGACCGCCGCCCGGCCCGCGAGCAGGGCCCCGCCGCCCTGGAGTGGGGCTGGGCGTGGCCGGCCAACCGCCGGCTGCTCTACAACCGCGCCTCGGCCGACCCGCAGGGCAGGCCGTGGAGCGAGCGCAAGAAGCTCGTGTGGTGGGACGAGGAGCAGGAGCAGTGGGTGGGCGACGACGTGCCGGACTTCCCGCTGCACCTGGCCCCGGGCACCCGCCCTGACCCCGACGCGGGGGGCGCGGCCGCCCTGGCCGGGGACGACCCGTTCATCATGCAGGCCGACGGCAAGGGGTGGCTGTACGCGCCCAAGGGAGTGGTGGACGGTCCGCTGCCCACCCACTACGAACCGCAGGAGTCCCCGGTCGCCAACGCCATGTACCCTCAGCAGCGCAGTCCCTCCCGGGTGCTGATGGCCCGCCAGGACAACCTCAGCGCCCCCTCGGCCGGGGAAGCCGGGGCGGAGGTGTACCCCTACGTGTTCACCACCTACCGGCTCACCGAGCACCACACCGCCGGGGGCATGAGCCGGTGGTTGCCGTACCTGTCGGAGCTGCAGCCGGAGATGTTCTGCGAGGTCTCCCCGGAGCTGGCCGCCGAGTGCGGGCTGGAGCCCTACGGCTGGGCCACGATCGTCTCGCCCCGGGCGGCGATCGAGGTGCGGGTGCTCGTCACCGACCGGATGACCCCGCTGGTGGTCGGGGGGCGGACCGTGCACCAGATCGGGCTCCCGTACCACTGGGGTGTGGGCGATGACGCAGTGGTCAGCGGTGACTCCGCCAACGACCTGCTGGGCCTGACGCTGGAGCCCAACGTGCAGATCCAGGACTCCAAGGTCGGTTCCTGCCACATCCGTCCGGGCCGCCGCCCGCGGGGCCCGCAGCTGCAGGAGCTGGTCGCGCAGTACCAGACGCGCGCGGGCGCGACCGTGGAGACCGGCAACACCAGGATCGCTCGAGCCGGCGCCGCACCGACTCCTGACCCGAGCACCGACCCGACGAGGGAGACCTAAATGGGCCAGCTGGCCGGACCGACCGACCCCACCGCCGACGCGCACTGGGAGCACCGGCACGCGCGGAAGGGCTTCTTCACCGACACCTCGATCTGCATCGGGTGCAAGGCCTGCGAGGTGGCCTGCAAGGAGTGGAACCAGAACCCCCAGGACGGCGACCTCCGGCTGCTGGAGTCCTCCTACGACAACACCGGCTCCCTGGGGGCCAGCACCTGGCGGCACGTGGCATTCATCGAGCAGGGCCCGGAGCGCATCGAGCAGGCCCGGCAGTCCGGGCGCAAGCTGGTGAGCCTGGGCATGCCGCGCGTCGGCCCGCCCGAGGCGCGGCCGCAGACGGCGCCGGAGGACACCACCCCGCCGGACACCCCGGAGTTCCGCTGGTTGATGTCCTCGGACGTGTGCAAGCACTGCACGCACGCCGGGTGCCTGGACGTGTGCCCCACCGGGGCGCTGTTCCGCACCGAGCACGGCACGGTGGTGGTCCAGGACGACGTGTGCAACGGGTGTGGCACCTGCGTGGCCGGGTGCCCGTTCGGGGTGATCGAGCGGCGCACCGACGGCACCGCCGCGCCCCGCACCAAGCGGGGCGAGCAGCCCGGGGCGCGCCCCGAGGTGCCGAACGTGGGGATCGCCCAGAAGTGCACCCTGTGCTACGACCGCATGGTGGATGATCAGACACCGGCGTGCGCGCAGACCTGCCCCACGACCTCGATCAAGTACGGTCACCACGACGAGATGGTCGACCAGGCCCGGGAACGGGTGGCCGAGCTGCACGCCCAGGGCCGCACCGAGGCCAGGCTCTACGGCGCCAACGAGCTCGACGGGGTCGGGGGCACCGGGTCGGTGTTCCTGCTGCTGGACGAGCCGGAGGTCTACGGGCTCCCGCCGGATCCTCGCGTGCCCACCGCGGACCTGCCCCAGATGTACCGGCGGGCCGGGCTGGCCGCGGCGGGCATGCTCGCGGCCGCCGCGGTGGCCTTCGCGGGGGCCCGCTCGTGAGCCTGTCCGAGTTCGACAGCTACCGTCCCCCCGAGCAGCCGCGCCGTCGGCGCCGCGACGGTCCGCGTCGCCGAGGTGCCGGCCAGGGCGCCGGGGGAGACGGCTCGCGCGAGATGCCGATGGTGCCGGCACCGGAGTTCACCTCCTACTACGGCCGCCCGGTG
This sequence comes from Kocuria sp. U4B, assembly GCF_054875615.1. Next base: position 3,650,771 of record NZ_CM142180.1, read on the forward strand.
GTCAAACCGGCGCCCTGGGGCCACGAGGTCGCCGCGTACCTGTTCCTGGGCGGGGTCGCCGGCGGCTCGGCGCTGCTGGCGCTCGGCGCTCAGCTCACCGGCCGGAACGCGCTGCGCCGCAACGCCCGGCTGGGGTCGGTGACCGCCCTGGGCCTGGGCGGGGCCGCCCTGGTGGCCGACCTCGGGAGGCCGGAGCGCTTCCTGCACATGCTGCGCACGTTCAAGGTCACCTCCCCGATGAGCATGGGCACATGGATCCTCAGCGCGTTCGGGGCCGGCATGGGGACCGCGGCCGCGGCCGAGGTCGACCGGCTGACCGGCGCGCGCCTGCCGCTGGGTCCGCTGCGCCCGGTGCTGCGCGCGGTGGAGGGCCCGGCCGGGATCGAGGCCGCCGTGTTCGCCGCTCCCCTGGCCGCCTACACCGCGGCCCTGCTCTCCGACACCGCCACCCCGACGTGGAACGCCGCCCGGGAGGACCTGGCGTTCGTCTTCGTGAGCTCCGCCAGCCTCGCCTCGGGCGGTCTGGCGATGGTCACGACCCCGGTCGGCGAAGCCGGCCCCGCCCGGCGGCTGGCCGTGCTGGGCGTGGCCGGGGAACTGATCGCCACGAAGGTGATGGAGCACCGGATGGACCCGGTGGCGGCCGAGCCGCTGCACCACGGCCAGGCCGGGGCCATGCTGGCCTGGAGCGAGCGGCTGGCGCTCGCCGGTGGCCTCGGCACGCTGCTGGGCGGGCGCCACCGGGCCCTTGCCGTGGTGTCGGGACTGGCGCTGCTGGCCTCCTCGGCGCTGACCCGGTTCGGGGTGATGGAGGCCGGGATCCACTCGGCCCAGGACCCCCGGTACACGATCGAGCCGCAGAAGGCGCGGCTCGCCGCCCGGCGGGCCGCCGGGATCACCGACGACGCGATCACCACCGCCGGCTGACCGCCCGGCGGCGTTCCGGGCGGACCCTCAGCGCACGGTGATGCCGGACCCGGCGACCGTGTGGCCGACCACGGGGTACCCCGGCAGCTCACCGACCACCAGTAGCCCACCCGAGGTCTGCGCGTCGGCCAGCAGCAGCAGGTCCTCCTCGGCGACACCGGTTCCGGCCTCCAGGTGCGGGCGCACCCAGTCGAGGTTGCGGCGGGTGCCGCCGGAGACGTAGCCGTCCCGCAGCGCCTGCGCCGCGCCCTCGACGAGGGGCACGGCCCCCCGGTCGAGGACCGCGCCCACCCCGGAGGCACGGCACATCTTGTGCAGGTGCCCGAGCAGGCCGAAGCCGGTGACGTCGGTGGCCGCCCGCGCCCCGGCCACCAGGGCCGCCTCGGCGGCGTCCCGGTTGAGCCGGGTCATCGTGGCGAGCGCCTCGGGGAACACCTCACCGGTGGCCTTGTGCCGGTTGTTGAGCAGGCCCACGCCGATCGGCTTGGTCAGCGTCAGCGGCAGCCCCGGCTCGGCGGCGTCGTTGCGCAGCAGCCGGCCCGGGTCGGCCACGCCGGTCACGGCCATGCCGTACTTCGGTTCCGGGTCGTCGATGGAGTGACCCCCGATCACCGGGCACCCCGCCTCGGAGGCGACCGCCAGACCGCCGCGGAGCACCTCCGTCAGCAGCTCCATCGGCAGCACCTCCCGGGGCCAGCCCACCAGGTTGATCGCCATCACCGGGCGCCCGCCCATGGCGTACACGTCCGACAGCGCGTTCGCGGCCGCGATCCGGCCCCAGTCGTAGGCGTCGTCGACGACCGGGGTGAAGAAATCGGCGGTGGACAGCACCGCCAGATCCTCGCGCACCAGCACGGCCGCGGCGTCGTCGCCGTCGTCCAGGCCCACCAGCACCCCGGCGCCCGACTGCCCGGTGAGGCCACGGACCGCCTCCTCCAGCTCCCCGGGCGGGATCTTGCAAGCACATCCCCCACCGTGGGCGAAGCCGGTCAACCGCACCGCCGCGTCCGCATCACCGGAAGGCCCGGCCGAAATCCTCGTCGTGTTCACGGAACCAGCCTAACGGTGCCTCCACGGGTGGAGGCCGGGAACGGGACCGTGGTGCTAGATTGACCGAGGTGGCGTCCGGGTCCTGGTGGGCCCCCCGGTCTTCAAAACCGGTGAGGCCGAGCACCTCGGCCTGGCGGGTTCGATTCCCGTCCGCTACCGCCAACTTCTGCACCGCGCCCCACACGGCGACGACAGCGACGAGGAGGGATCGTGGCCCCGGACGACCCGCGTCGTCTCATCCCCCGCACCGACCACCTCCTGGACCTGCCCCCCGTCCGCCGCGCACGCCACCGGCTGAGCGAGACCGTCATCCGCTCACTGGTGGACGAGACCCAGCAACGCGCCCGGCGCGGGGAGATCGCCCCCCACGAGGTCGCACCGGCGGTCCTCGCCGCCGTCGCGGCCCGATCCGCGACGACGCTGACGCCGGTGCTCAACGCCACCGGCGTCATCGTCCACACCAACCTCGGCCGCGCCCCGCTGTCCGAGGCCGCCGTGGAGGCGCTGGTGGCAGCCAGCGGCTACGTCGACGTGGAGCTCGACCTGGCCACCGGCACCCGCACCCGCACCCGCGGCGCCGCCGCCCGCGCCGCCCTGCTCGCCGCCTGCCCGGCCGCCGAGGACGCTCTGGTGGTCAACAACGGCGCCGCCGCCCTGGTGCTGGCCACCACCGCGCTCGCCGCCGGCCGCGAGGTCGTGATCAGCCGCGGCGAGCTCGTCGAGATCGGCGCCGGCTTCCGCCTGCCGGAGCTCATCCAGTCCACCGGCGCCCGGCTCCACGAAGTCGGCACCACCAACCGCACCCACCTGCACGACTACGCCCAGGCCATCGGCCCCGACACCGGGTGCCTCCTGAAGGTCCACCCCAGCAACTTCCGCCTGCAGGGCTTCACCTCCGCCGTCGAGGTGGACCAGCTGCACCCACTGGCCCGCACCCACGGCATACCGCTCGTGGCCGACCTCGGCAGCGGCCTGCTGCACCCGGACCCCCTGCTGCCGGCGGAACCGGACGTCACCTCCGCGCTGTCCGGCGGCGCCGACGCCGTCATCATCAGCGGGGACAAACTGCTCGGCGGCCCGCAAGCCGGGGTGGTCCTCGGCCGCTCGGACGTCGTCGCCCGGATGGCCCGCCACCCGCTGGCCCGCGCGGTCCGTGCCGACAAACTGGCGCTCGCCGCGCTCGAGGCCACGCTGACCGGCGGATCCCCGCCGGTCGCCCAGGCCCTGCACGCGGACCCGGACCGGCTCCGCGGCCGGGTCGAACGGCTCGCGGCGGCCGTCGGCGCCCCGGTGGTCCCCCACGAGGGGCGGGTCGGCGGCGGCGGCGCCCCCGGCGTGCCCCTGCCGGGGTGGGCGCTGCGGTTGCCCGAGGCGGCGGCTCCTGCACTGCGCGCCGGCGACCCCGCCGTGCTCCCGCGGGTCCACGACCACGCCTGTCTGATCGACCTGCGCTGCGTGCCCGAAGCGGACGACGACCGGCTGCTCGCGGCGGTGCGGGCGGTCCTGGCCGCCGTCGCCGACGACGGCGGGTCCGGATGACCGTGCACGTCGTCGCCACGGCCGGGCACGTCGACCACGGCAAGAGCACCCTCGTGCGCGCCCTCACCGGCATGGAACCCGACCGGTGGGAGGAGGAGCGCCGCCGCGGACTGACCATCGACCTGGGCTACGCCTGGACGACGCTGCCCTCGGGACGCGAGGTCGCCTTCGTCGACGTGCCCGGCCACGAGCGCTTCCTCGGCAACATGCTGGCAGGGCTCGGCCCGGCTCCTGTCGTCTGCTTCGTCGTCGCCGTCGACGAGGGATGGCAGGCCCAGTCCAGCGACCACCGCGACGCCGTGGCCGCCCTGGGCATCGAGCGCGGAGTCGTGGTCCTCACCCGCGCCGACCGAGCCCCCGAGCGCGCTGACGCGGTGCTCGCCGAGGTCCGCGCACAACTGGCCGCGACCGGCCTGCACGACGCCCCCGCGGTCGCCGTCTCCGCGCTGGAGGGCACAGGCCTGGCCCAGCTGCGCGCCGCCCTCGACGACGTCCTGGCGCGGGCACCGGCGCCCAGCAGCGAGCGCTTGCGCCTGTGGGTGGACCGGTCGTTCACGATCACCGGCTCCGGCACGGTGGTGACCGGAACCCTGGCGGCGGGATCGCTCGTCCAGGGCGACCGGCTGCAGCTGCTCGGCCACGACGGGGCCCGGCCGGTGGCGGTCCGAGGGCTGCACAGCCGCAACCGGCCGTGCACCTCGCTGGCACCGGTCACCCGGGTGGCGCTGAACCTGCGCGGGGTCTCGGCCGACGACGTGCGCCGCGGCGACGCGCTGGTCACGCCCGGCACGTGGCCGGTCACCGACGTCCTCGACATCCGCCGCACCACCGGAACCGCGTTCACGGCCGCGGCCGTGCACCTCGTCGTCCATGCCGGCACCGCGGCCGTGCCCGCCCGGCTGCGCCCCTTCGACGACGACCACGCCCGGCTGAGCCTGGACCGGCCCCTTCCCCTGGTCCTCGGCGACCGCCTGGTGCTGCGCGACCCCGGCCACCGCTCGGTGCTCGGCGGAGCCCAGGTCCTCGACGCCGATCCACCGGTGCTGCGGCGGCGCGGCGACAGAGGACGCCGCGCGGACCGGCTCGCCGGCATGGACACCCGTGGAGACGTCCTGGCCGAGGTCGCCCGGCGCGGCGCGGTGCGGGAGCAGCACCTGCACCGCCTCGGCCTGCTGCCCACCGGAGACCCCGATCCACCTGGTGAGGTGCGTGTGCTCGGCGACTGGTGGGTGCACGCGCCGGTATTCGACTCCTGGCAGCAGCAATTGCGCACCGCAGTGGAGGAACTGCACGCCCGTGACCCGCTGGCGGCCGGCCTCTCCCGGGGCGCCGCCCGCGACCTGCTCTCCCTGCCGGAGCCCAGGCTGGTCGACGCGGTCGCGCGCGCCGCCGGTCTGGAGCACGACGGCGGCCACATCCGCTCACCGCACCACCGCGGCGACCTCGGACCCGTCGAAGCCGCGCTCGCCGAGTTGGAGCATCGGCTCGCCACCGCGCCGTTCCGCGCCCCGGAGGCCGATGCCCTGACCGCCCTGCAGCTGGGTGTCCGGGAACTCGCCGCGGCGGAGCGCAGCGGACGGATACTGCGTCTCCGGGACGGCGTCGTTCTGCTCCCCACTGCCCCCGCCCTGGCGATGCGCGAGCTTGCTCGCCTGCCACAACCCTTCACCACCAGTCAGGCCCGTCAGGCGCTGAACACCACCCGGCGCGTCGCGATCCCGTTGCTGGAACATCTCGACGCCCGCGGCTGGACCCGGCGCCTCGATGCCGGTCACCGCACCACGGTGCGCTGAACCACCAGCCGCGGATCCCGCCGCCCTCTGCCTTCCTGGCCACCCGAGGCGGCATGACCGTGCCACAACCGGACACGGCCACCATCTCCAGCAGGTATTCCAGGGCCTCAGCACAGCGGCGTGAGCGGCCGGGTCACCGACCGTCTGTGGTCTCTGCGGACGCGGGGGAGAGCAGCGCCCGGATCCGACCGATGGTCAGGGTCCACGGCTGTCAGCCTCCTTCTTGCGGACCGGCGACAACCGGGTGATGTCCGCGGCCTCCGCGCGCACGAGCATCCGCCGCTGGGAAACCCAGCGCTGCGCCGCCGACGCGGCAGGCGCCGATGGCGCCACCCGTCACCCCGCCCCGAGCTTGTTCGATGCGGCCGAGGTGGGCCTGCGCGACCGCGAGCAGACCCCCGAGGACACACCCGTGGCCCACGCGGGTCGGGGCATCCCTCGCTCGACCACTGCCGGCCCCGCGGCCGCACCTGGTCGTTCCCGATCCTCCGCGAGCGCCGGGAGGGGAGGACGCCCGGCTGCTGGACCCATCTGGGCGGGGCGATCCGGTCGCGGAACCCCTATCCACTGGAGGACCGGGCGCTGCGGTGGAGGGGGCACCAAGGCTGCGGCCCATCCAGGACCGACCGGTTCAGCGCCAACCGCGAGGCTGGGGAACACGTTGGGTCCCCGTCATCGCGCAAAGCCGGCTCCGAAGTGCGGCAGAGGTGGTTGCCGCCCCGGGGTCCGGCAACGGCAGGGCCAGGCATGTCGGCGCTGAGGGACGCCCCTGCGGCAGATATCTGAGCCGTCTCGTGCAACTCCAGGGATGCGCGACGTATCCAGTTGTGAGACAGCACGGCGCCCAGGTGGTTTGCCCGGTGCCGTCATGGATCCTCGCGTGGGCGTACCGGACGGCCCTCAACCGCCTACGTCGTGCGGCGCCGGGTGGCGGGTTCAGCGTCCGATGCCGAGGAGGGAGCGTCGGGGGGCTGTGCTGTACCAGTCCAGGGTGTGGGCGATGCCTTGGTCGTAGGGTGTCACCTGGCCGGGGCCGAAGGCGGCGGTGTAGTCGGTGGCATCGACGACGTGCGGTTGTCGGAACTGGTAGAGCATCTCCGCGCCCTCCCGGGCCACCGGCGACACCACACCGAGGACGCGTGCCGACCGCTGCCCGAGGCGCAGGGCCCCGACCGGCCGGTGCACCTGGGCCGACACCAGGGCCAGAAAAGCCCGTGCGGTGGTGGGCTCCGGGGTGGGCAGGTGCCATGCGCGGCCCAGGGCGGCCTCGCGCTCGCCGAGCTCGGCCAGGCCGTGGGCGAAGTCCTCGACGAACATCGGGCCCAGCGGCTGGTCCAGGTCTCCGACCCACAATGCGGGTCCGTGGGTGAGGGCGGGGCCGAACAGGTTGCGGCCCAGCAGGGACTCCACGGCCGGGCCGTAGAGCTCGGGGGCGCGGCCGATGACGGTGCGCACCTGCCCGCCGGTGTGGGCGGCGATCACCCGCTCAGCCAGCCAGGCGCGCAGGACCCCCTTGTCGCTGACAGGCCGGTAGGGCAGGTCCTCGGTCATGGGCCCGGTGACCCGGCCGTACATCCAGGTGTCGTCGGCGAACACCATCGGCGCCCCGGCGGCCCGGGCCCCGGCGAGCACCCCGTCCACCGCGGCCGGGAAGTCCTCCCGCCACCGGGTGAAGGGGACGTTGACGGTGTTGTAGACCACGTCCGCCCCCCGGCAGACCTCGCGCATCCGCTCGGCGTCCCGGGCGTCCCCGGCCGCGACCTCCACCCCGGGCGGGGCGTCGAGGTGGCCGCTGCGGTTCACCGCCCGCACCCGTCGGCTCCGGCGGTGCAGTTCGCCCACCAGCGCCCGGCCGGTTCCACCACTGGCACCGACCACCACGTGCACCCCGCCCGTGCTGCTCATCCTCATCCCCTGCCTCTTCTCGGCTCCTCGTAGCACCGGCCGTGCACCGCCCGCCCCCGGAGATTTTGGGGGCTGCTGCTCGGCCTGGCCACCACCGTGCCCCCGCGGATGGCCACCGCATTCATATTTCCCCCGCTGCCGGCGACATGACGTGGTTGCTACGGGCCATCACAGGAGCGCCAATGCGGTTCCGTCCCTGACCGCACCGTGCCCAGCCGCGGCTTCCTGGGTGGCGCCGGGTGTTGATCGATCACCGTTCGGACGTAACGGTGTAGTGCCTGAGGCGGGCGGTGTTCCTCGAGGCCGATCGCGGGCGCCACCTCCGGCATCTGGTGTGGCGGATATGGCAGGTGGAAGGGGACGGCCACTCGGTCCTTCCCCGGGGGTTGCGCCGGTTCCGCGGCGTCCTCCCGTCAGGTAAGGCCGGTGATCAATACGGGGCCACGCCGAAGTGACGCTGCAGGCGGTGGTGACGGTGGGTGAAAACCGCGCTGACCAGCAGGTGCATCAGCGCTTCCACAACGTGTCCGCCGCGTCGGGCGTGGAACACCACCCGGTCATGGACCCGGGTTTGGTGGGCCCCGATGGGGGTGAGGGTGCGTTCGTGCTCCCACCGCCGGGCGGTGATCATCGAGGAGATCTCATGGAAGCGGCGCCCGGGGTCGAGTTCGGCCAGCAGAAGGTTGTCCCACTCGAAGGGCACCACCCCGAACGCGCGCAGCCAGGCCCGCACCAGCGGCACCCCGACCGGCGCGTGGTCGAGGGACCCTGTCGACAAGCCGGGCGGCAGCGACATGGTCAGCCACGGGCGCATCTCCTCGTTGATGCCCTCGGCGGTGACGAGGCGGTTCCAGACCACCGGCGCCGGCGCGGCGAGGTGGCTGATCTTTTCCACAGTGCGCACGGACTCACCCTAGTGACCCGGCCTGATCGTAGTGCTCAGCAGCGGGGCCGGCGCACGATGATCACGTGGCTCTTCCGGGCCGCTCCGGCTCGATCTCCACGAGACGGCATAACGTGACCGGCACCTTGGCCTGCCGCCGGGCGGGTGCGTGACCTCCGAGGCGGTGCCTGTCATGCCGCGGAGTGCTCCGCCTGGTCCTGGCGACGGGCGGGGTGGGCGAAGGCGCTCTGCCCTCTCGGCGTGGTCAGGCAGTATGGCGGGGCATCTCGAGGCTGATCGGTGAGCGGCGTAGGCCCGCACTGCTCTCGGAGGGGCTGACGGGACTTCTACCTGCCCTCGGCGATGGCGCGCAGGGCCTCGAGGTGGCGGGTGTAGGCGGTGCGCCCGGTGGGGGTGAGGGCCAGCCAGGTGCGGGGGCGTTTGCCGACATAGCCTTTGCGGATCTTCACGTAGCCGGCGGCCTCCAGTTGGGTGGCCTGTTTGGAGAGCACCGAGTCGGAGACCTCGATGGCATCGCGCACCCGGGCGAACTCGGCCTCGTCGACCTGGGCCAGGGCCGCGACGATGCTCAGGCGCACCGGGGCGTGGATGAGCTCATCCAGGCGGTGCCGGGCGTGCTGGCCTTCCGCGGTGCTCACTTCGACCCCCAGCGGATCACGGCCGCGGCCACCAGGGCGGGAAGAGCGGCGACGGCGGCCCCGGCGGCGACCATGGGCCAGGTGTTGGGGGAGGCCTGGGCGGAGAAGTTCAGCCAGGGCAGCACCACGGTCAGCGTCAGCACGAAGGAGGCCACGATCCCGCCCTGGGACCAGGCCTTGGCCCGGCGCGGCACGGTGCGCGCCAGCCGCTCGATCCACCACACCGTCACCAACCAGGCGGCTGCGAACACGGCGGTGCGCACGGTGTAGCTGACCCAGTCGTCCAGGATGTTCTGCGCGGCCATGTAGAGGGCCGTGGCCACCCCGAACACCGCCGTCGCCCCGGCGTGCACCGCCCGGTCGCGGGGGGTGTCCAGGGTGCGGGCTTGGATGGTGGCCAGCTGCTGACGGGCCTGGTCGGGGGTGGGGTGGTGGCTCATGGAGTCCTCCTGGTCGGCGTGGCGTGTGACGCCATCACAGCAACTACTTTCCATAATGGCAAGTATTAGCTTTGGGTTACGGGTCGCCAGTTGAGCCATGGCGTCTCTCAAGCCTAGGGATGCGAGACGTCTCGTCGAACTTTTTTGCAACCCCGAGATTCCGCGGCGCGGAGTGTCTCGTACCTATGTGTTTTATCCATGGGCCTAGAATCGGGTACTGAACATTAGTTGTGAGACACGTAGGGGTAGACATGAGCAAGCTCATCGGGTATGCGCGCGTATCAACGCGGCAGCAGGACGCGGATCGTCAAGTGCATGACCTGCAGGCGGCGGGAGTGCGGAACGATGACCTATATGTCGACCATGGAGTGTCTGGTGCCCGTGCCTCGCGTCCGCAGTTCGACAGAGCGATCGCCGCAATTGAGGATGGCGACACACTGGTCATCACCACATTGGACCGTCTGGGTCGGTCGACCCAAAACATGCTGGCCTTTGCCGAGGGGCTGCGCAGTCGTGGGGCGGGGTTGCGGGTGCTGAACCTGGGCGGGGGAGACGTGGACACCCACACCCCGATGGGCTCGATGGTCTTCACCGTCATGGCGGCCCTGGCTCAGATGGAACTGGAAATCAAGCGAGAGCGGATCACTGATTCGGTGGCCAAGCGCAGGGCCGCCGGCAAGGACCTGGGCGGTCGCCGTCCCACCTTCACCGACTCCCAGATCCGCAACGCCCTCCGGCTGATCGATTCGGGGGAGCCGGCCACCCAGGTGGCACGGGACCTGGGGATGTCCAGGGCTACCCTCTACCGTCGCATCCGGGAACTGCCGCTACCGACGACCATCTGAGCCCGTCGTTATCTGTGGTCATCGTGATGTGGATGAGGCGCCTGAGCGGGCTTTTCAGCGGGCGGGGTAAACGGGCATGACAACGCCCCGCGGTTGCTTACCGAGCGAACAGGCGTGCAGTGGCCCGGATGAGGTCCCCCGGGTGACCGTCTGGTGATGCCCACGCACTATGCCTCCGAGGGGCCCTTATGCCGCCCGCCGTCCGGGAGGGGGAGCTTAGGAGCAGGCGGCGGATGCCGTGGACGGCGGCCGCGATCCTTCGCTCGCGCGGTTGCTGAGCAAACATTTTCTGTGGCAGCACGGCGAATGTGCTGGAAGAGATTTATGGACAGGACCACGCTGTCGAGGCGATCGTCCGGGTGGCGCTGGACGATCGGCCTATTACCGATATGTCGGTCCTTCCGCGGATCGCTGAGATTCCTCCTTGCCGGACTTCATGGATCCTGTGTCCAGGGTCCCGGCCCTAGAATTAGACCTTTCCGCCGGCTTATTCCCGCAGGGTTTGAGAAAGGTTTCATGATGAGCACATCAGATCCCACGCGGCCCATGACCGCTCCGGTCGCCCTCGTCCCCGACCCCTTGCCCCCGCTCCCCGATGGGCGCCTGATAGCGGCCATTCCGGAGGATCTCGGCAGGGACAGTGACCCCCGACAACGGCCTGTGGATCTCATCCAGCGTGTCCTGGTCGCAGCAGGAGAGGTCGAGGAAGCAGAGTGGGCCCTCGACCAGGTCCTTGACGCCGCCGCCACCTCGGACGAGGAAATCGGGCTGGAGTCCGACGTCGCCCCCGTGGACAGCGCCTTAGAGTCGGCGCGGTGGGCGCTGGACCAAGCGGTGGCCGCCCTGCACGCGGAACTCCGCGCGGCGGCGGATTCCGGGGTACCGCTCACGGACCTCGTCGAGGCTTCAGGACTGTCGGCCGGTGCACTGCGCACCGCCCTGGACACCGCCCCCGGCACTACGGCCGAGGCGCTGCCCGCGGAACAGCTGAGGCCTTAGACAACTCGTTGCCCTATCGCAGTGCCGTGGAGAGTTCCTATCCGGGCATCCATGGCCGTCGAAGAACGCGCTGGCCTTCGCCGAAACACCGCGGGGCAGGGGAGCCGGGTTGCGGGTGCTGAACCTCGATAGGGGAGAGGTGGACACCCACACCCCGATGGTTCCGAGGGTTGTTGCCGTCATGGCCGCCCTGGCGCAGATGGAGCTGGAGATCAAGCGGGAGCGGATCACCGACTCGGTGGCCAAACGGAGAGCCGCTGGCAAGAACCTCGGTGGGAGGCGCCGGACCTTCACCGCCTCCCAGATCCGCAGCGCCCTACGGCTGATCGGGGCCGGGGAGCCGGCCACCCAGGTCGCCCGGCACCTCGGGATGTCGAGGTCAACCCTGTACCGGAGGAGCCGGGAGCTACCAATGGCGACCGCCTGAGCGGACGCTCATCCTGACGCCGGTGGCGTAGGGGCCGGCGTCCCTGATGGGCCAGTCACCGTCCGTGCCCTGCGCCCCTGGAGGGGCCTACTGTGCACCGCTGGACGCCCCACTCCGGACAGCCGAGGGTAAAGGGGATGGGTGCCCACCGCAGCCTTGCGTGGCGACGGCGTGCACCCGCGGTTCCTGGTGGGGGTGGGGGTTAGCGGTTGATGTAGCCCAGGTGGGTGTCGTTGTAGCGGGCCCCGTGGACGCCCACGCGCTGGGCGAGGGTGTCCAGGTCGGCGATCTCGTCGGCCGACAGCGGCACCTGGGTGGCCCCGGCGTTCTCCTGGATGCGGGAGGTGCGCCGGGTGCCGGGGATCGGCACGATCCACGGCTGCTGGGCCAGCAGCCACGCCAGCGCGATCTGCCCGGGGGTGGCGCCCTTGCCCTGGGCCAGGGCGGTGACGTGGTCGACCAAGGCGGTGTTGGCGGCCCGGTTCTCCTCGGCGAACCGGGGGATGGTGGTCCGGATGTCACCGGCGGCGAAGGCAGTGGTGGTGCCGACAGTGCCGGTGAGGAAACCCTTGCCCAGCGGGCTGAACGGGACGAAGCCGATGCCCAGCTCCGCCAGAGTGGGCAGCACCTCGGCTTCGGGGTCGCGGGTCCACAGCGAGTACTCGCTCTGCACGGCGGTGACGGGCTGGACGGCGTGGGCGGCGCGGATGGTCTGCGCCGAGGCTTCGGAGAGCCCAAAGTGACGCACCTTGCCCTCGGCGATCAGCTCCCCGACGGTCCCGGCGACGTCCTCGATCGGCACCTGCGGGTCGACCCGGTGCTGGTAGAACAGGTCGATGGCCTCGGTGCGCAACCGCCGCAGGGAGGCCTCGGCCACCCGGCGGATCTGCTCGGGCCGGCTGTTCAGCCCCACACTCTTACCGTCCTGGATGTCCCAGCCGAACTTCGTGGCGATCACCACCTCCTCGCGCACCGGCTGGAGGGCCTCCCCGACGAGCTCTTCGTTGTCGTAAGGCCCGTAGACCTCGGCGGTGTCGAAGAACGTCACACCGTGCTCGAGCGCTGAGCGCAGGACGGCGATCATCTCATCCCGGTCACCGGGGTTGGGGCCGTAGCTCTGCGACATGCCCATGGCGCCCAGCCCGATCGCCGAGACCTCAAGGCCCTGTCCAAGGGTTCTGGTGTGCATGGTCATCCTTCCCTGGGGTGGTGCTGCTTGTTGGTGGTGCTGGTCGTGTCGGTGCGTGCGGGGCAGTGGTGGGTGGCGGTCCAGCTGGCCAGCAGCTTCAGCGCGTCCTCCGAGGCGGTGCCGGGCTCGGCGCTGTAGGTCTTCAGCGTCAGCCCGGGATCGGCGGGGAGCTCGAGGGTGTCGAAGACCAACTGCAGGTTCCCGACCACGGGGTGGTGGAAGCCGGTGGTGCCGGTGCGGTGCAGGCTTACCTGGTGAGCGCCCCAGCGGGTGCGGAAGGCCTCGCTGCGGATGGCCAGCTCCTCGACCAGATCGGTCAGCCCCTTGTCGTAGGGGTTGCGGCCGGCCTCGGTGCGCAGCAGGGCGACGATGTCGTCGGCGAAGGCCTCCCAGTCGGCATAGAAACTGCCCGCACGCGGGTCCAGGAAGCAGAAGCGGGCCAGGTTCACCGACCGGGCCGGAATCGTGAAGGCCTCGGAGAACAGGGCCCGGCCCAGGGGATTGACGGCCACGACGTCCATGCGCCCGGTGCGTACCAGCGCCGGGATCCCGGTCCACCCTTCCAGCAGGCGCTGGATAGAGGGGCGCACTGGAAGCACCGGCTCCACCCGGCGCCGTGCCCGCCGGCCCGGGCCGGCAGCACGGGCCAGGTCGAACAGGTGGGCCCGTTCGGACTCGTCCAGGTGCAGGGCCCGGCAGATCGCCTCCAGCACCTCGTCGGAGACCCCGGCGAGATTGCCCTGCTCCAGGCGGGTGTAGTACTCCACGCTGACCCCGGCCAGGGTAGCCACCTCCGCCCGGCGCAATCCCGGCACCCGTCGGGTACCACCGTAGACGGGCAAGCCGGCCTGGGACGGGGTGATCCTTCCCCGTCGGGAGCCCAGGAACTGGCGCACCTCTGCCTTGTGGTCCATACCTACCACCGTAGAGGCCCCACACCGGGGCTGGGTGTCCCTATCAGTACCACCCACAGCAGGGCCTCCCACCCCCGGTAGAGACGGGCGTTGACTGGTCCTCGTGGCGCCCACCCCGGGGCGCGGCCGGCCCCCGTAGAGCACCAGCCCACCTACGGCCGTCAGATCGGGGCAGGCGGTGAAGGACGATGGAGACGACCAACGTGACAACCCAGAACGCATCCACCCCCCGGCCCGGGGCCCACAGCCCCGGACGGTACTTGTCGTGCTGCCACCCTGGGCGGTGCTGCGCAGGGTGATGGCGATCCGTGATGGGGCGGAGTGCGTTGTGCTCAGTCGTCGGTGTGGAGGTGGCGTTGCAACCACAGGGTCGACCAGAGCTTCAGGCGGGTCTCGTTCCAGTCCGGGGCGTCAACCACCAGCGCGTCGGGGCCGTAGCGGTGGACCGAGGCGACCCCGTCGCGGTCGGTGAGCTCGGTGATCATCCGCTCCACCAGCTCGGGGTGCTCGGCGGCGAGGTCGGCGCGCAGCCCGACGTCGAAGCACCCCACCTCGGCGACCACCGTCACCAGCGGCTCCTCCACCGCGTCGGCCACGGGATTCTCCCCGCGCAGCGCGGCGATGGTGCGCCGGGTGTGGGCGTCCATCTCGGTCCCGCTCATCGGGTCGCGGCCGTGGGCGGACTGGTAGGCGCTGTAGAGCGGGATCGCGGGCAGGAAGACCTGGTGGCCGGCGGCGGCGAGCACGGGGTAGTTGAGCATGGGGTAGTCGTCGAGGCGGTGCTCCCCGACGCGCCACTGCGCTCCGGGGACCGCGGTGGTGATGATGCGGGCGAGGTAGGAGGTGAAGCCGTCCACCAGCGCCAGGGTCTGGGCCGGGGGGTGGGGGTCCACCAGCATCCCGTGGCGGGCCCAGCTGGGCCAGGAGCGGCGGGTCGGATCCTCCTCCAAGGACCTCGGGTCGACACCGAGCTCGCCGGCGCGGCCGGTGACCCACTCCCACACCGGGCCCACCGACTTGGGGGTGCCCTCGAGCAGCACGTCGGGGTCGAGGCCGTGGGCGGCCACCGCGGTGCGCAGGTGCTCCAGCGCGGGGGAGCGTTCGGCGAGGAACTCATCCATGGCGTCAGCGGCCTGAGGCGGGACCATGTCCTCGTACAGCAGCTGCGTCATGGCGTCACTGTAGTGTGCCACCGCCGGGGGTGAGGCCGGTGGCCGGGGTTGCCTCGTCGGCGCGGTGCCCGCGGGGTTACCCGTAAAGGCCCGGGGTCCCTACCTCGAGGTCGTCGAGCACCCACTCGGAGAGCTGCCCGGCCGGGACCACCACCGAGGTATCTCGCATTCGCTGTGCCTCCTGGAGCGGCAGGGGTTCCTCGGTGGCCTCGGCCTGGTGGACGGCCAGGGCCGCGGTGTAGCCGGCGGCCAGCTGGTGGGCCCAGGCCTGGTGTGCGGCGTAGCCGGGGTGGTCGGGGTCGGGGCTGCGCAGATCCAGCCACCGTGCCGGTTGCCGGGAATCGACAGGGACCGCAATCAGGCGTTGATGCAGTTCCCAGGTGACGTCGGCCCAGCGGCCTGCGGGGGTGTCCACCATGGGGTAGTAGATGGCGACCCAGTGGGTGGGGGAGGAGGGGCGCAGCTCGACGGCCAGGGCTTTGGGAGCAGAGATAGTCATGCCTGGGTCCTGTTCACGGTGGAAGGGTTGTGTTGCAGTGGATGCCTCGGGGCGGGACCGCGCTGCCGGCGCGGTGCGGCGCGCGGGTCCCGGGGCCGAGGGCGACAGAGGGCTGCTGATCTCCTCACTCATCGGGGCTCGGCTCGGAGGATCGGAGCTCGGTGTCGTCGTGGGCGTGGATCATCCGGCGGTATCCGTCCAGGCCCTCACGGATCCACACCACGCCCAGGGACGGGGCGGCTTCCTCCACGGTGCCCACGTCCTGCAGCTGTCCGCGGTGCCAGACCTGGATCCGATCGCCTGGCCGCAACCGGGCCAGGTCGTAGATGCGCAGCCCCTTCTCGCGACGATCCTCCTCGCCCACGGTGACGGGCGTCAGGGCGGCAGGGTGATGCTGGTCCTGGCCCGGAAGCGCGGGCGCGGGCTGGCTCGGGGCGGCGGGGTGGTGTCCGGCGGCCGGCCTGCGGCGGGGGCCGGGCGGCTGCCGGCGGGCCGCACGCGGTACCTCGGTTTGAGGTGCTTCCGGGGGCACCGGGGAAGTGGAGGTCAGGAAGTCCTGGCGGGTGTCGAGCTCATCGGCCAGCTCCTGGGCCCGGTCCAGGGTCACCGGATGCGGCCCGGCCGCATCGATGTACTCGTACTCGAGCTGGCGGGTGATCCTCGAGTGCAGCACGAGCAGCTCCACCAGCGCCAGCTCCGCCAGGGCAGCGGGGAAGGGGTCCGCCGGGGTCAGATAGGTGCTCGAGACCTCCAGGGCCGACGGCACCAGGCTCAGCTGTCGGCGCGCCGAGGTGTCGGCGGGCGCTGTCGTGAACTGACTCATGCCGCTGGTCTCGCCGGGACGGCGGGGGTGTCCGGATCGATCCCGACCGGTGCGGGGAATTCGGATTCCATCAGGGCAGCTCCTGGCCACGAGGCGTGTCGTGGCCGGCTGCTGGACCTCACCCCCAGGCTAGAACCCTGAGACCTCCGCTGACCAGGGCTTTGCATGGTTTGCACCCCCTGAGGTCGGTAGCAAGAAGTCGCTCCGGCCCGTGGTGAAGCTGCCGACGTCTCGGCAGGCACCGACCTCACCGACGCCGCCGACCCGGCCGAGGGTCATGGCCTCGCCTCCGGAGCCCTCCGGGGGCGGGCCGGGGTGGCGGTGGGCATAGGTGGGAGGCGCTGAAGTTCGGGGTCGACGATCTCGGCGGCGATCTCGGCCACCGGCCGGGAGGAGTCCTGGGCGGCGGCGCGCAGCATCTCCAGGGCCTGCCAGTGGGGGGCCCGTAGCGGGTCATCCGCACACCCACCGCGGTGCCGACTTCCCGGGTGGGGGTCAGGGGATGTTCCAGGTGCTGGGCCGGCAGGGGTGAGGGGCGGTGGCTGCCACAGGCGCGCCGTGTCCCGGTGTGGTCCCCTGAGGGGCCGGAAGGGAACCCAGCCGCAGGGGCGATTATCAGACAGCCGGCTGCTTGACTCCCCGATGACCACCCCTGCGACCAGGTCCCAGCCTGCCTGCCGCCCCGGACATTGCCTATTCCGGGGCCTCTGACCAGGCGCTTCAGCGACGCTCACGGCCTCGGGCAGGACCGGAAGAGCAGGCCCGGGCGCCCGGGTGTCGTTGATGGGCCTCAAGCGTACGGGCCTCCCCGCTCCGGCAGCCACGCCCTGGGCTGGGGGCGGGCCACGTCCCGGCCCGGACGTGGCCGGGACGAACCCGCCCCCCAGCGGGGGTTCAGTTCTCGAAGTGGGTTTCGGTCGGGCCCTTGCCCACCTGAGCGACCAGCTCCTCAGCCAGGTCCCGCAGCTTGACGTTGCGGTGGTTGGAGGCCGCCTTGAGGATCTCCACGGCTTCTCGTTGGGTGCAGCGGTTCTGGCCCATGACGATGCCCACGGCCAGGTCGATGGAGGTCCTCGACTCCAGGGCCGCCACCAGGTCGGCCTCGGTGTCACGGTGGCCGGCCAGGCGCACCGCCAGGCGCAGGGCGCTGGAGGCCAGGGCCACCTCCCGGCGGGCGGCCTCGATAGCGGCCTGGTCGTAAGCACGGGGCTGATCGCTGTAGATGTTCAGCGCTGCCCTGGCCTCCCCGGCCAGCTCGAACGGGACACCGAGGACTGAGGCGACCCCGGTGGCTGCGGCCGCCTCGGTGTAGCCGGGCCACCGGGAGTCCGTAGCCACGTCGGGCACGTGGACCACGGTGTGCTCCCGGGCGGCGGTCAGGCACGGGCCGTCGCCGTAGACGTACTGGATCTCATCCAGGGCCGCGGCCCGGTCGTTGCTGGAGGCCACGGTGGCGGAGCGGCGTTCGCGCAGCAGGGTCACCGCGCACCACACCTCCTCCCCGTCGGCAGCCAGGGTGGTGGCCATCTTCTGGGTGAACTGGGTGAGGAAAGCGGTGATGTCCGGGCTGTCCAGCAGCAGCTCGTGCATCACCGAAGGGACGGGTTCCCCCGCGTGACGATCAATCATGGGTGGTGTGTTCCGTGGTGGTTCAGGGCACAGCGCCCCCGGACGCGGAAGCGCCCGGTGTGCTGTGCCGGCGCAGCAGGGGTCGGTTCACCGCGCTGACACGCCCCGCTTCGACGGGGCCCGGATCCCCGCAGTGGGGGCAGCGATGGTGAGGCTGGGCGGCACCGCGGTGCCGCCCGGCAGCCGGCTGCTTGACCACCGAACGAAAATCCTAATCCCTGCGGCGCAGCCCGACCGCAACCGAGGGATCCCGTGGGGTCCTGCGTCGTCGCTACTGGTGGCCGGCCTGCCGGGGACCAGCGGTGGAAGTAGTCCACCGGGAACAGTGCACCGGGCTGCGGCGCCCCCACACGCCACGTCCCCGGGTGGTAGCTTGCTCGGCAAGTGTGCTGATGATCCGATGGCCGGAGGCGCTGTGGCACGTGTTCCGTTCGACAGCACGATCGCGTTCCTGCGCGAGGGCTACCCGTTCATCTCGTCGCGGTGTGATGCGCTGGGCACGGATTTGTTCACCAGCCGGCTGGCCCTGCGCCCGATCACGTTCGTGCGTGGGGCCGAGGCCGCGGAGTTGTTCTATGCCCGCGACCGGTTCACCCGGGTGGGGGCGCTGCCGCCCTCGGCCCAGCACCTGCTCCAGGACACCGGCTCCGTGCAGACCCTCGACGGGGAGGCCCACCGGCACCGGGCCCGGGCCTTCCTGTCCCTGATGACCCCGGAGGCGATGACCCGGCTCGGGAACCTCTTCGAGGACCAGTGGCGCGCGGCCGAACAGCGGTGGGCCGGGCAGGAGAAGATCGTGCTGCACGAGGAGGTGCGCCAGGTCCTCACCCGCACCGTGTGCGCCTGGGCCGGGGTGCCGCTGCCCGAGTATCAGGTGGCTCGCCGGGCCCGGGAGTTCGCGCTGATGATCGACAACGCTCCCCGTTTCGGCCCGCCCAACTGGTACGCCCGCGCCCGGCGCACGGTCACCGAACGCTGGGCCACCGGCCTCGTCGAGGCCGTCCGCTCCGGGGCCCTGGAGGCGCCCGAGGGCACGGCCGTCCACGTGCTCGCCCACCACCGTGACCTCGACGGGGAGCTCCTGCCGGCCCGGACGGCCGCGATCGAGCTGCTCAACGTCCTGCGCCCGACCGTGGCGGTGGCCCGGTACATCGTCTTCGCCGCCGTGGCCCTGCACGAGCACCCGCAGTGGCGAGTAGCCTTCGCCGCCGGGCAGGAGACGGACCTGGAGCCCTTCGTCCAGGAGGTGCGCCGCTACTACCCGTTCTTCCCGGCCGTGGGCGGACGGGCCCGCGAGGCCTTCGCATGGCGCGGGCACCACTTCGGGGTGGGGGACTGGGTGATGCTGGACCTCTACGGCACCTGCCACGACGCCCGGCTGTGGGAGGACCCGCACAGTTTCGCCCCGGAGCGCTTCCGGGGTTGGTCCTGGGGTGAGGACCCCTGGTCGCTGATCGCCCAGGGCGCCGGCCGGCACGGGCAGACCCACCGCTGTCCCGGGGAGTGGTCCACCGTGGAGCTGCTCACCCGCGCCACCCGGCTGCTGGCCACCACGAACCTCCAGGTGCCGGTCCAGGACCTGTCCATCCCCCTGGACCACCTCCCGGCCCTCCCCACGAGCGGGTTCGTGCTGACCCGACCCGCCCGCTGAGACCTCGAGCACCAGGAGAGTGAGCACATGACTGCCAACCCTGTGGATCCCCTGGTGCCCGTGGAGGCGTTGCGCGCCCGGATTGATGCCGGCTTCGACACCTCCCTGGCCGACCTGGGACGGCTGGTGGCGATCCCCGGCGTCGCCTGGCCCGGCTACGATCCGGCGCAGCTGGAGCGCGGCGCGGAAGTGGTCGCCGAGCTGCTGCGGGACACCGGGCTGGATGAGGTGCGGATCCTCCGGGCCACCACCGAGGCCGGCGTGGCCGGCGCCCCGGCGGTGCTGGCGCGCCGGCCCGCCGCCCCGGGGGCGCCCACGGTGCTGCTCTACGCCCACCACGACGTCCAGCCGGCCGAGGACCCCCAGGCCTGGACCACCTCGCCGTTCACCGCCGCCGAGCGGGACGGGCGGCTGTACGGCCGCGGGGTGGCCGACGACAAGGCCGGGATCATGCTCCACGTCGCCGCGGTGGGCGCCGTGCTCCAGGAGCTGGGGGAGGACCTGGGACTGGGCATCACGGTCTTCGTGGAGGGGGAGGAGGAGACCGGGTCCCCGACCCTGCCGGCCTTCTTCGCCCAGCACCGCGAGGCCCTGCGCGCCAATGTGATCGTCGCCGCCGACTCCGGGAACTGGCGGGTCGGGACTCCGGCCCTGACGACGAGCCTGCGCGGACTGGTCGATGGGATCGTGGAGGTCCGCGCCCTGTCCCACGGACTGCACTCCGGGACCTACGGCGGCCCGGTCCTGGATGCCCTCACGGTACTGGGGCGGCTGATCGCCACCTTCCACGACGAGAACGGCGACGTGGCCGTCCAGGGCCTGGTGGGCTCCGAGGACACAGAGCTGGAGCTGGACGAGGCGCAGTTCCGGGCCGACGCCGGGGTGCCGGAGGGCGTCAGGCTGGCCGGCACCGGACCCATCACCGCCCGGCTGTGGACGAAACCGGCCCTGGTGGTCGCCGGGATCGACGCCCCGCCCACCGCGGTGGCGGCCAACACCCTGCAACCGGTGGCCCGGGCCCGGGTGAGCATCTGCATCCCGCCGGGCAACGACCCCGACCGCGCCCTGGCGGCCCTGGAACGGCACGTGATCGAGCACGCCCCGTTCGGGGCCGAGGTGTCCCTCCACTCCACCAGCGGATCCCGGCCGTTCGCCGCCGACCAGCACTCCGCGGCCGCCGAGGCCATGCACTGGGCCATGGGTCAGGCCTGGGGGACACCGGCGGTGAACATGGGTATCGGGGGCGCGATCCCGATCGTGGCGGAATTGGCGCAGCTGTTCCCGGACGCGCAGATCCTGGTCACCGGTGCTGAGGATCCCGACACCCGCGCCCACGGGGTCGATGAGTCCCTGGACCTCGCCGACCTGCGTCAGGGGATGCTGGCCGAGGCTCTGCTGCTGGCCCGGCTCAACCAGCAGACCTAGGATCCGCCGGTCCGCAGCCCGCACGGGCGGACGTGCTCAGACGGCCGTCGGGGTGCCCTCTGGTGACCCGTCCACCGATTCCTCCCACGCCGGAGGTGGATCCACCGGGAGGACGGTCGGGGTGCGGTGCGTCGCCTCCAGCGCTGCGGTCACGACGTCGCGCACGTCGTGGCGGGCGGCGTAGGCCTGGCGCTGGTGCCGGGCCCCGGTGCCGTGGCGCAGGATGTCGGCGATCACGGCCTCGACCTGTTCCTCCTCCTCGTACTCGGTGAGCACGGGGCGGACCGTGTCCAGCAGCCGTGCGATGACGTCCCCGGCCGGGGCGGGGGTGCCGGTGGCGGGGTCGATCAGCCGCTCCTCCACCCCGGTGTGGCTGGCCTGCCAGGACCAGGTGCGCAGCACCGACGCCGGCACCGCCGGGGCGTCCTCGCGCCACTGCCGGGCGGCGGTCTCGACCAGGGCCCGGACGAGGGTGGCGATCACCGCGGCGTGCCCGGCGTCCAGGCAGACGTCGGCGACCCGTACCTCGAGAGTGGGGTGGTGCTCGCACAGGCGGGCGTCGAAGTAGAGCATCCCCGCGTCCAGCGGCACGCCCGTGCCCAGCAGCACCGCCCGGTGGCGGTCGTAGCCGGCGGGGGAGCCGAAGACGTCGGTGGGCCCGGCGGTGGGCCACCGGTTCCAGGCCTGGTAGCGGTAGGAGGCGAAGCCGGTGTCGATCCCGTGCCAGAACGGGGAGTTCGCACTCAATGCCAACAGAACCGGCAACCAGACACGGATCCGGTCCAGCACCGCCACGCCCTCCTCCCGCGAGGTGATGCCGACGTGGATGTGGAAACCGTTGGTGAGCTGCTCGGCGGCGGTGAGCCCGAAGTGCTCCGCGATCCGGCGGTAGCGCGGGGCCGGGACCAGGTGCGGGGTGACCGGCCCCGGGGCGGTGGGCAGGGCGGCCACCCGACCGCCCACCTTCGCGGCCGCCGCCTCGGCCAGGGCGCGGCCGGTACGGATGGCCTCGAGCTGCCCGGCCAGGGTGGTCTGGGGCGGGGAGGCGACCTCGAGCTGCTCCTGCTGCAGCTCCGCGGTCACCTCGTGGCCGGAGGCGGAAGCATCCTGGAGCGTCACCGCCCACTCCCCGGCCGGCAACGGCTGCAGGGTCGTGGCGTCGACCAGCAGCAGTTCCTCTTCCACACCGAACGTGCGCACAGACCCGTCCTTTCCACGATCTTCCATGACGTCCTTCGGAGCCACTGGTGTCAGCCGACGCCGTGGCGCTGCAACCACATCTCCAGCAGGCCCAGCTGCCACAGCACGTTGGGCCCGGTGGGCGCGTGGCGGACGTTGGGCTGCGCCAGGAGGTCCTCGACGGTCTCGGAGCGGAACAGGCCCCGCTGCTTGGCCTCGGGGGCGTAGAGCGCCTCCCGGACCAGGGTGAGGATCGGTTCCTCCAGGTGGCACAGGGCCGGGACGGGGAAGTAGCCCTTGGGCCGGTCGACCACCTCCGCGGGCAGGATCGTCCGGCCCAGGTCCTTGAGGATCCCCTTGCCGCCCTGGGCGGTCTTCAGCTCCGGCGGGCACGCCGCGGCCAGCTCCACCAGGTCCTGGTCCAAAAACGGCACCCGGGCCTCCAGCCCGAAGGACATGGTCATGCTGTCCACCCGCTTGACCGGGTCATCGGCCATCAGCAGGTGGGTGTCCAGGCGCAGCACCGCGTCCAGGGCCGTGGCCGCCCCCGGGGCGGCCAGGTGCTCGGCGAGCAGGGCCCGGCTGGGGTCGGTCGGGTCCAGCCACTCGGGCTCGAGGATCTCCAGGAGCTGAGCCTGGTCGTGGTCGTCGAACGCCGCGGTGAACGTGTCCAGGGCCGTGTTCCGGGGCAGGCCCGCGGCCGCCTGGTGGTAGGCGTAGCCGGCGAACATCTCGTCCGCGCCCTGACCGGACTGCACCACCTTCACGTGCGCGGACACCGCCTGCGACAGCAGATAGAACGCGGTGACGTCGTGGCTGGTCATGGGCTCGGCCATGGCACCGACGGTGGCCTCGACCGCCCCGGGCAGGTCCGTGGCGCCGATGCGGAGGCGGTGGTGGTCGGTGCCGAAGACCTCGGCCACCAGGTCGGAGTAGGCGAACTCATCGCCGGCGCGATCGCCGGCATCCTCGAAGCCGATGCTGAAGGTGGACAGGTGCTGCTGGCCGGCCTCGGCCAGCAGGGCCACGAGCAGGCTGGAGTCCAGGCCCCCCGACAGCAGCACGCCCACCGGCACGTCGGCGACCAGTCGGCGTTCCACCGCGGTGCGCAGGGACTCGTGGACGGCTTCCTGCCAGTCCTCGGGCGCCCACCCCTCGTGTTCTTCCCGGCGGGTGTAGTCGGGCTGCCAGTAGACCCGGTCGCGGGTGCGGCCCTCGGCGTCGACCACGCGCACCGTGGCGGGGGGCAGCTTGGTCACCCCCGACAGGATCGTGGTCGGGGCAGGGACGATGGAGTGCCAGCTCAGGTAGTGGTGCAGGCCCACCTCGTCGATTCCGGTGTCCACCCCGCCGGCGGCCACCAGGGCCGGCAGGGTGGAGGCGAAGCGCAGGGCCCCGCCCACCTGCGCTAGGTAGAGGGGCTTGATCCCCAGCCGGTCCCGCACCAGCAGCACCCGGTGCCGCCGGCGGTCGACGAGGGCGATCGCGAACATGCCCACGAGGTGGTCCACGAAATCCTCGCCCCACCGGTTGTAGGCGGCCAGGATGACCTCGGTGTCCGAGGTGGAACGGAACTCGTACGCGTCCCGCAGCTCCTGCCGCAGTTCTCGGTGGTTGTAGATGCACCCGTTGAAGACGACCGCGAGCCCGCGGTCCGCGTCGACCATGGGCTGGGCCCCGGCCTCGGAGAGGTCGATGATCTTCAGGCGCCGGTGGCCCAGGGAGACCCAGCCCCCGCTCCATTCGCCGTGCCCGTCCGGGCCCCGCTCGGCCAACGCCGCCGTCATCCGGCCCACCGCCTCGCTGTCGGCCCGCGTTCCTCTGAACGCGATTTCTCCCGCTATGCCGCACATCGTTGTGCTCCCGTGCTCGTCCGCTCCGGCCTGCCCCGTGGCTTGAGGTGCCGGACCATTCCCCGGCTCACCAAGGAATCGATACGCGTACTGACTATATGGGTGATGTCAGTCTTGGGGAAAGCTCTCCTGGGCCGGCCCAGGACGCCGGTGACGGCGCAGGGGGCGAAGGGGCTCGGCCGACGGCCCGTCGTCGAGGTTCTCGACATGGTGTCCTTCAGAGGTCGGGGCTGGGATCAGGAGGCCCGGTGCAGATGCTGGGGGCCGGTGGGCATGGGCGGGAGGCGGTGGAGCTCGGTGTCGATGATCTCGGCGGCGACCTGGGCCATGCTGCGGTGGGTGTCCTGGGCCGTGGCGCGGATCATCTCGAGGGCCTCCTCACGGCTCAGCCCGTAGCGGGTCATCAGCACCCCGGTGGCGGTGCCGACCTCCCGGGCGCCGGCCACGGCCTGGTCCTGGTGCTGGGTCTGCCGGCGGTGGTGTCCGGCCGCCACCGCCATGACGGCGTGGGAGGCCAGCACGGACCCGGCCCACAGCCCCGGCCCGTCGAAGGCGTCCGGGACGTCTGCGTACAGGCTCAGCCCCACGGTGGTGCCCGGGTCCTCGGGCAGGGGCAGGCGGTAGACCACCAGGCTCGCCACGTCCAGGTGCTGGGCGGCGCCGGCGGTGAAGGCCGGCCAGCGGCGGTCCCGTGCCAGGTCCCCGACCAGGTGCACGGCGCCCTCCAGCAGAGGGTCCACGGCGGGGCCCTGCCCGGTGGCGTGCTGGAGCGCGTCAGCTTGGGCGGCCATCGGGGCGGTGGCCACCAGGGTGCGGAACCGCCCCGGGGTGGCCACGCTCACACTGGCCCACCGGGTCCCTGCCACGTGGTGGACGGCGGCCTGGGCGATGGCGGCCACCGCCGCCCCGCCGGTGACCGCACCCAGCCGCTGGCCCAGGGAGGTCAGGACCCGGTCGATCTGTTCGGCCTGCACCGAGGGCCTGGTGCGCGGTGCCCGGCTCATGCCGCCCACCCCAGCTCCTGCACGGAACGGGCGGCCCGGGCAGGTGCGGGCCGGTGGGCGGGCAGGTCGTGGGGCACCACCTGCACGGGGCTGGCCCCGTGCAGGGTCTCGGCGAGGTCAATCTGGATCAGCACGGAGAGCTTGTGGCCCATGAGGAGCGTCCTTCATCGCATGCACTGAATCTCATGGCCACCTGCTGGACCATCCTCCACGGTACGCCCGTTGCGTCTGGCGGACCAGGGATTTGCATGGTTTGCGCCCCCGGGGGCGCCTCCATACTTTCCACCCCCGGGGCCTGTCCCCGCATCGCGCGGACAGATCTCGGAGGCGCTTCAGAGGTGGTGTTCAGGCTTGGACGACGCGGATGGTCTGCAGGGACGGGTCGGCCGGGTCGGGCAGGACCATGCCTGCCTCCACGCCGCTGCGCAGGTACTCCACCACGTTGCCGTTGATCCGCTCCCCGGGCAGGATCGCCGGGATCCCCGGGGGGTAGGGGGTGATCTGCTCCGCGCAGATCCGCCCGGCGGCCTCCTGCGCGGGGACGACCTCGACGGGGCCGAAGAACGCCTCCCGGGGCAGGTGCACGGTCTCCTGCTCCAGATCCGAGAAGGCCGGCAGCTTCACCTCCGTGGGGCGGGGCAGCTCGGGAGCAGCCTCCTTCAGGGCGGTCAGCGCCTCGACGAGCCGGGTGGCGGTGGTCTCGTCGTCGGACTGGGAGAAGGTGGCCTCGGTGTGGCGGGAGTCGGTGACGCCCATGTCGATCCCGCACTGGTGGCGCAGCCAGTCGGTGGCCTGGTAGCCGCTGATCCCCAGCCCCGTCACGTCGATGAGCACGTGGAAGGGGTCGAGGTCGTGGGAGGCCTCCTCGCGGATCAGCTCGTCGTGGAGCACGTGGAGCCCGGGGATCTCGTCGATCTGCTTGCGCGCCTTCTTCACCAGCTTGAGGGCGGCGTCGAGCTGCTGGTGCCCGTGTTGGACCATCTGGCGGCGCCAGGCGTCGATGCCGGCGTAGATGATGGTGCTGGCGCTGGTGGTGGCCAGCAAGTCGGCGCACTGCTGGAGCCGGATCGGGTCGATCAGGTTGCCCTGCAGGTGGTAGACGGAGCCCTGCTCGAAGCCCAGGCCCATCTTGTGCACACTGACCACGCAGATGTCCGCCCCGGCGTCCATCGCCCAGGTGGGCAGGCCGTCGTGGAAGGGCAGGTGCGCGCCCCAGGCCTCGTCGACGATCAGGGGCTTGCCGCGGGAGTGGCAGATGCCCGCGATCGCCTCGATGTCCGCACACGTCCCGTACGGGGTGGGGCTGACGATCAGGGCCGCGGCCGCGTCCGGGTGGCGCTGCCACATCGTCTCCACAGCCTCGGGGGTCGGGGGGTGGGCGATGTTGAGCTCGTGGTCCCAGGTGGGGTTGATCCAGCGCGGTTGCAGGCCGGTGAGGATCAGCCCGGCGGTGACCGACTTGTGGGCGTCGCGGCCGATGAGGATGTCCCCGGTGCCGCGGGTCACGGCCAGCATCGCGGCCTTCACCGACAGGGAGGACCCGCAGGTGGAGAAGAAGGTCTGCTCGGCCCCGACCGCCTCGGCCATCAGTTGCTGGGCGGTCTCCAGGTAGCCGTTGGAGGAGATCCGGTCATCCAGCCCCGCACTGGCCAGCAGGTCATTGCGGAACGGGGCCTCTCCCAGCACGTCCAGGGTCTGCTGGTCCACGCCGCGGCCCTGGCGGTGGCCCGGCGGGGTGAAGCCGTAGCGGCCCTTCTCGTGGTGGTCGGCCAGTCCTTCGAGGATCGGTGCCTTGTCCTGGTCCATGTTCGTCTCCCTGTCATCGGCAGTCCCACAAGCATCAGTGTGCTGATGATCGTCGTGTCTCACCGTAGGGGCAAGTCAGAGCGCCTGCAAGGCATCCGCCGACCGGCACGACCTCGCCCCCGTGTCAGGGGGGCACCGCGGGCGGGTCACTACAGTGGGGGCATGGTTGCCGACCACGAGCATTCATTGGTCCCCGTGGAGGCGTTGCGGTCCAGCGTCGACGCCGGTTTCGAGACGGCCCTGGCCGATCTGGGACGGCTGGTGGCGATCCCGGGCATCGCTTGGCCCGCCTACGACCCTGCCGAGCTCGACCGCGGCGCGGACCTGGTCGCCGAGCTGCTGACCAGCACCGGGCTGGACGAGGTGCGCATCCTGCGGGCCACCACTGAGGCCGGTGATCCCGGCGCCCCGGCCGTTCTCGCCCGGCGGCCGGCCGCCGAGGGAGCGCCCACGGTGCTGCTCTACGCCCACCACGACGTCCAGCCCGCCGGGAACCCCCAGCACTGGGCCTCCTGCCCGTTCACCGCCACCGAGCGGGACGGGCGGCTCTACGGCCGCGGAGTGGCCGATGACAAAGCCGGGATCATGCTCCACGTCGCCGCCCTCCGAGCCGTCCACGACGTGCTCGGCGAGGACCTGAGGCTGGGGATCACCGTGTTCATCGAGGGCGAGGAGGAGACCGGGTCCCCGACCCTGCCGGCCCTGTTCGCCGAGCACCAGGAGCTGCTGCGGGCTGATGTGGTGGTCGTGGCCGACTCCGGCAACTGGCAGGTCGGCGTGCCGGCCCTGACCACCAGCCTGCGCGGGCTGGTCGACGGCACCGTGGAGGTCCGCGCTCTGTCCCACGGGCTGCACTCGGGCACCTACGGCGGACCCGCCCTGGATGCCCTGACCTTGCTCGGGCGGCTGATCGCCACCTTCCACGACGAGCACGGCGACGTGGCCGTCGAAGGACTCGTGGGGTCGGACAAGACGGAGGTGGAGTTGGACGAGGACCAGTTCCGCACCGACGCCGCCGTTCCAAACCGGGTGCGGCTGGCCGGGACCGGTCCGCTGACCGCGCGGCTGTGGACGAAGCCGGCCCTGGCCGTGGTGAGCATCGACGCCCCGGCCACCGCGGTGGCCGCCAACACCCTCCAGCCGGTCGCCCGGGCCAAGATCAGCCTGCGCATCCCCCCGGGCAACGATCCCACCCATGCTTTGGACGTGTTGGGTCGCCACGTCCAGGCCCACGCCCCCTTCGGCGCCGAGGTCCGCTTCCTCCCCGGCGCGGCCGGCCGGCCCTTCGCCGCCGACCCCGACTCCCCGGCCGCCCGGGCCATGCACTGGGCCATGGAACAGGCCTGGGGGGTTCCGGCGGTGGACATGGGCGTGGGCGGCTCCATTCCGATCGTGGCCGAACTAGCCCGGCTGTTCCCCGACGCGCAGTTCCTCATCACCGGGGCCGAGGACCCCGACACCCGCGCCCACGGGGTCGACGAGTCCCTGGACCTCACCGATCTGCGCCGGGGCATGCTGGCCGAGGCCCTGCTGCTGGCCCGGCTCGACCGGCAACCCTAAACACCGACCGTCCCGGCGCATCTTTTGTCCGCTTCCAGGGCGACAACATGCCCAACCCTCCGGTCCGCAGGCGGGTACTACCGTCAGTGCTCAAAGTGGGTGGTGGCCGGGCCCTTGCCGACCCGGGCGACGAACTCGGCGGCCAGCTCCCGCAGTTTCACGTTGCGGTGGTTGGAGGCCGCCCGCAGGATCTCGAAGGCGCGTTCCTGGGTGCAGCGGTTCTGGCCCATGATGATGCCCACGGCCAGGTCGATGGTCGTCCGGGAGGCTATCGCTGCTTTGAGGTCGGTCTCGGTGTCGCGGTGGTTCTGCATCCGCACGGCCAGCCGCAGCGCGGCCGAGGTGGCGGCCACCTGGGCCTGAACGGCTGCGATGGTGGCCTGGTCGAAGGCGTGGGGGTGGTGGGCGTAGACGTTGACCCCCGCGGTGGTCTCCTCGCCCAGCTCCATGGGCACCCCCAGGGCGCAGAGGATCCCGGCTTGCGCGGCCGCGGCCCCGTAGGCCGGCCAGCGGGGGTCGGTGCGGGTGTCGGGCACGTACACCACCCGGTGCTCGCGGGCGGCGGTCAGGCACGGCCCGTCGCCGTAGTGCTGCTGGATCTCGTCGAGGGCCTCGGCGTGGGGGTTGGAGGCGGCCACGGTGGTGGAGCGTCGCGGGCGCAGCAGGGTGATCGCGCACCACACCTGCTCGCGATCGGTGGACAGGGCGGCGGCGAGGGTGGCCGTGAAGGCATTGAGGAACCCGGTGATGTCTTCGGAGTCCAGCAGCAGTTCCTGCAGGCGTGCTACAGGCACCTCGTGCGTCTCGTGCTCGGTCATGGTCCTGTCCTTTGTTCTCAGCTGCTGGACCGGACGGTGGCGGGGTGCTCGTGACCGGTGCGGGCTGGGGCGTCCTAGGCCTCGGGGTGGTGTGGGTCGACCTGGTCCAGCACAGCGCAGTCCTGGAGGGCAACGTTCTGCTCCGGCGAACCGCGATCTGCCGGGAAGTAGACCTCGTCCTCCAGAACGTCGAGGGCGTAGGCAGCCCGGGGCGGGGCGGTCTCGTCGAGGATCTCGTTGGCGGCATGAGCCAGCAGGTCCCGCTGCAGGCGGGGCAGGGTCAGGGCGTGGTGCAGGTAGGCGTCGACTTCCAGCTCGCTCACGTCTCCGCCGATGCTGTAGTGGTGCAGCCACAGCTCGGCCCGGGTGATGTTGGCGGCGACCATGGTGGCACCCAACCGGCGGGCCTGCTCAACCCCGACCGCAGTCTCCAGCACCTGGGTAGCGACCTCGCCCAAAGGCCGTTGCTGGGTGCGGGCCAGCTCCAGCAGCGCCGCCCGGGCCGCCGCAGGGTCCAGGTCCTCGCGGGTCCTCAGCACCTCGGTGGCCGCCTCGACCGTCGCCCGCGCCTGCTGCACCGGGGCCGGCCGGGGCGCGGGGGCCTCCACGGGTGGGGTCGCTGCGAGCAGGGTGGCCACCGCCTGGGCCAGCAGCCCCAGCAGCCTCTCCTCGGCCGCCCCGAAGGCGGACGGGGCCGCGGCGTAGACCTTCAGCGCCCCCAGGACCTGCCCCTGGTGGACCAGCGGGATGCTCAGTGCTGAGCGGATCCCCGCCGCGGCTGCGGCTGCCGACCACCCCGGCCAGCGGGTCTCGGTGGTGGTGTCCTCAATGCGCTGGGGTGCCCCGGTGGCCCAGGCGCTCAGGCACGGACCCACCCCCTGGGCGTACTGCACGTCGTCGGCGGCCTGAACGGCCGGGCCGGTGGCCGCGCTGGAGATCCCCGTGCCGTGGGCGTCGAGCAGGGACAGCCCGGCCCCGGTCGCGCCGGGAACGATCTGGTGGGCGGTGCGGGTCAGCTGGGCCACTGCGGTCGTGGCGTCGTGTGCGCTCAGAAGCAGGCGGGCAGGGGCGGGGGAGGAGTCACCAGGACAAGGTGCGGGGGACATGGGGTGCGCCGTTCGGCCGAGGGGGCCGGGTTGGCGCGATGGCCGCTGCCGGAACCGTCAGCACAGGAATCGCCTCGTCTCACCGACCCCCCATGATGACCAGTGTACGGCCCGCGCGGGGGCCCGGCGCCTCCAGCCGGCCGGTCAATATCGCCCGGCAGTGGCCATGAGCGGCCATGTGTGGCCCTGAGGTGAATCCGCAGGTGCACACCCCGCATTCACCGGAGGGGCGGCAGGAGGCGGGCGTGCCCTCCACCGCCACAGGCGGGGCCGGGAAGGCCGGGGATCCCCGTGCTTCTCGCCGTGGTCAGGCCTCGAAGTGGGTGGCCGCCGGGCCCTTGCCCACCCGGGCGACCAGTTCGGCGGCCAGGTCCCGAAGTTTCACGTTGCGGTGGCTGGAGGCCGCCCGGAGGATCTCCACGGCCTTCTGTTGGGTGCAGCGGTTCTGGCCCATGATGATGCCCACGGCCAGATCGATGGTCGTGCGCGAGGCCATCGCCGCTTGCAGGTCCGCCTCGGTGTCGCGGTGGCGGGCCAGACGCACCGCCAGGCGCAGCACCGTGGAGGCCTGAGCCACCTGGGCCTGGATCACCTTGATGGTCGCCGCGTCGTGCTTGTCGGTGGTGTCGGCGTAGACGTCCAGCCCCGCCTCGGCCTCCCCGCCCAGCTCGAAGGGCACCCCCAGGGCCGAGAGGATCCCGGCCTCCGCCGCCGCTTTCCCATAGGCCGGCCACCTCGGGTCGGTGCGGGTGTCGGCCACGTAGACCACCCGGTGCTCCCGGGCGGCGGTCAGGCACGGCCCGTCGCCGTAGTGGTATTGGATCTCATCCAGGGCCTCGGCGTGGGGGCTGGAGGCGGCCACGGTGGCGGAGCGTTTGGGGCGCAGCAGGGTCACCGCGCACCACACCTGCTCCCCGTCTGTGGACAGCGCCTGGGCGATCGAAGCCGTGAAGGAGCCGAGGAAGCCGCTGATGTCCTCGGAGGCCAGCAGCAACTCGTGCAGGTCCGCCACGGGCGCCCCGCCTTGTCCGTGATCGGTCATGATCGGTCCTTTGCTCGGTTCGATAAATACTCGGGTGCTCGGGGAGAGGGCACCCGTCCGGTGAGTGCCCTGCGCTTCAGTCCTCGGGTGTCCCGGGGTGGTCGTGGTCCAGCACAGCGGACTCCTGGATCGGTGCACTGTTGTCCTTGGCAGCGCCGTCCTCGGCCGGATCGGGCTGGTCGTCCGCCAGGTCCGCGGCGTAGGGCGCCTTGGGTGGGGCCAGGTCCATGAGGATCTCGTTGGCGGCCTGGGCCAGCAGATCCCGCTGCAGCCGCGGCAGGAGCATCGAGTGGTGCAGGTAGGCGTCGAGCTCGAACTCGGACACGTCCCCGCCGATGCCGAAGAAGTACAGCCACAACTGGGCCCGGTCGATGCCGGCGGCGACCATGGTGGCCTGCAGGCACCTCGCCTGCTCATGGCCGACCGCCTCCTCGTCGGCATTTCTCGGTGTGGCCATCGGTGACCCTCCTGTGGTCCTCGGGGTGGTCCTAGACGGCGTCCAGCACTTCGGCGGCGACCTCGGCCACCCGCCGGCCTGCGGTGTGCGCTCGTTCCAGCAGCACCGTCCGGGCCGCCTCGGGGTCCAGGTGCTGCCGGGCCATGAGCACCCCGGTGGCCAGCCCGATCCTCTCCCGGGTGGCCAGCGCGTCCTTCAGCGACGCACTCAGGCGCACCGGGGCCTCGACCGGCTGGGCGGCCCCGAGCAGGGTGGCCGCCGCCTGCGCCAGCTGCCCCAGCAGTCGCTCCTCCGTCTCCCCGAAGGCCGCCGGGGTGGCGGCGTAGACCTTCAGCGCCCCCAGGGCCCGGCCCTGGTACACCAGCGGGGTGCTGAGCACTGAGCGGATCCCGGAGGCGGCGGCGGCCGTCTTCCAGGCCGGCCAGCGGGTCTCGGTAGTGGTGTCCTCGATCCGCTGGGGCTCGCCGGTGGCCCACGCGCTCAGGCACGGGCCCATCCCGAGGTCGTACTGGGCGGCGTCGGCGGCCTCCACCAGGGTGTCGGTGGCCGCCGTCGTGATCCGGGTGCCGGCCTCATCCAGCAAGGAGACCCCGGCCCCGGCCGCCCCCGGGATCATCTGCTGGGCCACCCGGGCCAGGTGGGTCACCGCGGTGGTGGCGTCGTGTTCGGACAGGAACATCCCGTGCAGCTGGGCGAAGACCGCGGCCAGCCCACCGGAAGAGGAGTCAGGGGACATCGGGGGCACGCCGTTCGGCAGGGATGGCCGGGCTGGCACGATGGCCGCTGCCGACGCCGTCAGCGAAGAAAGCGCCCCAGTCTCACCGACCCCCTCTTGGTGGTCAGTTTACTGCTTTTCCCGTGGGTCGGAGGGTGAGGGGACCAGGGAAAAGTGGTCCCGCCGGGTCAGCCATCGGCGGGACACCGGGAGTCAGCCTTGCACTCGGTGCAGTAACGCGGGTCTTCCGGGCCCGTGCGCTGCGGTGGCGGGCCAGGAAGCAGGAGCGGCTGCTGGGGCAGCTGGCCGAGGGCCGGTGCACTGTCTGGTTCGGGGTGACGCGGGCGGCCCGGAGTGCCCGGTGGGGGCGGTCTACACTGGGGCCATCATCGGGCGAGCATGGGATCCGGATGGATGACAGGACGATCGCTCGAGCGCAGGCACGGCTGATCCGCGAGGGCCTCCGCGGAGCCGGTTTCAGCGTCATGGACCTGTGGTGGTGGACGTTCCGGCTGGGCGGTGACATCGGTGAGCTGGAAGTCGATGCGTTCCTCCACCACGCGCTGACCCTGCCGCCGGCCCTGCGCAACCAGGTGGTGTGCGCGGCGAACCACCTCCTGGGTGGCCACTCCGTCCCCTACACGTGGGAGATGAGCCCTGACACCAGCTAGAAGAACACCGGACTGACCCCCCGTCCACGATCGGTGCTGCACGGAATGATCGGTGGTGCCGGGGTGCGGGTGCTGGCCCTCGGCGGGGAAGACGTGGACACCGCCACGCCCATGGGCCGATGGTGTTCACCGTCATGGCCGCCCTGGCCCCGGTGGAACCGGAGAGCATGCGGGAGCGGATCACCGATTCGGTGGTCAGGCGCAGGGTTGCCGGTAAGGACCCCGCCCGGCGGCGCCCGGCCTTCACTGATTCCCCGATCCGCAACACCCTTCGACTGATTGAAGCAAGGGCCGCCCGCCACCCAGGTGCCCGAGACCTGGGTGGTGTGCGGCCCGCTACCGGCGCGTCCGGGAACTCCCGGGGTCGGCCACCTCAATTGCGGGTCTTCTTCAGGTGCTTCAGGGGCGAGATGCTGATGGCCTGGGCATCTGTTGCTGATGTGGCGCCTGCTACGGCCTGTCGGAGCCAGGTCAGCGCCACCGGTCGCCTGTGGCGGTGAGGTAGTGGCGCCAGACGTAGCCCCACGGAATGACGGCGATGATGATGACGACGAGGGTGCAGTTGACCAGTACCTCCATCGTCTCGGTGTCCATCTCGCCGGCGAGCAGTTTGGGCAGGGCGACGACGGGGAGCCAGGTGAGCTTCCAGGCCACTTCGAACAGCAGGATCGGGATCAGTTTCACCGGGTAGCGCAGGCCCAGCAGCGCCAGGACTGCCATGGCGGTGAGCATGCACACGACCACGCTCTCCTTCAGTGGCCAGGGCTGTTCGTGGACGAAGAGGTCGGGTACCCGGAAGATCATCAGGCCCACGCCCATCAGGGCGTAGCCGGCGCGCATTAGGTGCAGACGGTGCAGCGGCAGCTCACTGTCGGGGCCGCGGTCGTTGGGGTGGGTGAGCTGGGGTGCGGCGGTGGTGGCCATGGCGGTGTCCTTCGGTGGCAGTGCCCGTGGCTGGTGCCGCGGGGTTGATGCGGTGGAACTCGTGCCGGTGCCTGCCCGGTGGGGTGCAGCACCGGGGATGGTTATCGCCGGCCGTCGTGGCCCGGGCCGGTGATGCCGGTGGTGTCCGGTCCGGTGGTGAAGGGTGAGGGTGTGAAGCCTTTGACCACCAGCCACACCCCGAGGGAGAACTCCCACAGCGCGATCGGCAGGGCCGCCAGGACGGCCAGGGCGGAGACCTGTCCCCACAGGTCGAGGGTGGTGGCCACGGCCGAGGCCACCAGCAGGGCCGCACCGATGAAGCCGATGATGGGCAGGATCCTGGGCACCAGCCGGGCCCGGTAGAGCAGCGGGCCCAGCAGCAGGGCGTTGACGGCGGGGATGAAGCCCTGTCCGGTGAGGAACATCCAGTCGCGCAGGATGATCAGGGTCTGGGCGCTGACCAGGGCCTCGGCCCCGGTGCCGGCTTGGCGCAGACTCACGATGGTGAGCAGGCAGGCGACGCTGGCGAAGATGGTGGCCGCCTCCAAGGTGCGGGCGGCGATGAACCCCAAGGAGAGCGTCTCGTTGACGCGTTGGAGCACCCGGTGCAGCACGATGGCGGTGCCGATGCCAGCCAGTGCCACGACGATCTCCAGGCCCACCCCGAGCAGGATCGGGCCGTCCGGGCCCGGACCCAGAATGTAGTCGGGGTCGTGGACGGGTCCGTAGAGGGCCAGGGTGGGGATCGAGACGAAGGTCAGCAGATACAGCGCCCCAGCGATCAGCGCGGTCTTCCGCAGCGGATCCATCGGGGCCCGTGGGGCGGTGGTGGTGCGGTCGGTGACGGCCATGGCGGTCTCCCTCGATGAGGTGGTGAGCAATGGTGGGTCTGTGGGCGCCGAACCACGGTGCGATGGCGCGACGGTGGACAGGCAGGCCCGGTCAGCACCGGCAACGGACCAAACAGCAGGGCGGAGTTGACGCGGTCGGGCCACAGCGGGGCCCTTGCTCCCGGGGACCACTGGAGCGGGCCGCGGATGAGAGGCGACGTCCGCGCCGATGGGCCGGCGCGATCGTGGCGAGGAAGGGAGGGCTGGCGCGCAGGGCACCTTCGCCACAGGAAGCGCCTGAGGGCTGAAGCCTTCGCGTGGATGCGAAGCCCATGTCTATTGGCGACACCGGCCGGTGCGCTCCGGGCTGCCGTGCGTGGTGAGGACCCATCCGGCGGTGTGGGTGGCCCCCGGTCAGCGCGTGCGAGCAGGGGCCGGATCCCCCGGGGCCGGCGCGATCGGCCTGCTCGTGGTCCCCATGATCCTCCCGGTGGTTGGCTCCGCCTACGACCGGGCCCTTTGTGAAGCCCTTTCCGGTGGGACGTCCCGACCGCACCGGCGAGTGTGACTCATGGGGAGGGTAGTGGCGTCCGGCTCATCGGCCGGCGGGGCCGGTGAGGAGGCGGGTGCGGACCCGGTGCAGTGGAGGCATGAGGCCGTAGACGACGATCGGGACCGTGACGGTGGTGAGCACCAGGGTGCGCACCACCGTGGGCAGCGCCTCCAGCCACGGCCCGAACACGAGGTTGATCAAGGTCAGGGTGGGGAAGACCGCGACCCAGATCATCAGCGCCAGATGATGCCGGTTCGGCGGTGACACCGTCGCCGGGCGCGGCGGTGAAGTGTGGTGGGACATCGGTGCTCCTCGGGGTGGTCGTGTCGCTCAGTGAGCGGTGGTCGACGTCGGAGTCGACTCGGGGATCAAAGACCCATGTCGCGGATGGCGGTGCGGACCTCCTCGTCGACCAGATCGGCGTTGACGGCGATCGCGGCCGCGGAGCCCTCACCGGCGGCGGTGATGACCTGGGCCCGGGGATTGGCCACATTTCCCGCCACCCACACCCCAGCAACGGTGGTCCGTCCCGTGCTGTCCTTCACCGGCCACCCGGCCCCGTCCAGCTCGCACCCCAACCCCACCAGGAGGTCGCTGTGGGGCACGAAGCGCGGTGGCACGAACACCGCGTCGCGGCCGATGGTGCGCCCGTCGTCCAGTTGCACACCGCACAGGCGGTCGTCCTCGATCAGGACCCGCCGCACCGTGCCCTCCACCAGGCCGATGGACCGGGCAGCCAGCCCAGCCCGCTGGGCGGCGGTGAGGGTCCCGGTGGGGACGAAGAACACGACGTCCTCGGACCACTGCCGGACGATCTGGGCGTAGTGCACCGTGTCCGGTGAGCTGCCGAGCACCCCGAGCCGCTGGTCGCGCACCTCGTAGCCGTGGCAGTACGGGCAGTGCAGCACATCCCGGGCCCACCTCTCAGCCAGCCCGGGGAGGTCGGGCAGGTCATCGCCCAAGCCGGTCGCCACGAGCAACCGCCGCCCAGACACCCGTCGACCGCCCGAGAGCAGCACCGAGAACCCCGAGGTGCCGTTCTGCACCAGCGCGGTGACGGTGCCCTCGAGGATCTTGCCCCCGTAACCACTCACCTCTGCCCGACCGAGGGCCAGCAGCTCACCCGGTGGCAGGCCATCCCGGGACAGGAACCCGTGCATGTGGGATGCGGGGGCGTTGCGCGGGGCCCCGGAGTCCACCACCAGCACGGTGCGGCGGGCCCGGGCCAACACCAGTGCCGCCGAGAGCCCGGCGGCTCCGCCGCCGATGATCACCACGTCGTATTCGCTCATGTCCACCAGCCTCAACCCGGTATCCCGATCTTGGCAATGAACGTTGCCGTTCCTGGGAAGAAGGCGTTGGATGACACCGTGGACGACACGACAACGGTGATTGCGGCAACCCTCGACCAGGTCGGGACCCGGCTGAAACGACTGCGCACCCAACGCGGGGTGACCCTCACTGCTCTGGCCGCCTCCACCGGGATCTCCAAGAGCACCCTGTCGCGGCTGGAGACCGGGCAGCGGCGCCCGAGCCTGGAGCTGCTGCTGCCCCTGGCGCAGGCCTACCACGTGCCGCTGGATGACCTGGTGGGCGCCCCCGAAGTCGGAGACCCCCGGATCCGCCTGAAACCCAGGCACGCGCACGGGCGGACCGTCATCCCCCTGACCCGGCGACCCGGGGGCATCCAGGCATGGAAGATCATCATCCCCGCCTCGAGGGCCGCCCCGCAGCTCAAAACCCACGAGGGCTACGAATGGCTCTACGTGCTCTCCGGGCGCATGCGCCTCCTCCTCGGAGACCACGACCTGATCCTCGAAGCCGGTGAGGTCGCCGAGTTCGACACCCGGGTGCCGCACTGGTTCGGCAGCACCGGGACCCACTCCGCAGAGGTCCTCAGCCTCTTCGGCGGCCAAGGAGAACGGATGCACGTCCGCGCCACATCCCGCCCAGAGTAGGCCGGTCGGTCAGGGGTGGATGACCCCTCGATCACGCCGGTGATCAACGGAGTCGGCGGGCAGCTGGTGTGTGCGGTCGCGGTAGATCTGTTGAGGCCGGAGCCTGCGGCGCGGTACGTGGGCGGAGCTCCGTCCTCGCTCGACGCTGTTGTTGACGGCCCCGGCGGGGTTCACCCGACCACGGGCACCAGCACCAGCTGCAGAGGATCGGGCACCCACCAAATGCCGCCTGCCCGTCCGTGGGGTCGGTGGAAGGTGGCCTCGTCGATGTGTGCCCGGAACAACTCGCCCTCCTCCTGCCGGCCGGTGCCCCATCACCATCCGGCGCGCAAGACTGCCGGGAACCGCCCCCCCCCCGAGAAGGTGGCTTCCTCCTTGACGGCCACCCCGAAGGGATGCCGCCCCAACGGTGCCCCACCAGGATTGCCCCATCGATCCAGCACTGCTTCGCATAATCGGCCGATGGAGCCGACTCAGCACCACGGCGACGCTGCTGGCCAGGAACGACACGCAGGCCAGCAGCCACAGCCCGCCCAGCACCAAGGCCGGTCCTGACCTCGGGCCCATGGAAAGGTCCGTGTAAGGCAGCCCCCAGGACAGGAACATCCCCAGCAGATGGATCACCCCGTGACCGATCAGCACCACGGCCACCGAGACCCGCAGTACTGTCGGTGCGGTGAGCGGTCCCCGGGCGGTTCGCAGCGAGGCCATCCGGGCTCCCTTCCATGAACGCACGACGGATCGAGGCAACGGCTTCCCTTGTTGCTGATCCCACGGTATCGAGGGCTTTCCGGCGGATCGGTGATCGGCCGCGATCCCCGCCCGTGGGCCGTAACACTGCGCCCTCGGCCCGGCTCCTTGTCCGGCGGGGGATGGCTGTGTTCTGGTGGGGACCATGCC
The DNA here is from genome assembly GCF_054875615.1 of Kocuria sp. U4B. The sequence continues at coordinate 3,688,916 of NZ_CM142180.1, forward strand.
GGCGACACCGGTGCCGACAGGCGGATGGGCCAGCCACTGCAGCGACGGCTGGCCGGCCTTGGAAACGGCCAGAAAGGAACGTTGCCATGGGTTTTGGGTGGAACACCCACGCCCGCCGACTCGGCGTCGTCTCCGCTACGGCCACCGCGGTCCTCAGCCTCGCCTACGCCCTCACCCTCGTCTGTGGGCTGTTGTCGTTGATCTCCCCCGATCAGCCGATCGGGGACCCGTACTTCCCGCTCCTGGAGCTCCTGATTCTGCTCATCGCCCCGGTGATGGTCACCGTGATGATCGCCCTGCACGCCTGGGCGGCCCCGGAGGCCACGGTGTACAGCGTCGGGGGGCTGATGTTCATGGTCCTGATGGCCGGAACCACCTCCAGCGTGCACTTCGTCATCCTCACCCTGAGCCGCCACCCCGAAATCGCCGGCCAATCCTGGGTGCCGCTGGTCCTGGAGTTCCAGTGGCCCTCGGTCGTCTACGCCCTGGACATCCTCGCCTGGGACGTGTTCTTCCCCCTGGCCGTGCTCTGCGCGGCACCGGTCATGCGCGGCAGCCGTCTGGCCGCCTCCATCCGGGTGCTGCTGATCCTCAGCGGCACCTTGGCCCTGGGCGGGCTCAGCGGGGTCATCACCGGTGACATGGGACTACGCAACATGGGCATCCTGGGCTACGCGGTGATCTTCCCCGTCGCCACCGCAATGCTGGCACGGCTCTTCCACCGGACACCCCCGGTGCGATACCGCGCCCCGGCCCCTCACACCGATGTGGCGCCCACTGCGGTCGGCGGCACCGGATAGATCCGCCAGATCTTCAGCACTACGCCCCGAGACCCCTCACGGTGTGCAGCGACAACCGACAACAGCCGCGAAAACCCGACACCGCCCTCGTTCCCCCCCGCTTGGGCGTTCCGGTGGGGGTTCCCAGGCGGACACCGGGCGCAGACGGAAGGGTCAGGTAGGTGGCGGTAGATAGAGGAGCAGCTTTTCCCGGGGCCGGCTCAACGGCTTCCCCGGATCCCCATCGGGAGAGATCCTGACCACCGCAGGGCTCATCGCCCTGGTCGTCACCGCCCTGGTGCCGCTGATCGGCGCGGTGCTCGGGGGTATCGCCGGGATGCGCTTCCACCGCAAGGTCGACCAGGTGGGGATGAACCGCCAGGCCGGGCTGGGCAACTGAGCCCAAGAAGTCTGGGGTGAGACGTGGTCACCGCCGAGGCTCAGCCGAACAGGACCGTGAGAGCGCTGCGCTGACCGGTCCGATGCTTCAGGGGTGAGGTTGCAGGGACTCCGCGGAGGGCCAGGGGGACGGGGCCGGGGGCCCGGAAGCGCCGGAGGAGACCGTCAGGACCTCTCCGCCCAGATGCTGCGGGGCGCCGGCGGCCACCCACTCGAGCAGTGCCTCATTGCGCAGCGCCACCGCCGCCACCGCCCGGACACCGGGGAGGGCTTCGGCGGCGGTGAGCATCGCCTGGTTTGGGCAGTAGGCGATCACCACCCCGTGGAAGGCCCGGGCCCGGGCGGCCTGCTCGGTGGTGCCGATGCGCACCCCGCGGGTCTTGAGCCTCTGCAGATGCCCCAGCTCCTCGCCCAGGGCGGCTTCGGACACTAGGATCCGCAGATCCCCCCAGGTCAGGTCCTCGGCTTGTTCGAAAGCCCACGTGATGACCCGGAACAACCCATTGGCCGGGGACACCGGAGCGGCGACATAAGCCCGAGGACACCCCGGCGCAACAACGGACATCACGGACATGCACTCCTGCCGGCTACCTCACACACCACCGGCACCAGCCGTGGTGGCCCACAGCGTACAACCGCTCCCGGGCGCCGCGCACCAGGACACCTGGGTCTTGCGTGGTGATGGGTGGTGCTGCAGGGGTGGTGCTATTCGAAGTCGGCCAGCCACAGGTCGGGGCCGAAGACCTCGTACTGGATGTCCTTCGCCGGCACGCCCCGGGTGATGAGGGAGCTGCGCACGGCCTGCATGAACGGCAGCGGCCCGCACAGGTAGTACTGCGCATCGGCCGGCAGCTCCACGGCGTTGACGTCCATCAGCCCTTCGTGCTCACCCGGCACCGGGGTGGCCGAGGGCTGCTCGAACCACACGGCCAGGGTGCCGTCGAGTAGCTGGCCGAGGTCTGCGGTGACCTGGGCGCGCAGGGCGAAGGTGTCCGGGGCGGTGTCGGCGTGCAGCAGCACCACCTTGCGCTGGGCGCCGGTCGCCACCAGGTGGGAGAGCATCCCGGCCATCGGGGTGATCCCGATCGCTGGGGACCCGGAGTACCCCTACGTGGGCGACCGGGTGCGGGAGCTGAGCTGGGCTCAGATCCAGACCCTGGACTGCGGCTACACCCAGCTGGCGGGCTATCCGCTGCAGGACGTGGTCGAGGGCAACAAGATCGCCCAACTGCAGGACGTCTACGACCTGGCGGACGCCTACGGTGCCAAGGACATCCAGTTCAACATCGAGACCAAGGTCGAGGTCGCGGGCGAGCCGGGGAAGCAGGAGCAGCAGGCCCTGACCGCCGCGGTCGTGGCCGCCATCCAGGACTCCGGGTTCGAGGACACCACCATGCTGCAGTCCTTCGACTGGGCCTCCCTGGACTACGCCCGCACCCTGGACGAGGACCTGAGACTGGTGGCCTTGACCGACACCTACGACTGGGCCGGGCTGGGCCAAGACGGTGTGACGGACAACCTGGGCGGGCTGGATGTCGACGACCACGAGGGCTCCCTCGCCCAGGCGGCCGCGGCCAAGGGCTACGACGTGCTCTCGCCCAACCGCACCACCGTGACCGAGGAGATGGTGAAAGAGGCCCTCGAGCTGGGCCTAGAGATCGTGCCCTGGACGGTCAACAACCGCGCCGAGATGGACACCCTGATCGACTGGGGCGTGGATGGCATCATCACCGACTACCCCACCACGCTGCGCGACGTCATGGCCGACCGGGGCATGGACCTGCCCCGGGCCTACGAGACGCCCCGCCCGGGCACACGCACCGGTCACAGCGCCTGAGCCACGTCCATCACCGCCTCCGTCCCGCGCACGACACAGCCACCGCGACGGCGCCGTGCTCCGGGGGGCGGGGGCGCTAATCGGGAACAGCTCCAAGCTGCGCGGTGCTCTCCCGCGGCGAGGGCGAACCGCGGCGGTGACAGGGGCCAACGGGGTCCCGGCGCGGGAACGTGGAACCCACGTGCCGGGACCCCTCCTCTTCAGGGTCGCCCACCGGTTGCCCCAGCCGTGGTGCCCGGGCAGTGGGCGCTCAAGGTGGGGGAACACCTCCCAACCGTGAAGTGAACACTCGGCCAAGGTCGTGGGTGCCCCCGGCATAGCCCGATCCTGGTGTGTCTGGGGGCCCTACCCTGGAGGTGGACAACGATGTCGAGCTTCCCCCATCCGGCATCGCGGTCCGTCAGGGCCTGCGGTGCGCTCGACCACCAGGAGGTACCTGATGACCGCCCCACCCGTGCTCCCCGCTTCCCCCCACCACCACCCCGACGCCCGCGTGGAGACAGGGGCGTCATCGGCCCTGCTGCGCCTGTCCCGCTACCGGATGCGCACGGACCGGCCGGGGTTGAACCTTCGAGCCGGCGAGACCGTCCTGTGCACCCCGTACGAGCCGGCTGAGTTGAACATGCTCGTGCTGGTGCGCTGTGAGACCGACGGCCACAGCCCCGGGGCCCTGCTGTCGGTCAGTGAGGTCGAATACCTCGAGCCGACCCCCGAGCTCCTGGGCCCTTGTGCGTGGGGTAAGCCCGGCGTCCGTACCTGAACCCACCAGCCCGACCCCTCACCAGAGGTCACCGGGGGCCCGCCGCGGAGCAACCACCGTGGCGGGCCCCCGCCGTGTGCAGCGCGTGTTCTCGCGGCGACCTTTCAGGCGGTTGCGCGACATCGGCCCTGTTCGCTTGGGGGCGCACCCCAAGACAACACGTCCTGGAACCGCTGCACGTGTTGCGACAGGACCTTCCAAGGAAAAAGCAGCACTTCTGGTCAACAATCTCGGCATGGCGCAACACCTGTATACGGATGGCTACGTGTGGATGAGCAGTGCCACGCTGAGGGTTCCTCTTGAGCGTCCTGTTGGACTGATCTGCTTGTTGGATTCCTTACGGTGTGTGCGGAGCCGGGTGGGTGGTGGTCACTATCTGCAGTAATGCTGTGCGGGTGCGGAGTTCCCCGCCGATAAGGTGCGGCAGGGCTCACCGACGGCACTAACTGTTGCCGTCACCGTGCGGACGGGCGAAGGTGGCCCCCACCGCAGATACGGTGGGGGCCACCTTCGGGCGGTGCCGGGCTAGCTCAGTCGCCGTAGTGTTCGAAAATGAGGTCCTCGGTGTTCTTGTCCAGCTGCATGGACTTGGAGTGCTGGATGAGTCGGGCCACAGTGGAGGCTTCACTGGCCGGGACGGTGAGCAGGTACTCCTCCACGCCTTCGTCCAGGGTCAGCTCAAAGGTGTAGGAACCCTCCTGACCCTCGCTGGTCTTGCTGCGGATCACATCGACATCGGTGACCCGGCGGATGTTCTTTCCCTGACCTGCTGGCATGGCTGTTCTCCTCTCGGATGCGCCACCCCCGCGGCGCCTGACATGGGACGGCCACGCGAGGGGCCCGCAATGGTGCACCGGCCATCCGCGGCACCATCGACGCCTCCCCCTCGACGCGACGAGGATCACGCTAGCGACCAGAGGGCGTCTGGGACATAGCCCTGCCCTTCATGACATACAGAGCGGGACGACGCCGCCTCGGCACGACCCGCCGGCAATGTCCCACCCTGGAGCTTCCAGCGGTGGCCGAGCCGTTCACCACCACCGGCACCGGGACGGCGCTGAACGAAGATGATGCCTGAGCCTGGCCCACCGGGCCGTCCCGTGGGGCGGCCCGGTGGGCCAGGTGAGGTGCGACCGTCCTACTGCTGGTCGTCGTCCTGGTTGCCGCCCAGGGCGTCGGTGGCCTTGTCCTTGGCCTGGTCGACCTTCTCCGGGTTGTCCTTCGCGTAGTCCTTGGCCTGGTCGGCCGCTCCACCGAGATCGGGCATGACAGGTCCTTCCGTCGATCTCCACCGTGGCTACCGACTGCGGCCACCACGGCCTGACCCGTCCATCCTCCGGCGCCACCGACGCGGAATCCACCCTCCCGACCGAACCGCTCCACGGGCACGACCCGGCGTGGTGCAGAGCGTGGAAACCCCCGGTGACGGGCCCAAACACTCTCAGGGCCTTTAGCTGGGGCGGTTGCGGGCGGCGGCGACGTCCCCCAGTATATGAAGCAAGCTGATAATTAAGCTGTCTTGGTGCAGCGCTGGAAGACGTCATACCGGCCGGCGTCAGCTGTCCCTGATCACTTCATCCCGAGGAGCACATCATGAGCGATCAGCACTACTCCGGGGCCTCCACCCCCAAGGGCCGGCGCAACGAGGTGGTCGCCGCCGAGAAACGGGAGTTCGGGGGCATGAAGTTCGGCTCGGCGTTCTTCGGCTGGCTCACCGCCACCGGGATGGCGGTGCTGCTCACCGCCCTGCTCTCGGCCGTCGGGGCCGGGGTGGGCGTGGCCACCAACACCGACCCCGGCCAGGTCGCCGCCCAGGCCACCCAGGAGGCGACCACGGTGGGGATCATCAGCGGGATCGTGCTGGCGGTGATCCTGCTGGTCGCCTACTTCTGCGGCGGGTACGTGGCCGGGCGCATGGCCCGTTTCGACGGGGCCAAGCAGGGCATCGCGGTGTGGCTGTGGGCGATCCTCATCGCCGTCGTCCTGGCGATCCTGGGGGCGGTGGCAGGGTCCCAGTTCAACCTGCTGGGCCAGCTCAACGGCTTCCCCCGCATCCCCATCGGCGAAGGCACCCTGACCACCGCCGGCGTCATCGCCCTGGTCATCACCGCCCTGGTGCCGCTGCTCGGGGCGGTGCTCGGGGGTATCGCCGGGATGCGCTTCCACCGCAAGGTCGACCAGGTCGGGATCAACCACCAGGCCGGTCTGGCCAGCTGAGCCTCACCCCACCCTGAACTACCGTTGCGCCCGGCACCGACCCCTTGGGTGCCGGGCGCAGCCATGTCCAACGAGCCAGGCGGCACAGCGACAGGAGGGCCTGAAGGGGCTGGGCGGTGACGGGGAGCGGCGGTACCCTGAGCGACGACCGCCACCGTGGGCGGTCACCCCTCTCATGGCAGGAGCTCCCAGCCGGCAATGCCCGATCCCTCACGCACCTACCTGCGCGCTTATGTCGCCGCCCCGGTGGCTCCGGCCAACGGCCTGTTCCAGGCCATCCACTGGGTCTTCGACCAGGACGAGGACCTCAGCTGGGACTCGATCGGGATTCTCGTGCCCACCCCGGCCATGGGGGAGGAGCTCTACCATCTGCAGCGCCTGAAGGGCCGCGGGGTCAAGATCGGCACGGTTGCCCAGGCCGTGCGGGCCACCGCTTTCCACGGGGCGGTGATCGCCTACGCCCCGGACACCCGGATGCTCACCGAAGCCGAGGACATCAACGGGGTCCTCGCGGTGGCCGTGGTGGCCGGGCACAACGATGCGCTGGGTCCCTGGGTGGACGCCCATCACCCCCAGCACCTGGGCAGACAGCGACTGGTCGCCCGCGACCCGTTCGCCGCGGATCCGAGGGTGCGCCAAGCCATGGCCCACCTCACCCGCCACCTGGGCCCAGTCCGGAGACTGACCGACCCGGCCGATGTCGAGGTGGTGACCAACACCCTGCAACAGCTGCGCGCGACCGGGTGCCGCTACACCCCCGGGCAGCTGCTGGCGGCCGCTCTGCGCCTGGGCTGGCCCGGCCACCACGCCTGGGCCCTGCACGAGGCTGCCTCTCAGGTCCTCACCGACCCGACCGCACCGATCGCGACCAGCGCCTCGACCCTGCAGCCCAGCACCTGATCGTTGCCGGGGGTTCAGCTTTCGCAGTCCGTGCAGTACAGCGCGCCGTGCTTCTGGTGGGCGAGCTGGGACCGGGAAGCAGGAGCGCAGGTGAACTCGTCGGCCTGCTCCGGGATCACCGCCACGGTGAGCTTCTCGTGCGACAGGTCCGCCCCGGGCAGGTCGATGCTCCCGGCAGTGTCGGCGTCCTCCATATCAATGGCCGGTGCCTGGGTGATCACGCTGATCCGGGCCTGGAGGGCTTCCAGGGACTCGTTGGCCGGCTCGTCCTCGTTCCGGGCGCGGGGCGCCGTAATCGGTGGCCATGGCGTGCTGCGTCCTCCTGAAAAGGTGTGGCCGTGCGCGTGAACCCGGCACGGGAAAGACCAGCTCGGCCGAAGATGCGCATCCAGCCTTCCTGCACAGCGCGGATGTGGGGCCCTGGATGTGGCGGGCGCAGTGGGAGCATTTCGGCCCCGGCTACTGCATCCACACCCCCGCGCTGCCCGATCACATCCGGCCCGCCTCGGGGTCTACGACATCCCCGGGCCGAGCAGGGGATCCGCTACAGCCCCCACCTCGTCCGGGGCGTGGCCCTCGCCGCGGTGCTGATGATCGCCACCATGCGCTGTTCATACCTCCCGGGGGTGGCTTCTTGGAAGCCCTTTCCCTCCTCGGGATGCTCGCGGGCCTTCTGCGGAGGATTGCCGTAGGTCCGGCCCACACCGGGTGGGTGAAGAGGAACAGCGCCGACTGGTGCGCCCGCTGGTTGCGGCGCCGTCGCTCATGGTTACCGCTAATCGGCCTCCTGTCCGCCCAACGGTGGCTCCCCCCCCCACCCCCCCCGACTCGACCCGGCGCTGGAGAGAGCTTGCGGCGCTTTCCGGTGCAGTGTGGCGTCTCCAACCGTTCAGGCGTCCGGGTCGGCGGAGTTCCACGAGTCCTTCCGCGCCTCTCCTCAGGGCCCCGGATACGCTGAGACCACCCCCCGTTCTGCGGTCTTGTCGCTGGTTCCCGGGCTCTACGCCGGCGTTCTTCCGCACCCCTGGCACCTGTCGGAGCTCACTGCCCGACCGGAAGGAGTGACCCATGCCCCCGCAGACACCGGACCCGCGACTCGATGACGAGGTGCGCGCCCGCCACGCCGACGCTGTGGCCGCCGGCGAGAGCAGGATGCTGTCCCGGACGAAGGACGGGCAGCTCCACAGCTACGCCCGCGACGAGATCGGCATCGTCCGGGCCGGATCAGGCATCAAGGTCACCAGCGCTGCGGGGATGGCCCTTCTGGCTGCCTTCTTCGTGGCCGTGGCCGTGTTCTCCGTGGTTCTCGTGGCGGCCCCCACCTCCCGCGGGCAGGATCCGCTGTGGGGTGCGCTGGTGCTGACTACTGGTGCGCTGGCCGCAGCGCTCTACGCGGGCCGGCTGGCCCGGGCGGAGGTCCGCGCCCGCCGCGTCCGCAGAGCCCGCGGCGTCCCCGAGCCGACCTCCCGCTCCCTGGACTTCTGAGTTCCCCGACCACGGCCCCGCACCAGCGGCGTGATCGGCGCGGAACACGCCAGTCACGAGGGACCTCCAGGACTACGTCGAGATCCTCCGCAACGGGGTGGGCCGGTACCGCACCGAGGCCGAGTCGGCCGAGAACCGGAGCGTTTCCACCCCAGGCAGCGCCGGATGCCCAGCGACTTCTCGACCACCCCGGGGGGCCTCCACCGGCCTGGTCGTGAACGACGACCTGCGCTACGGCCCCGGCACGAGCAGCCCCGTGATCACCATCCACGTATCACCGTCCACGACCCCTCGAGAAAGGGCTGAGCCCATGGGGCTGCCGAAGACCAGAACCACCGACATCACCGTGCCGCGGTGCAGCGCACCCGGGCTCGCCCGGTGACCGGCTCGTCCGGCCCTTCCACCGCGCCTTCTCCGGCACGGTACGGCCTACAGGTGGCCGTCCGCGCGCTGGCCCAGATGAGCGTGTTCGCCGCGGCCTACCTGGCGGTCGCAGTCCACGCCCTCACCACCACCCCGGATTTCGACGCCGATTTCGTCGCGGTGCTGGTCGCCGGCTGCGCCGCCGCAGCGCTGACCTTCGGGTGGGCGGTGGCCGACGGGCGCCGGCCCGCCCCGGGGTCCCGGCCGGTGCGCCGGTGGGCTGCCGCGTCCGTGGTGGCCGCGCTGCTGGGGCAGGCCCCCGCGGTAGCGGCGTGGTTTCTCCTGGCGGGCGCCATGGGCGGGGCCGCCGGGTGGATGGACCCGGGACGGATGCTCATCGACGGGGTGCTCACCGTGGTGGTGGCGGCCGGGGTTGGCACCGCGGTGGCCGCCGCAGGGGTGAGCATCGGGCGGGCCCGGAGGCAACGATGACCCTCAGCTCCCGCATCCACGGGATGCTGTAGATCAGTGGCAGGCCTTGGAGAACAGGTCCGTGAGGACTGTTCGGCCGATTTGCTCGACGGCGGGGCGTCCGGCTGGACCGTTCAGGAGCCCGGCCACGGCCCGGGCCGGCGCGAGCCCGATGTAGCGGGTGCCGGGCAGTCGCCAGCGGGCGACCGCGGCGCGGGCGATCCTCACGGCGGTGGCACTGCGGGCCAGACGGGTGTGGGCCTCTTCGGCGTAGAAGGCCAGATGCCGGGCCTTCATGCAACCAATTGATTCGGTGAGTGCCTCCAGGGCGGGCTCGATCTCGCCCAACCGACGGTAGGCCACCGTCAGCACGGCGGTGTCCAGCCAGCCGGTGACCATGTGCGCACCGGTGACTTCAGCGCCCAGCAGGTTGGTACCGATGGCGTCGATGGTTGGCCGGGCCCGGTCGTCCCAGGTCCGGCGGACCCGGCCCAGCGCCGTGTCAGCGGGCGCCTCGGGGGTCCGGCCGTTAGCGGTCAGCACCGCACGGAGCGTCTCGGTGAGCCGGTGCTGCTCGTAGGACCACGTGGACAGGAACGCCGTCACCCGCGACTCGGCGTGGGTGGGGGTGACCAGCACATCCCGTATCCGGCCCAGGATGCTGCCCTCCACCGCCCACAGATAGGTCAGCGCCTCCAGGGCCGGGTCAGACAGGGCGCCCATCGCCTCCAGGTTCAGCTGCTCAGGGCGCAGGACGTGAGGGTCGCGCATGTAGGCGCGCACATCAAACCCAGCGGTAGGGACGCTCATGCCGGCACCGCGCGGGCGTCCAGGGCCTCAGCCACCAGGGTCAGACCCTCCATCCCGGGCAGCTTGGCCACGTGCCGGTCGATGGCCTCGACCTCTTTGCGGCCCTCGGGCCCGGAGAACAGGTGCCGCAGCACGTGGTCGACCTCGGCCTCGGGGGAGACCCCGGAGCCCACCGGTTGCCAGGCGGTGCGCAGGGCCAGCCGGGCCAGCTTCTGCGCCCGGGGGTTGTCTTGGAGGCGGGCGCGGGCCTGGGTGGTGTAGAAGGCGATGTGCTTGGCCTCCTGGGCGGCGATCCGGCGCAGCAGGTCGGTGAGCACGGGGCTGTCCGTGAGTGTGGCCAGGCGCTTGTAGCCGGCGGCGGTGGAGCGTTCGTTGATGGAGCCCCACAGCATGTGCACGGCCACGAAGTCGGCCCCGACGATGTTGGACAGCAGCGACTGCTTGACCGGGCTCAGCCGGTCCCGCCACCCGAGCTTCACCCGTTGGGCCTTGACCTCGTCGAAGGCCACGGTGATCCCGTGCAGTTCCAGCACGTGGGCCAGGGCCTCGCCGTGCCAGATCTCCTCCCAGTTCCAGGTGGTCATGAACGTCCCCACGTCCGGGTCTTTGCGGGAGGGGCTGACGAGCATGTCGCGCAGGTAGCACACCGTGTGGAACTCGATCTCGCACATGTACCGCAGGGTGCGCAGGGTGTCGGGCGGTAACGGGTGCTCCCGGAACACCTCGTAGTCCAGGTCCTCCCAGGACACGGGCGTGGCCTCGCGGGCGTAGCGGTCGATGTCGAAGGCCATGGTGCTCTCCTCTTTGGCGGGCTCGTCCAGATGGCCTGGTGGCACCGGGGTCCTGGGACGTGTGGCCACGCGCGGGACCGGGGTGCCGCAGGGGCCGGACCGGGGTCGTGCTCGTCGGATCTGTGCTCGGTATTGCTGTCTCTGCATGGTGTTCGACGCCGAGAGCGCACCGGATGGGTCGGAATGGCGCGACATTTCTGGAGTAGGTGCCCGGTGCGGTTCCGCGGCCGGGAACCTGCTCCGGCGCCAGGCCCGCACCCACCACGGCAAAGGGCCCCGCGCACCGGTGCGCGGGACCCTCCACCAAGGGCCTTCCAGGCCGTGACCGTGGTCACCTCAGCTCAGGAGCTCGGCGTCGAGGTGCTCCGCCGAGCCGCCGCCAGAGCACCCAGGCTCAGGTCCAGGGCCAGGAAGGCGGCCAGGCTGATCCCCAGCAGCGGGAAGAACACCCCGAGGGCCACCGCGACCACGGCGGTCCCGGCCACCGCGGGCCAGGGCGCCCGGCGCAGGGCTCCGCGCCTCGGGGCGGGCCCGAAGGTAAGCGCAGGAGTGCGGGCAGGGCGGCGGCGCCACCACATCAGGTATCCCCACGCCACCATCGCGGCCAGCCCCAGGGCGGTGACGGCCAGCAGGATCTGATTGGCCACCCCGAAGAGCACGCCCATGTGGGCGGCCACGCCCCACTGGGCGAGCTTGGCCATGACCCCGTAGTCGGCGAAGCGCACCTGGTCGGTGACCTGCCCGGTGCCCGGGTCCACCGCCGCCGTGTCGACCTGGGTGGGCCAGGACCGGTCGATCTCCGCCACCGTCCACGCCGTCCCGGCCTCGGGGGCGGGCTTGATCTCCACCTGGGACGCATCGATCCCGGCATCCCGGGCGGTGGCCAGCACCGCGTCGAACGAACCACCACCCGGGGCCGCCTCCGGCATGGCGGCGTGGTCGTGGCCACCGTGGTCCGCGTGCTCGTCCCCGCCGGCCGGGGTCCGAGCGGGATCCAGGGTCTTCTCCAGCACCGGGGTGGTCCACCCCAGCGTCGCCCGCAGGGCGGTGACGTTGGCCCCGGCGTAGGCGGACCAGGTCAGCCCGGTGGCGGAGAGGAACAGGAACCCCGCCGCCAGCCAGACCCCGGTGGCGGCGTGCAGGGACAGCGTCCTCCGGTATCTGTTGGGCGTGGTGGTGTCCGGCACCAGCAGGCCTCGGGCCCGCCGCCCGGGACGTGTCCGGCGCCACCGGACCCCCCACAGTCCCAGCCCGCTCAACGCGATGACCCCCAGCCAGGAGGCGGCCAGCTCGCTGTAGATCCGCCCGGGCTCACCCAGGCCCAGGGACCGGTGGAACTGGGCGATGGTGGTGCGCAGCGGCAGCGACCCACTGGAGCCGTAGACGGTCAGGTCCCCGACCACGTCCCCGGCGCCCGGATCCACGAACACCGCGCGGTGCTCGGATGCCCCCAGGGCGGGGTCGGTGAACATCACCCGGGTGGTGCCCCCGTCCTCGGCCGGGCGCACCGCCGCCGGGGCCGCCTCCAGCCCGGTGGCAGCCTGGGCGGCCGCGACCTGGGCGTCGAGGGACAGCGGGGCCTCGGTGGCGGTGCCGGTGAGTGCTTCGGCGTAGAGCACCCGCTCCAGCTGGGGACTCAGCGCGTAGAGGGCACCGGTGAGGGCGGCGATGAGCAGGAAGGGGCCGATGAAGACCCCGATGTAGAAGTGCAGGCGCACCAGCAGCGCCGTGCCCCACCCCCTCGAGGACGGTGGTGCTGACGGCGGAGGCGGGGACTGCGGGGCCGGTGGGGAGGTGGTGGATGTGGACATGAGGTGTTCCGCCTGTCGGGAAGGGTCGAGGACCATCGGGGCGCGGTGAACTCACCGGTGGCTTCCCCGAGGCGCGCGCACCTGGTGGGGCGGGCAGGCGGGGTGGCCGGTAACCGGTGAAAGGGCTCCGGGGTTACCTCGAGAAGGGTGTGGGGGTAACCTGCACCGGGCAACGGCGGCAGGCCGTTTCGGTGGTGGGGCAGGGGTGAAGGCTCACGACACCGGGCCCGGTGGGCCCCTGGGGGTGATGATCCTCAGGGCGCACCCCAGGTCGTGGAGGTCGTAGTGGAAGAACCGGCCCGGTCGCCCCACCGGCCGTCTCGCTGCCTCCCACGGGAATGCCACCGCCAGCAGCCGGCGCAGCGGGGCGCCCAGTACATCGACCAGTGACCACCATGCCCGCTCCCCGTGGCGCAGGGCCAGGTAGGTCACGACTGCGGCCAGCAGGTGCAGCAGGAGCATCGGCCAGTGGGCGGGCACGGCAGAGGAGAGGTCAGGAAGACCTGCCGGCAGAGCGGCAGGGTGGGTGTGGCCGGGCGCCGGCTCGGCTCCCCGCAGAGAGTGAGAGGCGGCGGTGTTCGCACCGGTCCGGGCGAACAACAGATGGTAGGCCCCCTGACTGATCGCCACCGCCGAGGCCAACCGTGCTGGGCCCATCCGGTGTCCGGCCAGCAGCACGCCCACCCCCACCGCCACCGCCACGGAGACCGCCACGGCGCCGGGGGAGGGCGCGGCGGTGTCCACGGCATAGTGGGACACACCAGCTACCGCCACGGACAGGATCCCGGCGATCGCCCCGCGCACCACACGCGCCACTGGACTCACCGCGTCCTTACGGCCCATGGCCCGGGTGATCTCCTGCCCCGGTGGCCGTGTGGTCTCTCGTGGTCGGGAGTGCGTGCGCGGCGGGGTCGGTGCGGTCATGGCGTGGTCGGCCTCAGATCTCGGTGGCGGCCACGACCGGCAGAGTGGGGGTGGTCGAGCCCCCGGCCGGTTCCACCGTCATCGCCACCGCCCCGGCGCCGGCTACCTCCCCGTCCAGCCAGGCGCGGATCTCCCCGCCGGTGAAGTGCACATCCGGGACCGGGATGTCCTCCTGGAGCAGCCACAGCTGGTACTCCCGCCCCTGCCCCGGGTCGGGCAGGTCGGTGGCGACGAACAGGGCCTCGTCCTGCTGCTGGGACACGACCAGGGTGGCGGTCCGCCCATCGACCTGGATGCGGTGAGTGGTGACGTCGGGGGCGGACAGCAGCCGGTTCTCCCGGTCCTGCTCCTGCGCCGCGAGCTGTTCCTGTTCCTGTTGCTGCGACTGCACGCCCAAGCCCCACCCGCCCAGGGCCACCCCCGGGAGCAGAACCGCGGCCGCGGCCGCGGCCAGAAGTCGCCGGCGCCGCCGTCGATGGGCGTCCAGGGACACGACCTCGGCACCGGACTGACCCGTGCTGCCCCCGGGGAGGGATGCCCCTGTCGGATCGGTCCCGGGGCTTGCCCCCGTGCCGACCGAGGTCGGTCGACCCGTAGCGGGCGTCTCGTCCGGAACGGCGGGCAGGGGCCGGCTGCCGTGGATGGCGCCCAGCACGGTGGCGCGCAAGGCCGGCGGGGGATCCAGTGCTACCGCCTGTGCCAGGTGGGCAGTGACCTCGGCGTAATCGGTGACCTCGGCCTGGCACCGGACACAACCCGCCAGGTGAGTTTCGAAGGTGGTCCGCTCGGCCGGCTCCAGGGCGTCCACGGCGTAGAGAGCGGCCAGCCCGTGAAGGTCACCGGCGTCCATGCTGTGCTGGTGGAGGTTGTTCATGGTTGTCCTCCCAGCGCCGATCGCAGGTTTTTCAGTCCGTCGCGGATGCGGGCCTTGGCTGTGCCCACGGGGATCCCGAGGCGGGCGGCGACCTCCTGGTAGGTGCACCCCTGGTAGTAGGCCAGTGACACGGCTTCCCGCTGCAACGGGGTCAGGGCCTCCAGCCCGGCCCGGACCTCGTCGGTGTCCATGGCCTGCTCGACCTCCTGCCAGGTCTCATCGGCCGGCGCTTCGACCCGGCGGTGCTCATAGGCCTGCTCCCGATCCCTCTCCCGGGCGACCTGCCGGATCCGATCCACCGCCCGGCGGTGGGCCAGGGTGCACAACCACGCGACCACGCTCCCGCGTCCCGGGTCGAAGCGGGCGGCCTGCTGCCAGGCCATCAGGTACACCTCCTGGAGAACCTCGGCGGCGATCTCCGGAGAACGCGTCACCCGCACCACCAGACCGTAGACCTTCGAGGCGGTGGCGTCGTAGAGAGCAGCGAAGGCCGCCTCGTCCCCATCCCCGCTGCGCCGCAGCAGATCGGCGAGGTCGCCCCCATTGTCACGGCTCAGCGTTCCTTGTCCCGGTGAGGGCTCGAGCTGGTCATGGCGGTCGGACCGGCCGTTGGGCCCAGAGGGCGGATCCTGGCGGTTCCCTGCACCGGGGCGGGGCTCAGTCATGGGCTCCCACGGGTCATCCCTTCGACAGCGGTGCCCCGCCGAGGACGTGGACGGGGAGATTCTCGGGGTGAACACTGCCACACCCCCATGGTGGCCCGCCATGGATTCCGGCCTCCGCCGCCCACCGCCGGAACCGGGCCTGCGGGCCGGGCGCCCGGGCAGGGCCCGGCCGTGACGGCCGGCGGCCCGGGGCGGGTAAGGAGTCTCCATGACTGCTGTTCGCCGCCGACCCTGCAGCGGATGGGTAGCGCTCCTGCCGTCTTACCGAGAAGTACCTGAAGCAGCACCCCGCCCTTCCCGGGGCAAGGGCCCGTGGCCAGGGATCCCATGGCCGGTGGTCTCCGCCCCTTCCTCCTTCGACCCTTCCCACCAGGTGTGATGCTGGTTACACTCGTAAACGACCCCGATCATCAGGCGACTGATGAAATCGTGGTTGATCACCTGGGCACTTCCCCCCGCCCCTTGTCATCACGGACCTTGCCGGCATTCCGGTGAGCCGGAAGCAGTGCGGGGGAGAAGCTTTCAAAGTTTTTTCCCGCTCCACCCATCCGGGTGGTGATCAGCTCCGAACCCCCCATGCACACACCCCGATGTGCGAACCCGGCACGACGAAGGAAACGATCATGAACACGAAGATGCGTCTGCTTGCCGTTCCCACCCTGGCCCTGGGCGCCCTGGCCCTGCAGGCCGCCCCGGCCATGGCCCACGAGTCCGACATGTGGTCGACCCAGGCCACCCTGAACACCCTGAACAATTCCGGCACCACCGGCCAGGCCATGGTCGACGTCCACGGCACCCAGGCCACCGTCACGGTCAACGTCTCCGGTGCCGCCGAGACCTTCATGGACGGGCCGTTCCCGCACGCCCAGCACATCCACATCGGTGCTCAGGGCACCTGCCCCACCGCCGGAGCCGACACCGACGGCGACGGGGTCATCAACACCACCGAGGGCCACCCCTTCTACGGTCACATCGGCACCTCCCTGACCACCGAGGGTGACACCAGTGCCGACTCCGGGCTGGCCGTGGAGCGCTTCCCCGGCGGGTCGGCCTACTCCTACGAGCGGACCTTTGAGCTCAACGCCGAGACGGCCGAGTCGCTGAAGAACGGCACCGCCGTCGTGGTGGTGCACGGGGTGGACCCGGCCAAGATGCCCGCGGCTGCGGCCGAGAAGATGTCGGACCTGGACCCGGCGCTGCCCGCGGCGGCGACCCTGCCGGCCGCCTGCGGCACCCTGACCGCCACCCAGATGGGGGCCATGCCTGAGGGCGGGGCTGACACCGGGGTCGAGGAGGCCACCGGCAACGGCGCCACCGCCGCCATCGCGGTGGCCGGTGCCGGAGCCCTGGCCCTGGCTGGCTCCGCGCTGGTGGCCCGCCGCCGCGCCCGCGCCTGAGCCCTCTCCAGCTGATCCCAGCTGATTCGAGGTCTCGATCCCCATGACGGGCTCTCACCACGGTCGCCGCGCAGGTCTCACCACCTGCGCGGCGACCGCCGCCCTGCTCCTGCTCACCGGGTGCGCCGGCACCCCCGCCCCGGTGGCCGGGCCCACCAGCTCGGCTCCGTCCACGGCGGGAAGTTCTCCGGCCGCTGCGGCCACCGCCGACCCCACCCGTGCCGTCCCGAAGAAAGCGACGGCGCCCACACCTGCCGAGAAGCAACCAGCAGTGCTGGCCGCCTCTGCCCCGAAGTCCCTGACGATCCCGGCCATCGGGGCTAGCTCCGAGCTGCTGCACCTGGGTCTGCGCGAGAACGGCTCCCTGGAGGTCCCGCCTGAGCCCCCCGGCTCCCCGGCCTCCTGGTACGACGGCTCCCCGACCCCTGGGGAGCGCGGGCCGGCGGTGCTGCTGGGCCACGTCAATGCCACCGGCGGCGGGCCCGGGGTCTTCGCCGACCTGCGTCAGCTCAACCCCGGGGACCGGATCGAGGTGACCCGCCAAGACGGCACAGTGGCCACCTTCGTCGTCGACCGCGGGGAGGCCTACGCCAAGGACGCCTTCCCCACCCTGGAGGTCTACGGCGACACCGAAGGTGCGGAGCTGCGGCTGATCACCTGCGACGGCTACGACCCCGCCACCGGGGCCTTCGACGACAACTACGTCATCTACGCCACCCTCACCACCTGACCTGCGAGGGCCAGAACCATCCCTTTCGGCCCCGCACCGACCCCGGAACCACCCTCGAACGACTCACCCAGCTCCAGGATCCGGAGCGGCAGACCAACACCAGGAGAAACGCCATGACCACCACCCACCGCACCCCTACCGGCGCCCGCACGAACGTGCAAAAGGCGGCCCTGGCCGTCGGGGCCGTCTTCCTGCTCGTGGGCGTGTTGGGGTTCGTCCCGGGCATCACCGCCGACCATGATCAGCTCCACGTCGCCGGCGCCCACTCCGAGGCAATGCTGCTGGGCCTGTTCCAGGTCTCGGTGCTGCATAACCTCGTGCACGTCCTCTTCGGGGTAGCCGGTCTGGCCCTGGCCCGCACGATCGCCGGGGCGCGGTCCTACCTGCTGTACGGAGGCATCATCTACCTGGTGCTGTTCCTCTACGGACTGCTCATCGATCAGGACTCCGCCGCGAACTTCGTGCCGCTCAACGCCGCCGACAACGGCCTGCACCTGCTCCTGGGCGCCGGCATGGTCGCCCTGGCGCTGGTGCTGACCCGCACCCGGAACACCCACCACAACTGACACAAGCGGATGCTGGTGAGGGGGAGGAACGCCGATGGCGTCCCTCCCCCTCACCATCATCGGCAACCGACCACTGCTACGCCCGCCTTGGGCGAGTATCTGTGACCTTGTCTCGAGGTGGTGTCCAGGACCGGATGTGCGCCGCCCGGACGAGGATGCGCCGTCTGTGGGTACCGTGCCCTTGCGCGGGTTTCGTTGGTCGGCTGAGGCCGCCGATGTAGCCCTGGCGCGCGCCTGCGCAGGACGCCCGTCATGGGCGGGGACAACGATCAATCCCGGGCGATGGCGGTGAGAACGTCGGTTTTGAGCCGGGTCAGGTCCACGGCCTGGCCCTCGGCCAGGCCGTGCTCACGAACCCACGCCTGGGTCAGGGGCCGGAGCTCGTCGTGACCGCGATCAGCGTCCGAGTGGGTCGCCCCGACCCGCGTCTGCCTCGGATGCTCGACGTCGTGTCCGGTGAAGGAGATGACGGCCACCGGGGCGGAGGCCAAGCCCACCACCCCGTGGACGGCGGCGACGGTGCGCCCGTGGAAGTGGTCCCCCGGGCGCAGATCCCACGCGCGCTGCACGCCCGCGGGTGTGACGGGTGCGGTCGCCCCGGTGGCGTCGTCCCGGCCGCAGCACAGCACCGCCTCATCGGCGTGCCATGGACGCTCCAGCATTGGTGTTGTCGCGATCATCTCGGGCCTCCTCCACCGGTGCCCCCGAGGCTGTTCCCCGCCGTGGACGGGAACACCGGCTTCCTGAGCTGCTTACGCGGTGCGCGCAGGCGGGACGCCTGTGCGCACCGATCGTTCATCAGAGGTTCGATGCCAAGTACCCCGCGGACGGGTGAAGCCACCAGGAAAATCGCTCTGCCTGACCGGCGCCTTGACCCCCGCCGGGGGCACCCGGGCCGGACCCTGGACCGGTTGGCCGGGACCACTGGATGGTCCAGAAATACCGGGGCCATGTCGCGGAGAGCTCATCGAAAACGGAGAACAAGAACATCACCGAAGGACCCATCCGTTCGCGCCACCGCGACGAACAACAGCTGCCAGGATGAGCGCTCCGCGATGCTGTACCAGCACGGTCGCCTCAGGTCGTGACCGGTACGCAACGACCAGGGCCTGTATGCGGGGTCTGTGTACGAGATGGAGGAGGCCCCAATGTGTGAGCTGATCGCTTCCTCACCGCCCCGGTGCGGGTGCCTGTCGCAGGCTCGGACGACCCGGGTGTCGTGGCGAGGCATCCAGACAGGCCGGCGCCCGCAATCGCGGCCGTTGGCGCCAGGTTGTGCCCTTCGGAAGGAACAGTCATGAATCTCAAGCGGGCAGTATTCAGCCTCGTCGTGGTGGCGGCTGTGGCCGGTCTCACCGGGTGCGGGCCCGGAAGCGAGACTTCCGGGTCCGCGCCGGAGACGTCGCCGACCAGCGCCGCGCCCACCGCCCCGTCCACCGCCCAGTCTTCCGCGCAGGCGGCCCCGGCCTCTTCCGCGCCGGCCGCTTCCTCGTCCGCACCGGCAGCCGCGGAAGACGTCGTGATCACGATCACGGACTTCCAGTACGATCTCCCGGCGTCGGTCGCCCCCGGGGCCACGGTCACGGTGATCAACGAGGACACCGCCCCGCACACCGTCACCGCCCAGGACGAGGGCGGGTTCAACGCCGTGGCCGCAGCCGGTGAGACCGTCACCTTCACCGCCCCCGAAGAGCCCGGTGAGTACCCGGTCATCTGCACCTACCATCCCCAGATGTCCGCCACCCTGGTCGTCCAATGAGCCGGACCGCCGGACCGGCCCGCACCGGCACCGACGGGCGCCACCGCCCCCGGATGCTGGTGCTGCGGGTACTGATCGCAGCCGGGCTGGTGCTCACCGCCGTCATCCACCTGCAACTGGCTCCGGGGTACCAGCAGGTGCCCCATGACGGAATCGGGCAAGGCACCCTGTTCCGCCTCCAGGCCGTGGCCTCCCTGGCCGCGGCCCTCTACGTCCTGGTGCGCGGCACCCGCCCCGCCTACCTGAACGCCGCAGCCGTGGCACTGTCCGCCCTGGCCGCGGTGGTGCTCACCCGGTACGTGCCGCTACCAGCGATCGGCCCGCTCCCGGCGATGTACGAACCGGTCTGGTACCCCGCCAAAACGCTTTCGGCTGTGGCCGAGGCCGTCGTCGCAGCCCTGGCCTGCGCCGGATACCTGCTCCTGAACCGGGCCCGGCACCACCCCGGCATCAGCGGTGTGTCCCCGGAACACTCCTCCACCCCCTAGCCCCACATCACTGTCGTGCAGTGAAGGCCCACAGCGCCCACCACCTCGCCGCCTGGTCTGCCCACCCCGACACCACCGCTGCTCGAACCGCCCTCAAGGAAACCACCATGACTCAACCCGCCATCGTCGACCGCCCCCACAGCACCGAGCCGGCCCTCGAGGCGGACCTGCCGGCCTTCACCCGCCACCGGCCCTTCGCCATCATTCTGCTGGTGAGCGGGGTGATCGGGTGGGTCGCCTCGGCGATCCTGGTGCTCGAGCGCCTGGCCCTCTACCGGGACCCGGACCATGTGAGCAGTTGTGACATCAACCCGTGGGTGTCCTGCGGGCAGGTGATGGGTACCTGGCAGTCGGAGCTGTTCGGCTTCCCCAACCCGCTGATCGGCATCGTGGCCTTCGCCGTGGTCATCACCACCGCCATGGCGGCCCTGTCTGGAGCACGCTTCGGGCGCTGGTACTGGGTGGGGCTGCAGGTTGGTGTCACCGCCGGTGCGGTGTTCGCGCTCTGGCTGTGGTCCCAGGCGCTGTTCTCGATCTACGTCTTGTGCTTGTACTGCATGATCGTGTGGGCGGCGATGATCCCGTTGTTCGTGCTGCTCACCGTGCGCAACCTGGCCCACGGCGTCATCCCCGCCCCGGTCGGTCTGGTGCGCTTCGCTTCCGAGTGGGCATGGATGCTCGTGGCCATCACCTACATGGCCGTGTCCGCCTCGGTGTTCCTCCGCTTCTTCACCGCCTTCACCGGGCTCTGAAGACCAGGAAGCCCGCCGTGGCGCCGCCTCGAGGGCTTCGGAAAAAGCGGCCGTGCTAACGAGTCGGAAGCACGACCCTCAATGGGTTTCACAGCTGCGGTGTTGCAGCAGGAGATCTGTCTGCGGGCTTCTCTGTGAGTGCCCGATAGGTGTGGCGAGCAGCGTCGCTCAACGGTGCAGGGTGGTCGCCGGGGGTTCGCCGTAGGTCTGGCGGTAGGTGGTGGCGAAGCGCCCGGGGTGGGTGAAGCCCCACCGGGCGGCCACGGCCGCCACGGTGATCCCGGTGGCGGGGTCGGCGGTGAGCAGGTCCTGGTGGGCGGCGGCCAGCCGGAGGGTGCGCAGGTAGTGCAACGGGGTGGTGTCCAGGTGCCGGCGGAATCCTGCTTGCAGTCCGCGGGGGCGGAGCCGGGCGGCCGCGGCGATCTCGGCCAGCCCGATGGGTTCGCCCAGGTGGGTGTCGATGAACGCGATCGCCCGCCGCACCGAGGCCGGGGTGGTGGCCTCGACCGGTGCCTGGGCGGAGCGGTCGAGGAAGGTGTTGGGAAAGGTGTGCAGTACCGCGGTGGCGATGGAGCGGAGGAGCTGATCGCGGGCCAGGGGGGAGGCCATGAGCTGGTCGTTGGGCAGTGCGTTGCGGGCGAGGTGTGCGGCGGTGGCCCCCCAGTAGGCGCCCATCGCCGCACTGACCGGTTGATAGCCGGTGAAGGCCAAGGAGAAGTCTTCCCGGCCCACCAGCGCCCGGGCATACTCGGCCACCACCATCTCGTCCACGGTGAGAGTGGCCAGTCCCGGGTCCTCCCACTGCCCGGCGTAGGGTCGGGAGGGAAACAGGAACGTCGAGCTGCCGGGGATCTCGTCGCGGTCGGTGCGGACGGTGAAGCGCCCGTGGGTGAGGTGGCCGATGCGGATCAGCCCGGTCCCGTCGTTGGTGGCCGTCGCACGGTGCCCGGCCAGGCGCACCTGCTGGAACCCCAGCGGGCCGGCCTGGAGAGTGGTCAGGCGCATGCGGAAGGCCGCGGGGGTCGGGTGCGTCCATGCGCAGGTGCCGGTAGGCCCGCTCCAGGGCGGCGCGGCCGGCCTCTGGGTCCTGGGTGGTCCAGGACGCCTTGTGCACATCCACCCCCATGATCTGAGATTACGACCGCCCCGTGGCATGGGTCGAGCGCTTCAGAAGCGAAGGTGGCGCGGTCGGGGTCCCCGGCCTGGGCCGGGTCCGGGTGGTCAGTCGTCCCCGTCGGCAGCGCCGTAAGTGGTGGTGGCCGTGGGCACGAGCTGGTGACCGGCCGTGAGCGGTGCTGGGAGCCCGGTGCGGGGGAGGGTGAGCGTGACGGTGGTGCCCGCCCCGAGGGTGCTGGCGCAGGTGATGGTCTCGCCGTGGCCCACCACGATGTCGTGGGCGACCGCCAGGCCCATGCCTGGGATGGCCGACATGCGGGCGCCAGGGCTGCGGAAGAACCGGGTGAAGACCTGCTCGGCATCGCCCGGCGCCATGCCCATGCCCTGGTCGGCCACGTGCACCTCCACATTGTCGTCCGATGATCCGGGACGGCGTGGGGGCAGGAGGGGCTGGGCGGTGACGGGGAGCGGCGGTACCCTGAGCGACGACCACCACCGTAGGTGGTCGTCCCTTCTGTGGCAGGAGTTTCCAGCCGGCAATGCCCGATCCCTCACGCACCTACCCGCGGGCCTATGTCGCCGCGCCGGTGGCCCCGGCCAACGGCCTGTTCACCGCAATCCACTGGGCCTTCGACCAAAGCGGGGACCTCAGCTGGGACTCGATCGGGATTCTCGTGCCTACCCCGGCCATGGGGAGGAGCTCTACCATTTGCGGCGCTTGAAGGGCCGGGGGGTCAAGATCGGCACGGTTGCCCAGGCTCTACGGGCCACTGCCTTCCATGGGGCGATGATCGCCTACGCCCCAGACACGAGGATGCTCACCGAAGCCGAGGACATCCACGGGATCCTCGCTGTGGCCGTGGTGGCCGGGCACAACGAGCCGCTGGGCCCCTGGGTGGATGCCCACCATCCCCAGCACCTGGGCGGACAGCGGCTGGTCGCCCGAGACCCGTTCGCCGGGGATCCGAGGGTGCGCCAAGCCCTGGCCCACCTCACCCGATACTTGGGTCCGCTCCGGGGGTTGACCAACCCGGCTGATGTCGAGGTGGTGACCAACACCTTGCAGCATCTGCGCGCGACCGGGTGCCGGTACACCCCCGGCCAGCTGCTGGCAGCAGCCCTGCGCCTGGGCTGGTCCGGCCACTGCGCCTGGGCCGTGCACGAACTGGCCGCCGGGATCCTCACCGACCCGACCGCGCCCACCGCCGCCAACCGCCCGGCACTGCAGCCCAGCACCTGACGCCCCCTGCCCCGCCTGGTGGCCTGCCAGGGCGCAACGGTGGACCCATCCACCGCCCCGGGGTCCTGCGGCTGGGAGGCCCCGCTCAAGGGCGCAACGGTGACAAGCTTCCGGTGCGGGCCTTCACACCGCACAAGGCTGCGCTGTGGATCAGGACCACATTGGCGGTCCTGATCCACAGCGCAGCCCGCGTGCCTCCACGCTCGGGTGGAAGGAACTACCCCCGGGCGGCCCGTCGACGGCCGACCAGCAGCAGCACAGCCCCGGCCACCAGCAGGGCCATTCCGACCCCGGCGACCATCGAGGACGTCGCACCGGTGTGGGCGAGCACCCCACCCGGGGCCGCAGTCACACCACGGTGACCGACCCCCACGGTGCCGATGCCCGCGCCAGCGCTGCTCACGGCGGAGACGGACGAGGAAGCAACCGCCACACGGGCGTCAAAAGAACCGCCCGCTGCGGGGGCCATGGCCTGGGACGCCGCCCCGAAGATCAGAGCATCAGCGATGTCAGTCTCCACGGTCCCGTCCGCAGTGACGGCCCCGCCCACGGCAGCGCCATCTGCGCCACCCACACCGACCGTGCCTTCAGCGCCGCCCACACCGACCGTGCCTTCAGCGCCGCCCACACCGACCGTGCCTTCAGCACCGGCCCCGGCCCCCAGGCCGTTGTCGTCGGTCACCGGAGTCGTGATGCCCCCGTTGGTGTCCTCGGGGTGGTCCGTGCCGTTGCCGGTCGCCGGGCTGGCGCCGGCCCCGTCGGTGCCTTCGGTGCCGTCCGTGCCGGTGCCGGTGTCGGTACCGCCACTGGAGGTGTGACCGCTGTCGGTGGCGGGGTCGCCGATGACGGTGATCGCGTTGTCCTCCACGATGATCGGGGTGGTGATCACCGGGGTGATCTGGGTGCCGCCGCCCAGGCTGTCCTCACCACCGGTCACCGGAGCCGCACCAATGGTCCCACCATCGGTGTTGCCGGAAGTAGTGGAGTCAGTGGAGCCCGTGGCGGGATCACCGATAACAGTGACCGCGTTGTCGTCCACGGTGATCGGGGCGGTGATCACCGGAGTGATCTGGGTGCCGCCGCCCAGGCTGCCCTCACCATCGGTCACCGGGGTCAGGCCGGTGGTCCCACCGTCGGTGTTGCCAGAGGTGTTGGTGTCGGTGGAGCCGGTGGTGGGGTCGCCGATGACGGTGACCGCGTTGTCCTGGACCCCGACCGGAGCGGTGATCACCGGGACAACCTGAGTGCCCCCAGCGAGGCTGTCCTCACCGTTGGTCACTGCAGTGCTGCCTTCACCAGTGGAGCCGTTGCTGCTGCCAGAAGGCGTGCTGTCGGTGGAGCCGGTGGTGGGGTCGCCGATGAGGGTGACCGCGTTGTCCTGGATCCCGATGGGGGCGGTGATCACCGGGATGATCTGGGTGCCGCCGGCGATGCTGTTGTCGCCGTCGGTGACCGCGGTGGTGCCTCCGCCAGCGGCGCCGGGGGTGCTTCCGGTGGTGCTGTCGGTGGAGCCGGTGGTGGGGTCGCCGATGACGGTGACGGCGTTGTCCTGGATCCCGATGGGGGCGGTGATCACCGGGATGATCTGGGTGCCGCCGGCGATGCTGTCCTCACCGGTGGTTGCGGGAGTTGGAGCGCTTGTTCCACCGTTGGTCGTGGGTGCTTCCCCGCTGTCGGTGGAGCCGGTGGTGGGGTCGCCGATGAGGGTGACGGCGTTGTCCTGGATTCCGAGGGGTGTGGTGATCACCGGGGTGATCTGGGTGCCGCCGGCGATGCTGTTGTCGCCGTCGGTGACCGCGGTGGTGCCTCCGCCAGCGGCGCCGGGGGTGCTTCCGGTGGTGCTGTCGGTGGAGCCGGTGGTGGGGTCGCCGATGACGGTGACCGCGTTGTCGCTGACGGTCACCGGGGTGGTGAGCTCAGAGCCGGCCTGGGTGCCGCCGGCGATGCTGTCCTCGCCGGTGGTTTCCGCTGCGGTGGCTTCGCTGGTGCCGAGGATGAAGATGCCGGTGGCCAGAGCCAGGCCGTAGAGGCCGCGCTGCATGTCCTTGCGCATGAGAGGTTCTCCTGAAAAGTGATGAGAGGGGGATCTGCGCCAGAGGCGTCAGAGGGTCGACTGCTGCTGCCCACGGGCGGGCAGCGCGGTCCTCATCAATCAGGAGTGGAGCCGGGGTCGAACGCCGGGGCGGTGGGCAGGTCCCCCGCCGCGCCGAAGAAGGAGTCCGCCTTCCCGGCGCTCAGCCGCGGAAACAGCTCGAGGTAGGAGATGCCCGCGGGCATCCCGGGCCACCCCATCGGATCAGCGCTGCCGAGGGGAGAACCGGGCCCGCCTCCGGTGGAGGTGCTGCTGCCCGACGGAGCCGGTGCGCCACCGTGGGAGGAGGCGGAGCCGGCAGTGCCGGGGGTAGCGCCCGCCGGGGTCGCCACAGCATGTGCCCAGTCCCAGCTGGTGCCTGTTCCGGCCGTGCTCACTACCCACGGGAACCGGGGGAGGAGCGTGGCCGGGGCGACACCGGTGACGGTGGTCTGCGTGGCCGCACGAGCAGTGGCGGCCGGCTCGCGGGAGAACGTCCGATCCGCCGCAGTGCTGGCAGCGATGCGTGTCCGGTCATCCACCGGGTGGTCCTGCACGGAGGGAGTGCCCTCCGTGCGCTGGACCGCGGCAGGGGTCTGGGCCGTGCCGGGCACCTGCGCCGGGGAGGAGGGCGCCGGGGTCGGCGCGGCCGGGACCTCGATGTCGGGCTGGCCCAGCGCGGGAGCTGCCGGGGTGAGCTCGGGCGCCGGGCTGACCGGCGGCGTGATTCCGCCCACCACCGGGGTGGCGTCGAGAACCTCGTCGACGGCCCCGCTGATCGGCGCCACCACCTCCGTGACCGGGGCGAGGACGTCGGTGACCGGCGCCAGCACCTGGGTGACCGGGGTGGTGACGGTCTCGACCGTGCGCACCGGGTCGTCCACGATCGAGCCCGGGTCCCGGATCACGTCCAGGCCGGTGCCGGTGACCGTGCTGACCGTGCCCTCGGGCACGAGTCCGCCCACCACTGGGGTGGTGGAGAGGGCCTCGTCGAGGGTGCCGGTGACCGGGGTGGTGACGATCTCGACCGTGCGCACCGGGTCGTCCACGATCGAGCCCGGGTCCCCGGCCACGTCCAGGGCGGTGCCGGTGACGGCGCGGACCGTGCCCTCGGGCATGACCTTGCCCACCACGGGAACAGCCCCGATGGTCTTTTCGGCGGCGGTGACCGGGGTGGTGAGGGTCTTGACCGTCCCCACTGGGTCGGCCACGATCGTCGCTGGCTCCCGGACGGTATCCAGGGTGGTGCCGATGACTGTGCCGGTGATTGGTGCAGGTTCGTCGGTGGCGTGGGCGGGTGTGGAGCCCAGCAGCAGCCACCCGGTGGCGGCCAGCCCCGAGGTGAGGGCCACGCGCACGGAGGTGGCCAGTGAGCGACGCCTGGGCATCTTCACCGCTGCACCTCCTCCGGTTGCACGAGCCTCGGATCGTGGGCCAGGCCGGACCTGGACCGCTTCAGGCACGACCATAAAAAATATGTCCAATGCAAATCAATGCTTATTAATGTTCTTCACTGGACTGTTACCGGCCACTGGCCATGAACAGATGCAGAGTCCGCGGTCGCGTAGGTCTCCAGCATCCCGGTCCAGGGCTGTTTAGGGGTCCGGGAGGGTGACCTCGGTGGTGAACGGTGAGTACGGAGCGACCAGGGGAAAGATCAGCTCGAACAGGATCCACACCACCGCCGCCACGAGGACCACGGCCAGCAGGATCCGCACCCACACCGGGCCGGGCAGGCGGGAGAAGAGCCACGCGTACACGCTTCCTCATTTTCTTTCCGCGGAGGTGGCCACCGCGGCGGCGATCTCGGCCGGGGGTCCTGTGCGGGCGGGACGCCAGGAGGCCAGGGCGGCGTGGACGATGTAGCGTTCAGCGTCCCCGGAGGGCGATGTTGCGGTAGGGGTTCCGAATTGCTACCGCCGGGCGGTGCTGCGCCGGCCTACGAGCCAGCCGACGCAGAAAGCTAAGAGGATCGCCCCCACGGCGAAACCGACCCATCCCATCACGGCCTGCGGAGTAAGAAAAGTCATGCCGGGGAACGTCTCACCGTTCATAGGGGTGTAGGCAAACCACCCGAAAGTGGCCTCAGCCGGATTGAGCAGCACCGTCAGCGCCCCTGCCAGAACGGTGACCACGGCCAGAGCGGCCAAGGCCAGCACCCACCGTGGCGTCTTGGCCGGGGGAACCGCTTCGGGGTTGTCGGCGGCGGTGACATTCATGGGCCGAGACTAGCGCTCCAGCACACCACTTCTTCCCGCACACGGCCGTTGGCCGCCCAGACCTCCACCTGCCTTTTCGCGGTTCTGTATCCGACTCAGGTTGCAGGGAAGGTGCAACGGAGGTTCATCTACGGCCGTCCGATGCTTATGCGGTCACCGTGCTTCCGGGTGTAGTCCTTGACGCCGGCCGTCACCGCCTTGCGGATCACCCAGTAGAGCACCAACAAGGAAACGACGAGCATGAACAAGGGAATGAGCAGTCCGAGAGCGAAGACGTCGGCCATGGTGGACCTCCTGGTAGGTGGTCCTTGCACGCTACGAGGAAGCTGACGGCATCTGAGGGACCACGCCCCTGTTCCGGCCCGTCGCGCTGCAATAGGAGTTGGTCAACAGGCACCCGCTGGGTCCCTCCATGGCGCTCCACGAGCAAGTCGGCTCATGCGTCACCTGATCGTGCATCGGTCCTCCTCGGGATCGAGCAGGAGCAGCGCCCGGACGTTGTGACCGTCATCGGCTGGCGTGAGGGTGAAGCCCAAGCGGCGTAGCACGGCCAGGGCACCCTCGTTGGAGACGGTGGTGTCTGCCCGCACTCCAGACGCCCCGAGTGAAGCGGCCTGACGCAGAGCTGCGGCCATGGCTGCTCGTCCCATACCGCGACCCCGGGCGCCACGAGTCAGCCAGATGCCCATCTCCAGGACGCCAGGCTCATCGGTGTGCTTGAGGCGCACCGAACCTACGACCAGCTCGTCGACGACCACGGCCCAGGTGGCCTCGTGCGCCGGTCCGGCCAGTCCAGCCCGACGGACACGGTGGAAGTCACCTAGCCACGCCACTCTCTCCGGTGTCCATGCTCGGCCGGCCGTCAGCGGCGGAGTCACCTCCTCAGCCAGGGCGTCCGTGGTCGCGGCACGGAGGAGCTGCGCCAGTACGGTGTCATCCACGGCGACCAGCGCAACAGAGAAGGTGTGGTCCGCGGCCACGGCCACAAGCCTACGCACCGCACCGCGATGCCTTGACCCCTCCGCGGGCGGTGTCCTACTGCCCGATCCCGGGCTGGAGTGTCCGCAGAGAAATATCCCATGTCTTCGTGAGGTGCACGACACAACTGCTGCCGGCTGGCGCGGGGACATCAGTCGGCGACGTCGCTGAGGGCACGAGTTGCGCGGTGACGAGCCCGCCCGATCAGTGCATCTCCCCTCTCCGTGTCGCCGGTGGCTCGTACCTCACATGCACGAGCACCCGTCACATCACACAAGGCCACTGACCGGACATCGACCGGCGGGAGTTCCCGCATCTGGTGGAACTCCGGCCAGTTCGATCTTGTGCCGGTTCCGCGGTGCGACGCGGTCTGCACGCTGTACCGGGGCTGGTTCCTGCGGTCCTGACGGACAGGGAAGGCATCGCAGTGGCTGTGGCATGTCGTGTTCTTGCGCTACCACGACACCGCTCAGTTGGTCGTGCAGGTCCGGAAGGGGGTCCGCCGACGCAGAACATGCTGGCCTTCGCCGAGCAACTACGGAGCAGGGGCGCGGGTTGCGGGTGCTGAATCTGGGTGGGGGAGACGTGGACACGGCCACCCCGATGGGGTCGATGGTGTTCATGGTCATGGCTGCTTTGGCGCAGATGGAGCCGGAGATCAAGCGCGAACGCATCACCGACTCGGTGGCCAAGCGACGGGCCGCCGGCAAGGACCTGGGCGGGCGGCGCCCGACCGTCACCGACTCCCAGATCCGCAACGCCATCCGGCTGATCGACGGTGGCGAGCCGGCAACCCAGGTCGCCCGGGACCTCGGCATGTCCCTAGCCATCCTGTATCGCCGCATCCGGGAGCTACCCAGCCCTGCCATCGCGGGACGCGACTGGAGGGGTGGGCAGTCGTCGGGTGGGGTGTGACGGCAGGGGTGGTCGGTGTCGTCGGCTGACTGAGTCATGAGTCCCCTCGTGTCCAGAACTGCCGGCGCCGGGGGGGTGCCTCTATGGTTTTGGTCAAGCGGCCAGGGCCACCGTTGACGGCGTTTGGGGCCCGGTGGGGTCTTGGTAGAGGGTGCCGTTCCTGAGCATGGCGAAGAGCACGTCGGTCCGGCGGCGGGCCAGGGCGATGATCGCCTGGTTGTGGCGCTTGCCCTGGGCGCGTTTCCGGTCGTAGTAGGCCCTCGAGGGCGGATGGTGGAGCGAGGCGAAGGCCGAGAGGAACAGGGCTCTCTTGAGGCGTTTGTTCCCACCCCTGGGAGCGTGCTCGCCGCGGATCGAGGTCCCCGACCGTCTTGTGACCGGGGCGATCCCGGCGTAAGAGGCCAGGTGCCCGGCATCGGCGAAGTCTTTGCCCACGACCTCGGTGAGGATTCTCGCGGCGGTCCTGGCCCCCACTCCGGGCATCGAGGTCAGGACCGGGCAAAGAGGGTGGGCCTCCACGAGGGCCTCGACCTGGGTAGCCACCGTCGCCCGCTGGTGGATCAGGGCGCCCAGCTGCCCGGCCAGGATGGGCACCACGGTGGTCGCGGCCTCGGTGCCGGCCACCACCACGGTCTGCTGGGCCAGGGCCTCGAAGATCTCCTCGGTCAACGACTCGGCCAGGCGGGGGGCGTGCTTCTTCAGCCTCGCCCGCACGTGGCCCCTGCCGGCCGCGGCCAGCTTCGCCGGGGTGGGGTAGCGGGTGAGCAGATCCGCCACCGCCGGGTGGGTCACCCGCGGTCCCAGCACCCTTTCGAGGGCGGGGTGGATCTGGGTGAGCATCCCGCGCAACCGATTACTGGTCGCGGTGATCTGGGCGGCCAGGTCGTCGTCGAAACCGGCCAGCACCGCCAGCTCAGCAATCTGAGCCTCATCCACCCGGATGTTCCGCAGGGTGTGGGCCATGGTGCGGGCCGCCTCGGCGATGATGAACGCGTCCCGGGCGTCGGTCTTCGCACTCCCCGGGTGCAGGTCGGCGATGCGGCGCATCGCCAACCCGGGCAGATACGCCACCTCAACCTGCTCGGTGGCTTCGGCCACGGCCACCGGCAGGGCGCCGATGGTGGCTGGCTGGTCCACGACCATCAGCGCCGGCCCGTGGATTGCAACCAGCTCCTCGAGGATCGCGCGCAGCCGGGCCTCGTCGTTAGGCAGCGCCTTGTCATAGACCGTCTTCCCGGTGCTCGTCACGGCCACCGCGTGGTGGTCGGACTTGCCGACGTCCAGGCCGATGAACACGGCCGGGCGTTGCTCGCTCATGGTGTTGCCTCCTCAACGTGGGCCCACAGCGTCTACTGACCGGCCGGGTGGTGGTCACGCTCGGCATCCACGTTACGAAGGTCCTCGAAGGAGATCCCGCCTCTATCAGCGATCCGTGACCACCGGACCGGTTGCCGGTGACAACACCCCCGGATCATGGGCGACTGGGGGCAACGATCATGCCGGCAACCGACCGGTCAGCACCTCTCATCCTGACGGACTGAAGAGCCATGAAAAAGGTAACGGGGGCTTTGCCCCGCCCGCTGTATTATGGACCGGGAAAACCAGAATTAGTGGCCTCACGGGTCGGGAAGCGAGGGAAGACATGCCGGCAGGAAGGCCTCGGGCGTTCGATCTGAACGTGGCCGAGGAGGTGGCGATGCAGCTGTTCTGGGACCGCGGCTATGAAGGGGTGTCCCTGGCCGACCTGAAGAGTTCGATCGGCATCTCCTCGGCCAGCTTCTACGCAGCCTTCGGGTCCAAGGAAGAACTGTTCGAGCGGGTGATCCGCCGCTACGCGGCGGTGACCAACCACGTCATGAGGATCGTGGCCGACGAATCGCTGCCCGCGGGGAACGCGATGGCTTTGTTCCTGCACGAGTCCGTGGACTCCCAGACACGCACGGACAACCCGAAGGGGTGCCTGATCGCGCTCAACGGGACGCTGGGCGGGGCGGGCATGCCGGAGGCGGCCCGGGCCGCGCTGAAGACGCGCCGGGAGGCGGATCGCCGGCAGATCCATGACTTCCTGGCCCGGGCCGCCGCCCAGGGGCAACTGCCCGCTGAGGTGGACCTGGACGGATGGACGGCGGCGATCCATGGCTTCATCCTGGGGGTGGCCACCCAGGCCCGGGATGGCGTCCCGGCCGGTGAGCTGCACCGGGCCGCCAAAGTACTGGCGGCGGCGTGGGAGGCCGCCTTCACCCCGGCCAGGGCCGGCGGGGCCGCCCAATAGACATCGACCAGGACTTGTGGCCCGCCTGCGACATCGTGGTGTCGAAGACGGGCCACACGCTCATGGGGCCGGCCGGCGCTGCGGAAGAGCCGGCGGGAGGGGTGCCGGTGGATCAGGGCAGGAGCACGACCTTGCCGTAGGCGGCGCGGTCGTCGAGGATCCGGTGGGCTTCGGCAGCCTGGTCCAGGGGCAGGGTGCGCCCGACGACAGGGTGCAGGTGTCCCTGGGCGACCAGGTCCAGGACGGTGCGCAGTTCCCCGTGGCTGGCCCGGGCGCAGCCCAGGACGGTGCGTTCGGTGCGGAAGAGCTCGATGAGGTCCAGGTCGACGACCTCCCCGGCGTGGCCGCCGCAGACCGTGATGCGACCCTGTGTGGCGACGGCGGCGAGGGTGGACTCGAACACCGTTCCACCCACGTGCTCGAACGCCACGTCCACGCCCGTGCCGCCGGTCAGCTCCCGGACCTTCTCGGTGAGGTGCTCGGTGGTGTAGTCGATGACCTCGTCGGCGCCGTTCGCCTGGGCTCGCTGCAGTTTCTGCGCGGAGCCGGCCGTGGCGATGACCCGGGCGCCGGCCATCTTGGCGATCTGTACCGCGGCCGTGCCCACCCCGCTGCCCGCGGCCGAGACGAGCACCGTTTCCCCCGGCTGCACCTTCGCCCGGGTGATCAGGCAGTGCCAGGCGGTCCCGTAGGTCAGCTGCACCGAGGCGGCCGTTTCCCATGCGGTGGCCTCGGGCAACCGGACCAGGTCCCGGGTGTTGGCCAGCGCCAGTTCCGCGTAGCCTCCGGTGCGCTGGACCCCGTACATCTGCAGCCGGATGCAGTGGGTCTGCTGTCCCGCCTCACAGGCTGGGCACTGTCGGCAGACGACCTGGTACAGCGGTGTCACGTGCTCGCCCACCGCCCAGTCCCCGGCATCGGGCCCCAGGGCGACGATCTCCCCGGCGAACTCCATCCCCAGGATGTGCGGAAACGGGTGCTCCAGCCGGGACAGCCCGGCGCGGATGTCCAGGTCGAAGTGGTTGACCCCGACCGCGCCGACCCGGATGAGGGCCTGTCCCGGGCCCGGCACCGGATCGGGCAGATCCATCATCTGCAGCACATCGGGGTCCCCGAACTGGGTGAACGCCATTGCTCTCATGTCTTGCTCCCTCTCTGGCCGACCCGCAGGTCGGGCAACGGTGGGTGATCGTGCCGGGGAAGTGGGCACACCCCGAGCCGTTTGTGGATCGATCGATCCATACCAGGGTCCCAGAGCTGACCCGGGGCGTCAATTGTGGATCGGTCGGTTCACAATGCCGCCGTCCTCATGCTACCGTGACGGAATTGTGGATCATCTAAGCCAGAATACGACGGCATGGACTGCCGTGATCCACGGCCGCCTCGCGAACCCCGGCGTCCCCACCACCGAGACCCGTCAGCTCCAGATCGGAGGACAGCACATCGTGCGATCGTCCAATGCCTTTCCCCCTGTCCGCCCGGTACGCGTGTGGCCGGCACTGTTTGCCCTGGCCTTCGGGGCCTTCGGCATCGGCGCGGCCGAGTTCGTCGCCCTGGGGCTGATGCCCGAACTGGCGATGAGCTTGGTGCCGGAGGTCCATGCCGTTTCCCCCGAGCGGGCCATCGCCCAGGCCGGGTGGCTGGCCACCGCCTACGCGCTGGGGGTGGTCGTGGGTGCACCCACGCTGGGGGTGGTGGCCGGGCGGTGGCCGCGCCGCCGGGTCCTGGTCGTGCTGCTGGGGGTGGCCGCCGCCGCCACCTTCGCCTCGGCCGTGCTGCCCAGCCTGGAGCTGGTGCTCGCCGCCCGCTTCGTCTCCGCACTGCCCCATGGGGCGTACTTCGGGGTGGCCTCGTTGATGGCCGGTTCCCTGCTCGGGCCGGGCAAGCGCGGCCGCGGCATCGCGCTGGTGCTCTCCGGGCTCACGGCGGCCACGCTGGCCGGGGTGCCGCTGCTGACCTGGCTGGGCCAGGCCGCGGGGTGGCGGGTGGCGTTCGCCCTGGTGGGGGTGCTGTTCCTCGCCGCGCTCATCGCCGTGGCGGTGCTGACCCCGGCCCAGCCCGGTGATCCCGCAGCCACCCTCGGCCGCCAGTTCGGCGCGTTCCGTCGCGGGGCGGTCTGGCTCACCCTGGCCACCGCGGCGATCGGATTCGGCGGGTTCTTCGCCGTCTACACCTACGTCGCCACGTTCGTGACCGAGACCGCCCAGGCCGGCCCCGGGTGGGTGCCCGCCGCTCTGGCGGCGCTGGGTGCCGGCATGGTCATCGGCAACCCGCTGGGGGGCTGGCTCTCGGACCGGTCGATGCGCCTGGCCCTCTTCGGCGGGTTCGCCTCCCTGATTGCCGCACTGCTGCTGGTGGTGGTGCTCTCGGGCACGCTGGCCGGGGTCCTCGTCGGGGTGTTCCTCGTCGGGGTGACCGCGATGTCGCTCTCACCCACCCTCCAGGCGCGACTGCTCGACGTCATGGGCGACAGCCCCACGCTGGCCGGGGCGCTGAACCAGTCGGCGATCAACCTTGGCAACGGCCTCGGGGCCTACCTCGGCGGGGCGGTGATCGCCGCCGGCTTCGGCTACATCGCCCCCGCCTGGGCCGGGGTGGTCCTGGCCGCCGCCGGCGTCGTCCTGGGGCTGATCGGCTTCACCCTCGAGCACCGCCACCGCCGCACCACCAGCCCATCCTGGACCCTCACCAGCGAGCACTTGCCCGGGGCGGAGAACGTGGAGAAGGAACCGGTCCGATGACCACCACCACGGGCTCGACGCCCCGCGCCGTCAAGGCCGCCCCGGCCCCGATGAGAACTGAAGGTCACACGCGAACGCATCACCGACTCGGTGGCCACGCGCCCTGCCACCGGCGAGGACCTCGAGGGGCCCGGCCGTCGCCGACTCCCGGATCCGCAACGCCGTCCGGCTGATCGAGGCCGGGGAGCCGGCCGTTCAGGGGGCTCGAGATCTCAGGATGTCGCGGGCCAGCCTCTACCGGCGGATCCGGGAGCTGCCGTGTCGGCTGCCGTCGGAGGAGCACCGACCTCTGTCCGGCATGGGTCCTGGGGCCGTCATGGCCTTGTGGGGGGTTCAGTGTCCGGGGGCGCGCCCTGACATGAGGCAGATGGAGGCAGGCCCGTGCCCGTCTGGGCGGGGAATGGGCCCTGGGTGGGATGCCGGGGTGGATCAGCGACGTTGGTGGAGGGCGTCGCGGATCTCGGTGAGGAGCTGGATCTGGGGGTCGACCTCCTCGGCGGCCGCAGTGATGCCCAGGCGGCGGTTGCGCGCCTCGGTCAGCTTGTTCATGGGCAGCACGATCGCGAAGTACACGGCCGCGGCCACGAGCAGGAAGTTCACCAGGGCGGTGAGCAGCACCCCGAAGCGGATGTCGTTGCCGTTGAGGGTGACCACCGCGAAGGAGTCGAAGTTGGGTGAGCCCACCAGCGCCGAGATGGCCGGCATGAGCACGGACTCGACCAGGGCGTTGACGACCTGGGCGAAGGCCGCACCGATGATCACGGCCACGGCCAGATCCAGAACATTGCCCTTCAGAATGAATTCTTTGAATCCCTTGAACATGTGCCCAGGGTAGAGGTGCTGCCTCCCCAGTGGGCCAGGTGAGGCACCACAGGGCGCCCGGGCGCATACTCGCCGGTGACCCCTCCCGGGACGGAGGAACGGGACGCGGCCACGGGCAGGCTCAGCAGGGGCCTCGAGGGCGGGGGCGACCGGTGCCGCCGGACCGGACAAGGTAGCGGCCGTTGTGCGTGGGACAGCCCGGCGCATCGAGGGATACGGGGAGCCGCCCCTGTCCCTTCCGGGTACGTCGTGACGGTGGTGTCCTCTCGACTCCCTTCTGCATCGGATCGGATACCGGGGTGAGGAAGTCGGTGTTGATCACCACGGTCAGCCCCCGGCGGAATCGGGGGAAGGCTCCATAGCGCATGTGGCGTGTCGTGTTATGGCGCTACTACGGCACCGCTCAGTTGGTCGTCAAGGTCCCGAGGTGGGTCGGCCGACCCACAGCAGGCTGTTCTTCGCCGAGCAGCCGCGTAACAACGACGCAGGGTTGCGCGTACTGATCCGCGGTGGGGGAAACGTGGACACGCACACCCGATGGCCTCAATGGTCTTCGCCGTCATGGCCGTCTTGGCCCGAAGGAAGCTGGAGGTCCAGCGCGAGAGAATCACCGACTCGATGACCACACGCCGGGCCGCCACCAGAAATATCGGCGGGCGGCGCCTGACCTTCACCGACTCCCGGATCCGCCACGCCTTGCGGCTCGTCGACGCAGGGAAGCCGGCCACCCAGGTCGCCCGGGACCTGGGAATGTCCCGGGCGACCCATTGCCGGCGCGTCCGGGAATTGCCGGTGCCGACCATCTGAGTGGGCGCCGGCAATCAGCGCCCCTTGCCTGCTGAGCCCATTTGTGTGCTGTCGCGCTGGTTGGGGAAGGCCTACTCCTCGCGCTCAGTGCCGTACTGGGCTCCGACCGTGCATGCAGCTATTGGGTTTGGGACAGGAAGGTCCGCAGTTGCCGTACCAGGAAGGCGTGGTCCTCGCGCTGGGGCAGCCCGGACACCCCAACAGTCCCGACGACGAGTCCGGAGCCGCGCAGCCGGATGGGAAACACCCCGCCGTTGGCCGCGTAGCGGTGCGCGGGCAGACGCGAATCATCCTCGAAGACGCGGCCGAGCGCGCGGAACTGCTCGCCCACCCCCATAGAGCTGCGTTCGAAGTGGGTCACGACGGCGGCCTTGCGCTCCAGCCAGGCGTCGTTGTCCGGTGTCGCCCCGGCCAGCGCCGTGTGGAAGACCCGCTGCGCGCCCAACGTGATGCCGATGACCAGGGGCAGGCCCTGCTCCAGCGCAGCACTGCGCAGAGCAGCACCTAAGCGCCAGGCGTCCTCGCGGTCGAAGGAGGCGAACTGCAGGTCCTCCTCCTCGGCCTGGATCTGGTCGTAGGAGGTGTTGTCCGTCATCTAGGCCTCGCTCGAAACAGTCCACAGGTTGAGTCCACCGTCGCGGGCGTGGTCCTCGATCCGGGACAGCTCCTCGTCGGTGAACACCGGGCCCTGCAGACCCTTCACCGTGTCCTCCAGCTGCTCGGGCCGGCTGGCACCGACCAGCACGGAGGAGATCCGGGGATCCCTCAGGACCCAGGCGACAGCCATCTGCGCCAGTGACTGTCCTCGTTCCTCGGCAATCCGGGCCAGGGCGCGAACACGAGCGAGATTTTCCTGGGAGAGCATCCCGTCCTTGAGGGTCTTGCCCTGGGTGGCGCGGGAGCCGTCGGGCACTCCGTTGAGGTACTTGCCGGTAAGCAGGCCCTGAGCCAGCACGGAGAAGGCGATGCATCCGACCCCTTCATCGGCCAGGACGTCGAGGAGGTTTGGATCGCCCTCTTCGACCCAGCGGTTCAAAAGGGAGTAGGAGGGCTGGTGGATGAGCAGAGGGGTGCCCAGCTCGCGCAGGGCGACCGCGATCTCCCGCGTGCGCGACGGGGAGTAGGAGGAGATGCCCACGTAGAGGGCCTTGCCCTGGCGGACCGCCATGTCGAGGGCGGCGGCGGTCTCTTCCACCGGCGTCTCCGGGTCGAAACGGTGGCTGTAGAAGATGTCGACGTAGTCCAGCCCAAGGTTCTTCAGCGACCGGTCGAGAGCGGACAGCAGGTGCTTGCGGGAGCTGCCCGTGCCGTAGGGTCCGGGCGAGAAAGGGTATCCGGCTTTCGTCGAGATGACGAGCTC
Organism: Kocuria sp. U4B; assembly: GCF_054875615.1. The sequence goes on from NZ_CM142180.1 coordinate 3,726,235, forward strand.
ATCGCGCAGGCCGCCGAAGTCCTGGGAGAGAATCCGTCCCACGTTGCGTTCTGAAGCCCCTGCCGGAGGGCCGTAGCCGTCGGCGAGGTCGAAGTGGGTGATGCCCAGATCGAAGGCTTGGCGCACGATGGCGCGTTGACGATCCAGGGGCGTGTCGTCGCCGAAGTTGTGCCACATCCCCAGAGAAACGGCGGGGAGTTTGAGCCCGCTGGTCCCGACGGGACGGTACGGCATCGTGTCGTACCGGCCGGAGTCCGGCGTGTAGTGGCCTGTGGTGTTCTGCACGGGTGGGTGTCCTTAGTCCTCGTTGATGGTGCTGGGTGGAAGTTCTTGCCCGTCAGGGCGCGGCCGTGGGTGCCGGGGTCATCAGCGCTGCCAGCAGCTCGAGCTGGGCCGGGTCCTCGAGCGCGGAGCCGACGGCGACGACGTCGGCTCCGGCTGCCAGGTAGGCGGAGGCGTTGTGGGCGCTGATCCCACCGGTGGCCACGATGCGGATCTCGGGGAAGGGCCCGCGCATGCCGTGGAACCAGGAGGTCCCGAGGCTGACCGCGGGGAAGGCTTTGACCCAGCGCATGCCGTGGTCGGCGGCGAGCTGGATTTCCGAGGCCGTGGCGACTCCGGGCAGGTGGGCCAGGCCGGCCTCGACGCTGGCCTGGGCCACGGTGAGGTCCAGACCAGGAGCGACCGTGAATCCCGCTCCGGCGGCCGCGGCCTGCTCCAGCCGCTGGAGGCTGACGACGGTGCCGGCGCCGACCAGGCGTCCGGCGTCGCGTCCGGCGGCGACGGTGGCGGCCAGGGCCTCAACGGCCGAGGCCGACTGGACCGGGACCTCCACGCAGTCGATGCCCAGCTCCCAGGCGCGGGTGGCCAGTTCCACGGTGCGTTCGGGCGTGTAGCCGCGCAGGATGGCCATGACGGACGTGCGGGCGAAGGTGCTGTCGAAGAGGTCATCTACGGACGCCATCCCAACTCCTCTGAGATTGTGGTGGTGGTTGCTTTCAGTGCGGGTAACAACTGGGTGAGCTCGGGCAGGGTTGCCCGGGCTTTCAGCGCGGTGATCGATACGGCGCCGGTGACCTGGCCGGTGGCGTCGCGCAGCGGCATGGCGACGCAGTTGATGAAGTCCTCGTACTCGCCGTCGTCCACCGCGTAGCCCTGTTCGGGGACGTGGGAGAGCTGGTCGAGGAACTCCTCCCGGGTGGTGATCGTCGTGGGCGTGTAGCCGGCGAAGTCAGTGCTCTCCAGTACCTGCGCCACGAACGTCGGCTCCCGGTACGCGAGGATGGCTTTGCTGACCCCGGAGGTGTGGATCGTGACCGGTTGGCCGATCTGGGAGTACAACCGCACCATGCCGGGCTGCTCGATCTTGTCGGCGTAGACGATGGAGCGGCCTTGGACGGCGGCCAGGTGCACCGTGTGCCCGCACCGGCGCCCCAGCTCCTGCAGATACGGGTGGGCGATGTTGGCCAGGTCGAACTGCTCCAGGGCGAGGTTGGCCAGCCCGGCCAGGCGGTAGCCCACGCCGTAGCGCCCATCCTCTCGCCGTCGTGTCAGCCCGCTGTCGGTGAGCGTCTGCAAGGTGCGCAGCGCGGTGGAGCGGTGGATGCCGAAGTGGGCGGCGACCTCGCTCTGGGTGCGAGGCTGGACACCGACGTACTCGAGAATCTCGATGGCGCGTTGAATGCTCTGTGACATGGCGCCCACTACACCAGATCAAAATCGTGGACGCTCGACAGAGCACGGGCCGCCAGGGCGTGACCCCGCGCCAGTCGGGCACCGGGCTGCTCCCCGGTGAGCAGCCCGGAGAGATACCCGGCGGCGAAGGCATCGCCGGCGCCCACCACCTCCACGACCTCCACGGCATGAGCAGGCACGAACACGGAGCCGTCGGCGGAGACGTCCGTGGCGCCCACCGCCCCGTCCTTGACCACCAGGTGCTTCGGAGTCCCCAGGGCCTCATACAGCGCGTCGGGGTCTCCGGTGCCCCACAGTGTCTCGGCCTCGTCCCGGCCCACGAACACGATGTCGGCCCGGCGTGCGCACTCGGCCAGCACCGGTGCGGCCTCTGCAGCGGACCACAGCCCTGGGCGGTGATTGACGTCGAAGGACACGACCGTGCCGTGGGCTTGGGCGGTGGCGAAGGCGGCGTCGAGCAGGGCGCGGCAACTGGGGGAGAGCCCGGCGGTGATGCCCGACAGGTGCAGCACCGGTAGCTGCGCCCAGTCGACGGTCTCCAGGGCGGAAGGGCCCATCGTGGAGGCCGCCGAGCCGGAGCGGTAGTAGTAGACGGTGGTGGCGGTCTCACCGGGATCCTTGAAGTACACGCCGGTGGGGGCCCGGGGGTCCGTGGTGACGAGGGAGGTGTCGACCCCGTGGGCCTGCAGCTGTCGCAGCAGGCGCCGGCCCAGGGGATCATCACCCACACGGCTCAACCAGGCGGTGCGATGTCCGGCTCCGGCCAGATAAAGAGCCACGGTGGATTCAGCGCCGCCGGCCGAGAGGACGAAGTTCTCCGCGGTCTCCAGGGGTTCGGCCTGCGCTGGGGCGACGAGGGCCATGGTCTCGCCCAGGCACAGGACGGAGGGACTGTCACCGGACGGATTCAGGAACGCGTGCACGGAGCTTCCTCGCTTTCGAGGTAGAACGGAGCCACGGCAGCAGCACGGCGCCGAGACTGAGCAGGAGCAGGCCGACGGCGATGGGACTGGTCAACAGCGTCCCGAGGCCGTCGATGACCAGGGCGCGGCGCAGATTGCTTTCCGCCAGCGGGCCCAGGATGAGGCCCAGCACCATGGGCCCGGCGGGAAAACCGAACCGGCGCATGAGCAGACCGACGATGCCGAAGCACAGCATGAGGACCACGTCGAAGACGCTGCTCTGCACCGCGTAGGTCCCCACGATGCAGAAGGCGATGATGATCGCCGTCAGGTACTGCTGCGGCAGGGCCAACAGCTTGACTACGCCCTGCATCCGGACCAGGGCCAGGGCCAGGGCCAGGAGCGTGGCCAGGACCATGATGGTGGCCAGGCTGTAGACGAGATCGGGGGACTCCACGAACAGGGCCGGGCCAGGCTGAAGCCCCCAGATGATCATGGAGCCGATCATCACCGCCATCACCGAGTCACCGGGCACACCCAGGGCCAGTGTGGTGGTGACGGACCCGCCCATGGTCGCGGTGCTCGCGCTGTCGGCTGCTGCCAGGCCCTCGAGGGAGCCCTGCCCGAACTTGTCCGGGTGCTTGGAGGCCCGCTTGGCCTGCGCCCAGGCAATGACGCCGGCGATGTCTCCACCGGCGGCAGGCACGACGCCCACGACGGCACCAACCCCGGTGCCGATGGCGGAAGGCTTGAGCAGTTGGCGCTGCTGCGCCTTCGTGGGCCACCACGCCCCCAGCTGGGTGATGGGCGCCGGGTTGTTCTTCTTCCGGGTTTCGGCGAGCTGGTTGAACAGCTCCGCGATCCCGAACAGGCCGATGATCGCTGCGATGAACGGGATGCCGGAGCTCAGCTCTGAGAACCCGAAGGTGAAACGGGTGTCGCCGGTGATGGGATCGCGCCCGACGGTGCCCAGCAGCAGCCCGGCCGCACCGGCCACCAGGCCCCGCAAGACGTTGCCGCCGGAGACCCCGACCATCATGGTGAGTCCGAACACCACCAGGGCGAACATCTCGGCCGGGCCGAAGCGCAGGGCCACCGAGGCGAGGGGCTGGGCCGCGAGCACAAGGATGAGAATCCCGGCCAGGGAGCCTACCGCGGAGACCAGTGCTGAGCTGGTGAGGGCGATGCCGGCCTTGCCCTGCTTGGCCAGCGGATAGCCGTCGAAGGTGGAGGCGATGGAGGCCGGGGTGCCCGGGGTGTTCACCAGGATGGCCGGCACCCGGTCCCCGAACTGCGCTGCCACATAGATGGACAGCAGCACGGCCAGGCCCTGGAGGGGTTCGAGTGTCAGCGTGAACCCGGCCGCCAGTGCCACGGCCATCGTCGCGGTGATCCCCGGCACGGCACCGACCAGCGTGCCCAGCAGGACCCCGATCAGCAGGCACAGCCCGATGGTCGGATCCAGCAGGGCGGTGACGCCCTCGACCACGGCGTTCACAGCGGCACCCGCAGCAGCAGACCGAACAACCCGTACAGCACCGCTGCGGTCAGCACGGGAAACACCACCAAGGCCTTGAGGCCTCGCCCGCCGGTGACGAACAGCAAGGCGGACAGGAAAACGACGGTGACCAGCAGGAAGTGGAAGTAGTACCAGCCGATGCCGTAGAGGATGATTGCCGCGACGACGGCTCCCAGCCGGCCGAGACCGTGGGCGTTGACTCGTTCTTCGGGCACTGGATCAGGCCGGCGTAGGGCGACGACCCCGATGGCCACGGCCCCGGCCACGAGCAGCCCGCCCAGCACCGTCGGCCACCATCCGGGGCCGATGGATCCGTCCGCCGCAGAGAGATCCAGGGCGTTGGCCGACCACATCGCCGCACCACCGATCAGGGTGACCGCCAGAGCCACGAACAAGCCGCGCACATTGATCTTCCGGGCTCCCGGTGCCGGCCCCACGGCGGGACGGTCAATGGCGGCGGTAGACCCGTCGTCGGTCATCCCGTGCGGGACGCTGGCCACTGGCACGGCCTTCACGACCCGGCTCCGACCAGCTCGGCGAAGCGCCCGCTCTCGGCGTCCACGAACTCCGTCGTCTCCTCCGCCGAACGGTAGAGCGGCAGGTTGCCGCCCTTTTCGATGAAGGAGACGTAGGCCTCCGATGCGACCGCCTTCTCCAGGGACTCCTCCAGCGTTCCTGCGACCTCTGGGTCCAGTCCGGTCGGGGCGGCAATGGTCGCCCAACTGCCGATGACCACGTCGTGTCCCTGCTCTGATGCAGTGGGCACGTCCGGGAGGGCAGGGGCGCGATCTTCGGTGAAGACGGCCAGCACCCGCAGGCGGCCGTCCTCGTGGGCAGGGGCGGTCTCCCCGATACCGGCCACCACCGCGTCGACCTGACCACCGGTGGCGGCCGTCACCGCCGGGGCGCCTCCGTCGAACGGGACGTTCTTGAACTTCACGCCGGCCACGTTGCCCAGCTCGGTGGCGCCCACCTCCCAGATGGACCCGGGGCCGGCGTTGGACACGGCCACACTGCCGGGGTCCTCTTTGGCTGCGCGGATGAGGTCCTCCAGGGTGCGGAAGGGGCTGTCGGCCGGGACCGCGATCGTTCCCGGCTGGGAGTTCGCCTGCCCCAGGAAGTCGTAGTCGGCAGGGTCGATGTCATAGCCCTGATGCCCCAACAGGCTGACCTCCACCGGCAGGACCGCGATGGTGTACCCGTCGGCGGCCTGACCGGCCAAATGCTCCATGCCGACGCTGCCGGCACCGCCGGGACGGTTCTCCACCACGATGGAGACCCCCAGGTCTTTCTCCATCTCCGTGGCCAGAGTGCGAGCTGTCAGGTCGGTCGCGCCCCCGGCCGAGGTGGGGGTCATGAACGTGATCGTCTCGGCAGGAAACTCACCGCCGGAGGCGGAAGCTCCGCCGCGGTCAGCGCAGGCGGTCACAGCGAGCAGACCGGTCAGTGCGGCGGCCGTCATGACCGTGCGTCGGCGTCGGATCGTCGAGCGTGTGGACATCCTCGTCCCTTTCCTCATATGTTGCGTATACTGCAACAATGCTGTGTATACTGCACAAGCGTAGGTTGTGCGGGTGCAATGTGACAACAGTCACTGCCTAATGCGTCGAGGGAAGACGCCAATCCCCTAGGACCATCCGCCCCCAAGGCAGACATCCCGCCCGCAGCGGGCGGCGGTGGAGCTGAGAGGACCGGGGAAGGGGTCAGCAGGCGAAGCGAGTCATGGCTGGGCCCTAGCCCACGGTGACGACCAGATCCACGGCCAGTTCGCGCCGCTTGATGTTGCGGCTGCTCGAGGCTGCGGGGAGGATGCGGAAGGCCTCCCGCTGGGAGCAGCGGTTCTGCGCCCAGGCTTGGCGCCTCGGGCATAAGGGGATCCGGGTGTTGAGGGTGAACTGAGCGCTGCTGGTGGTGCATCTACTGGGTGCCGGGCGGGTGCCAGGCACCCGGAGCTGCATCGACGCACGGTTCGGGGTGCCCTTGCGCCAAGGGAGGGTGGCAGCGTCGTGGGCCTTGGTGATGCCTCGTGGCAGGCTGTGCGAGGTAGCCCCATCGGGCTCACCAGGTCGCCGCGGAACCCCTGTGGCGTGAGGCGAAGGAGGAACCGATCATGGCTCAGTTCACGGGCAAGGTAGCTCTCGTCACCGGAGGTGGCTCCGGCATCGGGGAGGCGATCAGCAAGGAACTCGCCGCCAAGGGCGCCAGTGTCGTGGTGAGCGACATCAACCTGCCGGCGGCTCAGCGGGTCGTAGGGGAGATCGCCGAGGCCGGGGGAACGGCCACAGCGGTGCAGCAGGACACTGCCCTGAAGGAAGACGCCGCGAAGGTCGTCCGCCACGCCGTGGACACCTACGGCGGGCTGCATTTGGCGGTCAACAACGCCGGGATCGGTGGCAAGCAGGCCCCGGCCGGGGAGACCGACCTGGAGGACTGGGACCGGGTCATCGACATCAACCTCAACGGTGTGCTCTACGGCATGCGCTACCAGATTCCTCAGATGCTTGAAGCCGGCGGTGAGGACTGCGCCATCGTCAACATGGCCTCCATCCATGGCGCCGTCGCCGCCCTGGGCAATGGGGCCTACACCGCCGCCAAGCACGGCGTGGTGGGAATCACCAAGAACGCCGCCGCCGAGTACGGCCCCCAGGGCTTGCGCATCAACGCTGTCGGTCCCGGCTACATCAACACCCCGCTCGTGGAGAACTCCCTTAGCGCGGAGGTGAAAGAAGCCCTCGCCGGCAAGCATCCCCTCGGTCGCCTCGGCACAGCCGAGGAGGTCGCCCACCTCGTGAGCTTCCTCCTCTCGCAGGAGGCCTCGTTCATGACCGGCGGCTACTACCTCGTCGACGGCGGCTACACCGCCGTCTGATCACGGTGGCGGGCAGGGCCCGATCCCTGCCCGCCACCGTCAGCGGGCAGGTTCCTGCTTCCCGTTGGTTGAAGGGGGCGGACAAACGGGCTCAACCGACAAAACCGTCAGATCTGGACTCCGAGACCCGTCGCCAAGGCCCGATGGCCGAGACGGTGTATTGACATCGGGAGGGGATCCCCGCTGAGCAGGGGAGGGGCATCCGGGTCAGCGTGCCATGTCGTGTTGTTGCGCTACTAAGACACCACATCAGTCAGTTGTGCAGGTCCGGAGGTGGGTTCATCGACGCAGAACATGCTGGCCTTCGCCGAAGCATCACGGAGCAGGGGTGCGGAGTTGCGGGTGCTGAGCCTCGGTAGGGGAGACGTGGACACCTACACCCCGCGGGGCTCGATGGTCTTCACCGTCATGGCCGCCCGGGCGCAGATGGAGGTCGAAATCAAGCGGGAACGGATCACCGACTCCGTGGCCAAACGCCGAGCCGCGGGCAAGGACCTCGGCGGGCGGCGCCAGACCTTCACGGACTCCCAGATCCGCAATGCGCTGCGGCTGATCGATTCCGGGGAGCCGGCCACCCAGGTGTCCCGGGACCTGGGGATGTCGAGAGCGACCCTGTATCGGCGGATCCGGGAGCTGCCCTCCACCATGGCGTGATGCCTCAACCGGTGTGTTTGGCCCACGCACGCCCGCCGTTCGTGCGATGGATGGTTAAGGCGGGCCCCAGGGCTGGCCCGCCTCGGCACGGGGCGACGAGTTTCCGTCTTCCGTTTCCCCGCTGGAGGCGTGGTGGGTGGAGGACACAGGTGTTCCGGGGCGGCCGATGCCAGAGCTGTATGTAGCTTTCCCTTTCTGGGCGTGGGTCCAGGTGTCCAGCAGGGCGAGTCCGTCGGCGCTGGGGCTTCCCGGTGTGGCCGTGTAGGTCGTGATGGAAACCTCAGGATTTCCGGGCAGGGCGAAGTCGTTGTACTCGAGGTCGAGGGTGCCCACGGCTGGGTGGTGCATGACCTTGCGCCCTCGGGAGTGACGCTTCACGTTGTGCTTCGTCCAGCGGGCAGCGAAGTCGGCGCTGCGGGTGGAGAGCTCTCCGATGAGTTCGGTGAGCTTCTGGTCCATGGGGTCACGGCCGGCTGTAGCGCGCAGCACCGCCACGAGAAGGTTGCGGGACTGGTCGGTATCGGCGTAGAACTCCTCAGCGCGGGGGTCGAGAAACACGAATCGGGCGAAGTTCGGCGGCTGCTTCGCGGTGTCGTACAGCGGGGCGTACAACGCTCGGCCGAGATCGTTCGCCGCAAGAAGATCCAGCCGCCCGTTCTGGACGATGGCAGGCACGCTCATGGAGTCCAGCACCTGCTGGACCGAGTGGTCGATGGGTGAGCGCTGTGCGCTGCTGCGTCGAAATCCCTGCGATGTCACGTTGCGTGCCAGGTCGTACAGGTGGGTCCGTTCGTCGTCGTTGAGCTGGAGGACTCGCGCCAACGCCTCCAGAACACTCTCGGAGGCCCCTCCGATCCTGCCGCGTTCCATGCGCGTGTAGTACTCGACACTGACCCCGGCGAGCATCGCCACCTCTTCGCGGCGCAGACCCGGGACACGGCGGGTCCCGCCGACGTAGGGCAGGCCAGCCTGTTCGGGCGTGATCCGCGCCCTCCGGGTCATGAGGAAGTCCCGGATCTCCTGCTGCATCTCCATGCACCCAGCCTAGGTCGAACCAGTTCTGAGGAGGGGGGCCCTGACAGTGCCTGGCAGAGGGCAGGCAGCGGGCGGAGCATGGATGGACAAGCAGCAACCGGTGAGGTGAAAGGAGAGACGGTTCTATGCGTGGAGTCGTCATGTACGGCCCGAGAGATGTTCGGGTGGAGGAACGCGAGAAGGCGGCGGTCCAGGCGCCGACCGACGCGGTGATCCGCGTGGTCGCAGCCTGCGTGTGCGGGTCGGACCTGTGGCCATGGCGTGGGGCGGACGCCACCGCCGAGCCGACCCCCATGGGCCACGAGTACGTGGGCGTCGTGGAGGAGATCGGCGAGGCGGTGAGGAACATCAAGGTCGGAGACTTCGTCGTCGGCTCGTTCTTCGCTTCCGACAACACCTGCGAGATCTGCCAGGCCGGTTACCAGTCCCGCTGCGCGCACGTCGAATTTGCCGGTGCCGGTGGGGCGCAGGCTGAGTACTTCCGCGTTCCACTCGCCGACGGAACCCTGGTCGCGACACCGGGTCAGCCCGACGAGGACCTCGTCCCGTCGCTGCTGGCCGCCTCCGATGTGCTGGGCACCGGCTGGTTCGGTGCCGTGGCCGCTGAGGTCGGCCCCGGCAAGACGGTGGCCGTGGTCGGTGACGGGGCGGTCGGGCTGCTGGCGGTGCTTGCCGCGAAGCAACTGGGTGCCCAGCGCATCATCATCTTCTCCCGCCACGCGGATCGGCAGGAGCTCGCCCGTGAGTTCGGCGCGACCGACATCATCGAAGAGCGCGGCGACGAGGGCGTGGCCAAGGTGAAGGAGCTCACCGGCGGGTACGGTCCGCATTCGGTGATCGAGGCCGTCGGCACCGTGGAGTCCATGGCTCAGGCGCGCCGCTCCGTGCGCGCCGGCGGGCACGTCGGATTCGTCGGCATGCAGCACGGCGTGGAGATCAACGGTGAAGAGCTGTTCTTCGAGACGATCCACCTCCACGGCGGCCCTGCCCCGGTGCGCCGCTTCCTCCCCGAGCTGATCGATCTGATCTGGAAGCGTGAGATCAATCCCGGCAAGGTCTTCGACCTCACCCTGCCGCTGGATCAGGCCGCCGAAGGTTACCAGGCCATGGACGAGCGCCGCGCCATCAAGACGCTGCTGAAGCCCTGACCTTTCCATACCCCGCGTCCCGCCCGGGTGCCCTCGCCCCGGCGGGACGCGGTCCAGCGCCGTTCCGGCTTTCCTCCCCCGAGAACCACCATCTGAAGGGACACACACATGGCCATGTGCCCCACCACCACCATCGAGAAGATCGCCGCGACCGACGACTTCCATATCGCCCCGTACCACGCCGACGGCACGACGACGGGAACCCTGACCTGGATCTGGTCGGTCGTGGCCGACGGGCGCCTGTTCGTGCGTGCCTACAACGGCGTCAACGGCCGCTGGTACCGCTCCGCGATCGCGCAGCGCGCCGGGCGGATCACCGCCGCCGGGCAGGAGCACGAGGTCGAGTTCACCCCGATCAGCGATCCGCAGCTGGGCGAGAAGATCGACGCCGCCTACCACCACAAGTACGCCGGCAGCCCGTACCTGCCGCCGATGGTCGCCGCCGGCCCGAAGGCCGCGACCGTCGAGGTCAGCCCGCGCGACGGGCGCTGACACCACCCATCTGAAGGAGAACACCTTGATGAAGATCGCCGTACTAGGAACCGGCATGGTCGGGCGCATCCTCGCCGCCCGCCTGTCCCAGCTCGGACACGACCTCGTGATCGGCACGCGCAACCCGAAGGACACTCTGGCGCGCACTACCCCCGACGGGATGGGCACCCCGCCCTACGCGCAGTGGCAGGACGAGCACCCCGAGGTGCGGCTGCTGGGCCTCCCGGACGCCGGAGCGCACGGCGAGATCATCCTCAACGCCACCCACGGCGCCGTCTCCCGGGACGCGCTGCACGCGGTCGGCGCGGACCACCTGGCCGGCAAGGTCCTGCTCGACCTCGCGCTGCCCTTGGACCTGTCCCAGGGCATGCCTCCCACGCTCACGGTGGCGAACACCGACAGCCTCGGCGAGCAGCTCCAGCGCCACTTTCCCGACGCGAAGGTCGTCAAATCGCTGACCACCGTGTACTGCGAAATCATGGTCGACCCGGGCAGAATCCCCTGCGAGCACAACATCTTCGTCGCCGGGAACGACGACCAGGCCAAGAAGACCGTCGAGGGCATCCTCCACCAGCTCGGCTGGCCGGCCGAGTCGATCCTCGACCTCGGCGACATCACCGGGGCTCGCGCCGTGGAGATGTACTCACGTCTGTCCTTCACCCTCGCCGAGAAGTTCGGTTCCTTCGAACTGAACATCCACGTCATCCGCGGCTCCCACTAACAGAAGGCATGCACCCCATGGAGAAGAACGCCGTCCTGCCCAGCGTGGGCCAAACATGGTTCGCCGATTTCGGCCCGGACACCCCGCTGGGCCACTTCACCGTCGAGTACACCTTCGAGACCGACACGAGGATGTCCTTCCTCGTCACCGGCGGCGCTATCGAGGGCCGCACCGAGACGATGGACTACACCACGACCAAGGCCCGCGATGGCCTGTACGTGGTGCGGTGGACCGAACCAGAAGCAGGTGCCCACGTCACCCACATCGAGGACTACACCGGCGGTACGTGCATGGCCTCACCCGTCATCGGTGACGAGTTCGTGCAACTGCACGGAACGTGGACGCGCGTGCGCTGACCCCACTTCCACGTCCGAGACCCTCCGACTGCTGCTCGACGCCACCTGTCGGTGCTCATGGAACGCGGGATTGCTGAAGCTTCGATCGACCACTTGGCTTATGGGGTGCGGTAGGGGTTCCGCTTACGGGCATCGCGGTTGACGCAAAACATGGCCGGCCCTCGCCAGGCAGTGGCGATACAGGGGCGCGGGGTTGCGGGTGCTGCACCTCGGTGGGGCGGGCGTGGACCCCGCCACCCCGACGGATCCGATGGCGTTCACCGTCATGGCTGCCCTGACCCAGATGGAGCCGGTGATCACTCGCGAACGCAACGCCGGCTCCGTGGCCGAACGCCGGGCCGCCGGCAAGGACCTCGGAGGGCGGCGCCCGGCGTGCACCGACCCCCGGATCCGGAATCCCCTGCGTCTGAGCGAGTCCGGGGAGCCGGCCGCCCACGTGGTCCGTGACCTCGGGATGTCCCGGGCCCCCTCTACCGCCGCATCCGGGAAGGGGCGACCGCAGCGGGGTGAGCACCTGGGCGTGGAAGCAGAACAAGAGCCGGCTGGCCGTCACCGAAGGGGCTGACGACCTGATCGACGCGAGACGCATCGCCCCGTCGAGCACGCCGACGCGCTGCCCAGTAGTCTGCTGGCATGCCTAAGCTGCCGCCGTTCAGCCCGACGGTCATGCTGTTGACCTGCGCTGCCTCTTGGGAGGCGGCGCTGGCCGACGCGCTCAAACCGCTGGGGCTGACGACACGCAAGTACGCACTGCTCGGGCACATCCAGGCTGCACCCGGTCTCTCGTTCAGTGAGCTCGCCCGCCGTTCCCGGATCACCACACCGAGTGTCCATAGCGCGGTGTCGGTCTTCGCGGCCGACGGATGGGTGGAGGATGCCACCTCTCGTGCCGGGGCGGCGTCTCGGCTGCGCGTCACGCCGGTCGGTGAGCGCCTCCTGGCCGAGGCGGGGCAGAAGGTTGCCGCACTCGATGCGGAATTCACCGCCACGAACCCCGGCATCGCAGAGGCCCTTCGGGAGCGCTTTTTGGAGACGGTGGGCAGGCCCGAGTACCTTTAGGTATTCTAAAGGCATGGTTCTTGCCCATCCCGCCGTGCACGTGCTCGCGGGCATCCTGTTGATCCGACCCTCGGCCGCCACCGCTCGACCGGGCCACCGCCTCGTGTGGGGTCTCTCCTTGCCCGCTCCCGTGCCGGTTTTCGGTGGTTTCTGCCCCTGGGTGGATACCCGGAAGGGGCCTCGTCGTTGAGGCTTCGACACTTCTTGCGTCGGCCACCGGCGGTCACCGCGCAGGAGGCCCTGAGCCTCATCGACGCAGGTGCGCTCATCATCGACGTCCGCCGCGAGCAGGACTGGCGTCGGAACCACATCCCGGGGGCCTGGCACATCCCGCTGGACCACCTCGAAGAGCGCGCTGCCGAACTGCCGGAAGACCGTCTGCTCATCACCTTCTGCACGGGCGGGCTCCTGTCCTCAGGAGCGGCGAACCTCCTTCGCGAGCTCGGATTCGACGCCGTCGACATGGTCCGTGGGCTCATCGACTGGCGGGCGACCGGCGGGTCCCTCATCAGCGGAACCGGCTAGGTGCACCCGGTCATGCGGTTCGTGGCAGGCGGCTGATCGGTGAGGGCCGGGGCCAGCGGCTGAAGCGCGGTGGGCACTTCGGTGATGTCTTCGCCACCGAGAAAGTGCCCGCAGCCCAGCACGATCGTGAGGACGAGCGAAAATCCCCGACGACCCCGCCCTCCGGACGACCTTCACCGCCGGCCTGCCGGGCTGGTTGCACTACGGCCCCGACACCAGCTGTACCGCGCCCGAGGACGGAAACACCACCTGGACGCGCGTCCGGCTGCTGGAAGCCGGCGCCTGACTCCGCCGTCCCCCTCGAGCATGACCCTCTGGTTCAGGGTGACGCAGCGCATGACGACAGTGTGCCGACTCGCCCTACCTGCCATTTCCTTTTGCACCTGCGGTGATGCCCAGCGGCGCCACGGCTGGACGAAAGTTCTGGAGATCGACACGGCTGATCCGTAGGGTGACCCCGGTTGTCCGATGACCCCCATCACGGTTCAACCGCGCGCCCATTTCCCTCCATCAGCGACGGCGCAGGACCACGCACCTGCACTGGGCCCCGTCGCAGAAAAGGACCCCTCATGCGCACCCCCTCCCGCCGGACCCGCAAGATCGCCGGGCTCTCCGCCGCTCCCGTCGCCGTGCTCGTGGCCGGCCTGATGGTCTGGCAGGGCTCCACCGCCGCCTTCACCGCCACCACCCGCAACTCCGGCAACTCCTGGGCCACCGGCCAGGTCGCCCTCACCGACGACGACGCCGGCCGCGCCGGCTTCACCGTGGAGAACCTCGTCCCGGGTGCGACCGGTGAGCGCTGCATCGTGGTGACCTCCAACTCGACCGTCGCCGGTGAGGTGCGCGCCTATGTGCAGAACCTCGCCGGCTCCGCAGCCGGACTGGAGGACCACATCGACCTGCGGGTCGAGCGCGGCACGGGCGGCTCCTTCGACTCCTGCGACGGCTTCACCCCCGTCCCCGGGGCTCTTCCGGCCCAGTCGCTGACCACCCTGGCTCAGGCCAACCGCGACTACGCCACCGGCGGCGCCGCCTGGGAGACCGAAGGCACCCCGGGGGAGTCCACGACCTACCGCGGCACCTGGACCTTCGACACCGCGAACATGTCCCAAGCCCAGATCGACGCGCTCCAGGGTTCTCGCGTGAGCGTGGACCTGGTCTGGGAGCTGCAGAGCAACGACGCCGCCTGACCCGCTCCTCCGTGTGGAACCAGTCCGACCCCGCACCCAGCCCCACCGCCGAGCCAGCTCCTGAGAACGTGACGGCCGTGCTGTGGGGCTGGGTGCGGCTGTTCACCGGCACCGCCGCCCAGATCTACCTCGTGATGATCGCCAGCCTGGCGTCGATCGCCTTGATTCCGTCCCTGTTCGGCTGGCACTCCACCATCATCGAGACCGGGTCCATGGAACCGCACATCGCCCCCGGCGATGTCGTCGTGCTCTCCGACCTTCCCGCTGACCGGCCGGTGCCGGTCGGGGGAGTCGTGCAGTTCACCAGCCCCGCCGGAGCCCAGCCCAGCGGGGTGGAACGCTCGATGCTGCACCGGATCGTGATCGACCACGAGGACGGCACCTACGCCACCGCCGGAGACGCCAACGCCGACGTGGACTCCACCCCCCTGGTCCGAGACCAGATCACCGGCCAGGCCCGTCTGCTGGTGCCGTTCATCGGACTGCCCGCCCTGTGGCTGGGCGCCGGGCAATATCTGCCCCTGGGACTGTGGGCCACGACCACCGTAGCGGCGCTGCTGATCACCCTGACCGGCTTCGTTCCGCGCGGTCACGACGACGAGGACGATGCAGTCTCTGATATCCAGGAGCTCCCGGTGCTCGCCCGCCGCGGCGCCATGACCGTGGCCGGCGTCGCGGTCCTGGGCGGGCTGACCGGCCTGCCTGCGCCACCGAGCACAGCCGCCTTCACCGCCCGCACAGGCACCGCAGCCTCGTGGCGGTACGTGGGGATGCCTCCGATCACCCTGGGAAGGGCCGGACCGTTCGCGCTCCTGGCTTCCACCCGACTCACCGATCACACCCCCTTGGGGCACCCCTCATCGGTGGGCGGCAGCGTGGGCTCCCACCCCGGCCTGGCTATCGAGGGTCTGCAGTCCAGCGGGGCGCGCCGCAACGTCTCCGGGACGGTCGAGCCCGGCACCGCCACGGCGGCCAACGCCATGACAGACGCCCGTGCGCTGGAGAGCGCCCTGCTCGCCCGGCCAGCCACCGCCAGCCGGCCCACGGTACTGACCGGCCGGATCACACCGGGAATCCACACCAGCGCCACCGGAACCTTCACCGTCACCGGCGACCTGACCCTGGACGCCCAAGGCAACCCGGCGGCGCAGTTCATCTTCCGAGCCGCCACCATCACCGCCACGGACAGCAGCCGTGTACTGCTGAGCAACCAGGCGAGAGCAGCCCACGTCTACTGGACCGCCACCGGGAACATCACCCTCGGGATCAGCACCACCGCCCGGGGCACCTACATGGCCCGCGGCAACATCGCGGCCAACCTCACCCCCGGCAGCCCCACCCAACGGCTCACCCTGGAGGGCCGCCTGATCAGCCTGGGAACGACGTCACCGGGCGGCACCATCGAGGTGAATCGTCCCACCACCACCCTCCCCGCCTGAGCCGCACCGGGCCGCCCGTCCGCCCACATGGACTTCACGGTGATGGCTGCTCTGGCCTAGGCGGAGCTGGAGATCAAAGGGGAGCGGATCACCGACTCAGGGGTCACATGGCGGGCCGCAGGCATTGTGGCGGCAGCCATCTGCGACACCTCGCTGAATCCGACCGTCGCAACGGGTCCCAGGGTTCGAGCACCCGGGGTGGGCACTGCTGGAGAACTGTGGCCAGATGGCGCTGTGGTGGTCCCCGGTCCAGCCGCAGCTCCACGACGTCAGGTGCGGGCCGGAGTGAGAGGGTGGGCGTTGATGGCCACCGACAGCTCCCCGGGCAGCTCGTCGAGGTACTTCGAGCTGGTGTGCACCGTGGCGTGGCCCAGCAGCCGGGCGACGACCTTCACGTCCCACCCCTCGGCCAGCATCAGAGTCGCGGCGGTGTGGCGCAGCCCGTGCGGGACCACCGCCCTCGCACGGGCAGGGTCCGCAGCCCGGGTGCGCATCACCGCCCGCCCCAGGAGACGTTCGAGGTCGCGCGCCGCCAGACGCGCGCCCCGTGGGGGAGAGCAGCAGCGGAGCAGGCGCGTTGGTCCCCAGCCGGGCGCGGTAGGCGGTGATCAGCTGCTCGAGCCAGGGCGGGGCCGGGACAGTGCGCCAGGTGCGGCCCTTGCCGCAGACCTGCAACGACCCCGAGGCGGTAGACGTGGCGCGGGTGAAGTGGTGCGCCTCCAGTGCCACGATCTCCCCAGCGCGAGGACCCAGCACCCCCATCAGGCCCAGGGCGATGGCGTCACGATCGTGGTCCGGGTTGGTCTGAGCCTCGCCGGGGCCGTGGATCAGGAGCGCCTGGGCCTGGTCGAGGTCCAAGGAGGTGGGCTCCACCCGCAGCTTTCCCCGTCCTGGGGCTCCATCGCGGGAGCACGCATGGGGGAGACGGTGGCGAAGGCCTGGTCCACGCGCCATGCGAAGCACCCCGACAGCGACCGGCGCATCCGCAGGACTGAGCCGGCCGCCGTGGCCTCGTCATCAGTGGTGGCCATCCGTCGCCGCGGGTCCTGGATCTGCTCACCTCCTGGCCACCGTCCCCGGCGGGCTGGGCGCGATCGAGGGGTCGATCGCGCTGCACTGGTGCGACGTCCCGCTGTGCGTGCACGCCACCCTGGAACCGACCACGCACCTGCTGCTGGGCACCGCCTCGGAGAACATGGCCGACCCCGGGCGCTGGAGGGCCGGCCCGCCCATCCCATGCTGTTCCGGAACGACCATGCCCTGGAGCCATGCCGTCGTCTCCTGTGCGGCGGAGGTCGTCAGCGCGCCCGTACCGCGCGCGGGATCGTGGACCAGCACGGCAGCACACCGGTGTGGTGAGCAAGGACGGTCGGGTGCGTCGGGCTGGGCTGCGGTCAGACTGGGGTCATGACGGATCAGGAACGGGATCGACTGCGTGAGCTGCTCGACGCGGTGCTCGATGAGAACAACCGCACTCTGGAGGACATGGCCGGTGACGCCTGTTCCTCGCCGTACCACTTCAGCCGCCAGCTCAGCCGTGGGGCTGGAGAACCGCCGGTGACGATGCGGCGCCGGGTCTTGCTCGAGCGGGCCGCGTGGGAGCTGGGCACCGGTCGATCGGTGACCGAGGCGGCATGGTCGGCCGGTTACGAGTCCGTCGACGGCTTCACCCGCGCGTTCACCCGTGCGTTCGGTCATCCGCCCAGCGCCACCGCTGACCGGACCACGGGCCACTGGTTACCGGCTCCCAACGGCATCCACTTCCACCCCCCGACCTCCCTGTGGGTCGACGCCCAGGAGGCCGCCACGGCCCGACCGGCGGCCGGTGTGACGGAGCTGATGCTGCACCACGACGTCGAGGACGTGGGGAAGCTGCTGCAGCTGGCCCAAGGGGTGTCCGCACCGGACTACCGCAGGGTGCAGGTGCCGGGCAGCGCACCGTTGGGCTGGGACGGTCCTGATGAGACGCTCGCGCAAGTGCTCGCCCACCTGGTGACCACCAAGGAGATCTGGCTGGCGGCCATCGAAGGACACGACACCCCGGACACCGGCAGTGACGACCTTGCGGAGCTGGCGGACCGGCACGGGCAGATCGCACCCCGTTGGCTGACCATGGTCCGGGACATCGACCGCAGAGCTGCCTGGAGCGACCGGATCATCGACGCATTGTGCGAGCCGCCGGAAAGCTTCGTGATCAGCAACGTGATCGCCCATGTGCTCACGTTCTCCGTCCACCGGCGCCAGCTGGCCCGGCTGATGCTGCGCCAGGCCGGAGTCACCCCCGATTCCGGGGACCCGATCGAGTGGTGGCAACAACGTACAGGAGGCCTCCGGTGACCCGCACCGTCTTCTACACCGCCACCACACTGGACGGCTACCTCGCCGACGAGCAGGACCACCTGGACTGGCTGTTCGCCCAGGACATTGACAGCACCGGCCCGCACAGCTACGAGAAGTTCCTCGCTCGTGTCGGGGCGGTCGTGATGGGGCGAACCACCTACGAGTGGGTGCTCGAGCACCTGCACGCCACCGGTGAGGGCTGGCCCTATGAGATGCCCGCCTGGGTGGTCTCCCACGCGCAGCTGCCGGCGATCACCGGGGCGGACATCCGCTTCGCCCAAGGAGAGGTGGCCCCGATCCACGCCGGGCTCACCGACGCCGCCGGCGGGAAGGACATCTGGGTCGTGGGCGGCGGGGATCTGGCCGCCCAGTTCGCGGACGCCGGACTGCTGGATGAGCTGATGGTCTCCATCGCGCCAGTCACCCTCGGGGCAGGCCGCCCCCTGTTCCCCCGCCGTTTCGATCTGCACCTGAAGGACGTGGCACGCAACCGAGCATTCATCTGCGCGACCTACGACGTGGTGGGCCCACCTCCCGCTCCAAGCACGAGCCCGGCCTCGTGACAGGAACCGGCAGGGCCCGGCCGCAGACATCCGCCCGACACAGGACCGGGCGAAACCATGACGTTCCCACCACCGCGTCGATCGCGGTGGAACCTGGCGCCTGCCATGGGGCATGACCCGCCAGATCGAGGACCACGTAAGAATGACTCGGCCCGTCGACCCCTGGAGCCGACTCCTGGCCCGCTCCCTCTCAGAGGCCTGTCGGGCTGCTACGACACGACATCGGAACGGATATGGTCCCCAGCCGATCGAGGCGTTGACCGGTGGGCTGGCAGGGTGTCGCGGTGAATGGTGCGGTGGCTCGTGGCGTGGGAGGCGGCGAACGGCTCAGCCCATCCGGTGGAAGTGCGCCGACCGGCCTTGCCGCAGGAGAACCGCTGGTGCGGCGGTGCCTCGGAGGGATGCGGTGTCGTGCCGCGCAGCCGCCCGGTGGTCCTGCCGCGGCCGTGCCGTCGCCGGGACGCCCCCGGTGCAGGGCGGCTTCGACTTCGGGGGACGCTTCCGGGCACCTGGTGAGTGGTGCGGACATCGACCTCCCCGTCCATCTTCAGACTATGGCTCGCCGGGGGGCTTGCCGCAAGGCCCCCGGCGAGGAGAAGAATGAGCGGCCGCAACCAGATTTTGCGGGACGTAGGGCGGCGCAGCGGGATGCTGCGTCGCAGGGTCACGGGCCGGCGCGTACGTTCCTGGAGTGGAGGGTTCCATGGTGGACGTGATCATTGCCGGGGGCGGACCGACCGGGATGATGCTGGCCGGTGAGCTGCGGCTGCACGGGGTGGAGGTGCTCGTGCTGGAGAAAGACCCGCAGCCGAGCCCGCAGGTGCGCTCCCTGGGCCTGCATCCGCGCAGCATCGAGATCATGGACCAGCGCGGGCTGCTGGACCGGTTCCTCGCTCACGGGCAGCGGTATCCCGGTGGCGCCCGCTTCGCCGGGATCGACAAGGCCTCGCCGGCGGGCCTGGACACCGCCCACGGGTACGTGCTGGGCATCGCCCAACCGGTCACCGACCGGCTGCTGGCCGAACACGCCGCCGAGCTCGGGGCGCGCATCCGGCGGGGGGTCGAGCTGGTGGGGCTGGACCAGGACGAGGAGGGGGTGAGCGTGGAGCTGGTAGGGGGCATCCGGTGGCGCTGCCGCTGGCTGGTCGGTTGCGACGGCGGGCGCAGCCGGGTGCGCCGGGTGGCCGGGGTCGGGTTTCCCGGCGAGCCGGCCACGGCCGAGTGGCTGCTGGGGGAGGTGCGGGTGAGCACCCCACCGGATGAGCTGGCGGCGGTGGCGGCCGAGGTCCGCAAGACGCACCAGGGGTTCGGGATCGGCCCGGCCGGCAACGGGACCTATCGTGCGGTGGTGCCGGCCGCGACCGTGGCCGAGGACCGCACGGTCGCCCCGGCCCTGGAGGAGTTCCGGGAGCAGCTGCGCGCCTATGCGGGCACCGACTTCGGCGCGCACTCCCCGGCCTGGCTGTCCCGTTTCACCGACGCCACCCGGCTGGCCGAGCAGTACCGCACCGGGCGGGTGCTGTGGGCCGGCGATGCCGCCCACGTCCACCCGCCCTTGGGCGGGCAGGGACTCAACCTCGGGATCCAGGACGCGTTCAACCTCGGCTGGAAACTCGCCGCCCAAGTGAACGGCTGGGCCCCGGCAGCGCTGCTGGACAGCTACCACACCGAGCGCCACCCGGTGGCCGCCGAGGTGCTGACCACCACCCGCGCCCAGTCCGAGCTGATCTCCCCTGCCCCCGGGCCGCAGGCGGTCCGCCGGCTGCTGAGCGAGCTGATGGACTTCCAGGACGTGAACCGGGCGCTGATCGAGAAGGTCACCGCCATCGGCATCCGTTACGACGTCGGTGAGGGCCACGACCTGCTCGGCAAACGGCTACGCGACATCCGTCTGGGGCGGGGTCGTCTCTACGAGCTGATGCGCCAGGGCCGTGGAGTGCTGCTCGATGCGACCGGGGCGCTGTCCGTGGCGGGCTGGGCGGACCGGATCGACCACGTCATCGACACCGGCGCGGAACTGGAGCAGATGGACGCTCCCGCGGTGCTGCTGCGACCGGACGGCCACGTGGTGTGGGTCGGTGCGGACCAGGCCGGTCTGCTTGGCCAGGTGCCCCGGTGGTTCGGCGCCCCGGCCTCCGCATCCTGACGCTGGAGAAGGCCCGGTCGTACGGCTGCCTCGTGCACCGTGGTGTGCGGGCAACCCGGTGAGCGTGTTCTCCCCAACAGCGACGGTCATCGGGTGAACCCGTGACTGTTGCTGTGGGGTACGCCGTAGAACGCCCTGTTCTGGAATCGCTGTCGGTGTTCCACCAGGACCGGTGAGGGCGGCAAGCCGTCCATCCGATCCGTGGGCTGGACAGGGGGCGACGCACACAGGTGGCCGGCGGTATCTGCATGGTGACCCCGGCCTGAACAAAGCCCGGCAACGGCGGCGGACGCGCGGGCCGGCCTCACGTGCAGTGGCTCTCGCAGCCGCGGAACCGCTGGCGGTGGTGGAAGGAGGACTGGCGCTCGCTGCCCGGACGCCGGCGGTTGGGGGGGGGGGGGGCGGGTCCACGGGGTCATCGGCACTGGCCAGCAGAGCGGCGGTGACCAACAGCATCCCGCCGTCGTCGCCCTGGAGATGGTCCGAGTCCAGCACCGGGGTGGAGCGCTGGACCTCCGGTCGCTGGTGACTCCGGCGGTGCAGCCGGTGGCCGACGCGCTCGCCGGGACGGCCGCGGGGCGCTCCACCGCGGTGACGTCCACCTCGGGCAGCTGTTGGCCGGTGAGGCGGTAGTCCGGCAGGACTTGCTCGCCCAGGGAGAGCAGAGGCGGCACCGGGATGGTGGGCGCAGGGGTTCCCGGGTTGCTCGGCCCGAGGATCAAAACGCTCGAACTGCTCATCGAGGGGTTGTCGAGCCGCTGCGGGCTGGTCTGCTCCGGGGTGGGGCAGGACTGCAACGGAATGCAGTGGACAGCAATGATTGTGACGGGCGCTGGACGAGGCGGATTCATCGCAGGCAACTGGGATGAGCTCCTCTCCTGCTGCGGGTGGGAAGCAGGGGCCAGGAGACGGGCGCGGTCGAACACTGATGGACGCTCACGGGCATCGGCCGGTCACCGCTTGCGCAGTAGGACCGCCTGCCCAGGCCGTGCCGCACGCCCCTGGGACCGGTGGGCACCCCACGGGGAAGAGGGTCGAGGAGCATTCCCGCCGTGGGCGGGGCCGCCGGGGCTGGGCCTTCACCGGGGGAGATGACCCCGTTAGGCTCGGTTCTCACCCGGGAGCGAGAGCTCGTGTCCGTCCCGCACCGGACAAGCACAGTTGGTGCGGGCAGCATGTCCCGGATCCTGGAAACCCCTGATGTGAGGAGATCCCGATGGCCCGCCAGACCTTCAACCAGTTGCTCGTCCAACAGGTGGGCCATGAGTTCGCGGCCTCCCACCAGTACGTGGCCGTAGCGGTGTGGTTCGACGGCCAGGACCTGCCCCAGCTGGCCAGGCACTTCTACCGGCAGTCGCTGGAGGAGCGCAACCACGCCATGATGATCGTCCGGTACGCCCTGGACCGGAACCTGCCCCTGACCATTCCGGGGGTCGGTCCGGTGCGCAACGACTTCGCCGACGTCCACCAGCCCCTGGCCCTGGCACTGGCCCAGGAGCAGGAGGTCACCGATCAGATCAAGGCCCTGTTCGCCGCCGCGCGGGCCGAGAACGACGCGCTGGGGGAGCAGTTCATGCTCTGGTTCCTCAAGGAGCAGGTCGAGGAGATCGCCTCGATGACCACCCTGGTGAACATCGCACGCCGGGCGGAGAACCTCTTCGATCTGGAGAACTTCGTGGCCCGGGAGCAGGTGGGCGACGGCGGTCACGGCTCGGGGGCCCCGGAGGCCGCCGGCGGGGCCGTCTGACCCCGCCGGCACCCCACGGGTCCGGGCTCGACGGAGTCTTCAGGCCGCCGGCTCCAGGCGGACGTTGTCGAAGGTGACGGTTGCGGGTTCCAGCAGGGTCAGCTCGTGGGCGTGCTCCCCGTGGTGGGGGAACTGCGGGGCCTGCAGGCTCGCGCGCAGGGTGTAGTCGCCGGCCTCGGGCACGCTGAAGTTGTGGGCGTAGTGGAAGAACTCCGCGTGGAAGAACATCAGCTCCTTCTCGTCCACCACGGTGCCGTCCTCGTCGAGGACCTCGAGCCGGATCGGCACCTCGGGCACGATGCGACCGGTGGCGGCCTCGATCGGGATGATCTCCAGGTGGTGGGTCTCGCCGGCGGCCGGTTCCCGTCGGGTGGGCTCCCCGCCGGTGGTCTCGAACCACGGCTCAGCGGGCTCCACGATGTAGGCCACCTCCCAGTCCCCGGAGGTGGTGCGCCCGCCTTCGGCCTCGACCTCCTCGTTGAGCACCGCGTACTGGGCGGCCACCCCCTCAGGCACCGCACCGGCCGCCTCGGCCGTGGTGGCCGCGCCGGTGTCCGGGGTGGCGGCAAGGGTCTCCGCGCCGGGGCTCTCGGCGTCGGTGGTCTCGGTGCTGGCGCCGGTGTCGGCGCCGCAGCCGGTCAGCAGCAGGGTGGTGAGGGCCGCTGCGGCGGCCACGGGGCGGTACTGGGACATGGTCATCGTCTCCCTCGCAGGCAGGTGTGCAGAACAGGACGTGCCGGACACGAGGTGCCCGGTGCTGGCCGAGGGGTGACGAGGAGCCCGCCCCGCGCCCCGCAAAGCGGTGTGCTCCCCCTCGTCACTGCCAACTTAGGCCATCCTAACCAAGGTGTTTCCACCGGTGCGCGGGACGACGTGGTACTACGCGGGCCCCGTGCCGTAGCCAGCCCTGTGACAGCACCCCGGGGATGCTGGGTATGGCGCGCTGCTGTCGCACCGGCCCCCACGGGTGCGTCCAGGCCTGGTCTCATCACCCTGTCGGTTTGCTGCCTGCTCCCTGCGTCATCGTCGACGGGGACGTCATCCTGAGGAGGGAGCAGGCACGGGTGGTGCGCTGCCGGCTGTGGGCGCCGTTGGCTCCACGGATTCCCGTCCCACCCCCGGGCTCAGGAGCGAGGTGGGCGGCCCTGGCTCGAGGGCCGGAACGCCTCGAAGGCGCGCTGCTCGGCATGGCCGGCCGGGTTCATCGGCACAGGGAACGATGCGGTGCCAGGGTCACGCAGAAGGACTCGGGGGTGCCCGCCCCATCCGGGTCGAGCTCGTTGCCGCACTGCACGGCCCCACCCCTGGGGTGGGGAGGTCATCGCGTAGGCGCAGTGGCGAAGGGGGTGGTGCCTGGATCGCGGTGATCTCCACGGCCTCGAGTTCCTCCCAGTCCTCCACGATCACCACCGCGGGGGGCTGCGCTCATGTGGCGCAGTGGCCGGCGGTGGAACCGGGGACGGGCCGGGCGTGCCGGACGCAGCGTTGCGGGCCGGCCGGCGGGGAGGAGGCGGCCCCGTGCATCTGGCACAGCCCGGCGGTGTCACCGGTGTGGTAGGCCAGCGGCGTGAGAGAAGCCCCCGCCGGCAGGCGCCCCCTCGGTCGCCTCGGCGCTGCCGAGAAGGTCGCCCACCTCGTGAGCTTCCTCCTCTCGTCAGGGCCTCGTTCATGACCGGCGGCTACTCCCTCGTCGAGGGCGGCTGCACCGCCGTGTGACCTCACGGCCGGGCAGGATCGGGTCCTGCCCGGCACCAGCGGCGTGCGGGGCGACCGCCGAACGGTTCCTCCACGAACGGCCGCCACGGCGGGGAATCGTGGCAGCGGATACCCGCTGCGCGCTCAGCGCTCCATTGCGGGCATCGAGAGCAGGATCACGGTCCCGCACCGGTGCGGCTGAAACCATTCCCGAGACCCTGCCGAGCATTGCGCACGGTGTGACCCGCGCCGTGAATCATGGTGGCGGTTCGTCAAGGTGTGCAGTCGGGGCGGGTCTGCCTTCCAGGAGGCGCCGTGCTGCATCCGATGGCCAGCGTAGGAGGCAGCAGTTCGTCCGCGGGGCGGGGGGCGCCGGGAGCCAGCTGAGCCAGCAGCACCTCGGCGGCCCTGCGTCCTGCGGCGTGGCTGGCGTTGTCCACCGAGGTCAGACTGATTCGGCGCATCCGGGCCAGGGGAGTGTTGTCGTAGCCTGCCACCGAGAGGTCTCCGGGCACGGACAGCCCCTGCTCCTCGGCGGCGGACATGACCCCCAGGGCGGCCATGTCGTTGACGGCGAAAACAGCCGTGGGCCGATCCGTGCCGGCCAGCAGCTCCATTCCGGCCTGGTAGCCGGCTTCCTCCGTCAGATCCCCATCGATCCAGCGCATCCGGTCCGCCAGGCCGGCGGCGCGCATGGCCTGTTCGTAGCCTCGGCGGCGAGCCGCCCCGACCGCCGTCGACGCCGCGCTCACGTGGGTGATCGCACGGTGGCCGAGGCCCACCAGGTGGTCCACGACGGAGACGGCGCCGGCGACGTCGTCGTTGGTCACCACGGTGGCGGAAGGACCGGGCCCAGCAGGGGCGCCCAGCACGACGGTGGGCACCTGCTCGAGCGCTGCGACGAGGACCGGGCTGTCCGGCATGGTGCCCACGAGGACGAGTCCTTCGACGTTCATCTCCAGCAGCTTGGACAGCAAGGACCCGCCGCTGCGCCCGTCCAGGCGGAAGTCCCCCATCAGCATCTGCATGCCTCCCGCGATCAGTCCGGCGTTGAGCCCTTCGACGGCCGGGACGAACCACGGATTGCGCATGTCGTGCAGGATCACACCCACGGTGCGGCTGCGCGATTCGACCAGGGCCCGGGCTGCCGCATTGGGCCGGTAGCCCAGCTCCTGGGCGGCCCGTTCGACGGCAGCACGCTTCTCAGCGCTGACGTAGCCGGTGTTGCGCAGCACCAGGGACACCACCGACTTCGACACCCCGGCACGGGCGGCGACATCGACGATGGTCACGCCGCGGCGGCGCCGGGGAGCAGTCACGGGATCCTTCCGGGCAGATGCGGGCGGTTGACGTGGCGGAGACCACATGCGTAGCCTACCGGCGATGTAGGAACGTTCCAATATCGCAATTTCCGGGGCGCCCCGGCTCTGGTACTGCGAAGGAGCACTCATGAAGGACATCACTGTGGGACTGGTCGGGGTGGGGCGCATCGGCGTCATGCACGCGGCCAACCTGGTCGGGCTCGGCGAGGTCCTGCATCCCCGGGGGATCGACGTGCGCCTGAGACTCACGGACGTGGCGACCGAGCACGCGCAGCGGGTGGCGCAGCAGCTGGAGGCCGAGTACCTGCCCTCGGTGGAGGAGCTGCTCTCCTCGGGGATCGACGGGCTCGTGGTCGCCACCGGCACCGCAACCCATCCCGCCCTGATCCGGGCCGGGGTGGACGCCGGGATCCCCGTGTTCTGCGAGAAGCCCGTGGCCCTGGACGTGGCCGACTCGCTGCCGGTGCTGGAGCATGTCCGGGAGCAGGGCGGGGTCGTGCAGATCGGGCACCAGCGCCGTTTCGACGCGGGCTACCTGCGGGCCAAGGAAGCCTTCGAGGCCCGGGAGCTCGGCTGGATCCACTCCCTGCGGGCGGTCACCTGCGACATGACCCCGCCGCCGGTGGAGTTCCTGGCCTCCTCCGGCGGGCTGTTCCGCGACTGCTCCGTCCACGACTTCGACATCCTGCGCTGGCTCACCGGGCGCGAGATCGTGGAGGTCTACGCCAAGGGCTCCAACAACGGCGACCCCGCCATCGGGGCGGTCGGCGACGTCGACACGGCCCTGGCCGTGGTCACCTTCGACGACGGCACCGTGGGCACCGTCTCGGCGAGCCGCTACAACGGTGCCGGCCACGACGTGCGCCTGGAGCTGCAGGGCTCGGCCGCGTCTTTGACCGTCGGGCTGGACGAGCGGGCCGCCGTGCGCTCGGCCGAGCCCGGGGTGGACTTCCCCTCCGGGACCCCGCACCGGACCTTCGCCGAACGCTTCGCCCAGGCCTACCGGGACGAGATGGTGGCCTTCGTCGAGCTGATCCTGGGGCTTCGCCCC
The DNA here is from genome assembly GCF_054875615.1 of Kocuria sp. U4B. The sequence goes on from NZ_CM142180.1 coordinate 3,752,703, forward strand.
AATCCCTGCACCCCCGAGGACGCCGTGGCGGCCGCCCGCGTGGCGGACGCCCGCGTGGCGGACGCCGCCCAGCAGTCCCTGGCCACCGGCGCGCCCGTGCGGGTGGCATCCACCCCAGCCGGCTCTGCCCTCTGACGCCCGGACAACACCGAGGTGGGGCATCCACAGATGGCCACCATCATCGGCCACCTGCCCGCCGCCCCATTTTCGGGGAGCGGGGTGCAAGGCCGGCAACCAGGGTGGCCGGCTGAGCCCCGAGCGGGTCTTGAGCAGGATGGAAGGCCAAAATCTCCTCGGCGCGGCGGGCACGACAGCAAGGACTCCCTCGGGCGGACGGCAACGACATGTGGTGGCGATGTCCCGGGCGCCCGGGGAGAGGGTGGGCGCCGAGGTGCCGGCACGGCGGCGGTTGATGGATGCCCGCGGTACCGCAGGGCGTGCTGTGCCGGATCCCCGCAGCGCACCGGAGAAACAACGGTCGGGCGGGCGCCCCGTCGGTACCCGTTCCCATGGACCAGCGGGCTTCCGCCGTCGATAATGAGACGCCAGCACACTGACGGATCGACCCGCGCAGGGCCGCTCCCGCGGAAGGGGAACACACCATGCAGGAGTTGACCGAGCGGTTCATCGACGCGCTGCACAGGTTGCACACCGACGACGACGTCGAGCCCATGGTGGCGCTGTATGCCGAGGACGCGCAGCTGTCCAAACTGGGCCAGCAGCATCACCAGCGCGGCCAGGAGGGAGCGCGAAGGTTCTGGCGGACCTATCGGGACGTCTTCGACGAGATCCAGGCCACCTTCGTCCACACCGTCCGCAACCAGGACAGCGCGGTCCTGGAGTGGACCTCCACGGGCACACTGCGTGATGGCGGGCCCATCTCCTACGCGGGCGTGAGCGTGCTGGTGGGACAGGAGTCGATCGCAGCCTTCCGCACCTACTACGACTCCGCGCCCTTCCTCAACGACCAGGCATGACACCCCAGGGGTGGGCGGGTCGTCGCGGACGCACGGGTCATGCGGTGCAACAGCGGTTCCCGGCGGGAGCCGGAGCCGGTGAGCCGGGCCCGTGCCCTGTTCTGGGTGGGAGGCTCCCACCCCGATCGGCGGACCCTGCCCGTCCTGCGGTCAGTGACCCGGGCGACGCAGATGGGCTCGCTCTGCCTGCGGGCCTCGCCGTGTCGGGCTTGAGGTGGACGCAGTTGGCGCCGGCCCAGGCGGGGAAGAGTGGGAGTCGGCGGAGATCCGTGCAACCACGGCCAGTATGAGTTCCTGTCCGGGGGTTGGGAAGAGGCAGGCGCCTTCCTCGGCGCCGGTAGGCGCCTCCAAGAAACCACCATGGACACAAGGCCAATGGCCGACGACAAAAGGACACCACCAGGTTCCCGGCCGGTGACGAGAGCACCGAGGTCACGATGTTTCCGTCGATGAGCGCAGCCAGCTCCGTACTGGCTTGGCGATAGGCGTGGAACCACCCCGTGGCGGCAGCGGGGTCATCGGGTGGCATCGGCATTCCTGCGTGCGGTCGGTGCTGGGGATGATGGACACGAGCTCGAGCGGTCTCTGCCCTGTCCTGGCCGTGCCAAGAAAGCGCCTCATGTGCTGATGGGACCCCACTACGGTTGACCGGCCTCACGTTTCGAGAGGGGGTCCGGTCAGCGACAGGTCACCGCCCATCATGGGGCTGGTCCCGGTCGGTGCGGCGGGCCTCGTCTCCGGGCGCCTGGCCCGGGGACGAGGCCCGCACAGCGCGACGGAGCTCAGCACGCCGCGATCCGTGCTGATCCTAGTGCTGCTGGGCGAACCAGGCGGCCACGGGCTTGGCGAAGGCGGTGATCAGCCAGAGGATGTCGACGATGAGCACGGCCACGCCGATGGCGATCAGCGCGATGGCCCAGCCGCCGAAGATCAGCGAACCCACGAACCCGAACACGGTGCCGATGATGCTCAGGATGGCCAGGACGATGCCGAGGACCCTCGCCCAGTTCTTGCCCTTCTTCAGGCCGGTGTAGACCAGCCCGTACGCGCCGAGGGCGATCACCAGCATGATGAGGCTGAACACCGTGGAGCCACCGGACTGGTCGGCCATGGCCTGGGCCTGGTCGGCCGGCACCCCGAGGCGTTCGTAGGCGCCGGTGAGGTCGGTGGTGGCCGTGGCGATCATCGAGACGATGCCGTTGAGCACGTACAACGCGGCGGAGACCAGGGTCAGGGTCAGCAGCCGCCGGTGCTGCGGCGGGGCCGGGACGGGCCCGCGGTGCTGCCCGTAGAGTCCGGCCCCGTACTGGTCGCCCTGCCCGTAGGCCGGGGTGTAGCGGGGCGGGCCCGCCGGGGCCGGGCTCACCGGGTGGGCGTGCGGGGTGTCCCCGGGGTTGGGGGTCGAGGAGGTGGTCATGGCGGTGTCTCCTTTGCCGTGGCGGGTCGCTGTGGCGGGGCATCGAAAGCCAGGGAGACGGCCGCTGTCAGCTTGCCCGGTCCGCGTCCTTCCGGAGATCGAGGTTCCTGCCCCTCACCACCAGTATGTGCGATAGCGAAGCCTGTGTGAGGTCGTGCCGGTGTCCGCACTCCGGGGGCGCCGTCATTGACGGGCGCGGATACCGCTCCTCACGAAAAACCGGCCTCAGTGCTTGGCCGACCGGTGGGCTCGGTGTCATGGAGCCAGGCGTTGTCTGCGAGTGGGGGGACAGGTGTCCCATGCCGGAGATGATCTTCGAAGGACCCCGCTGATGCCGGCTCCTGTCGTGGTCCGGATGTTCAACGAGCACGGCTGCCCGTGGCCCTTCTTCGGCCCGGACAGCGTGATGAGCCAAGCGGAGTTCCCCTTCCTCCTGAGCTCACCCACTGGGTGCTGGCCTGGACCGCTGACGTCGATGACCATTACGACCCTGAGCCGGGGTGGGCCTCGACCGCCGCCCGTGGCCGAGGGATGTCGAGGTCAGTTCTTCTTGCCGCATCGGCGGGCGCCCCGTGCCGATCATCTGAGCGGGCATGGGACTTCTGGTCCGGTGGGCGCGCAGTGCGCGTTTCGGAGGACGCAGTGCGGGGTGGGCCCACCGCGCAGCGATGGTTCTTCCGGGAGTTCCTTGCCGGTGTCCGAACCGGTGTGCTGCCGTGACAGTGGACGGCCGGGGTCGCTCCGCCGCCGATATGCGGTACGCCCTCGAGGGCCTCGGGACTGCTCGCCACCGACTCGGCAGGGGAAAAGCACACAGCGGGCGTCCTGACGATCAACTGATCATCGCCTGCCCATGTCCTCGTGAGGCCGAAGGGGTGGAGCCGTCATGGCGGCTCCACCCCTTCGGCGTGGGCGGGCATCAAGGCCCGACGATGCGTGCCCGCGCCACCGTAATCAGTCCCGCTCCGGACCGGCGCGGTCCGTCCGATGGCGTGGGGTTTCGTTTCAGCGGCGCCGGGTGGGGTGCTGGACCGTGCCGCGGGCCTGCTTCTGCCGTTGATGCCGCAGGACGCGCCCGATGATCATGGGGGCGAGGGTGAGAAGGAGCTTCTTCATGGTGGACCTCACTGGTCGTGGTGGGGATGGGGCGGTGTCACCGGGCCGCCGAGGAAGCGACTCGGTCACCAGGGGTGGGCCTGGCAGAGGGCCGCCGGACCGGGAGCGTCACAGGGGCCGATGCTCCCCAGCTGCTCCTGGTGCGGAGCCCGGCAACGCTACCTCACCGTGCCTTGGTGCGTTGCCTCGGGCAGGGGCGGCCCCCGGCCGATGGGATGACCAACGAGGCGGGGGCCGGCTCACCTCCATCCGGCCGGCTACTTGACCGGATGACAGCAAGCTCCCTTAGTGTCTCACGGCTGTTCGGTGGACACCGCACCCGGACCACAGCGGCGCGATCCTCGACGGGCGCCTGCGGGGAACTCCACCGGCAGTTCTTTGCCGGCGTCCTGGTCGGTGGTGCCGCCATCGCCGGGCCGCTCTGCCTGACGGGTGCCGCCAGGCTCCTCGCTGGCCGTTTTCACCGTGCTGCCCTTAGGTGATGATGCTCCCCGCACCGGGTTCGTGGTCGATGCCGGGCAGGCTCCACCGGTCCGGGAATCGGCGGAGCCGGCGGTGGCGGCTGTCGCGGGCGCACGGGGTGCACCGGGGAGCAGCGGCGCCGGTCCCCGAGTCCGGGAGCGGTCCCGGAACAGGGCGTGGCAGACGGTGTCGGGGCGGCCTGTGATGCGGTCCGGCGCACCGGTGACCACCTGCTCCCGCCACGGAACCATGGTGGCTACCCGGTCCCTCACCGGTGGGTCTGCGCCGAGCACGGCGCTGGTGACAGACCTCTGCGTGCTCCTGTCCTGCGAGGAGGCGACCCGGGAGCGGATCCGGGGCCGACCCCAGCGCGGCTCTGGGCGGGGCGTCACGGGTGCGCGGGGTCGAGCAGATAGCTGTGGCGGGTGTGGAGTTCGGCCACCAGGTCCTGGTGGCGGTCCAGGGTCACTGGATGCGCCCCCTCGGGGGAGTCCAGGTATTCGCGCTCGAGCTGGAGACAGGCCCGGGAGTGGAGCACCTGCAGCTGTTCCAGGGTCAGCTCGGCGAGCTCGGTGGGGAAGTCCTGGGCCGGGTCCAGGTGCGTGCTGGCTCCCTCCGCTGCACCGGGCACGTGCTGATGCTCCTGCATGCCGGTGTCAGCGGGGCTCACCGGGGTGGGTGCGGGGGTGGGCCGGTTCATGCCGCCACCGTCCCGGCGCAGACCAGCGCCGGCGCCGGCGAGGACGCAGGCCACAACACCTGCACCGGGGCGCCCCGGCCGGTGAGCTCTCCCTGGAGGAGTGCTTCCTGGAGCAGTCGGGCACCGGCGGCCTCGACCCGGAGGACTCCGGTGAGGTCCACGGTGACACGGATGCCCGGGATGAGAGTGCGCGCCCGCCGGATCAGCGGGTACAAGCCTTGCTGGGAGACGGCGGTGAGCGCGCCGGTGACCTTGATGATCACTCGTGGGGTGTCGAGGTCGACCTGGACGAGCACGGAAAGCTTCGGGGGCATAGCAGCGACTTTCTTGACTCCGCGGACAGGAGGGAACAAGGGCCGCTACTTGACCAGGGCACCAGCGTAGAGCACCACCGGGCACCCGGGGCAGTGCAGACGCTGATGGCGTGCGTCACAGCCGTCCGGACCGGCGACAGGACAGATCAGCAGTCCGTTCGGCATCCCGTTCGTGCAGGTGCTCGCGCAGGCGATGGTGCTCTTCCTCGACGCCGCCGCCCGCAGCCGGCTCAACACCGCCTGCGTGGTCGGCAACGTCATCGGTGGCGCCGTGGGCTCGACCCTGACTACCCTGCTGTGGTCGCTGGGCGGGTGGGCGGCGGTCACCACCGGGGGCATCGTGCTCAGCGTGACCGGGCTCATCGTGTGGGCCACCGGCCGCCGCGGCGCCCTGCGCGCGCCCTGACCCGGGCGCCGGGTGCCCCGCTGCCACTCCACTGTTCCGGGGGCCGCTGACACCCGGCGGCCCCCGTCCATCCCTTCCGTTGAACGCGGCACGAACCGCCCACGGCGCGTGCCCGTCGGAAGGAGAACCACCATGCCCACCTCCACCCCCATCGACCGGCAGCGCGCTCGTCCTGGGCGCCGGACCCGGCCTCGGTGCCTCTGTCGCCCGGCGCTTCGGCCGTGAGGGCTTCTCGGTCACGCTCGTCGCCCGCAGCGAGGAGCACCTCGCCGACCTCGCCGACGGGCTGCGCGGCACGGGCATCAGCGTCGACGCCGTCGCGGCGCACGCCGCCGACCCGCACGGGTTCCGGACAGCCCTCGAGGGACTGGCCGGGTTCCTCGCCCCCGGGCGTTCGCGGTCTACAACGCCGCGGTCATTGCCAGCGACAACGTGGTGAGCAGCGACATCGACCACCTGCAGTCGATCTGCTACGTCGATGCTCTCGGAGCCATCAGCGCCGCCCAGGTGCTCGCCCCGGCCATGCGGCAGGCCGGGGCCGGGACGTTCCTCGCCACCGGTGGATACGCCGGCGTCCGCTCGCAGCCGGCCTACGCCACGATCTCGCTGGGCAGGGCCGGGTTGCGCGCGGCGGCGACGCCGAGGCACGAGGAGTTGAAGGCCGGTGCTGTGCACGCGACCAGCGTCGCCATCGCCGGTGCCATCGCCCCGGGCACACCTTTCGACCCCGACCGCATCGCCGACACCCACTGGGACCTGCACGCCCGGCCCGTCGGCGAGTGGACCGCCGAGACCGTCCTCGACGGCAACCAGGGCACCCGCCTCCAGCACCACCGGGACCCGCATCCGTCTGAGAAGAACCGGCGCCGGTACCGGACGCCCCTCGGGAAGCCAGCAGTCCCGAGCTCCGGCCTCGCGCTCGGGTGCGCCGTCGCCGAAGCAGGAGGCCCCGTTGCCCTCCTCTGCCGGGACCAGGTGACGCTCGACGGCTCCGCCACCGAACTTGCCGCGTTCGGCCCCGAGATCCGCGGCTACGCCGCCGACGTCACGGACGAGGTGGATCTGCCGGCGGCGATCTCGACCGCCATCGACGAGGTCGGCTCGCCCGAAGTGCTCGTCTGCAACGCCGGCGCCGTGCGGATGGACAAGCCCACCCAGGGTGACGCCGCTGATCTGGCCTACACGTCGGCCGTCAACGTGATCGGTGCCGATGCGACCAGGCGCCGGGTCGCCGGCGAGGACCACGCCGGCAAGGACCACCGTGAGGGCGTCAGACTCTGGCCGCCTTCCAGATCCGCGACGCTCTGCGGCTGATCGGGGGCGGGGGAGCGGGTCACCCCGGTCGCCCATGATCTCAGCATGTCGCGGGCCGCCTTCCACCGTCGGATCCGGGAGCCACCACGGGCGGCGGCCGTCTGAGCTCCTGTCTTCCCAGCTGGCCTCGTGATGCGCGTGTGCCTGCTGACCGGGCTTTTCACCGGTCAGGTCGAACGGCATCACACCCCTGTCGGCTGCCGGCGAGCGCATCGGCGTGCCCATGCCCGCGTGAGGCCCCACACGGGGGGTCTCCCACCCGGAGACAGGTCGTGGCGTGGCCCGGCCGTGACCGGCCTGGTTGCCGCCGAGCCGTCCGTTGCGCCGAATATGATGGCTGGGCCACCATCCCATTCCCCTCCGGTGGCGTGAAGGAGCAGCCCCGTGACCTCCCCCCGCATCGCCTTCCTCGACATCGACGGGACGATCCTCGACCACGGCAAGGCCATCGCCGCCTCGACGGTGGCGGCGATCCAGGGCGCGCGCGCGGCGGGGCACCTGGTGTACCTGTGCACCGGACGGGCGGCCGGAGCGATTCCCTCCGAGGTGAGCGCGATCGGGTTCGACGGCTCGGTCACCAACGGCGGCGCGTACGCCACCAGCGGGGACGAGACCGTCGTGGCCGCGACCATGCCGCGTGAGGCGGTGCAGCGGCTGGTGACCTACTTCGAGGACCAGGACCTTCTCTTCTTCCTGCAGACCGATGCCGCCGTCCATGCCTCACCCCAGGTGCAGAAGGAACTCGACGCGATGTTGCACCGCTGGGAAAGTGCCCACGGTGAGCCGGATGAGCCGCAGACCGCACCGCAGGACACGCCACGAGCCCGGGATCTCGCCGAGGTGGACCTCGACCGCGTGGCCAAAGCGGTGTTCCTCGGGGAGGCGCTGGACACGGTGGCGCGCGCCCAGGAGGAGCTCGGCGAGCAGTTCCACATCGTGCCCGGCAGCATGCCGCTGCCCGGGGGGTCCAACGGCGAGATCGGGATGCGCGGCACCACCAAGGGTTCGGCCATCGAGTCGGTGCTCGGTCACCTCGGCCTCGACGCCTCGGGGGCGATCGGCATCGGCGACAGCTGGAACGACGTGGAGATGTTCCAGGTGTGCGGCACGGGCATCGCGATGGGCAACGCCGTCCCGGAGCTTCAACGCCTGGCCGATGAGACCACCACCAGCGTGCGCGAGGACGGGGTGTGGAACGCGTTCGTGCGCCACGGCCTCGTCGCCGGCGACGTGCTCAGCCCTGTGGCGTCCTGACGGCCGGTAGAGGTCCACGGTTGTCCCCCGCACTCGTCGGTATGGCGTGAGCCCCGGGGGCACCGCAGGCAGCCGGTAGACCGAGTCGATCGAGTGCGGGCAGGGCAACTGGAACAGGGGGCCCTGGGATGCGGGCTTCCGTGTGGCGGCGGGGCGGGGAGGCGCTACCGCACGCGCAGATCGTCGACCATCCGGGCCACGTGCAGGGTCAGGTAGGTGACCTCGTCCTCGGTGAGGGGCTCTCCCAGCCGCAGCTCCAGCACCGCCTGGAGCTTCAGCGCGGTGCCGAAGGCCTCCGGGTAGGCCTGACGGATGGCGGTGGACAGCCGGGTGGCTCCCTCGTCGAGCTGGCGGCCGGTGTGGGCGCGGACGAAGAAGTAGCGCAGGTGGGTGATGAAGCGGGCGGCGTTGATGGTGTTGCGGTCGAAGGGACGGCCGTAGGCCTGCTCGAGGACTTCGAACAGCTGGGTGAAGACCCCGGTCATCTGGTAGGTGAAGGACAGGTCACCGGTGGCGAAGCCGGCGTTGACCAGGTGCAGGGCGATCGGCACCGCCTCCGCCTCCGGCAGCGGCTGGTCGAGACCGGTGTTCACGTGGTCGAGGACCCGCTGGGCGATGCGCAGCTCGTCGGGGTAGAGATGGGCGACCTCGGCGCGCAGGGGGTACTCGATGTCGATGCCCTGGCGCAGGCGCTTGATCGCGAAGCTGAGGTGATCGGCCAGGCCCACCACCGTGGTGGAGCTCAGCGGGGCGGCCACCTCGGTGCGGGCGGTCTGCAGGGCCTGGTCGGCCAGCAGCAGGTGCTCCGGGGGGATGGCCGCGACCAGGGCCCCGAAGTTGTCGGCGTCGCGGCCGTCGTCGGGCACGAAGACCCGCGCCACCTTGGTCTCGTCCACCCCCTGCCCGGGCTTGGCCTGGAACCCCAGACCCCGGCCGGTGAGGATCACCTCCCCGCCTTCTGTCGTGCGGGCGAGGACGACGTTGTTGTTGAAGACGCGCAGGACCTCCACGCCGTCCTCCTCTCTCTCGTGCTGGCACGTGGTGGCAGGGACCTTCGGGTTCCTGCCACCACGTGCGGTCGGACAGTTGCTACTGCAGGGTGGCGCCGTTGGTGGCGATGACCTGGCGGTACCAGTCGAAGGACTTCTTCCGGTAGCGAGCCAGGGTGCCGGTGCCGTCGTCGTTGCGGTCGACGTAGATGAACCCGTAGCGCTTGCTCATCTGAGCGGTGGAGGCACTGACCAGATCGATGCATCCCCAGGTGGTGTAGCCCAGCAGCTGAGCCCCGTCGGCGACCGCCTCCCGGGCCTGGACGAGGTGGTCGTTGAGGTAGGCGATGCGGTAGTCGTCCACCACGGTCTTGACCCCGTCGGCCTCCACGAGCTCATCCACCGCCCCGAGCCCGTTCTCCACGATGAACAGCGGCTTCTGCCACCGCTCCCAGTAGTCGTTCATCACCACCCGAAGCCCCTGCGGGTCGATCTGCCAGCCCCACTCCGAGGCCTCCAGGGTGGGGTTGGGCACACCGCCCATGATGTTGCCGGCCCCCTGGGCCTTCTTCGCCGGATCGGCGGTCTCGCAGATGCTCATGTAGTAGCTGAAGGACACGAAGTCCACCGTGTGGGTCAGGTCCTCCCGGTCCTGGTCGGTGATCTCCAGTTCGATGCCGTTGTCCCGGAAGTGGCGCAGCAGGTAGCCGGGGTACTGCCCGCGGCAGTGGATGTCGCCGAAGGCGTAGTTCGCGTGCTCGGCGTCCATCGCGGCCACCACATCGGAGGGATCGGGGGTGAGCGGGTAGACCGGCATGGCCAGGATCATGCACCCCACCTTCGCCTCCGGCATGATCTGTCGGGCCAGCCGGGTCGCCCGGGCCGAGGCCACCAGCTCGTGGTGGATCGCCTGGTAGAGATCCTGCTGGGACAGCTGCTCCTTCGGGGTGGGAATCCCGCCCGAGAGGAACGGGGCGTGGATCACCGAGTTGATCTCGTTGAACGTCAACCAGTACTTCACGCGCTCGCCGTACCGCTCGAACAGGACCCGGCAGTAGCGTTCGTAGAAGCCGATCAGCTCCCGGTTCGTCCACCCGTCGTAGGTGCGGGCCAGGTGCAGCGGGGTCTCGTAGTGGCTGATCGTCACCAGCGGCTCGATGCCGTGGCGCTCGAGCTCGTCCAGCACCCGGTCGTAGAAGGCCAGGCCCTCCTCGTTGGGGGTCTCCTCGTCCCCGCAGGGGAAGATCCGGGACCAGGCGATGGAGAAGCGGAAGACCTTGAAGCCCATCTCGGCGAACAGGGCGATGTCCTGCTCGTAGTGGTGGTAGAAGTCGATGGCGACCTGCTTGAGGTTGTCCTCGGTGGGGCCCTCGGTGGGGAGCTCCATGATGCCCTTCGGCATGACGTCCTGGATGGACAGGCCCTTGCCGCCTTCGGCGTAGGCGCCCTCGATCTGGTTGGCGGCGGTCGCCCCGCCCCACAGGAACCCCTCGGCGAACGTCGCGGGGGAGGTCTGGTGGGAAGTCGTCGTCATGTGCTGCTCCTTCGTCTGTCGTTCATCATTCATCAGTCGAGTCGGTTTTCAGTGCGGGTCAGATCTGCACGGTCACTGCCGGGGTGCCGTGGGTGACGGCCCCCTGGGCGATCGGGGCGACGCCGGCCAGCTGGGCGGTGTTGGTGACGACCACCAGGGTGGTCGGGTCGTATCCGGCCTCGGCGACGACGTCGAGGTCGACCACGGCCAGCAGGTCCCCGGCGTTCACGTGGTCGCCGCGGGTGACGGCGGGGCGGAAGCCGCGCCCGTCGAGCTGGACGGTGTCGATGCCGATGTGCACCAGCACCTCCACCCCGCCCGGGGACTTGATGCCGTAGGCGTGCCCGGACTTCATGGCGGCCTTCACCGTGCCCGAGATCGGGGCGTAGACGTGCCCGTCGGTGGGGACGATGCCCAGGCCCTTGCCCATGGCCTCGGAGGCGAAGACCTTGTCCGCCACCTCGGTCAGGGCCACGGCGTGGCCGTCGACCGGGGCGAGGACCTCGACGGTGCCGGCGATCTCGGTGCCGGTGGCCGTGCCCGTGGGCAGGGTGGCCGTGGCCGCGGTGGCCCCGGACGGGGTGCCCGTGGCAGCGGTCGTTGCGCGGGTGTCGTCCGCGGTCGGAGCCAGCAGGTCGGTCTCGCCGGGCTCCACGGCCGCGGCGGGGACCTCGCCCTCCCGGGGTCCGAACAGGAAGGTGAGAGTGAAGGCGATGACTACAGCGGCTCCGGTGCCGATCATCTGCAGGGTGAAGCTACCGATCTGGGTGAACGCCGGGATCGCCAGCAGCGAGGGGAAGACGAACGCATTGGCCGCGCTGCCGCCGATGGCCGCGATGGCCCCGCCGACCACACCGCCGACGATGCCGAAGTAGAAGGGCTTCTTCAGCGGCAGGTTCACCCCGTAGATCCCCGGTTCGGTGATGCCGGCCAGGAACCCCGACAGGGCGGCCGGACCGGCGACCTCGCGGCGGGCGGCGTTGCGGGTGCGGACGAACACCGCCAGGGTGGCGGCGGCCTGGGCGAGCACCGCCGACAGCAGCGGGCCCGTCAGCAGCGAGTAGCCCTGGGTCGCGAGGTCGTTGGTGATGATCGGGACGAGGCCCCAGTGCAGCCCGAACAGCACGAAGACCTGCCAGAACCCGCCCATGATGGCTCCGGCCAGCCAGGGGGCGAAGCCGAAGGCGGCGTTCACGCCGGCGGAGATGGCCAGGGCGGCGAAGGTGGTGACCGGCCCGACGGTCATCAGGATCAGCGGGACCATGATCAGGATGGTCAGCAGCGGGGTGGCGAAGTTGCGCAGTGCTGCGGGCAGGACCTGGTTGAGGAACCGCTCGAGGTAGCCCTGCAGCCACACCGCCACGATGATCGGGATCACCGAGCTGGTGTAGTTCATCATCACCACCGGAATCCCCGCGAAGGACACGGGAGCGCCGGCCGCGGCCAGTTCCACGATCGAGGGGTACACCAGAGCGCCGGCGATGGCCATGGCGGTGAACTGGTTGGCTTTGAACCGCCGGGCGGCGGTGATCGCCAGGAACAGCGGCAGGAAGTAGAACAGGGCATCAGCAGCCGCGGCGAGGATGACGTAGGTCTGGGACTCCGGGTTCAGCCAGCCGAACTGGGTGGCGGCGCTGAGGAACGCCTTGAGCAGCCCCGCTCCGGCCAGCGGCCAGATGATGGGGTTGATGATGGCGGAGACCATCTCGAGGAACCGGTTGAACAGGTTGCCCTTCGGGGCGTCACCGGCGGCCGGGGCGTCCTCGCCGGTGAGCGTGGTGATCTTGCCCAGCTCCGCATACACCGTGGGCACATTGTTGCCCACGACCACCTGGAACTGGCCCCCGGCCTGCATCACGGTGATCACCCCGGGCAGCTTCTCCACGGCGGCCTTGTCCGCCTTCGACTCGTCGCGCAGCTTGAGCCGCAACCGGGTGGCGCAGTGCGTGGCGGAGGCGATGTTGTCCTCACCGCCCACCTCCTGCACGATGCCTTCGGCCAGCGACCGGTAGTCCACAGCAGCCATGTCAGGCCTTTCTGTTCGTACTTGGGCATAAAAAAAGACCCGAGCCGCACGAGATCGTGCGTCTCAGGTCTTGCCCCGTGTCCGGGTAACAATCCTGTGCAGGCGGGCACCGCCTGCAGGGATCACCATACGGGTGAGAGGCATCACACGCAAGCGGCGTGCCGCCCATGGGCTTTCCTCCCACGCCCGCCACCCCAGGGGCCCGGGGGCTGACCGTCCTGGCCGCCCCTGCCCTGATGGGGGCGGAGATCATGCGGAAACGGACCATCGACTCGGTGGCCACACGCCGGGCGGCCGGCAAGGACCTCCGAAGGCGGTGTCCTGCCTCGGCGATCACCGGCAGGCGCTGGCCCTCCTCGTCCATGATCTCGTGCACCCGCACGATGTCCTTCGCATCGCGCACGAAGGACAGGGCGATCAGGTCCACCCCGCGGCGGATGCCCCACCCACACGACCCCGGGCAGGCCCTTGTGGGTGGTGGAACAGATCTCGGCGGTGCCCGCCACGTCCTCGATGGTGATGGAGAGCACGTCGCCTGGGGCCAGCTGGTGCGGGCCGTCGGCGAAGCGGCCCAGCCGGATCTTCGGCCCCTGCAGGTTGGCCAGCACCGCCACCGTGCGTCCCAGCTCCGCCGCCGCCCGGCGCAGGTTCCCGTAGGAGGAGACGGCCGGACCGATCGTGGCCACGATCTTCGCCCGTCGCAGGGGAGGAGGTTCCTGTCGTCGCTACGGGGGTGGGGGAAGAAGAAGGGCAGCGATGTCGAGCCTTCCGGGAGCTTCCCGAGGGTTGCTGTGAACGGCGCGATGCCAGGCGGCCCGGCACGTGCGGTGCCGGGCCGCCTGGTCGTTCGTGTCCCTAGAAGGTGTCTGCGGTGTCTGTGGTGCGCGGGACCGGTGTCAGGGTGCGGGCGATGTGCTGGCCGGTCTGGCGCAGCAGGGCCGCGGAGAGCTCAGGATCCGTGGCGCTGTCGGCCTCGGTCATGGCGCTGAGCGCGTGGGTCGCCTCGATGCCGTGGGCGGGCAGGCGGTCCGTGTCCAGGGCGTTGTGACCGACGACGGCGATCACCGGCACCGGACCCGCGCGGTGGGCCACGACCAGGGGCAGCTTGCCGGCCAGGGTCTGGGTGTCGAGCTTTCCCTCTCCGGTGATCACCAGGTCGCAGCCCGCGGCGTGGTGGTCGAAGTCGAGCAGGTCCAGGAAGAACCCGGCTCCGGAGACCATCCTCGCGCCCAGCAGCATCGCCGCCCAGCCGAGGCCGCCGGCGGCGCCGGCCCCGGGGACACCGGCGGCCTCCTCGGCGGGCCAACCGGCCTCCCACAGGCGCCGCAGCAGCGCCCCCAGCCCGGCCTCCAGCGCCTCGACGTCGGCGGGGGTGGCGCCCTTCTGCGGGCCGTAGACGGCCGCGGCCCCATGGGCGCCCAGCAGGGGATTCGTGACGTCGTTGGCGGCGATCAGCTCCACGCCCTCCAGATCGACCAGACCGGTGAGGTCCACGTCGGCGATCTGCCCCAGGGTTCCGCCGGTGGGTACGAAGGCCCGGCCCAGGTGGTCGGTGAAGACCACACCGAGGGCGGCCAGCATCCCGGCTCCGCCGTCGGTGGTGGCGCTGCCGCCCAAAGCCAGCACGATCCGCCCCGGGCGGTGGGCCAGCACGGCGCGGATGGCCTGGCCGACGCCGACGCTGCTGGACTCGCGCGGGGCCAGGCGGCCGGGGGGCAGCATCTGCAGCCCGGCCGTGGTGGCGACCTCCACCACCGCGGTGGTGCCGTCGAAGGCCACCGTGGTGGTGGTCGGGTTCCCGGTGGGGCCGGTGATCGGGAGGGTCAGCGCCTGGAACCCCGCACCCAGGGCGGCGGCCACGCTGCCGTCCCCGCCGTCGGCCAGGGGCAGGGTGTGCACCTGGGCCCGCGGGTTCTCCTGGCGCAGGCCCGCGGCCAGGGACTCGGCGACCTGGGCGGCGGTCAGGGAGCCCTTGAACTTGTCCGGGGCGATCAGGATCCGGGGGGTCGTCAGAGGATTCGTGGTCATCGGGTGGCCTCCGTGGCGAGCTCGTCGTCGCGGTGGCGCGGGGAGGTGCCCGTGCCGGTGGGCTCGAGGTCGAGGTCGGTGATGGTGCCGTCGACCACACGGTGGAGCTGCGTGGTGGTGGGCACCGCCGGGACGGTGGAGGAGTCGATCTCGGCCAGCGGGTCCTCCACGGTCGAGGTGGTGCGGCCCACGGCAGCTGCCTCCACGGAGGCCTGGGCCACGGTGATGGTGGTTCCCTCGTCCAGGGGCGGGAGGATCTCGCCGTTGAAGACGCGGCGGGCGCGGTCCACGTCCAGGCTCTTGTCCCACCAGGCGATGAACAGGGTGGCCACGGCGTTGCCGCAGAAGTTGACCAGGGCCCGGCACTCGGACATGAACTTGTCGATGCCGAAGATGAGCATGATGCCCGCGGCCGGGATGGTGCCCAGGGTGCTCAGGGTGGCGGTGAGGGCGATGAACCCGCCTCCGGCCACCCCGGCCGCGCCCTTGGAGGTGAGCAGCATGACGGCGAGCATGCCCAGCTGCTGGCCGATGGTCAGCTCGGTGTTGGTGGCCTGGGCGATGTAGACGGCGGCCAGGGAGAGGTAGATCGCCGCCCCGTCGAGGTTGAAGCTGTAGCCGGTGGGCACGACCAGGCCCACGGTCTCCTTCTTGACCCCGGCGTGCTGGAGCTTGCGCATGAGTCCGGGCAGGGCCGGCTCGGCGGTGGAGGTGCCCAGGATCAGCAGCAGCTCCTCCTTGAAGTGCTTGAGCATTGTGAACAGGTTCAGCTTCAGGAAGGCCATCACCGAGCCCAGGACCACCACGACGAAGACGAGGGAGGTGCCGTAGAAGAGCAGGATCAGCCAGCCGAGGCTGGAGAGGGTCTCCACCCCGTACTTGCCCACGGCGAAGGCCATGGCCCCGAAGGCGCCCAGCGGGGCGGCCTTCATGATGTAGTTCAGGACCTTGAAGATCACCGCGGTCAGGCGCTGGATTCCGTCCAGGACCGGGGCGCCGATCTGGCCGACGGCATTGAGGGCGATGCCGAAGATCACGGCCATGAAGATGATCTGGAGGATGTCGCCCTCCACGAAGGGGGCGGCCACGCTGCCGGGGATGATGTGGGTGAGGAACTCCCACCACTGCTGGTTCTCGCCCTTCTCGATCAGCTCGGCGGCGCTGCCGGTGGTCTCGATGGTGGAGGCGTCGGCGTTGACGCCGTCCCCGAGGCGGAAGATGTTGATGGCGACCAGGCCGGTGAGCATGGCCAGGATGGTGCCGATCTGGAAGTAGCCCAGGGCCTTCAGGCCGGTGATCCCGACCTTCTTCAGATCGGCCACGCTGGCGATGCCGCCGACGATGGTGAGGAAGACGATCGGGCCGATGAGCATCTTCATCGCTTCCACGAACGTGGTGCCGATCGGCTGCATGGCCTCCCCGGTCTCGGGGGCGAGCCAGCCGACGAGGATGCCGAGCACGATCGCCACGAGCACCCAGACGTAGAGCTGGCGGTACCAGGGCTTGCGGGCAGCCCTCTGGTGGGTGTCACTGACCATGGTGTGGTCCATCAGTGTTGTCCTCAGTGGTAAGAAGTGATGCTCTGCGGCACTGCGCTGAGCCCTCAGGAAAAGAAAGCGGTGGCTGCCCCGGAGCACGGGACAGGCAGGGGCCGGCCGGCACGGTGCCGGCCGGCCCCTGAAGAACGCCACAGACAGAGGCGGAGGTTGTTCAGGCGGTGGTGAGGGAGGTGGCCAGGGCCTCGATGATGGCCTCGGTGATCTCGTTGGTGTCGGCGGTGCCGCCGATGTCGCGGGTGAGGTGCCCGGCGGCGGTGGTGGCCTCGATCGCGGCCTCGAGGCGGCGGGCCTGGGCGTGGAGGCCGAAGTGGTCGAGCATCAGCGCCGCGCTGGCGATCGCCCCGATCGGGTTGGCGATCCCCTGCCCGGCGATGTCGGGGGCCGAGCCGTGGACGGGCTCGAACATCGAGGGGAAGCGCCGCTCCGGGTTGAGGTTCGCGCTGGCGGCCAGCCCCAGGCTGCCGGCCATCGCCGAGCCGAGGTCGGAGAGGATGTCGGCGTTGAGGTTGGAGGCGACCACCACCGACAGCTCCTCCGGGCGCAGGATGAACTTCGCGCTCATCGCATCCACCAGCACGGACTCCGTGGCCACGTCCGGGTAGTCGGTGGCGACCCGGGCGAAGACCTCGTCCCACAGCACCATGCCGTACTGCTGGGCGTTGGACTTGGTGACGCTGGAGACCTTCTTCACCTGCCGGGTCCGGGCGAGGTCGAAGGCGAAGCGGATGATGCGCTCACAGCCCTTCTCGGTGAACAGGGAGGACTGGATCGCGACCTCGTTGCCGGGACCGCGGCCGGAGAGGTTGCGCCCGCCGAGCCCGGCGTACTCGCCCTCGCTGTTCTCCCGCACCACCACCCAGTCCAGCTCGGTGTCCTCGGCCGTGCGCAGCGGGGAGACCACCCCGGGGAGGAAGCGCACCGGGCGGATGTTGGCCCACTGGTCGAAGTTCTGGGTGATGGTCAGCCGCAGCCCCCACAGGGACACGTGGTCGGGGACGTTCTCCCACCCGACGGCGCCGAAGTAGATCGCGTCGAAGCCCTTGAGCTCCTCCAGCCCGTCGGGGGCCATCATCACCCCGTGCTCGGCGTAGTACTCGCTGCCCCAGGGGAACTCGGTCCACTCGAAGGAGAACGCCCCGCCCGACTGCCCGGCCAGGGCGTCCAGGACGGTGCGGCCGGCGGCGACGACCTCCTTGCCCACCCCGTCGGCGGGGATCGAGGCGATCGTGAAGACCTGGTGCTCAGCCATCGTGGTGCTCTCCTTGTCGAGTGCTCTTAGGTGTCGCCCGCAGCACAGCGCGGTGTCAGGTACCAGTAGAGCCCCCGGACATGCATAAGGTCCAAGACCGGAATCGCATCCCCTACATAGGAGATGGTTATGGTTGCTGAGGGAGGGTCCGCTCCCTAGTTGTACCCGGTCACTGGGTTGGTCGCAGGCGGCTGATCGGTGGGTGGCCTTCGAGTGCGCTGTGACGCCTGCCAGTGTTGTAGTGCTCGACCCACGGGGCAAGAGCAGCGCCGCGTTCGTCGTTGCTGGTGAAGACCTGCCGGTAGGCCCACTCAGTGGCCAGGGTGCGGTTGAACCGCTCCACCTTCCCGTTCTGCCAGGGGCAGTGCGGGCGGATGAACACCTGCTTGGCGCCCAGGGTAGTGATGACCTCGCGCACGGCCGTGGAATGGCGGTAGGCCCAGGCGTTGTCGGTCATCACCCGCTGGATCTTCTCGATCCCGCAGTCGGCGAAATAGGCCGCGGCCCGGGCCAGGAACCCCGCGCACGTGGCGCCCTTCTCATCGGCCAGGATCTCGGAGTACGCCAGTCTGGAATGGTCATCGACCAGTGAGTGAACGTAGTCGAACCCGACCCGGGTGCCGTGGTCCCGAGTGAGGCTGCCCTGGGCGCGGCCGATCGCCCGCCAGCCGCCGCCGTCTTCGGATCCGGCCGAGCTTCTTCACATCCATGTGCACCAGCTCCCCGGGCCGGTCGCGTTCGTAGCGCACCGCGGTGGCCTTCGAGGCCCGGATGAGCTGGCCGGTGAGTCGGTCCAGCTCCCGCAGGTACGGGACCCGGTGGCGGCGCAGAATCCGCCCCACCGTGCGCGGGGCCAGTCCCAGCTCGGGGCCGAGCCAGTCCTGACCCCGCCGGGTGGTGCGGCGCAGCGCCAGCACCTGCTGCTCGACCTCGGGCCGGGTGCGGGTCGGGGTGGTGTGCGGGCGACAGGACCGGTCGTGCAGGCCGGCCTCACCCTCGTGCTCGTAGCGGGCGATCCAGGTCGCCACGCACTTGCGGGACACACCCATGGCCGCGGCGATGTGCGCCTTGGGCATCCCGGCCTGGTGGCGCTGCACGATCAGGAGCCTGCCGTGGACGGTGGTGCGGGCATTACCGTGGGACATGGGAGCCTCCGTGGTGGATGTGGGCCTTCGACAAGCCACACCCCACCCGGAGGCTCTCCTCACGTCAACACCGCGCTACCAATCTCCTGCCCGGGTACACCTGTACTGACCCGGGAGGTTGGTTAAGCGGGTGACTGGGGGCTTGTTCCCGCAGGCGGTGTGTGGCCGGTGGTGGTTGTACTCGTGGAGCCATCCTGTCAGGGCTTGGCGGCGTTCGGTCTCGCTGGTGTAGCAGCGGGCGTAGCCCCACCCGTCGGCGAGGGTCCGGTGGAAGCGCTCGATCTTGCCATTGGTCTGGGGCCGACGCGGCCGGGTGCGGGAGTGCCTGATCCCGAGGTCGGTGCAGGTATCACGCCACAGGTGCGAGACATAGGCCGAGCCGTTGTCGGACAGAACCCGTTCGATGGTGACGCCACGCTGGGCGAACCAGATCACCGCCCGTCGTAGCACGGCGGTGGCGGTCGCGGCGGTCTCCTCGTCGTGGACCTCGGCGTAGGCCACGCGGGAATGGTCGTCGATGACGGTGTGCACGAAGGCGTGGCCCATCTTCGGGTTGCGGTACTTGTTCTTCGGCTTCTCCGGGGTCCCCGCCCGGTTCTTCTTGCCCTGGGCGCGGCCGACGAAGCGCCAGCCGCCGCCGTCGGGAATGTTGCCGAACTTTTTGACGTCGACGTGCAGCATCGCTCCTGGGGTCGGGTGCTCGTAGCGGCGCACGGGCTCGCCCGTGGCCCGATCGACGTGCGCCAGGCGGGACAGGCCGCATCGGGTCAGCACGCGGTGGGCGGTGGAGGCCGCCACCCCGGTCGCGGCGGCGAGCTGGACCGGGCCGAGGCGTTTGCGCAGTCGCAGAGACACGATCCGCTTCGTGACCGGCAGCGGGGTCTTGGCCGGCATCGTGTGCGGCCGGGAGGGGCGGTCGGTCATCGGTTCCCCGGCGGCGTAGCGGGTGGCCCAGCGCTTCACGGTCGGCCACGCGCACTGGAAGCGCGCGGCGACTTCAGCGATGGGGACATGCTGATCGATGACCAGCTGCGCCACTTTGAGGCGGTGACGCGGGGTCAGAGCGGCATTAGCGTGGGACATGAGGGCCTCCTGTGCGTGAGCGGATACCTAGGCAGTTCCACTCCACCGCGGGAGGCCCTCCTTGCGCCACTGCTTCAGGTCAGCGGATCACACCCACTCCACCAACGTCCCCGGTCAGTACATCTAGGAGCGGGCGTCGCACCCCGGGCAGGCCCGGTGTGCTGCCCATAGTTGTTTCGCGGATGGCTCCACGCGCTGCCTCCCGGCACCACCGGTGGACCAGCTTGTGGGCCCCTGGCCTATCCGGTCATGGCCTCGTCCATCAGCTCGTCCATGACAGCCAGCGACCAGCACCATCCGGCCAGTTCACGGGCGATGGCCACCGTGGCCACGGTGGGCCGCTTCTTCCGCTCCAGGAACGTCACCCACCGGGCGTGCAGCCGGCGGTTGCCGGCGTCCCCACGGGCCCGGGCGGCAGGTGGGGCCATCTCCCAGCGGGCGCGCATCGTTGCCCCGATGCGGTACTGGGGCCGGTGGTGCCAAGCGGCTTCGACGAGCAGGCGGCGGGCGTGGGTGTTGCCGGTCTTGGTGATCGGCCCTTGTGCTCTGCTCGCCCCGGAGGAGTGCTCGGAGGGCACCAGTCCGAGGAGTGCCCCGATGGTGTTGCCCGTGAACCGGTGCCAGTCACCGATCTCGACCGCCAGTCCGAACCCGGTGAGGGTCGAGACCCCGCGCAGGCAGCACACCCGATGCACCACGGGAGTGAACTCGGAGTCGGCGGCCATCGCCGTGATCGCCGCATCCAACCGGTCGCGCCGGGCCAGGGTGGCCAGCACGGCCTCGTGCTCGGCGTCGAAGGCCACCCGGGTCGCTGGTGAGTCGAGGTGCTGGCGGGCCAGCCACGCGTGATGAGCCCCCGTCCACGCCTGCCCACCCGAATAGACGATGCCGTGGCGCAGCAGCAGCTTCGACACCCGATGCCGGGCGCGCATGAGATCACCCCGGCAGTCCTCCCGGGCTCGGACCAGGTCGCGGGCTGCCTCTTGCTCCACCCCCGGAACCGTCACCGCGGTGATCTCGTCCAGGCGCAGCAACCGGGCCAGGTGCACCGCATCCCGGGCATCGGTCTTGATCCGGTCCCCGGAGGGCCGCTGCAGCTTCGACGGGGCAGCGACCACGCACCGGATCCCGTCGGTGTTCAAGGCCCGGGCCAGTCCGAACCCGGTCGGGCCGGCCTCGTAGGCCACCGCCACCGGCCCGGGCAGCTCCCGGATCCAAGACCGAATCTGGTCGTGGTCCGGACTCAGCCGGGCCTGTAATAGTTCGCCGGTGGCGCCGTCGATCGCTGCTGCCGCCACCGATCGTGCGTGCACATCCAGGCCGACGCTCGTACGCTCTGTAAACACCGGGGCCTCCCACTGCTGTCGGATAGGCCGGGCAAGGGACAACTTGTCCGGTAACCCACGAAGATCAGTGAGTGAGGCCCCGGCCCGCAACCCCCCAGGGAACCCGGGCGGTCACTACATACCGTCTAGTCGGCCGCCAGCGCCTCGGACGCCCGGGGGTGGTCGGCCGCATACTCGGCGGCCACGGTCAAGAACGCCCGGGCGGCCGGGGTCAGGTCGGCCGGCCGGCTCAACAGGGCGACGTGCAGCACCGTCGCCGGCGCGATCCGCACCACGCGCAGGCCCATCTGGCTGGCCATCGGCGTCCAGGACGAGGGCATGATCCCATGCCCCACTCCGGCCAGCACCAGCGGCAGCACGGACGTGCGGTGGGCGACCTCCGCGGCGATCTCCACGCGCACGCCCCCGGCCAGGGCGTCGTCGACCAGCCACCGCATCAGCGACCCGCGCTGGGAGACGACCACCCGGTGCCCGTCCAGGTCCTCGCGCCGGATGGCTTCGCCGCCGCCGAAGTCGTCGGCCTGCGGGTTGACGATCAGCACCAGCGGCTGCTGCTCCAGGTGCATCACGTCGACCTCGGCGGAGCGGAAGGGGCGGTCCGCGCCCAGGATCCCGATCTCCGCCCCACCGCTGCGCACGGCCTCGGCGACCTCCTCCGGGGTGAAGGCGGCGGCGGCATTGACGGTCACCGACGGGTGCGTGCGCGCGTAGGCGGCCATCATCGACGTCAGGGGCTCGATGCCCGGCGAGGGCATGGCGACCACGTCCAGCCGGCCGCTGCGCACTCCCTTGAGCTCATCGATGGCGGCCCGGGCGGCCTCCAGGTCCCGGACGACCACCCGGGCCGGGCCCATCAGCTCCTGGCCGGCCTCGCTGAGCACCACCCGCCGGCCGATCCGGTGGAACAGCGAGACCCCCAGCTCCCGCTCCAGGCCCTTGATGGTCTGCGACAACGAGGGCTGGGCCACCAGCAGGTGCTCCGCCGCCCGGGTGAACCCCCCGTGGTCCACCACCGCCAAGAAGTACTTCAGCTGCCGCACATCCATGCTCGCTCTCCTTCGTCCATGCCCCTGGGTGCCCGTCGTCACCGGCCCCGCCGGACCTCTGCCGGGGCATCCCTCCTCCGCGGTGACCGGAGTCCCGTGGACGGTGAGGGCCCTCTGTCCCACAAGAGCCCCTGGCATGGAGAGCGATCACCCATCAAAGAGCCCACATCCATTGCTTTTGCCTATCGGGGTAGTAGACAACAAGCCTTAGACGTGATGCAAATCACGGGCGCATGGTAAGTCCATCCCGACGATGGAAGGACCAGGACCGTGCAAACCCAGCAACCCGTCCCCGCCGGCCCCACGAGTGCTTCACCACGCACGGACGTCCGTGCGGCCCTGCTGGGGGGCAAGACGTTCCGCAGCCTCAGCGAGCAGACCCTGACCCCGCGGGAGGAGAAGTTCGAACGGGCCCGCCAGACGACCGGGCTCTTCCTCGCCCCGGCGGCGGCGATCCTGTTCGCGCTGCTGCCGCTGGACCTGGACCGCACCCAGCACCTGCTGGCCGCGGTGCTGCTGGGGGTGATCATCCTGTGGATCACCGAGCCGGTGCCCATCCCCGTCGGTGGGCTCATCGGCGTGGCCGCGATCATGATCCTCGGGGTCGCCCCGGCCCCGGACGTGCTGGCCCCGTTCGGCTCCACCACGATCTTCACCTTCATCGGCGCCTTCATCCTCGCCGCGGCGATGCTCAAGCACGGCATCGCCCAGCGCCTGGCCTTCGCCGTGCTCTCCCTGCCCGGGGTGGGCAAGTCCACCTACCGCATCATCATCGCCTTCGGCGTGATCACCTGCATGCTCTCGGCCTTCGTCTCCAACACCGCCACCGTGGCGATGCTCATGCCCACCGCCCTGGGCATCCTGGCGGTGATCGCCCAGATGATGCAGGACCGCGGGATCGTCAAGGCCGACTTCGACCCGCTGCGCCTGCGCGTGGGGGCGGCCCTGCTGCTGATGCTCGCCTACGGCGCCTCCGTGGGCGGGCTGCTCACCCCGGTGGGCTCGCCCCCGAACCTCATCGGGCGCGGGCTCATCGAGGAGGCCACCGGCACCCGGATCTCCTTCGCCCAGTGGATGGCCACCGCCTTCCCCATCTGCCTGGCCATGTTCGTGGTCCTGGCGGCGGTCATGTTCCTGCTCAACAAGCCCGAGGTGCGCCGGATCGAGGGCGTGGAGGAGTACATCCGCGAGCAGAAGGCCACCCAGGGCCCGATGTCGCGGGCCGAGAAGAACACCCTCGTCGCCTTCGGCCTCACCGTCACCCTGTGGCTGCTGCCGGCCGTGGCCAGCCTGATCGGCGGCACCGAGTCGGCCGCCTACATCTTCCTCGACGACCGACTCGACGAGGGCATCGTCGCCGTGCTCGGCGCCTCCCTGCTGTTCGTCCTGCCCACCAACTGGGCCAAGCGCGAGGCCACCCTGACTTGGTCGGACGCGGCGAAGATCGACTGGGGCACCATCATCCTCTTCGGCACCGGCATCATCTTCGGCTCCCTGCTGGCCGCCACCGGGCTCGCCGAGACCATCGGCACCGGCGCGGCCGAGAACCTGGCCATCACCAACGTCGTGGCGATCACCGTGTTCTCCGCGGTGCTGGCCATCCTCATCTCGGAGACCACCTCCAACACCGCCTCGGCGGCGGTGATCGTGCCCATCGTCATCCCGCTGTGCCAGGCCATCGGGGTCGATCCCTTCGTCCCGGCCCTCGCGGCCACGTTCGCGGCGTCCTTCGGGTTCATGCTCCCGGTCTCCACCCCGCAGAACGCCATCGTCTACGGCACCGGGGCCGTGCCCATCACCCGCATGATCCGCACCGGCATCGTCTTCGACGTCCTCGGCGCGATCCTCATCGTCTCCATCGTCCCGGTGATGATCGCCCTCGTCGGCATCGGCGGATAACCCTCCCCACCCAACCCCCACGCCCGGACCCGGTAACCATCGGACGGGTCGAGGACCACGAACCCTTGGGGCCCCACCACCACGGTGGGGCCCCAAGGGCGTTCCCGAGGCAGCCCTCCACCCATTCCGCGTGGGGACCCTCGCGAGAGGGTTACCCTCAATCCGGCCCTCAGTACCGTGGACCTCGCTCGGTCCCTTTCTCGGCCTGCGTGCTGTCGCAGTGGTCCCGGAGGCGCCGGCACAGAACGCGACGCCGTCCAACGGCGCGGGCGCCCCCGAGAGGAGCCTGGACAATGCAGGAGGACCGGTCATGACACCTTCACCATCACGCGGTGGTGCCCTCTGCCTTTCGGTACCGGTGCCGGGCATCACCTCGACAGCCTCCCTGGCCTGGCGGAGCTCGTGAGGCGTCCGGGGCGGGGGGCAGCCGCAGTGGTCGCGGCCGTGCTGGTGACCGTCCTGACCAGCATGCCGGTGTTCCTCCTGGGAGCACTGGCCACCGAGATCACCGCCACCGTCCACGTCCCCGCCTCCGGGATCGGCGTGGCGGTGGGAATCTACTGGGTGGCCGCTGCCCTGACCTCGGCCGGTACCGGTGCGATCGGGCGGGTGCTCAGCGAGAAGCGCATGGGGATCACCGCCGTGCTGCTGGCGGTGCTGAGCCTGTCCGGCAGCGCGTTCTGGATCCCCGCGTGGCCGTGGCTGATCGTGTGGGCGGCCCTGGGCGGCGCCGGCAACGGCCTGGGACACCCGTCCTCCAACCACCTGCTGGTCACGCACATCCGATCGTCGTCGCGCGGTCTGGCGTTCGGGGTGAAACAAGCCGCCGTGCCCCTGGCAGGCCTCATCGCCGGCGTATCCATCCCGCTGGTCGCCCTCACTCTCGGGTGGTCGGTCGCGTTCCTGCTGATGGCCGTCCTGGGGGTGCTGGTGCTGGTCGCCACGGCTCTGATCCGTGCCGCACCCTCCGCCGAGGGCGGGACCCGTCCGGCGGGACAGCTGGATCCGCGCCTGCGTCCCGCGTTGCTGCTGATGGCCATGATGACGATGTTCGCCGCCGGCTCGGCCAACTCCGCCGTCGCGTTCTGCGTGACCGGCGCGGTGGAGCGCGGGATCGACGCCGGTGCGGCAGGGGTGCTGCTGGCCGTCGGCAGCGCCGCCGGCGCGATGACCCGCATCATGGTGGGACGGGTCGTCGATCGGGGCGTCGTCTCGGCTCTGCCGCTGATCCGTTTCGCCGTCGTGGCGTGCGCCGTTGGCCTGTCCCTCATGGCGATCCCGTCGACCTGGAGCTACGTGGTGGGTTTTCTGCTCGCTGCAGGCCTCGGGTGGGGGTGGCCCGGGCTGGTGCACTTCTTCGTCTCCCACCTGGCGCCGGATGCCGCAGCGCCGGCCACGGGTCTCGTCCAGACCGGCTCCTACATCGGCAGCGCCGTCGGCCCCGTGCTCACCGGCGTGGTCCTCGCCCTGGGCAGCTCGAGCCTGGCCTGGGCCATGCTGACCACCCTGGCCGTGATCGCGGTCGCCCTCTCATTTCTCGTCGGACACCGGCTGCGAAAGGCCGGCCTGACGCCATGACCGCCCAGATGGACCCACCCCCCATCCACCAGCAGCACCCGCCCTGGTCCCTCGAGCTCCTGCGGCATCGCCAGGAGCGTGGAACCAAGTGGTGCCCGCCTATCCCTCGGCGCTGCGGTCGGGGTTCCTGGGCGGGCATTTTCACGGGGCGGGTCCGACGTGCATGCCAGAGCTTTCCGGTGGCCTGCGCCACCGGTGAGCATTTCAGCGCCCGGCTGCGGTCCGACTTGCGGGCGCGACGGCGCGGCCTGGAAGCTGGTGTGCACCCAGGGTGGATGGCGCGTGGCAGCAAAGCCACCCACACCTGGGCCTGCTGGTCGCACGGCGTGCCGCAGGCGCTGGTCCAGCTGAGGGTCGGTCGTCCGGGAGGGGAACAGATGCGCATCATCGGAATGCTCGGCGGTATGAGCTGGGAGTCGACGGCCGAGTACTACCGGCTGACGAACGAGCTGGTACGTGATCGACTCGGCGGGGTGCACTCGGCCCGTATCCTGCTCGATTCCATGGACTTCGCCGACATGGAGCAGCTGCAGTCGGCGGGGCGGTGGCAGGAAGCCGGCGAGCTGCTCGCCGCCAAGGCCTCCGCGCTGGAATCAGCGGGTGCGCAGATGCTCGTCCTGTGCACGAACACCATGCACGTCGTCGTCGATGCGATCGAGCAGGCCGTGACGATTCCGGTGCTCCACATCCTCGATGCCACGTCGGCGAGAGTCCGGCAGGAAGGCCTCAGTCGCGTCGGAGTGCTGGGCACCGCGTTCACCATGGAGCAGGACTTCTACCGTGACCGCCTCGCCGCCGGCGGGATCCAGGCCATCGTGCCGGAACCGCAGGACCGGGCGACCGTGCACCGGATCATCTACGAGGAGCTCGTCCGCGGTGTGGTGACGGAGGCGTCGCGGGCGCGATACCGGGCGATCATCGGTCGCCTGGTGGCCGGCGGGGCGGAGGGCATCGTGCTGGGGTGCACGGAGATCGAGTTGCTGGTGAGCGCGGAGGACAGCTCGGTACCGGTGTTTCCCACCACGCGCCTCCACGTGGAAGCGGCCGTGGAGATGGCTCTCACCTGAACAGGAGACTTCCCCCGGTCTGCACTGTGGGTGCCTCGGCGCAGCCGCGGCGGCAGTCACCGCGGCTGCGCCGAGGCACGTGTCCCGTGCTGCAGCATGGGTTCCTCTTGGTGCGCCAGCCGGGTCCGTGATGTCCGCGCCGTGGTGGCTCCTGTCCAGGGGTGTCTTACTTCTCGACGCGGGGGCATTGTGGCGTGGGCCTCGACTAGCGTGGGCGGTCACGGCCATCGCCGGGGCGAGGAGGATCGCGATGTCGACCAAGCTGACCGTCGTCACCGGTGGCGGCCGCGGGATCGGGGCGGCGATCAGCCGTCGTCTGGCCGCGCAGGGCCACGACGTGGTCATCGCCTACCGGCGGGACCGGGACGCCGCCGAGGCTGTCGCCGAGGACGTGCGCCGCGGCGGCCGCCGCGCCCTGACCGCACCGGTGGAGATGACCGATCCGGGCTCGGTCGCCGAGCTCTTCGACCGGGTCCATGCATTCGGACCCCTGACGGGATTGGTGAACAACGCCGGGGCCGCCGCGGCGGTGGGCCCGTTGGAGACCAACGACCTCGAGACGATCCGCCGGGACCTGGAGGTGAACCTCTTCGGGGTCATCGCCTGCACGCAGCAGGCGATCGGTGCGCTCCGGCGCGCCGGCGGTGGCGCGGTCGTCAACATCTCCTCCGTTGCCGCGTCGTTGGGTGGGCCTGGCATGTACGTGCACTACGCGGCGGCCAAGGCCGGAGTGGAGGCCTTCACCGTGGGCCTGGCCAAGGAGCTGGCCGTCGAGAACATCCGGGTCAACGCGGTGGCCCCGGGCACGGTGTGGACGGATTTCCACCGGGATCCGGAGCGGCCGGCCAAGATCGCCGCGACGATCCCGATGGGCCGGGCCGGGCGGCCCGAGGAGATCGCCGGGGCGGTGGCCTGGTTGCTCTCCGACGATGCCTCGTACGCCACCGGAACGACCCTGCGGATCAGCGGAGGACTCTGACGCGCCCGTGATCCGCGCACAAGCACGGCCCGGCTCTGCGCGCAGGCGCCGGGGACGTCCTGCTTTGGTCGCCGGCACACACGGTCAGCGCAGCCAGCAGACCTGCACGGGGCGGGTGAGCGGCGGACTGTGCTGCGGTGGGGGTGCGGCTGTCGGGTGCTGCCGGGCTGGGGCTACCATCTGGCCATGACGCCACCGCCCCGGCACCACTCGCTGAACTACGTTGAGCTGACCGTCACCGACCTCGCCGCGGCGAAGGCCTTCTACGCGCAGGCCTTCGGCTGGCGCTTCGTCGACTACGGTCCCGACTACGCCGGCATCGCCTCCCCGGAGGGTGACGGGGAGGACGTGGGAGGGCTGCTGGTCGCTGCTCAGCCACGCCCCCAGGGCGGTCCGTTCGTGCTGCTCTACTCGGAGGACCTCGAGGAGACGGAGTGGGCCATCGTGCGGGCGGGGGGTCGCATCGTGCAGGCACCGTATGCGTTTCCGGGGGGCCGGAGGCTGCACTTCGCTGACCCCAGCGGCAATGAGCTCGGGGTCTGGGGGCAGTAGGAGCCGGCGGGGCAGACCGTCGGTCTGCATCCGTTCTGCGGACTCTGCCGGTGCCGCCGGATGTCTTGAGGATCGCCCGCGCCGGCTGCACCGCACCCGGGGCCTCCGTGCTGTGCTCCCGCCTCGCCTCCCGCCTCGCCTCCCGCCTCGACGTGGCGCGAGGAAGGCCGGTCGGCTTCCGGGTGCAGGCACCTCCGGTCGATCCGTTCAGTGCTCCCTGTCCTCGGTATCCGGGCACGGCTGGCTACGACGACCCCCATGCTCCATGGCACCTCCGTCCGGTCGCTCAGGGCCTTGCTGACAAGGGCCACGCTCGGGAACCTCACCTGGCGCCGGGAACGGTTCTCGGTGATCGACGTGCACACACGGGCGGAGCTCTCCCACTACACGCACCTGGACCCCCCCCACCGCGGGGACTTCGGATGGATGGCGCAGACCGGGACGGAGGCCGTGGGTGTCGTCCGGGCCCAGTACCTGCCCCCGGACGACCCCGGGTACGGATTCCTCGCCGAGGACGCCCCGGAAGCGAGCCTCTGGGTGCGAGGCGACTGGCGTGGCCGTGGCCGGGGAACAGCGCTGCTGCGCCGGATGCAGGACGAGGCGCGAGCACGGCGGGTGCCGCGGATCAGCCTCTCGGTGGAGGCCGGCAACGACGCCAAGCGGCTCTACCTGGCCGAGGGTTTCGTGGACGTCCCCGGGCGCGAGAGCGACGGCGTCATGGTGTGGACCCCGCAGTAGGCGCCGTGCTGGTCATCGTGGTCTTCCCGTCGGCGCTGCCCTACCGGCTCGGGAACGGGCCCCTGACCGTCCTGCCGGCCGGCGGCGCCGGGGTCCTCCTCAACCTCATCACCGTCTTCACCGCCACACCGACGATCCTCACCGGCCACGCCTGCACCCTGTCGCGACTGATCGGCGGCGCCGTGGTCATCGGCGGGGTGATCATCACCGACGCCCCCTCCTTCCACCGCCGCACCACCTCACAGGAACAGGCCGCCGCCCAGCTGGAGCTGGAGATTGCACGCGAACGGGTCACCGACTCGGTGGCCGAGCGCCAGGCCACCGGCAAGGACCTCGGCGGGCTGCGCCGAACCCTCACCGACGCCCAGATCCGCACCTTGTTGCGGCGCGTCGGCGGATCGGCCCGGTCCGGACAAACAGGGGCGGGACGATTACTATAGGAAACATGCTTTTCGATGTAGTGGATGCGGCTGAGACGGCCCGCCTGCAGGCCCTGCACGCTCTGGACGTGCTGGACACCCCGCGGGAGGAGCGCTTCGACCGGATCGTGCGCCTGGCTCAAGAGGTCTTCGGGGTGGACGCCGCCGCGGTGAACCTCATCGCCGCCGACCGGCAGTTCACCAAGGCCGAGGTGGGCCTGGACGGGGCCGGCAACTGCGCCCGTGAGGACTCGTTCTGCACCCACACGATCCGGCAACCCCAGGCCCTGGTGGTGGAGGACGCCCTGCGTGATGAGCGCTTCTGGGACGACCCGTTCGTCACCGGTGACCCGCACATCCGCTTCTACGCTGGGTACCCCCTGCACGCCGCGGGCGGGCACAGGGTGGGCACGCTGTGCCTGATCGATCCCGCTCCCCGGGCCTGGGATGCCGGGCAGGAGCGGATCCTGGCGCAGATGGCCGGGTGGGCGGAGGCCGAACTGGTCCGGGCCGCCGAGCTGGACCGGGCCGCGCAGGTCCAGCAGGTGCTCATGCCGACCACCACCCCGGATCTGCCCGGGTGGGAGGCCGCCGGGCGGTGCGTGCCCACCCAGGCCATCGGTGGGGACTTCTACACCTGGCACGGCCTCCCGGACGGAAAGCTGCAGGTGCACGTGGCCGACGTGATGGGCAAGGGCATCCCGGCGGCGCTGATCGCCGCCTCGATGCGGGCGACGCTGGTGGGGGCGGCCCAGTTCAACGACCAGCAGCAGACGATCCAGCGCACCGCGGCCGCGACCCAGCAGCTGCTGGAGGACACCGGGGCGTTCGTCACCGCCTTCTCCGCCCGCCTGGACCCGGCCACCGGGGTCCTGGAGTACGTCGATGCCGGGCACGGGCTGGCGTTCGTGCTGGGCGAGGACGGCTACCGCGGGCTCGAGCACTCCGGCCCGCCCCTGGGCATCTTCTCCGACACCACCTGGCAGACCCACCGCACCACCCTGGCCCCCGGCGAGACCCTGGTCGTGGTCTCCGACGGGTTCCTGGACTTCTTCCCCACCCTGGAGGAGACCCTGGAACGGGCCCGGCAAGCCCGGCTGCACCGGTTGCCGGTCGCGGAGCTGGTCGAGCGGGCCACCGCCTTCGCCCGGGCCACCGGCCACCCCGACGACGTCACCGTCGTGGCCGTCCGCCGCTGCCAGCCGACCTGAGCCCCACCCACCACGGGTGCCTCCGCCGACGCCGTCGTGGGGGAGAGGGACACCGCCGTGGAAGACCCGCCCCCGTCACAGCCGGTGGACCGGGACCCCTGCGGTGCCTGGGAGATCGTCACGCCTGGACGGCCGCCTCCGCCCGACTGCGCGGGGACGACGCCCCAGCTCCTCACCACGCCCAGGCCTTCGGGGACGCCCATCAGGCGCCGCAGGGATCGTGGACCGCCGAGGAGCCCTGGGCCGAGCTGGCCACCGACCACGGCCACTGGTGCGGCATGGACCGGTCCGCCCTGGTCGAGAACACCTACGATCCTGGTGCGCTCCTCCACCCCCACGGTGTGGAACACCGGGCCGGCGGCACCGGACAGCTCCACCATCCCGGACCCCGACCCAGGTGCGTGCCGAGGCCGGCTGGTCCCGCCGCGGCCCGGTCGCCACCCACGCACCGGCTGGATGGACCGGCGGCCGGGACTGCGCGTCGTCCAGCAAGCGGGGCGGTGGAGGACGTCTTCCACCATGCGGCGGCGGGCCCGCCATGCCGGTGACACGGGCGGTCCGCAGTGCCTGGTGGGTGGCTGGGTCTGCACCGAGGCCATCATCGGGCGAGCAGGGGCGGATGGGTGACGGGACGGTCGCCCGGGCGCAGGCGCGCCCGAGCCGTGCGGGCCTCCGAGAAGCCGGGTGCGGGGTCCTGGACCTGTGGTGGTGGAGGTTGCGGCTCGGCGGTGACCTCGGTGACCTCGGTGCGTCGGAGCTCGAGGCGTTGCGCGGCCACGCGCTGAGGCTGCCGCCGGCCCTCCGTGATCGAGTGGTGTGCGCGGGGCACCACCTGCTGGGCGGTCCCTGCATTGCCTGCACGTGGGGGATGGGCTCCGCCACCGGCGAGGAGCTTCCTGGACTGACCCACGCACGTGATGGGGGCTGCTCGGGCTGATCGGTGGTGCCGGGGTGCGGGTGCTGGTCCTGGGCGGGGGAGACGAGGCCACCCCCCCGTGGGGTCGATGGTGTTCACGGTCATGGTTGCCCTGGCGCAGAGGGAACGGGAGACCACACGAGAAGGCATTGCCGACCCGGTGGCCACACGCCGGGCCGCCGGGAAGAATGTGGGCGGCCGGTGCCTCTCCGTCACCGATGCCCACTGTCACGGTCTGGCAACGGGTTGCGTCGCCATGAAGCACCGCGTGCAACGCCTACGTCGACGTGCATCACCGTCAGGGCAGTGTCCGGGCAGCAGCGTTTCACGATTTCCAGCGGTGGCTCGAAGGGGCGGAACAGCACCCGGCAACCTCATGCGTTCAGGGGTGCCCCTCAGATGTAGGTCCGTGGTGCGCGCGTCCCGTCCCCCGCAGGCGGCCCTGCGCCCTCTGCCGGGGGAACCAGAAGGGGCCTCCGGCATCGACCCCGGAGGGATGGAAGCCGGAGACCCCTTATCGGCCGCTATCGAGCCGCGGCGGCGGGCTGCTCCTGGAAGGCGGGCAGGACGTGTTCGATGAAGAGCTCGAGTGAGCGCTTCTTCTCCTCGTGCGTGAGGCTGTTGTCCGACCAGAGGCTGAACTCCGTGACGCCGAGTGCCTCGTAGTGGCGGAGCCGCTCGATGATCTCCTCCGGGGTGCCGATCATCGCCGTCCGGTGGAGGGATTCGGGCTGGAACTCCGGGCGGTCGGCGAACTTCTCGACCGGGCTCGGCTCGAGAAATCCGTTGTGCGGGGTCGTCTTGTTACCGAACCAAGCGTCGAAGGTGCGGTAGAACTTCTGGATGCCCTCGGCCGGACGCCGCCACCCGTCGGGGTCGTCGGCGGAGTGCACGTGGGTGTGCCGCAGGACCATGAGGTCGGGGCGGGGAACCTCGGGGTTGTTCGCCACGGCGGTGTCGAACTTGTGCGCGAGGTCCTCGACCTCCTCGTCGCCCTTCATGAGCGGCGTGACCATGACGTTGCAGCCGTTGGACACGGCGAACTCGTGGGAGGAGATGTCGCGGGCCGCGATCCACATGGGCGGGGTCGGCTTCTGGACGGGCTTGGGCACGCTCGTGGAGGTCGGGAACTGCCAGACCTCGCCGTCGTGGGCGTAGTCGCCCTGCCAGAGTTCGCGCACCGCGGGCACGAGTTCGCGCAGGTGCTTGCCGCCCTCGACCGCGGGCATGCCGCCCATGAGACGGTCGAACTCGAACTGGTAGGCCCCGCGCGCCAGGCCGACCTCCATCCGGCCGTTGCTTATGACGTCCAGCAGCGCCGTCTCACCGGCCACGCGCAGCGGGTTCCAGAACGGGGCGATGATCGTGCCGGCGCCGAGCCGGATGCGGGAGGTCCGCGCTGCCAGATACGCCAGCTGCGGCATGGGGCTGGGGGAGATCGTGTACTCCATCGAGTGGTGCTCGCCGATCCAGACGGTGCTGAACCCGCCGGCCTCGGCGACCAGAGCGAGCTCCGTGAGGTTCTCGAAGCACTCCTGGTGCGAGACGGACTCGTCCCAGCGCTCCATGTGGACGAAGAGGGAAAAACGCATCAGTGGCTCCTTCGTGCTGCAGGGATGTCGGTGGCAGCCTCGTGGGTGGGTGCGGCCTGTGCGGCGGCCGCGTTGCGTTCGGCGATGGTCTGGTCGGCCTTGGACCAGTGGGTGGTGGGCACCTCGCGGATGATCACCGTGGTGTTCTCCGGGACGGCGCCGACGCTCTCCTCGGCGGCCCGGTGCAGGGCCGAGACCAGGGCGCGCAGCTGCTCGGGGCTGCGTCCTTCCGCGATGGACACGTCGATCAGGGGCATCGGGTTCTCCTTCAGCTGCGCATGACGAAGGGGTCCGCGACCGGACCCTCGTCGGTGTTGATCCACACGCTCTTGAGGCGGGTGTACTCGTGCATGGACTCCAGGCCGTGCTCGATGCCGACCCCGCTGTTCTTGAAGCCCTGGCGGGGGGACATGGGGGACATGGCCCGGTAGGTGTTCACCCAGACCGTGCCGGCGTCCAGGCGGCGGGCCATCCGGTGGGCGCGGGCGAGGTTCTGGGTCCACACGCCGGCGGCCAGGCCGTAGTCGGTGTCGTTGGCCAGGGCCAGGACCTCGTCCTCGGTGTCGAAGGGCATGATCGCGGCCACGGGGCCGAAGATCTCCTCCCGGGTGACGCGCATGCAGTTGTTCACCCCGGTCAGCACGGTCGGGGCGTAGAAGTAGCCCGGCAGCTCGACGTCGGGGCGGCCTCCGCCGGTGAGGACGGTGGCGCCCTCGGAGACGCCGAGCTCCACATAGGAGTTGACCTTCTCCTGCTGAGCGGCGAAGGCCAGCGGGCCCAGCTCGGTGGTCTCGAGCAGGGGGTCGCCGATGACGATGCTGCGGGCCCGCTCGGCGACCTTCTCCAGCAGCTCGTCGTAGACGGAGCGGTGGGCGAAGACGCGGCTGCCGGCGATGCAGGTCTGCCCGGCGGCGGCGAAGATGCCGGCGATCACACCCATGGCCGCGTTGGACACTTCGGCGTCCTCGAAGACGATGTTGGGGCTCTTGCCGCCCAGCTCCAGGGTGCAGCCGATGAACCGCGAGGCGGCGGAGGCGGCGATGGCCGAGCCGGTGGCGGTGGATCCGGTGAAGGAGATCTTCGCCAGGCCCGGGTGGTCCACCAGCGGGGCGCCGGCTTCGACGCCGTAGCCGGTGACGACGTTGATGACCCCGTCGGGGAACCCGGCCTCCGTGGCGAGCTCGGCCAGGCGCAGCACGGTGCGTGAGGTGTACTCGGAGGGCTTGATGACCAGGGTGTTGCCGGCGGCCAGGGCCGGGGACAGCTTCGAGGTGGTCAGGGTCAGCGGCGAGTTCCAGGGGGTGATGGCCCCGACGACACCGAGAGCTTCGCGCTGGGTGTAGTTGAGCATCTGCACGGAGTTGGTGGGGATCTGGCTGCCCTGCACCTTGTCGGCCAGACCGGCGTAGTAGTAGAGGTACTCCGGCAGCCCGGCCAGCTGACCGCGCATCTCCCGCAGCAGCTTGCCGTTGTCCTGGGACTCCATCCGGGCCAGTTCCTCGGCGTGCTCCCCGACCAGATCGCCCAGGCGTCGCAGCAGATGCCCCCGCTTGGTGGGGGACAGGTCCCGCCACCGCGGGTCGTGGAAGGCCTGTCCGGCCGCCTGGACCGCGGCGTCGACGTCGGCGGCGGTGCCGCGGGCCGCGGAGTACAGGGTCTCCAGGGTGGCCGGGTTGGTGCTCTCGAAGTACGCGCCCTCGACCGGGGCGGCGTACTGGCCGTTGATGAAGTGGTCGTAGCGCTCAGACATGGTCTTCTCGACTCGATTCCTCGATGAAGTGGTGGATGGTGCGGGCCAGCTCGCCCGGTTGCTCCACGGGGAGCATGTGGCGGGCCCCAGGCACGACGACGGCCTGCGCGCCGGGGACCGCGCTCGCCAGACGACCCGTCATCTCCGCGGTGGAGCCCGGGTCCAGTTCCCCGGTCACGGCCAGGGAGGGGACCGTGATGCGGCCCAGCTCGGCTCCGATCTCGGCGTCGGCGGTGGCGAACACCTCGTAGGCGTGCAGGTAGGACTCCACGGAGTTGGCCAGCAGGGTGGTCCGCGTCCCCGCCACCGTGTCCTGGTCCACGCCGCTGCCGGCGGGATACCAGCGGTGGATCGAGGCCTCGACGCTGCCCGGGAAGTCCGTGCGGGCACTTTCCAGCCGTCGTTGCACCGAGGCCGCCTCCTCCGGGGTGCGCCGGCACACCGAGCTGACGTTGCTCAGGGTCGCCACGAGCTCGGGGTGGTACCGGGCGAGGTGCTGGGCAATGAGCGCGCCCAGGGAGAACCCCACCAGGTGGGCCCGCCCGGGCAGGCGCGCGGCGACGTCCTCGGCGAGCTCGGTCAGGGAAACCGCGTCGGTCAAGGGCGGGCGCTTGCCGTGACCGGGCAGGTCCAGGGCCACGACGGGCCGGTCGGTGATCCGGGCCAGCTCGGCGCGGAGGGGGTCCCACATGGTGTGGTCCAGCCCCACGCCGTGGAGCAGGACGATGGGCAGGGGCTGGGCCACGGTCACTGCTCGGTGCTCAGCGGGGCCAGGCGCTGCTGGGGACGTCCCTGGGCGGCGGCGGCCAGGGCAATGACGATCTCCCCGGGGTGCGGGGCGTCGGCCAGGCGGACCTCGATGCTCTGGTGGTGGGAGCGGATGGTGGCGTCGGTGATGTGCTTGAGCGGGATGTCGAAGACGACCCCGGCGGGCCCGCGCTTCTCCACCGCCGGCAGCAGGGTGGTGGCGGAGGCGGCCTTGCGGAAGTGGTCCCCGAACTTCAGGGTGTGGATCAGGGCCGAGCCGTGCTCGATCTCCCCGTCCAGGCCCACGATGGCGGCCTTTCCGAAGGCCTCCACCGGAGCCCCCAGCGCCTCGACCACGCGGGAGGCCAGCAGGGCGCCGACGTCGGAGGCGGTGGCCTCGATACCGGGGTTGAGGTCCTCGACGAAGCCCTGGCCGTCCCAGGGGTTGGCGATGATGGCGGCCACGACGGCCACGCGCGCTGCGGGCTCGACGGGACGTCCGCCCTCGGTGACGATCTCTTCGACGATGGTGACGATCTTGCGCGTGCTCATGCGGAGGCTCCTTCGAGGATGGCGGAGGTGACGGTGGGGTCGGTGGCCCGGTCCCCGATGCGCGGGTGCGGTCGAGGCCCGGTGGAGGCGGCGACGACGACGACGATCTCGTCGGCACGCGGTCCGTCACTCACCCTGGTGGTGATGGTCTGGTAGTGGCTGCGGGTGGCGGCGTGGGTCTTGTGCCACATGGGCACGACCAGAGCCTGGCCCGCCTCGGCGCGGTCGTCGGCGAAGCAGATGATGGAGGAGCCCTCGAGGAACTCCCGCACCAGGTTGCCGAAGTACGGGGTGTGGATCAGGGCTCCGGCGTGCTCGATCTCCCCGGCGGTGCCCACGATGGCGGCCTTGCCGAAGGCCTCAACCTGCTCGGCCCCGCCCAGGCTCTCCAGCAGCCGGTCGGTCAGCACGTGGGCCAGCTGCGGGGCGAGGCGCTCGGTGGCCGGGGAGAGGTCCGTGTCCGGACCGGTCCCGACCCACGGGTTGGACACCACCGCCGCGACGGTGGCGCGCACGGCCGGCACGGCCGGGGCCGTGCCGTTCTCCAGGAGGATCTCCTCCTGGTAGTGGACGATCTTGCGGATGCCAGCAGTCGCGGCAGAACGCTCTGTCATGGTCGTCACCGCCCTCCCAACGGGTGAAGGGGGCGGGGGACATGGGGCACGACCTTCTCGAAGAACAGCTCCGGGCTGCGCATGGCGTGGTCCTTTCGCGCCGGCGCGCCGCCGGCAGTCGGTGAGGTGACGGTCAGGAGTGGAGGGGGGCGCCAGCCGTGCGGGAGTCGGTGAGGACTTCGCGGGCGGAGGCGTAGACGTGGTTGCGCATGGCGGCCTCGGCGCCGAAGTGGTCCTTGTCCCGGATCATCTCCAGCACGACACGGTGCTCACTGGTGGAGGCCTTGATCCGCCCGGGGTGCTCGGCCGTGCGCAGAACCAGGCGGTGGTAGGCCAGCTGGTTCATCAGACGGTCGTAGTGCTCGACCAGCTTGGAGTTGTCCGACCCGGTGATGATGGTGCGGTGGAACTCGTGGACCAGTTCCGCGTACCGGGTGGCGTCCTGATCAGCGGCGGCCTGGTCCGACTCCGCGATGTTGCGCTCGAGCACCTCGAGTTCGGGAACCAGTCCGCGGCGGGCCAGCAGGCCGGCGGCCAGGCCCTCCAGGCCCTCCTTGAGCTGGAACAGTTCGACGATCTCCCGGCGGGTGGGCTCCTTCACGAAGGTGCCCACCTTGGGGCGGATCTCCACCAGGCCCTCGTGCTGCAGCTGCTTGAGGGTCTCGCGGATGGGCGTGCGGCTGACCTCGAACTCCTGGGCCAGGAACACCTCCGACAGCGGAGCCCCCGGAGGAAAATCCCCGCTGAGCACCAGTCGCCGGACCCGGTCCAGCAGCGGGACCTCAGTGGAACTGTCCGCGTCGTCGGTCCCCTTCGTGATCTGTTGCATGCATCACACGGTAGGGATGTTGCCGTGCACCGTCAAGAGCGCGGAGTTGAAACCTGTGTCTAACAGCGCGTTCATCGCCTGCAACAGGAAATTTACCCTCGCCCATTGACCCCAGGGTGTGACCGGGATTACGTTCTGTGCCATGCAACAGAAACTCGAATCCACACTCGCCCCTGTCTGGCAGGCCGCCTGGGACCGCGGAGAGGTCGCGGCCCTGGAAGCCGCCGTCACTCCCGACTACGTGCGGGTCAGCCGAGCCAGCGGCCACACGACCGATCTGGTGCAGCTGCAGGAGGAGATCCGCAGCGTGCGCGCCGGCTTCCCCGACCTGGTCACCACCATCGACGCCGTGGTTGCACAGGGGGACACGGCGGCGATCTTCTGGACCAGCACCGGCACCCACACCGAGACCTTCCTCGGGGTTCCGGCCACCGGCCGCCGGGTGCAGACCCGCGGGTGCAACCACGTGACCCTGGTAGACGGACGGATCGCCCGGGAGGAGGTGACCTGGGACGGGTCCGAGCTGCTGCACAGCCTCGGCGTCCGACACCTCAGCGACACCCCGCTGCAGCCGGAGGAGGTCGTGCTCGACGACCTCTCGGGGGACCCGGATCCGCAGGTGATGAAGACCTTCAACCGGCAGTTCATCACCGGTGTCACCGTGGTGACCACCCAGGACAACGGCACCCCCAAGGGTCTGGCGGTGAACTCCTACGCCTCGGTGTCCCTGGAGCCGCCTCTGGTGATGGTGTGCATCCAGAAGACCTCCTCCACCTACCCGGCGCTGTTCGCGGCCACCCACCTGGGCATCAACATCCTGGGGACCGAGCAACGAGCCACCGTGGCCACCTTCGCCTCCAAGTCGCCCGACAAGTTCGCCGAGGTCGACTGGCACCCCGGTCCCAGCGGCAGCCCCCTGATCGACGGGTCCCCGGCGTCGCTGGAGGCGGAGATCCGTGAGCGCTTCCAGGCCAAGACCCACACCGTGTTCATCTGCCGCGTCCGTCACGCGGAGGTGACCGAGGCCAGCCCCATCATCTACAAGGCCGGTCGCTTCTACGACAGCGACGACCTCACCCAGCTGTGATCCCCGCCCGGAGAGCACGCCCGCCCTCCTCGCGACAGAAATCGGAGAAACCCGTGGTCCAACAACTCGACCCGCCCGTCTCGACCCGCCGCTCGGGCCACCGCCCGGCTTCGCCGACGAGACCCGGAACGGTCTTCGTGGTATCGATCGCCCTGATCGCAGCCTTCGTCCTCTGGGCCTCGGTGTCTCCGGAATCCTTGAACTCCGTCATGACGGCCAGCATGAACTGGGTGGCCGGATCGGTGGGCTGGAGCTATCTGGTGGTGACCCTGCTGTGCATCGGGCTACTCCTCTATCTCGCCTTCAGCCGGTTTGGGGACATTCGGCTGGGCTCCAACTCCGCCCGTCCGGAGTACAGCACCTGGGCCTGGCTGGCCATGATCCTCTCCGCGGTCATGGGGATCGGACTGATCAGCTACGGGGTCGCAGAGCCGATCTCGCACTTCATGGCGCCGCCCCACGGCCTGGCCGAGCCCGGGACCATGGACGCCGCCGTACGGGCCATGCAGTACAGCTTCTTCGACTGGGGCCTGCACGCCTGGGCCGTCTTCGGGGTGTTCGGCCTGGCCATCGGCTACTCCACCCACCGCAAGAACCGACCCGGCCTGGTCTCGCCCATGCTGCGCCCGGTCCTGGGCAAGCTCGTCGACGGCTGGTTCGGCAAGGCGATCGACGTCTTCGCCATCATCGCCACCCTGTTCGGCACCACCACCTCCCTGGGCCTGGGAGCCTCACAGATCGCCGAGGGGCTGAACCGCATCCTCGGCCTGCCCACCGGGCTGCCGGTCCAGATCGTCATCATCGCCGTGATCACCGTCCTGTTCACCCTCTCGGCCCTGTCGGGGGTCAACCGGGGGATCAAGTACATCAGTGAGATCACCATGACCCTGTCGGTCGTCCTGGCCGTCTACGTCTTCATCGCCGGGCCCACGAACTTCATCTCCAACCTGTTCTTCCGCTCCATCGGGCAGTACGCCAGCGAGTTCTTCACCACCAGCCTCATCACCCCGTCCACGGCCGATGACCTGCAGTGGATGCAGTGGTGGACCTACTTCATGATGGCCTGGTGGCTCAGCTGGGGCGCCTTCGTCGGCGTCTTCCTGGCCAAGATCTCCAAGGGACGCACCGTCCGGCAGTTCGTCGCCGGCGTGCTCGGGGTGCCCACCCTGGTGTTCTTCGGCTGGTTCACCATCTTCGGCGGCTCCGCCATCAAGATGGACATGGACGGGGCCGGGATCGGCGAGGCCACTACCGCCAACATCAACTCCGCGTTCTTCACCATGCTCGAACAGCTTCCCCTGGTCCAGGTCACCGCGGTGCTCACCGTCGTGCTCGTCGCCCTGTTCTTCATCTCCGGGGCCGACGCCAACACCTACGTGCTGAGCATGCTCTCCTCCAAGGGCACCCTGAACCCCACCAAGCCGGTGCTGACGCTGTGGGGCGTGCTCACCGGGACGTGTGCCGTGCTCCTGCTCGTCGTCGGCGGGCTCGCCGCCCTGCAGCAGGCCGCGATGCTCTCCGCCCTGCCCTTCACGATCATCGTGGCCCTCCTGGGGATCTCCTTGATCATCGAACTGCGCAAGGACCCCGAGTTCCAGTCGTTGCGCCACGCCCGGCTCCATGAGATTCCCCGGGCCGACGGCGACCACTCCCGCTAGCACCGCGTCCGGAGGCGGTGCGGGACGGTTCCAGAGCCGCCCGCACCTCCGTCCATCCCAGCCACAGCTCATCAGAAGGAGAAGCGAGTCATGACAGTGGTCGAAGGCATCGTCGAGCACGGGGACGCCCGGGGCAGGACCATCGGGTTCCCCACAGCGAACCTGCCCCTCCCCGGCTCCGGGATCGAGGACGGCGTGTGGGCCGCGCAGGTGCGGATCGGCGCGGAGGAGTGGGCTGTCGCGGCGGTGTCCGTGGGCCGGCGCCGGACGTTCTACACCGGCGAGGGCCCCCGGTTGCTCGAGGCCCACCTGCTGGACTTCGACGGCGACCTCTACGGACGTACGATGCAGGTCGAGCTGACCGCCAAGCTGCGGGGCCAGCAGGGCTTTTCGTCCGTCCAGGAGCTCACGGAGCAGCTGCACCGCGACGTCGAGGCCACCCGGCAGTGGGCCGCCGCCCACTGCCCCTGGCTCCTCGCCGCCCCGGGGCTCGAGACCCCGGAAACAGTGCTGGCATGACCCAGCACGGACTCCCGAAGTGGGCCGTCCAGCGCGTATCAGGCGTCCTCCAGACCGAACGCGACGCGGGGCGACACACCATGGACCCGGCGGACCTCGCGCGCCGCACCGGGCTCAGCAGAAGTCTGGCCCGGCGATGCCAGGCCCACCTGACCACGGCATCTGGTGCCACTGCCGGGCCACGAGCCCAGGACTCCCACGGCACTCCGGTGAAGGTCTGAGCGATGCCACGACTCTTTTCGGGACCCCGGAACCTGATGCCCCTCCGCCCCGGTAGTTTCCGGGGCCCCAGCACCACCTGCGGGCGGGCCCGGTGCTGTCGCCCGCCCGTCCGACCATCCCTGTGACGCACCCGAGGCACCGGCGCCCGGTGTCGAAGCGTCGAGCAAGAGAGGCTGTACAGATGAGCATCACGGACAAGGCTCCCGGCACCACGAGCGGGATCGACCGGGCCAGGATCGAGGAGGTCCTGGGCAGGACGCCGAAGGGGCTGCTGATCAACGGGGCCTGGCGGGCGGCCAGTGACGGGGGCACCTTCGAGGTGGAGAACCCGGCGACGGGGGAGGTCATCGCGACCCTGGCCTCGGCCACCCGGGCCGACGCCGCCGCGGCCATGGACGCCGCCGCGACCGCCCAGGAGGGGAAGGTGCGCTGCGACCACCGGTTCGCCGCAGCGATAACGGCTTGGCCGGTTACCGACGCCCCTGGAGGGACACCAGGACGAGACGCCCCGACCCGTGGACGCTGAGGCCCGCTTGCCGGTCGCCCCGGATGGTGTCGTACAGGGAGAGCTCCGTCGTTGCCCCACGGACTGCGACGAGGGCATGTCCGGAGACGAGCACGGCGACCTGGTCTGCGGAGAGCCGATGCACGAGTCCTTGGACCAGCTCCACAACGGTCACCTCTGCTCGGACAGCTCCCTGACGGGTCATGACGTTGAGAGCTCGGACAGGGCCGAGCGGTAGGGACGCGTCAGCGGAGGCGTCCCCGGAGAAGTGGAAGGGGCGGTTCCGCTCCAGCCGATGCTCTCTCCCGTCGACCATCAGGGTGAGGCCCTGCCCATGGACGACGGTCAGCGTGCGTGCGGTGCCGGGAAACGGGGAGAAGGCCCCGGCCCGATGGATCTCGGCCAGGCTGAGACGCCAGTCGAAGGCGTTGCCGTCGTCGCCGGCGAGGACCATCTGGGTGGTGCTTCCTCCGTGGTTGCGCCACTGGCTTGGCCGCAAGGACGCAAACCGGATCAGGGCCGGAGTCTGCAGAAGGGGCATCTCTACCTCCGTGGGGGACGCAGCGGCGGGACAGGGACCGCACGGGGACCCCATGGGGGGACACGCCACCGCATCTCGGTGTTGAATGACGTTCAACTCAGTTATACTTCATGAAACAATGGTGCACAGGTTCCCACACCTGGTATCGCCCCCGTGGGCGGCCTGGAACCACTCGGAGGCTTACGGGCCACCTGCAAGCTACGGCAGGGCGTGCGGACAGGAGCGCCGTGGGCCACTCTTGGAGGACTTCACCATGCAACCGATCTGCGGCGCGACCACTCCGTCTCCGACCTCGGCGGCGGTGATCTCCCTCATGGGCTCCATCGCCGACGTCGGCCGGGATGCAACCCGCGGCGGCTACTCCCGCCCCGTCTACTCGACGCCCGAACTGGACCTGCGGTCGTGGTTCGTCGAGGCCGCCCAGCGGCGCAGCCTCGACGTGGGGACCGACCGCAACGGGATCATCTGGGCCTGGTGGGACGTCCCCGATCACGAGCGCACGGGCGCGGTGGTCACCGGATCCCACCTGGACTCCGTCCCGGGCGGGGGCGCCTACGACGGTCCGCTCGGGGTCGCCTCGTCCCTGGCAGCGATCGACGTCCTGCGGGAGCGCGGCTTCGCTCCGTCCCGCCCGATCGCGATCGCGGTCTTCCCGGAGGAGGAGGGCTCCCGCTTCGGCGTGGCCTGCCTGGGTTCGCGCCTGTTCACCGGTGCCATCGCTCCGGCCAGGGCGCTGAACCTGCGGGACGCCGAGGGCAGCACCTTCGCCGACGTCCTGCGGGCCAACGGGAAGGACCCGGACACCGTGGGCGTCGACCACGACGGGCTGAAGCGCATCGGCCTGTTCCTGGAGCTGCACGTCGAGCAGGGCCGGGGCCTGGTGGACCTGGACGCATCCGTGGGCGTGGCCTCGTCCATCCTGGGCCACGGCCGCTGGCGGATCTCGGTGTCGGGGCAGGGCAACCATGCCGGCACCACGCT
This sequence comes from Kocuria sp. U4B, assembly GCF_054875615.1. The sequence continues at coordinate 3,795,624 of NZ_CM142180.1, forward strand.
GATGGCCGACCGGCGGGACCCCGTGGTCGCGGCCGCCCGCGCCGTCGTCGCCGTCCGCGACATCGCCCTGGCCCACGAGTCGGCCCGCGCCACCGTGGGCCGGCTGCAGCCGGTGCCGGGCGGGACCAACGTGATCGCCTCGCGGGTGGACTTCTGGCTCGACGTGCGTCACCCGGACGACGCCGTGACGGCCGCGGTGGTTGAGCGGATCCACGCCGCGGCCCGTACGGTCGCCGCGGAGGAGGGGTGCACGGTGGAGCTCGTGGAGGAGTCGTTCAGCGCGACGGTGCACTTCGACACCACGATCGCCGCCGGTCTGTCGGCCGCGACGGGCGGAGCTCCGCTGCTGCCCACGGGGGCCGGCCACGACGCCGGCGTGCTGTCCGCGCACGTGCCCACGGGCATGCTGTTCGTGCGCAACCCCACCGGGGTGTCGCACTCCCCCGAGGAGCTGTGCGAGGACGACGACGCCCGCACCGGGGCGGTCGCCCTGGCCGACACCCTCGCCGCCTACGCCGGCTGAGCCTCGGGCCTGCCAGTGACCACGGGCGGGGCACGACCTCCTGCAGGAGGTGGTGCCCCGCCCGTCGTCCGCTCGGCGCGCCGTTCTCAGGGATGGCGGGGATGGGGATCTGCGATGGCCAGGAAGCGGATGGGCACGCTCACGAGCTCGGCCGGTCCGTGCGGTGCCTCTCCCTCGAACAGGAGGGAGTCGCCCGGGAGCATGCGGTACTGGTGGGGGCCGTGGTTGTAGACCATCTCGCCCTCGAGCATGTAGAGGAACTCCGTGCCCGGGTGCTGGAAGAGCGGGAAGACGTCGGAGGCGCTGGTCAGCGTCACGAGAGTTGGTTCGAGGGCGTCCTCGCGGTGGCGCAGCGTGCCGAGGATCTTGTACTCGTGGCCGCGGCGGGTCCCGCTGCGCACGACCACCGCTCCCTCCCCGGCCTTGGTGTGCGAGGCCTCCCGGTCGGTTTCCAGGCCGCGGAACAGGGCGGTCACGGGGATACCGAGGCCCTCGGCCAGGCGCTCGAGGGTGCTGAGGGAGCAGGAGGTGGAGGCGCTTTCGATCTTGGAGATCATGGCCTTGGACAGGCTCGTGCGCTCGGCCAGGTCCGAGGCGGTCAGCCCCAGGGTGGCTCGAAAGTGCTTGACCTGCTGACCGATGGAGCGCTCGAGACGACCTGAGGGCCCGGGTCCGTGCTCCCGGGCGCTCGCGGCCTCCGCCGCCCCGTCGCCCGTGGTCTCCTGATCATCGCTGGTCATCAGCCCATGGTATCCGGGGGGAGGTGTCTCGGCCGCTGGGCTCCGGGGGTCGGAAAGTGAAGACCTGGGGGCGGGCATGCTCATGGCGGCTCCTGCCGGGGGACGGAGATCGAGGTGGCGACGCCCCGACAGGGACCTCACCACCTCGATCGATCAGCCGGATCGGACCGGTCAGGGCGCCGAGGCGCTGACGGGCCCGAAGTGGTAGGCGGACTCGGCGTGCTGGTGCTCGTCGAGGCCGTCGAGCTCCACGGTCTGCTCGACGCGGAATCCGACGGTCCGGTGGATGGCCACACCGATGACTGCGGTGACCACGGCGGAGTAGATCCAGGCGAAGAGCGTCGCCACGACCTGGGCCCACAGCTGCGCCAGGCCGCCGCCGTAGAACAGGCCACCGGCGGTTGCCTCCGAGGGCAGGGCGAGAAAGCCCAGGGCCACCGTGCCGATGAACCCGGAGACAAGGTGGACGGCGACCACGTCGAGGGAGTCGTCGTAGTTGAGCCTGTACTTCAGCCCGATGGCCAGGGCGGAGGCCACCCCGGTGACCAGGCCGATCAGGATCGCGCCGGTCGCGTCGACGTCGGCGCACGCTGGGGAGATGGCCACGAGGCCGGCGACGATTGCCGAGGCGGCGCCGAACGTGGTGGGCCGCCCGTCCCGGATCCGTTCGGTCAGCAGCCAGGTCAGCATCGCCGCGGCGGGGCAGACCAGGGTGTTGACGAGGATGGTGGCGGCCTGGACGTCGTCGGTGGCCGCGCCCACGTTGAAACCGAACCAGCCGACCCACAGGAGGGCTGCCCCCAGCAGGACCAGGGGCAGGTTGTGGGGGCGCGGGTCGGGGTCCTTCCCGAAGCCGTGACGTACGCCCAGGATCACGGCGACCACCAGGGCGGCCATGCCGGCGTTCATGTGGATGACCGTGCCTCCGGCGAAGTCGAGGGCCTCACCGGCCCACGCACCGATCGCGCCCTCGGCGCTGAGGAGGCCCCCGCCCCACACCGCGTAGGCCATGGGGGCGTAGGCGAAGGTGACCCACAGGGGCACGAACAGGCACCAGGCCCCGAACTTGGCCCGGTCGGCAATGGAGCCGGAGATGATGGCCACGGTGACGATGGCGAAGGCGGCGTTGAAGGCGATGCCCAGCAGGGCGTCGGTGCCCTTCGAGGCCGTGGCCCCGAAGTCGGTCAACGGGTTGCCGATCAGCTGGAGCAGGGCGCCGTCGCTGGAGGCCATGGAGTTGCCCCACAGGACCCATACGACGCCCACGATGCCCATCGAGACGACGCTCATCATGAGCATGTTCAGGGTCGACTTCACCCGGGTCATGCCGGCGTAGAAGAACGCCAGGGCGGGAGTCATGAGAATGATCAGGGCGGTGGCCGTGATGGTCCACACTGCCCCTGCGGAGAGACCTTCGTCCATCGGAGTCGTCCTTTGCGGTCGGGCTGGTGAGCGAGAAGTGGATCGTGGCAGCGCGGGTCCGGCGGGCTCAGCGCACGAGGGCGCCGGCGCCCGGGCGGAAGACGGCCGGGACGTCGCCCGCGCCGGTGGCGAGGTCGGCGGCCATCACCCCGATGAGCGGGGCGAACTTCGCCCCGTGGCCGGAGCACGGGGAGACCACGGTGACGCCCTCGACGGTGTCCAGGACGAAGTGCTCATCGGGGGTGTTGGTGAACAGGCAGGTGGTCTCGGCGTAGGGCTCTGGGACGAGGCCGGGCAGGTGCTGCTGGACGTACTCGACGACCCGGGCCCGGTTGGCGGGATCGACCACCCCGTCCTGGCCGGCGGCCGAGCGCATCGGCCGGCCCCCGTTGTACTCGGCCAGCTTCTGGCCGGCGAACCCGGCGTCGCGCCCGCCCGGCAGGCCGTAGACCTGCAGGTCGTCCTTGTGGATCAGGGTGGGCCAGGGCTGGTCGGCGTCGCGGTAGGGGAAGTGGTAGGCGTTCTCTTGCATCACCGTGAACCGCGGCAGCGCGGCGAGGAAGGCCGGGGGCAGGGGCAGTGCGCCCAGCAGGTCGGGCAGCCAGCCGCCGGCGGCGACCACCACGTGACCGGCGTCCAGCGTCGCCCCGCCCGGGCCCGTCACGGTGAACCCGGCCCCGGACCGGGTGATGGAGGTCACGGGCCAGTGCGTGTGCAGCTGCGCTCCGGCGGCCACGGCGAGGTCCACCATGGCCTCCACCGTGGTGTGGGCGTCCAGGACCCCGGCGCCGGGCTGGTGCAGCACAGGGGTGTCGAAGACGAACTGCGGCCAACGCGCCATGGCCTCGGCGGGCGAGTAGAGCGCGTGCTCCACCCCGACCTGCTCCAGCACCCGGGCCAGGTCCTCGGGGCGCCGGGCGCGGCCGTGGTCCACGCACCCGACCCGGTCGATCAGCTGCCGGCCGGAGTCCGTTGCCAACTGGTCCCACAGGGTCTCGGCCTGCACGACGAGATCGGCGTAGAAGGCCTCCGGGTAGGCGTAGCGGAAGATCCGGGCCGACCCGTGGGAGGAGCCCCGGTCACTGGCGGGGACGTCGCGCTCGACGAGCACGACCTCCTCGCCGCGGGTGGCCAGCTGCCACGCGGTGGCCGCGCCCATGAGCCCGGCCCCGACCACGACGTACGGGCCGGCGCTCACTGGAACGTTCCCGGGATCCAGGTGGTGCCGGCCAGCGGGACCTTGGCCATGGCGGCCGCCTCCACCGTCAGCGCCACGAGGTCATCGGGCTCGAGGTGGCGCAGGTTGGACTTCCCGCACGCCCGGGCGATGGTCTGGGCCTCCATGGTCAGCACCCGCAGGTAGTTCGCGATCCGCCGTCCGCCCTCGACCGGGTCCAGGCGGGCGGAGAGCTCCGGGTCCTGGGTGGAGATCCCCGCCGGGTCGCGCCCGTCCTGGAAGTCGTCGTAGTACCCGGCCGCCGAACCCAGGGCGGCGTACTCGGCCTGGTACTTCGGGCTGTTGTCGCCCAGGGCGATCAGGGCGGCGGTGCCGATGGCCACGGCGTCGGCGCCCAGGGCCATGGCCTTGGCGACGTCGGCACCGGTGCGGATGCCGCCGGAGACGATGAGCTGGACCTTGCGGTGCAGCCCCAGCTCCTGCAGGGCGCGCACGGCCTCGGGGATCGCCGCCAGGGTGGGGATGCCGACGTTCTCGATGAAGACCTGCTGGGTGGCGGCGGTGCCGCCCTGCATGCCGTCCACCACCACGACGTCGGCTCCGGCCTTCACGGCCAGGGCGGTGTCGTAGTAGGGCCGGGAGGCGCCGACCTTGATGTAGATCGGCTTCTCCCAGTTGGTGAGCTCGCGCAGCTCGGCGATCTTGATCTCGAGGTCGTCGGGGCCGGTCCAGTCGGGGTGGCGGCAGGCCGAGCGCTGGTCGATGCCCACGGGCAGGGTCCGCATGGCCGCGACCCGCTCGGTGATCTTCTGGCCCAGCAGCATCCCGCCGCCGCCGGGCTTGGCGCCCTGGCCGAGCACCACCTCGATGGCGTCGGCCTGGCGCAGGTCGTCGGGGTTCATCCCGTAGCGCGAGGGCAGGTACTGGTAGACCAGGGTCTTGGAGTGTCCGCGCTCCTCGGGGGTCATGCCGCCGTCTCCGGTGGTCGTGGAGGTCCCGACGGCGCTGGCCCCGGCGCCGAGGGCCTCCTTGGCGTTGGCCGACAGGGCACCGAAGCTCATGCCGGCGATGGTGACGGGGATGTCCAGGTGCAGGGGCTTGGAGGCATGGCGGTCCCCGAGCACCACGTCGGTGTCGCAGCGTTCCCGGTAGCCCTCCAGCGGGTAGCGCGACATCGACGCCCCCAGGAAGAGGAGGTCGTCGAAGTGGGGGACCCTGCGCTTGGCGCCCCAGCCGCGGATGTCGTAGACACCGGTGGCGGCGGCGTGCTGGATGTCGGCGATGGTGGCGCGGTCGAAGGTGGCGGACTCGCGCAGCCCCAGTTGGGCCGCCGTCGCGGCGGCGGGGGAGGGCGCGGTCGTGGGCAGGTCGGTGACGGTCACGGGGTTCTCCTGGTCGGTCGGGGAAGCGTCAGTACGCGGCGGAGTTGTCGGCGTGGAAGTGGTAGAGCGTGCGGGCCGAGCCGTAGCGGCGGAAGGCGGCGGGGTCCTCGTCGCGCCCGGCGGCGGCGAGCAGCTGCGCCAGCTCGGCCAGGTGCTCTTCGTGCATCTCCTTCTCGACGCAGTCCGCGCCCAGGGACTTCACGGTGCCCTTCACGTAGATGCGGGTCTCGTAGAGGGAGTCCCCGAGGCTGTCCCCGGCGTCGCCGCACACCACGAGGCGCCCGGCCTGGGCCATGAACGCGGACATGTGCCCGACGTTGCCGCCCACCACGATGTCGACCCCCTTCATGGAGATCCCGCACCGGGCGGAGGCGTTGCCGTCGACGACGACGAGCCCGCCGTGGCCGGTGGCCGCGACCGCCTGGGAGGCGTCGCCCTTGACGTGGACCCGGCCGGACATGATGTTCTCGGCCAGGCCCTGGCCGGCGTTGCCGGTCACGGTGATGTCGGCGCTCTTGTGCATCCCGGCGAAGAAGTAGCCGACGTTGCCCTCGACGGTCATGGTCAGGGCCCGATCGATGCCGACGGCGATGTTGTGCTTGCCGGCCGGGTGGCGCACCAGCCACTCGGTGCTGGTGCTCGCGGGATCGTGCAGCGCCTGGTTGAGATCACGCACCGAGGACTGGGCGAGATCCACCACGGTGGTGTCCTCGGTCGCGGCGGTGGTCTCGGTGGTGATCTGGGCGGGTTCGTGGGCCAGTGCGGTCATGCTCGGTTCCTCCTGGGATCGTGTAGGTTTCAGGCGCGCCAGGTGTAGACCTGGCCGGGCTCGGGTTCGAAGACGCGGGCGTTCTCGATGCCGGGCAGCTCGGCCAGGGCGCGGAACTCGGAGGCCATCGCCACCCAGTCCTCGGTCTCGGCGACCACGGCCGGCTTGCAGGAGATGGGGTCGCGCACCACGGCCATGCCGTCCTTGGTGGTCACGACGAGGGTGTAGAAGCCGTCGAAGACCTCGCTGAGGTTCTCCAGGGCGGTCTCGAGGTCCTCGCCGACCTCCAGGCGGGTGGCGATGTAGCGGGCGGCGACCTCGGAGTCGTTGGCGGAGTCGAAGACCACCCCGGTGCGCTGGAGCTCCTTGCGGATCGAGGCGTGGTTGGAGAAGGAGCCGTTGTGCACCAGGCACAGGTCGTCGGCCACGGAGAACGGGTGGGAGCCGGCGGCCGTCACGGCGGACTCGGTGGCCATGCGGGTGTGGGCCACGCCGCGGGAGCCGGCCATGGAGACCAGGTCGTGGGCGTCGGCGACGTCGCGGGGGTTGCCCACGCTCTTCATGACGGCCACGTGCCGGCCCCGGCCGATGACGTCGTAGGCGGGCAGCACGGTGTCCAGGGCGGCGGCGAGCTCCTGGGAGGTGGCCTGCCCGGAGACCAGCGTGGTGTGGCCCAGGACCTCGACCGCCACCTCCGCCTCGGGAAGCTCGAGGTCCAGCTCGGTGCGGATCTGGGCGGGGGTCTTGCCCAGGTCGGCCCCGAGCAGGCTCAGCACGGTGGAGTCCTGGTCGGTGATCTCGGGGTTGTCGTAGACCGCCATGCCGGCGGAGTCGGGACCGCGCTCGATCACCTCGCACAGCATGGTGTTCAGCAGCGCGCCCAGTTGCGGGCGCAGGGCCGGGTTCTTGATCTGGAGGGCGGCGATTCCGCACATGTGCTTCTCCTCGCGGGTCGTGGTCGGGGGTGGAGGTCTGGGGCCGGGAGTTCAGAAGTGGGTGAGGTAGGAGGTCAGCTCCCACTGGCTCACCTCGTTGTGCCAGGACAGGAACTCCTCCTCCTTGGCCTTGGCGTAGTACTGGCCGACCGCGCGGTCACCGCCGATCGAGGCGAGCACCACCTCGTCCTGACGCAGCGCCGTGGTGGCGTGCAGCAGGGTGGCCGGCAGCTCCACCGCGGTCTCGGGCTGCTCGCCGGGCCCGCACGGGTCGCCGGGATCGACCCGACGGTCGATCCCGTCCAGGCCCGCCTCGAGCACGCTGGCCATCATGAGGTACGGGTTGCCGGAGCCGTCGCCGCCGCGCAGCTCGATGCGGTTGCCGTCCGGGACGCGGATGAAGTGGGTGCGGTCGTTGCCGCCGTAGGTCGCCTTGCGCGGGGACCACGTCGCCCCGGAGACCGAGGTCTGGGCGTTGCGCCGCTTGTAGGAGTTCACGGTCGGGGCCATGAACGCCAGCAGCGCGGAGCTGTGTTCCAGCACCCCGCCGATGAAGGCGTACGCCTGCTCCGACAAGCCCAGGCCGCGGGCGTCGTCGTCGTCGGGGAACAGGGCCCGGGTCCCGCTCCACAGGGACAGGTGCAGGTGCATCCCGTTGCCGGGGCGGTCGGTGAACGGCTTGGGCATGAACGTGGCCGTCATGCCCCGCTCGGCGGCCAGCATCGTGATGATGTAGCGGGCCACGATGACCCGGTCGGCAGTGGTCATGGCGTCGGCGTAGGCGAAGTTCTGCTCGAACTGCCCGGCACCGTCCTCGTGGTCGTTGGCGTAGTTGCCCCAGCCCAGAGAGTTCATCGCCTCGGAGATCGAGGTCAGGTGCTCGTACATCCGGGTCACCCCGCGGGCGTCATAGCAGGGGTGCGGGGAGCAGTCCCGCTCGTCGGCCGTAGCGATGGATCCGTCCTCGTTGCTCTTTACCAGGAAGTACTCGATCTCCGCGCCGACCATCGGCCGCAGTCCCCGCGCGGCCAGTTTCGCCAGCGTGTTCTTCAGGGCCACCCGCGGGGCGTAGGGCCAGGGCTGCCCGTTGACGTGCGGATCGCACTGGACCATGCCCAGGCCCTGCTTCACGAAGTGCAGGGGGGTGTAGGAGGACAGGTCGGGGACGACGACGAGGTCGGAGTCCTGCGGGTCCTGGCCGATCAGGCCGGCGGCGTAGCCGGCAAAGCCCATGCCCTCGTACTGCAGCTCGTCGGCGGCCGAGACGGGCACGAGCTTCGCACAGGGCCGGCCGGTCATGTCCACGAAGGTGGCGAGGATGAACTCCACGCCGTCGGCCCGGGCCAGCTCTGCCAGGGTGGGCGTGGGCAGTGCGGCCATGTCGACCTCGGCCTCGGAACGCGTCAGCGGAGCGGTGGCGGTCATGGGAACATCCTTCGGTAGTGTCGCAGTATGAAACGCTGTTCACTAACAGTAAATCGGGTGGATGTTACAGGAGAGAGGGGCTGTGTAAAGGGTGTGTTTAAGTCTCCTCACATCCATGGCGGCTTCAGCCGATGGGGTGATCCGCTGGCCATTGCCCATGGCTCCGGTCGCTACAGGTTTCTACGGTCCGGCCGGGCCCTGGTTCTGAGGCTTTCCAATGAGGGCCTTCGACCTCGCCCCCCCCGCTGAGCAAGTGGACTCCGCACATGCTTGCCGTCGCTGAATGGTGACGGGTCAGGGAGCCGACCTACGAGTGCTGAAGCTGGGTGGGGGAGACGTGGGCACATCCACCCGATGGGGTCCATGGTCACCACTGTCCGGGCCGCCATGGCCCCGACAGGGCTGGAGAGCGCACGGGAGCGGATCACCCCCTCGGTGGGCAAGCACCGAGCCGCCGGCAAGGACCTCGGTGGCGGCGCCTCACGTTCACCGACTCCTCGATCCGCAACGCTCTGCGGCTGGTCGACGCCGGAGAGCCGGCCACCCAGGTGGCACGTAACCTCGCCATGTCGAGGGCGACGCTCTACCGGCGCATCCGGGAACGGCCGTCAGCGACGACCATTTGAGGTCGGCGGCCCTGGCGGAGTTCGTGATGCGTGTGGTGCCGGACGGTCCGTTGCGCCCGACGGTCCGTTGCGCCCGCCGGGAGGCGCGGGCGAGGGCCGTTAGGATGCGGTCATGTCGATGGTGAGTCGTTGTCGTACCTTGGCGGCTGGGGTACTCGGTGTGGTCGTTGTCCTGTCCGCGGCCGGTTGCAGCTCTTCCGTCGGTGTGGAGGAGGAAGGCGGCCCGTTGCGGATCAGCGCGATCCCGGATGTGGATCCTTCCGATCTGGCCGAGCGGGAGGAGGCGATGGCGGCGTATCTGGCTGAGGAGCTCGATGTCGCGGTGGAGTACGTCCCGGTCAGCGACTATGCGGCGTCGGTGAGTCTGTTGGGCACCGGTGATCTGGACCTGGTGTTCTACGGGGGCTTGACCGGGGTGCAGGCCCGGTTGCGCACCGAGGGGGCGAGGGTGCTGGCGCAGCGAGACATCGACGAACGCTTCCGCAGCGTCTTCATCGCCCATCGTGACGCCGGGCTGGAGCCGGTCGACGACGTTGCCGGTTTGTGGGAGCTGGCCGGCTCCCGGTTCACCTTCGGCAGCGAGTCCTCCACCTCGGGCCGGCTGATGCCGGCGTACTTCCTCGAGCAGGCCGGGATCGACCCGGAGGCCGACTTCGCCGGGGCCCCGGGCTTCTCGGGCTCGCACGATCTGACGATCGACCTGGTGGAGGCCGGCAGTTATGAGGCCGGGGCGTTGAACCTGCAGGTCTGGCAGGCCCGTACCGAGGCCGGAACGGTGGACACCGACACGGTGCGGGAAATCATGAGGACTCCCACCTACGCCGACTACCACTGGGTCGGTGCCCCTGGGCTGGACGAGCGCTTCGGAGGCGGGTTCACCGATGATCTGCGGCAGGCGTTGCTGGATGTGGACGGATCGGATGCCGAGGAGACGGCGCTGCTGGAGCAGTACGGGGCGGAGGCGATCGTCCCTGCCGAGCCGGGGGACTACGAGCGGATCGAGGAGATCGCCCGCACCCTTGACCTGATCCGATGAGCTGTGAACCGGTGGTGCCCCGTTCCCGGGAGGTCGGCCAGGATGATGCGGGGATCGCGCTGCGCGTGCAGGGTGTGAGCGTGGCCTACGGGAACCGCTTGGCCCTGGACGGTGTGGACCTGTCCGTGCGCCGGGGTGAGCGAGTGGCCCTGGTGGGACCCAGCGGGGCGGGCAAGTCCACGCTGCTCGGGCTGGGCAGCGGCACCGTGGTCCCCACACAGGGACGTCTGGAGGTTCTCGGCGTCGATCCGTGGGCGGTCTCACCGGGCGCTCTGCGGAGGCTGCGGGCCAGGATCGGCTCGGTACATCAGCAGTTGCACCTGGTCGGGCCGTTGCCGGTGGTGCACAACGTCAACGCCGGGCGGCTGGGGACATGGGGCCGGCTGCGGGCCCTGCGTTCTCTGGTCCGTCCGCTCCAGGTGGACGAGGCGCGAATGGCGCTGGATCGGGTGGGCATCGGCCCGTACCTGCACGTGCGCACCGATCGGCTCTCCGGAGGTGAGCAGCAGCGAGTCGCCCTGGCCCGCCTGCTGGTGCAGGACCCCGAGCTGGTGCTGGCCGATGAACCGGTCGCCAGCCTGGACCCGGCCCGGGCCGAGGAAGTGATGAGCCTGCTCTGCGGGCTGCTCGAGCAGCCCGCCGGCCACCGGCGCACCCTGGTGGTGAGCCTGCACGACTTCGATCTGGCCGTGCGCCACTGCGATCGGGTGGTGGCCCTGCGCCAGGGCCGGGTGGTCCTCGACGTCCCTGTCGAGGAGGTGGACGAGGGCACCCGTGCGCGGATCTACGACCTGGCCCCTGACACGTGAGACCCAGCGGCGTGAGCGTCCCCACCCGGTGGGAGGTGGCCGCTGGCACCGGGGGCCGGGCCGGCATGTGGCGGCCGCCCGGTGGCGGACGGGCGTGGGCCACGGTGTGGGCGCTCGCGGTGGCGTGGTCGGTGGGCGGCTGGCTGATCGCGGAAGGCTCGGTCATCAATGCCTCGGGCTGGTCACGGTTCGCCGAGTTCTTCCGCGCCGCGCTGACTCCCCAGCTGTCGGGGGAGTTCCTGGCGAGGACCGGTGCCGCGGCCCTGAGCACACTGTCGTACGCGGTGCTGGGCACCCTCCCGGCGGTCGTCGTGGGCCTCGTCGTGGGGGTGCTGGTCTCGGAGACCTGGTGGGCCACCGGAACGGGGGCCCGGACCCGTCGGAGGGCGCGCCGGGCCGGGTGGCTGCTCACCCGGCTCGGACTGGCGCTGCCGCGGGGCGTCCACGAGGCCGTCTGGGCGCTGCTGCTGCTCAGTGTGCTGGGACGGGACCCGCTGGTGGGGGTGCTGGCGATCGCGATCCCGTTCGGGGCCATCACGGCCAAGGTCTACGCGGAGATCATCGACGAGTCAGCCCGTGGACCATACGAGGCGTTGCGCGCGGCCGGGGCTGGGCGCGCAGTGGCGCTGTTGTACGCGGTGCTGCCGATCGCGTGGCCGGAGCTGGTGTCCTACGCCTTCTACAGGTTCGAGTGCGCGGTGCGGTCCGCGGTCGTCCTCGGCATGGTCGGCGCCGGGGGCCTGGGCTTCGAGCTGGTCCTCAGTTTCTCCGGATCCCGGCACGCCGAGGTGTGGACGTTGATCTACACGATCGTCGTGATCGGGGCTGTGGTCGAGCGGTGGGGCGCCGGACTTCGACGCGCCGACGGGGTCCGGCGCTCCGGAATCTCCGCGGTGGCGGCCCTCGGGCTGGTGCTCGCCGCCCTGGTGCACCTGGGCCCGGACCTGTCCCGGGTGGTCTCCTCGCGGACCGCTGAGCTGCTCGCTGGCCTCATGGCGGAGATGGTCCCCCCGGGCCTGCCCGAGGGCGGATGGGTCCGACTCCTGGAGGAAGCGCTGGTCACGCTGCAGATGTCCCTGGTGGCCGGCACGATCGCCGCGGTGGCCGCGGTGGCCGTGGCCTTCGTGGCCGCTCGCGGCGGGACCACCTTGGCGCACCGATCCGCCGGGATGCTGGCGCGCTGGCTGCTGCTGCTCACCCGGTCACTGCCACCGCCGGTCTGGGCGCTGCTGTTCCTGTTCCTGCTCCTGCCCGGCCCCCTGCCGGGAGCACTGGCGCTGGGCGTGTACAACTTCGGCATCCTGGGCCGGCTCTGCGCCGAGGTCGTGGAGAACATCGACCGCCGGCCCCACGACCATCTCGTGGCCACCGGGGCGCCAGCGGTGAGCGCGTTCGGCTACGCCATCGTCCCCCAGGCCGGTGGACGCTTCCTCGCCTACGGCCTGTACCGCTGGGAGGTCGCCATACGTGAGACCGTCGTCGTCGGGATCGTCGGAGCCGGAGGACTCGGACGGTTGCTCGAGGACCAACGCGTCGCCTTCGACCTCGACGCCATGGCCGGCACCGTCCTGGCCCTCATCGCACTCTGCGCCCTCGTCGACATGATCAGCACCGCCGTCCGCCGCACCCTGCGCTGACGACCACGAGCCCGCGGTGCCACCACAGCAGGGCAGGCGGCACGACCTGCCACCGTAGGCCAGAGCCAACGACCACGAACCGCCCCACGGGCAGCACCTGGGCGAGGCCGTCGTCGTGCTGGCCTGCTCGCTGTCCTCCGTGCACCTGCCGGCAGCCACCGCAGACCCCGCAATCGGCGGTACGATCTCCCCGCCGGTCGCCGCCGCGCTCGCGCTGCCGCCCCTGGGTCTGACCGGCCCCCCTGCTCGGCCGCATCACTGCGCAATCTCCATGCCGTCACCCCCACTACCCCTCGGCGAGGCGCCACGGCACGCCACTGGGCCGGCCCCGACCCGGATCCGGGAGCTGGCACCGACCGACCTGGCCGTCACCTGACCCGGGCCGCGGCCCCGGCATCCCGCCACCTCAACGCCACCGTGCGCCGCGGTCAGTGGCTCATCATCGAAGGCCGCTCCGGGGCCGGCAGATCCACCCTGCGGGCCGCCCTCCTCGGCCACCTGCTCGCCATGGAGGGCTCGTGGCAGGCCAACGGCTCCGGGAGCACCGCCTTCGACGCCGGACAGCTGCGGCGGCGCATCGCCTGGAGCCCCAGGAGGCGCACCTGTTCGGCTCCACCATCCGCGGCAGCCGCCTGCTCGCCCGAAGACGGGACGACCGGTCCACCGAGGAGAAGAGCACGAGGTTCCCGCCCGCGTGGGCCGGCGCTGCTCACCCGCGCCGACGTCATGCTCCTCGACGAACCGCCAGCCACCTCGACGCCCCCGCCGCCGACTCGCTCAGGGCAGACCTGCGGGCCGCCCTGTCCGACCGCGTCGTCGTCCTCGTGACCCGCCCCGCCGAACCACGCAGCGAAGCGGACAGCCTCCTGTGTCTGCCCGCCGCGCATCCCCAGCCGACACCACAGCTCATCGAAAGAGCGCACACGGGGAGCGTCGAACGGTCGTTGACGCCGGTTCTCCGCCCCGGTGATGCCGGTGACCACACATGCCTCCAATCCGGTTGGTCCGCAGCAAGCGGGAACCAGCGAAACGCAGCGTCTGTGGCGCTCGCGGTGACGAACTCGAGCCAGCAGGTGGGGCACTCGGGGGAGAGGGCGCGCTCGCGCTGCCTCCACGGGTCCCGGGTGTGGGCAACAGCGCGGGAACGGGGCAGCGGATGGTCTCGGTGGTCGGGGTGGCGAAGACGTCGTCCTGCGCGCGGCGACAGGAGAACGGGTGGACGGCGGTGCCGGCGGCGGCGTCCACCCGTTCTCGTTGCCCGGCGTTGCCGGATTGTTCCCGATGCTCCGAAGGCACCCCGCTGCGGACAGGCCTGCACGGGCGGTCTCACTCAGACCAGGTGGCGGGCGGCCGTGCCGGGCCGGGTCCAGAGCCCCTCGGCCTCGAGCAGCGGCAGGACGCCCTCGCCGAACCAGTAGGCCTCCTCCAGGCACGGATAGCCGGAGAGCACGAACTCCTCGAAGCCGACGGCGGCGTACTGCTTGATGAGCTCGGCGACCTCCTGGTGGGAGCCCACCATGGCGGTGCCGGCCCCGCCGCGGACCAGTCCGACCCCGGCCCACAGGTTGGGGTGGATTTCCAGGCCGGTGCGGTCCCCGGCGTTGAGCTCCAGCATCCGGCGCTGGCCCTCCGACTCCGACTCGCGTAGCTTGGCCTGCTGCTGGGCGACCAGCTCCTCGGGGATGGCCTCCAGCAGCCGCGCCGCCTCGGTCCAGGCGGCCTCGGAGGTGTCCCGGGTGATGGTGTGCAAGCGGATCCCGAAGCGCACCGTGCGTCCCTGGGCGGCGGCGAGGTGCCGGATCGTCTCGATCTTCTCCGCCGCCTGGGCCGGGGGCTCCCCCCAGGTGAGGTACACGTCCGCGTGTCGGGCCGCCACCGTGGCGGCCGCCGGGGAGGAGCCGCCGAAGTAGATGCCCGGGAGCGGATCGGGCAGCTGCTGCAGCTGGGCGTTCTCGACCCGCAAGTGCTGCCCGTCCAGGTTCACCCGCTCCCCGGCCCACAGCCGGGCCACGATGTCGAGGAACTCGTCGGCGCGGCCGTAGCGGGCGTCCTTGTCGTGGAAGTCCCCGTAGGCCCGTTGCTCGGGGGACTCACCGCCGACGACGACGTTGAGCAGCAGCCGCCCGGCGGAGTGCTCCTGGAAGGTCGCGGCCATCTGGGCCGACAGGGTCGGGGAGATCAGCCCCGGGCGGAAGGCCACCAGGAACCGCAGCCGCTCGGTGGCCGGGATCAGGGCCGCGGTGGTCAGCCAGGCGTCGCGGCACCAGGTGCCGGTGGGGGTCAGCACGGCGTCGAAGCCGTTGTGCTCGGCCGCCCGGGCCACCTGGGTCAGGTAGTCCAGGGAGGGCTCGCGCAGGGATCCGGTGCTGCGGACGGCCGCACCGTGGCCGCCGGAGACGATGTTGCGGGAGTCCCCGGCGGTGGGCAGGAACCAGTGGAACGTCAGCTCGGTCATCATGCATGTCCTTTACGTGGGAAGGGGCGAGGGAGGAGGCGTGGCGGAAGGGGCGCGCTCAGGCGCTGTCGGGCAGAATCACGACGCGCCCGGCGAAGTCCATCTGGACGAGCACGGACAGTCGGGGGCTCACGGCATGTCCTTTCAGCAGCTGGCGGGTCCCGCCCCCGGCAGCTGCGGCCAGGTTGGACGGGAAGAAGGAGGGTGCAGGGCGGCCTCGCACGCGGGCGCGCGGACCGCTCAGCGGGCAGGCGGGGCCGGTGGGAGCCGGCCAGGGCATTCGTGCCCTCACCGCCCCGCCGCCACGGCGGTGGCGGCCGCGCAGAGCTCCCGGTCGAGGGCCGGCTCGTGGCGGCTGGTGCCGTCGATGAACGGCAGTCCGCGCCGGACAGCAGTGGCGATCCGTTGGGCCAGCAGCGGGGAGGAGATGCGGTAGTCGGTGAAGTCGTGGTCGTGGGCGTAGACGCCCACCGGCAGGGTGAGGGCCTGGAAGAAGGCGAACAGCGGGCGCAGCTGGTGCTCGATGACCAGGCCGTGCCGTTCGGAGCCGCCGGTGGCCGCCAGCAGCACGGGGGTGTCCACCAGGGCGTACTGGTCGACGAGGTCGAACAGGTGCTTGAACAGGCCCGTGAAGGAGGCCCGGTAGACGGGGGTGGCGACCACGAGCAGGTCCGCGGCCTCGATGCGCTGCAGGTGCTCCTCGACCGGCTCGGGCACCTGGGACCGGTAGAGGGCGCCGCCCAGCAGGGGACCGACCTCCTCCAGCCGGACGACGTGGGGCTCGATCGGCAGGACCCCGGCGAGCTCCTCGAGGATCGCCTCGGCGAGCACCGCGGTCTTGGCGGGCCGGTGGGTGCTGCCCACGACGGCGACCACCGACAGCGGGGAGGTGGGGCCTGCGGCGGGGTGGAGAGTCATCGTGACAAGGCCTTTCCGGTAGGGAGGAGCTGACGAGCCGCCCGAGATGAACCCTGCCCGGCCTGCTGCCAGGGATGTGGACGGCCGTCCGCGCCCTGCGCGACCGGCCGGACCTAGGACCATCGCGGCCCGCAGGGCACCTGTCGGCAGCGCCGGCGGGTAGTTCTCCGGTGGAGCGGAACACTGCTCACGCTAGGGTCCTCAGCGAGGTCGCTGAAGGCCCACGACATCCGAGGACACACGCCGTGCGCTCGGGTGTGCAATTGTCAAATTGTTACGAAGCCCTTGGGGATGCTGTTTGCGGGCCCCTACGGTCAAGGCGTGTTCGTCGACTCGATGCGTTGTTGTAGCTCGTCGCGAATGTCCTGACGGCCCCGTCGCAGGGCATCGTCACCGCAGCTTTCCTCCCCTTTTCTCCTGGTCTCGCCCCACCCCCGTCCTGTGAGGGGGCGATTTGGCGTACCCAAAACTTCGAGGATCACCATGGCTTTGTTCCGCCTCGCATCGTCGGCTCCGTTGCTGCTGACCCCGGCCTCCCGCCGCGCCTTCCTGCGCTCGAGCTTGGCGGTGGGAGCGGCGGGGATGCTCTCCGGCTGCGGTGGAGCCACCGCCGCCGCCCGGAGCCCCACGACCGCCGGCGGGGCGACGGTGGTGCGCTACCAGGGCTGGCCCAACACGGTGCTCAACGTGGAACTGGCCGAGAACCTGGGCTACCTCGACGGGGTGGACCTGCAGTGGGTGGGCAGCACCAGCAGCGGCCCGCAGGACATCCAATCGGTGGCCACCGGCGCCGCCGACATCGGCTACGCCTTCACCGGAGCGGTCATCAAGCTCGTCGAAGCCGGTGCTGCGGTCACCGCGGTGTCGAACTACTACGGCTCCGACACCCAGACCTTCCACGGCCTCTACGTGGGCGAGGCCAGTGACATCCGCGACCCCCGGGACCTGATCGGCCGTTCCGTGGCGATGAACACCCTCGGCGCCCACGCCGAGGCCTTCGTCTCCACCTGGCTGCGGCAGGCCGGGTTGAGCGAGGAGGAGATCGCCGAGGTCACCTACGTCGCGCTGCCTCCCAACGACATCGGCCAGGCCATCGGCCGCGGCTTCGTCGACGCCGGGGACCTCAGCGGCATCGCCCAGGACGTGGCCTGACCCAGGGCGGGCTGCGGGAGCTGGTGCGCGACACCGACCTGTTCGGTCCCTTCGCCGCCGGTCAGGCGGTGCTGCGCGACGACTGGATCGACACGAACCCGGAGGCCGCCGCCACCGTGGCCACCGGGATCTCCCGGGCCATCGACTGGGCCACCACCCGCCCGCGGGAGGAGGTCATCGCCCGGTACACCGAGATCGTCACCGGCCGTGCCCGGCAGGAGAAGACGGAGCCCTTGCAGTACTGGAAGAGCTCCGGGCTGGTGGCGGTCGGCCGGATGCGCAACGAGGACTTTACCCGCTGGCAGGACTGGCTGCAGGCCGCCCGCATCGTCGAAGGAGACCTGGACCCGGCCAAGTACTACACCAACGACCTCATCTCCTCCCCGACCGCGGCCTCGGCATGAGTTCCCGCTCACGCCGCCGGCCACGGACCACTTCCTTCCGGGGACCCATGGCCCGAGGCAACGGAGGCGGTCGCCCCCAGCCGCTCACCGGAGCCCCCCAACAGGCAGGGGGCGGACTGGCTGACGGCCGCCCGTGTCCTCGAGGACGGTCTCGACCCAGCCGCCCGCCCCCTCCGCCGAACCGCTCGACACCCGCACTCCTCCACTCACCACATCCCGGGAGCCACCGCATGAGCACCACGACCACGAGGACCGCCTCTGCCATCTCCGCCGCAGGCCGGCCGGCGAAAATCCGCCTGGAGCACGTCACCCAGACCTTCCGGGTGCGCCCGGACGCGCAGCACCCGCACGGGTCCACCCTCACCGCCGTCCAGGACGTCACCCTGGACATCGACGACGGGGAGGGTGGTGGGTGAGGATGGGTGTCATTCCTGGGGCCCGTGCCGGAGGGGGCCGGGGCTGGATGCTGGGGTGAAGGGGTGGGTGTGGTGTCGAAGTATTTGATCTCGTTTCCTTCTGGCGCGATGGATGTGTCCGTGGAGGAGCTGCCGGCGGTCTCGGAGGCCTCTCACGCGGTGGTGCAACAGGCCAAGGAGGCTGGGGTGTGGGTGTTCGGTGGGGGTATTGATGAGAGGGTGGCCCCGGTGTTGGTGGACGGGGACGGGACCGTGAGGGAGGGCACTTATCCGCAGACGCGGCAGCTGGCGGGCGGTTACGCGGTGCTGGAGCTGGTCTCGTACCAGGAGGCGCTGGTGTGGGCTGCCAGGCTTGCGGCCGCGTGCCGGTGTGCCCAGGAGGTCCGTGCGTTCGCGGATGATCCCGCCGGCTGAGCCGCCCCGGTGAGCTCGGTCGGGGCATCGCCGCTGGTCCGGCCCGGTGGCGCGGGTTCTCTGCCGGATTGCCGGCACCGAGGTCGTGGCGGCCGGTTTCCGCCGGTCGCCGCTCGCTCGCCGGGGCTGTCCTGGCGGGGTTGTTGCCTCTCCCGTGGTCTCTGATCGGGTGCGCACGCCCCCGCTGGGTGTGGGCGCGGCACGGGGAGGGGTGGGCGCAGGAGTGGGTGCCGCCGGAGACTGTGCGCACCTCATGCGCAGACAGGCGCGTGCAGGGGCAGGTAGTGGCGCCGCTGGGCCCCGAGGGGGTTGATGTCATCGGCGATGACCGGGACCGCCGGTGTTGGGCTCTTTCCGCGGGGCGGAGGCCTCATCGGAGGCCTGGCGCCAGGGTCGGGATGGGCTGGCGGCCGCTCCCAGCGCTGTGGCGCTCTCTCCCGTGGCGACTCCGACCACCGGGAGGAGTCTCGGCCGCGGTGCCACGGGCGGTGGGTGCCACGGGCGGTGGTGCCGGTCCGTAGGGCCTTTCGGGCGCCCCCGCGGCTCTCGGCCGAGGTCCCTGAGAGGTCAGCGGAGAACTCGCCCCGTCAGGGAGGCCGTGTCGCTGGTCGCCCACGGGGTGGACACGAACAATCCACCACTCCGGAGACGGTTTCTGGGGCACTTCGGCGATGAGTTCCACCAGCGATGTCTCGCCGTAGCCCAAGGGCCGGTCAGTCTGAGCACCACGCTGGCCTCCCACGAGCGCGTGCGGGCAGTCCATCGGGCGGCGTGTTCGCCCCGGTGTGCTCGCTGGAGGGTGTCGTCGTCCCTGGCCTGGACGGGCTCATCGACCCTTTGGGTGGCGGTCATGCTGGGGAGCCTCACCGGCGTGGAGGACCGACCGTGCGGTCCGGGCGAACGTGTGCGGTCCGGGCTTTTGTCTGCGCCGGCAGCGGTTCCCTCGGGCTCTCGCGAGGTCTTGTCCCTAAAGGGCTGAGGCGCCTACGGGCGGTGATGCTGGGTTGGGGGTGTGCCGGGTTTTTGCGCCGTGGCAGGTTTTGTGGAGTGGGTGTGGCGGGGTTTTATGTGTTCTCGTTCAATAAGGGGTGGGGGTGCGAGTGGTGGCTGGGAAATAGTTGTGGGCCATTTGCCAGGCGTGCGGATAAGGGGTTCGTGGTTTAAGGTGGGTGGTGGAATATGTTGTTGCTGGTGATTGGAGTGGGGTTCGATGGCGCAGAATGTGCAGATTGTTCTGACGGATGACATTGATGGGTCCGAGGCGTCCGAGACGGTGCGGTTCGGTTTGGACGGGCGTGAGTACGAGATCGATCTCAACGCCGAGCACGCCAGTGGTTTGCGGGAGGCGTTGACGCAGTACGTGGCCAACGCCCGGCGGGCCAGCAGCGGCCGTGGTGGGGCCCGTGCGGGGCGCAGCGCTGCTGCCGGATCGGGGGCCTCAGGTGCGCCCTCGGGCAGTGGGGATACCGCGAAGATCCGGGCGTGGGCGAAGCAGAACGGGTATGAGGTCTCCGAGCGGGGCCGGATCAATGCGAAGGTGCGGGAGGCCTACCAGGCCGCGCAGAGCTGAGCCCACCGCGCGAGCCGCACGGCGCGAGCCGCGCCCTCCAGCAGCAGTGGCCGCCTTGGGGATTGATGCTCGGGGGTGGGAATTTCCTATCCCGGGCAGGATAAGCGCCACTGGGGTAGTGAGCCGTCCTCGGTGAAATGACGTCCGGCGGGGGCGGGAGGGTTTTTCGCGGTGGCACGGGGCGGCCGAGATAGCGCCGGGGCGTGCGGCAATAGGCTCTGCGGGCGGATATCGCTTCTGCGAGTGGGGGCGGGCCGGTGAGACGGGGCGGTGCCCGCCGTTTCAGGAAATGGGTGATGGTTCCGCGCCGGGGCCTTGGGGTGGGAAACCGCCGGGTGCTGAACCCTGGTGTCAGGCATTTCTTCGGGTGCGCGGATTCGGGTGCGTGGATGTCGTGGTTCCTGGCCTGGATGCGGGGCAACACCGGGTCGGCTTCACCGGGAGGCCGGCGCGTCACTGGCAGGGTCCTTCGGGCATCGCCGTTTTCGGATGCTTCCGGAGCATGGCCGGCAGCGACGAGGTGCCGAGCAGGTTCTCTCCTGTGCGTCCGGGCATGCGTTCGGGGGCTTCATCAGGCAACGGTGCGGTCACGAACCCGTCCCCGTGCTCAGAGCGCTGGATGGTCGCGGGGGATACTGACCGTGTAGCCGGTGCGGCTGTCCCCGTCGTCGCACGCCCTTCCAGGGCCGTGGAGGTCGTGCGCTGCTATGGGCGGGGCGGAACCGAGGGTGTCAGGGGCCGGGAATGATCTCCACCGCGGATGTCGAGGAACTCACCCGCCGTGTGCACGGCCCGGTCCTGGTCCCGCAGGACGAGGGCTTCGTCCGGGAGGTTGCTGGGTTCAACCTGGCCGGGGTGGCCCGCCCGGAGGTGGTGGTGGGCGCCACGGGCACCGAGGACGTGGTGGCCGCCATGGGGTGGGCGTCCACCCACCGGTGCCCGGTGGGGGTCCAGGCCACCGGTCACGGGGCGGATGAGGCCATGGAGGGCGGGCTGCTGATCACCACCACCCGCATGCAAGAGGTCGAGGTGGACCCCGGCCAGCGCACCGCCCGGGTCGGGGCCGGGGTGAGGTGGCGCAGCGTGCTGGAGGCCACGCTTCCCCATGGGCTGATCGGGCTCAACGGGTCCTCCACCGACGTCGGCGTCGTGGGCTACACCCTGGCCGGGGGCCTGCCGATCCTGGGACGGACCTTCGGCTGGGCCGCCGACCGCCTCCGGGCCGCCGAACTGGTCACCCCCGACGGAGCTCTGCACCACCTCGACGCCGAGCACGAACCGGAGCTGTTGGCCCTGTTACGCGGGGGCAAGGGCAACCTGGGGGTGGTCACGTCCTTGACCTTCGAGCTGGTGCCCCTGGACGGGTTCTACGGCGGGGGCATCTTCTACCCCGGGGCCGATGCCCACCGGGTGCTGTCCGCTTTCAGCACCTGGGCCCCGGCCCTGCCCCCGCAGGCCAACACCTCCATCGCCCTGCTGCGCCTGCCGGACCTGCCGGTGGTGCCCGAGCCGTTGCGCGGGCAGTTCCTGGTGCACCTGCGCTTCGCCTGGGTCGGGGACCCTGATGAGGGGGTGCAGGTCCTGGCCCCGATGCGGGCTGTCTCCCACCCGGTGCTGGAGACGGTGGGGCCGATGGACTACCGCGAGGTGGACCGGATCGACATGGACCCGGCCGATCCGGTGCCGCTGCTGCACACCGGGGGTTCCTGGCCGCCTTCGACACCGGCGCCGTCGAGGACCTGCTGGCCGTGGCCGGACCCGGCAAGGATTTTCCCGTCGTGGCGGTGGAGATCGTCCAGATGGGTGCGGCCTTCGCCCACCCCGGGCAGGTCCCGGATGCGGTGCACGGGCGCGGGGCGGGCTGCTTCCTCGGAGTCGTCGCCCTGCTCGTGCCCCCGGTGGCCCAGGCCGTACCGGCGGCGGTGAACACGCTGTTGGAGGCCATGGCCCCGCACGCCCCGTCCGGGGTGTTCGTCAACCACTACGGTTTCCCGGACACCGAGGCCGACCGGGCCCGCGCCTGGCCGGCCGATGCCTACGCCCGGCTCGTGCAGGCCAAGGCCGCCCTGGACCCGGACAACTTGCTGCGCTACCAGCACGTCGTGGGCCAAGGGCGCCCCTGAGGTCCTACCTCGTTCCCATGCCCTGGCCATCCTGGAGCGGAGTCGGGTGCCGTTCACCCTCCCGGGCCGGCTCGATTCCATCCCCCTCCTTCCCCGCATCCCCGTCGGGAAAAAGGTCTCCGACCACCGGGGCATCATCGCCCTGGTGCCGCTACTCGGGGTGGTGGTCGGTGGCGTCGCCGGGATGAGCTTTCACCGCATGATCGACCGGGGTGGGGTTCGATCACCGGTCCGGCCGGGGTGGTGGTACCCATCCGGCGCCGAGCCGCGGGGGTGCCTGGTGCCGATTCTGCGTGGGTGCCGATTCTGCGTGGGTGCCGATTCTGCGTGGGTGCTGACTCTGCGTGGGTGCTGGGTGTGTGTTCAGGGGTGCGGGAGGATGTGGGTGAGGGACGGTGGGTGCGGTGCTGGGTGGCGGCGGCGCTCTCGGCGACGGCCCGCCACCGTGGGTGGTCACCTGTTGCCGTGGCGGGGGTGGCGGTCGGCAGGGTTGGTGTCCTGTGTGACCGCCTGTGTGACCGCCTGTGTGACCGCCTGTGTGACCGCCTGTGTGACCGCCTGCGCGTGTGCTTCGCGGTGCTGGGCCAGGTGAAGTGCCTGTCGCAGCGTGGGGGCGGGGTGGTGATGCGGTGTGCCTGCCGGTGGTGGGTCAGGCCTGGAAGTAGGTGGTGGTCGGGGCTTTGCCCACGGTGGTCACGAGCTCGGCGGCCAGCTCGCGCAGTTTGATGTTGCGGTGGTTGGAGGCGGCTTTGAGGATCTCGATCGCCTGGTGCTGGGGGCAGCGGTTCTGGGCCATGACGATGCCCACGGCCAGGTCGATGGTGGTCCGGGAGGCCAGGGCTGCTTTCAGGTGGGTCTCGGTGTCGTGGTGGCGGGCCAGGCGCACCGCCAGGCGCAAGGCCTTGGAGGCCAGGACCACCTGCTGCTGGAGAGCGGCGATGGTGGTCTCGTCGTAGGCGTGGGGCTGGTCGGAGTAGACGTCCAGGCCTGCCCGGGCCTCCCCGGCCAGTTCGAAGGGGATGCCCAGGGCGCAGAGGATCCCGGCGGCTGCGGCCGCTCGGCCGTAGCCGGGCCACCTCGCGTCGGTGCGGGTGTCGGGGACGTAGACCACCCGGTGCTCCCGGGCGGCGGTCAGACAGGGCCCGTCGCCGAAGGGCAGCTGGATCTCGTCACGGGCTGCGGCGTGGGGGCTGGAGGAGGCCACGGTGGCGGCGTGCTTGTCCCGCAGCAGGGTCACCGCGCACCAGACCTCCTTCCCGTCGCCGGCCAGGGTGTCGGCGATCAGGGTCGTGAACTCGTCCAGGAACCCGGTGAGGTCTGGTGACTCCAGCAGCAGGTCGGTGAGTCCCTCCACCGAGGTGTCGGGGGTGGTGTGCTCGGTCATGAGGAGTCCGTCCGTGGAAGGTGGATGTCGGAAGGGCAGGTGGCGCGGGCTTCCCTGCCCCGGTCCTGCCCCGGTCCGGCAGCCGGTGGTGTCCGGGGCCGGGGCAGCCGGCTGGCCCGGTGGCTGGGGGCCGTCGAGGACCTGCCGCCTGGCAGCCGGCTGCTTGATCACCAGACGACAGGCCACCTTCATTGGACACCCGCCGCGGGATCCGCGGAACCCCCAGCCCGCCCCGGCCAGGGGGCAGGACGGGGGTTGCGATGATGAGCGCGGGGCTGATGAGCGCGGGGATGATCAGCTGCGGGGGCGCGATCGCGAGGATGCCCCGGGGTGGGTGCGCGCACGCGGTGGTGTGCTGTCCGCGGCGGCATGGCTCAGCGCCCGGGCCTGGGGGCGGGCCGGGCCTGTTGGTGTGGCTGGTGGGGTGGTGTCGGCCGTAGCGGTCGTTGAGGGCTGGGCGGCGGGGTTGGACGGCGGGGTTGGGCGGCGGGGTTGGGCGGTGGGGTTGGGCGGTGGGGCTGGGGCGTGCAGGCCTTGTGGCGGTGTCCGCGGTGGGGGCGTCGTCGTAGACGGGGAGCAGCCGCAGGGCTGCCCGGGCCGGGCACGCGAGGGTGACCACGCCGATGGCCACGACCGTGACCGGGCTCGGTCCGGTCACCACCGCCACCTCCTTCTTCTGTCCTTACCGCAGTTCCTGCCGTTGCGGCCGGGCCCGGTGAGGCCGAAGACTCTGTCCGCACCGCAGTCGGTGGGAGGGGACGAGTCGGTGAGGGAGGACCAGCCGCCGTCGTGCTCGCAGGTACTGGGGGGGCTGACGATGATGGTCGCGCAGGCGTCGCTGAGGGCTGGGCCGCTGACGGTGGGGGCTGGGCGTGATGCGGTCTGTAGCGGGCGGGGCGGTGATGGGGGCTCTTTCGGGGTGCTGGCGGGGTGCTGGGGCTGGGGTCGTGGGTGTTGGGCGGGTCTGGAGCGGGATGGTGGCCGCGGAGAGGACGAGGCCGGCCATCGGCGCCGCGTTGGTCAGGATCCAGGGCCTGTCCGGTGCGTCGGCTTCCGCTCAGGGGGTGTGTCCGCGGTGACGGAGGGATATCCCGGTGGTGTGCGGTCCGGCCGCTGGAACCCCGGTCACGGGCGGTGTGCGGTGGGGCGGTGGGGCGGTGTGCGGTGGGGCGGTGTGCGCCGGCGGTGTGCCGGGGGCGCTCGCGGTGAGAGGCGGAGGCCGGCGGTGGGCGGTCCGCGCCGAGTAACTTCCTCAGGGCTCCACCTCCCCCGCTGTGGCAGGGGGGCAGCCGGGAGTGCTGTGCTCGCAGGGACCTGGGACCACCGTGGTTCGCGCCCGCCGCTGCCCGCCTCGGCAATGGCGGTGGGGGTGGTGGGCGTTGCGTGGGGTCAGGCCGGGTGCTGCTGGGGGTGGGGCGGGGTCGGGGTGCTCCTGCTCCTGCTCCTGCTTCTGGTCCTGGTCCTGGTCCTGGTCCTGGTCGTGGTGGTGGTGGTGTCTGGTCTTGCCCGGGGATCGGCGTAAGGGGCGGGGTATGGCTGGGGTCGGGGGACTCGTGTGGTGTGGAGGTGGTGCTGGAGGACCGGCAGGGCGGGGTGTTTGTGCTGGTTGTTGTGGGGGTGGTCAGGGGTGGTCAGGGGTGGTGTGTGAGGGTGAGGGTCCAGCCGGTGGGTGTGGGGGTGAGGGTGGCTGCCTGAGGGGGTGTCTGGGGAGGTGTTCCGGGGGTGGTCCAGGTGAGGTGCCCGTCGTGGTGGGTGTGGAGGTGGTAGCCGGATTGGGCGGTGATCCAGGCAGCTTCGGTGGCGGCGGCGTGGTGGCTGTCGTCCCAGGCGAAGTAGCTGCACGTGCCCAGGGTGGTCAGGGTGGCGCTGAGGGCCAGGAGGATCGGGGTGGTGGCGGTGGGCAGGGCCGGTAGGTGGGTGAGGTTGACGGTGAGGATCACGGTGGCCGGCAGCAGGATCAGCGGGTGGTTCCACCACCGCAGGGCGGGCAGAGCCGGGGTGGGGGCGATGGCGGGGAAGACCCGCACCGTGGTGTCGGTGTCCGGGTGGAGGTCGTGGTGGGAGAACGGTGACAGGCTCACAGGAGGCTCCGGAAAGGCAGAAAGGCAGAAAGGGGAAGAAGGGGGCGGCTCAGGGGTGGTGCTGGTGGTGGGGTGGTGCTGGTGGCGGGGGCGGGCTTCGGGGAGGCGCCACCGGGGCGAGGAGGGTGCTTCCGGTCTATCACTGCGCCCGGGTGCGGCACCGGCTCGGAGCACCGTGGGGTTCCTCACAGCCGCCGACCGGTGCCCCCACCTGCTCCCTCCCGGTGAGGTGCGCTGGGGTGGGGCCGGGGTGCTGTCAGCGCCCCTTGACTTCCCGTTGACTTCCTTGCACCGATGGTGGTGAGCGCCCCCGACAGGCTGGGGGGCAGTGGGGGTGGGCCGTTATCTGGTGCGCTCGCCGGAAGGGGCGTGGGTGTGCCGGCCCGTGTGCGGGGGCTCTTTTGCCCGGCCGGAGGCGCCTGGTCAGTGATCACCGTCTGGCTGTGATCCCGGGGCTGTGATCCCTTGGCTGGTGGGCATTGTCTGGTTCCGGTAGTGGGTGTGTCGATGACTCGGATGGCTGCTGAGGGGTGCTGGAGCGCAATGGTGTGGTGGGTCGTCGGACCCGGCATGCCTGGGCCTCGGGTCCGGCCTGGGTGTGCCGGGTCCGACGCGGCCCTGCCGCGGTCTGGGCGGGCGCGGTGGGCGGTCGCGGCTGGCGGGGGGGGCCTCGTGGCGAGCACCGCAGGGTGTGGGGTGCCGGGGGATGTCCTCGAGGGCGGATGTGCGTGGGTGGTGAGCCGTCCGGGGGTGTGCGTGGTGGGTGTGCGTGGTGGGTGTGCGCGCCTGCGTGACGGGGCATCTGAGCGCCCTGGTGGCCCGTGCCGAGGGGAAGGGGTAGTGCCTGGCGGTGGGGTGATGCCGGCCGCCGGGTCGGGCCAAGGAGGGCAGGGCATCGGGGGAGAGCCACTGCCGGTAGGTGGGGGCATCCCGGGGGCGCTTCTGCCCGTTGATCCGCCTCTGGCACAGTGCCTCCTCCGGTGCCTCCTCCGGTGCCTCTTCCGGTGCCTCTTCCGGCGTCTGGTCATAGGCCGACCTGGTCGGACACGCGGTGCCCTGCTGCGCCGGCACCGGCCAGACCCCCTCGCCCGGTCCTCGACGTGGCCGGCCCGCCCCGCCCGCCCCGTTCGAGCGTCGGCCACGATGACCTCGGGCGCCTCATCGCTCACCATGCCCCGCTTGCCCCCGGAGGCGACGTCGAGCACCCACCCGTCGAGCGCCCACCTGCCGGCACGGCATCCGTTGGCACGGCATCCGTTGGCACGGCATCCGTTGGGACGGTACTCGTCGGCATGGCGCCTGTCGGCCACGGTCCCGGCCGGTGGCTCCTCGCCGGCCGTGGCTCCTCGCCGGCCGTGGCTCCTCGCCGGCCGTGGCCCGCGCGTCCGTTTCTGCAGGGCGTGCGCGCTTCCGGCGCCCTGGCCGCCTCCGGCCCCCGGGCGGACCGTCCCCTGACGTGGACAGCGCCGCCGGGGCAGTGCTGCTGGGACAGTGCTGCCGGGACGGCATCCCGGGGGCCGGTGGTGTCCGGGGGTGGGGGGTCAGCGTTGCACGGGGTCGCCGGCGGTGAGCAGTTGGGTGATGGCGGCGTGGTCGGGGGCGGCTTCCCAGTCGCCGGGGGCGGTGCAGGCGATCGCCCCGCAGGCGGCGGCGGTGCGCAGGCGCTGGGGCAGGGGGCTCCGGCGATGAGCTCGGCGAGGTAGCCGGCGACGAAGGCGTCGCCGGCGCCGACGGTGTCGACGGTGTCGACGGGGAAGGCCGGCACGTCCACGTGGTGGTCGTGGTCGAAGCCGATGGCGCCGTGCTCGCCGCGTTTGATGACGACCTGGGTGGGGCCCATCGCGGTGATGGCCCGGGCCTGGGCGGTGGGTTCGCGCTCGCCGGTCAGCAGCTGGGCCTCGTCCGGGCCGGCGAAGACGAGGTCGGCGCGTTGGGCCAGGGCGCGGTAGGCCGGTGCTGCCTGCTGGGTGGTCCACAGCCGGGAGCGGTGGTTGACGTCGAAGGAGACGATCGTCCCGGCCTGGCGGGCGGTGTCGATGGCGGTGTGCAGGGCGTGGTGGGCGGTGTCGCTGAGCGCGGCGGTGATGCCGGTGAGGTGGAGCACGTGGGCGGCGCGCACGAGGTCGAGGTCGAGGTCGGCCGGTGCCAGGCGGGAGCCGGCGCTGCCGGTGCGGTAGTAGCTGATGGTGCTGGCTCCGGCGGTGGGGCGTTCCTTGAGCATGAGCGCGGTGGGGGCGGTGGGGTCGCGGGTGATGCGCGGGCGCACGCCTTCGGCGCGCAGCTGGCGTTCGATGAGCCGGCCGAGGGCGTCGTCGCCCAGGCGGCCCACCCAGGTCACCTCCACGCCCAGGCGGGCGAGACCGATCGCGACGTTGCTCTCGGCGCCGCCGAAGCCCAGGTCCATCGAGGGCACCAGCTCCAGGCGCCCGAGCCGTCCGGCGACGAGCAGCCCGAGGGACTCTCCGAGGGTGAGCACGCTCATGCCACCGACTCCTGCAGGGTGAAGGCCTCGGCCGCGGCGGCCGCGACCGCCTCGGGTCCGGCGGCGACGCGCTCGGGGGAGGTGATCCACGAGCCGCTGACGGCGAAGACGGCCGGGTGGGTGAGGTAGTCCAGGAGGTTGGTGGGGTTCACCCCGCCGCTGGGCATGAAGCCGATGCCGGGGAAGACCGGGGCCAGCGCGGTGAGCAGGGCCGGTCCGCCGGCGACCCCGGCGGGGAAGAGCTTCAGCCGGGTGAGCCCGAGCCGGATTCCTCGTTGCACGTCGCTGGGAGTCATGATGCCCGGCAGCACGGGCACCCCGGCGGCGAGGGCGGCTTCGACCACGTCCTCGTCGAGTCCTGGGGCGACGACGAAGGAGGCCCCGGCCTCGAGGCTGGCCCGCAGCTGCTGGGCGGTGAGCACAGTGCCGGCGCCGACGGTCACGTCCCCGCGGGCGGCGATCCGTTCGATCGCGGCCAGGCCGTAGGGGGTGCGCAGGGCGACCTCGAGCACCGGCAGCCCGCCGGCCACCAGGCCGGCGGCGATCGTGTCGGCGGCGGCGGCGTCGGGCACGGTGGCCAGCGGCACGACCCCGCGCAGGTCGAGGTGGTGGGCGGTGGCGAGGGCGCTCATCGTGCCATCCACCCGCCGTCGACGGGCAGCGTCACGCCGGTGATGTAGGCGGCGGCCGCGCTGGCGAGGAACACGGTGGCCCCCTGCAGGTCCGCCGGTCGTCCCCAGCGGCCGGCGGGGATGCGCTCGAGGATGGCCTGGGAGCGGTCCTCGTCGGCGCGCAGCGCGGCGGTGTTGTCGGTGGCGATGTAGCCGGGGGCGATGGCGTTGACGGTCACCCCGTGCTGGGCCCACTCGTTGCTGAGGGCCTTCACGAGCCCGCTCACCCCGGACTTCGCCGCGGTGTAGCCGGGCACGTTGATGCCGCCCTGGAAGCTGAGCAGGCTGGCGGTGAAGATGATGCGCCCGGCGCCGCGTCGGACCATCGAGGCGCCGACCGCCTGGGTGAGCACGAACTGGTTGCGCAGGTTCACCTCCAGCACCTCGTCCCACCACGCCAGCGGGTGCTCGGCGGCCGGGGCGCGGCGGATGGTGCCGGCGTTGTTGACCAGCACGTCGGCGCGCTCGCGCACCGCCTCGCCGAAGGCGGCCACGGCCGCCCGGTCGGTGAAGTCCACGGCGTGGCCCTCGAACGAGCGGCCGAGCTCGCGCACGCGCGCACCGATGGCGCCGCCGTCGGGCTCCTGCCCGGCGGAGACGGCGATGATGTCCGCCCCGGCCCCGGCGAGGGCTTCGGCCATGGCGAAGCCGATGCCGCGGCGGGCGCCGGTGACGACGGCGGTGGTGCCGGTGAGGTCGAGGGAGAGGCTCATCGGGCACCTGCCTGCACGTCGACGAGGATCTTCAGGGCAGCCGCCGACAGCAGCGCGTCGAAGGCCTCCATCGTCTCCTCCAGCGGCACGACGCGGGTGATCAGCCCCTCGGCGGGCACCGCGCCGGCGGCGAGCAGCTCGACGGCGCGCTCGAAGTCCTCCCGTTCGTAGACGCGCGCGCCGAGGACCTCCAGCTCCCGCCAGAAGACGCGGTGCAGGTCCACCGGCACCGGCTGCGGGTGGATCGCGACGAACACCACGCGCCCGCGGGTGCGGGCGTGGGCGGTGGCCTCCAGGGCGGTGCGGGGAGTTCCGGCGACCTCGAAGACGACGTCGGCGCCGGCGCCGGTGGTGTGTCGGTCGACGACCGCGGCGAGGTCCTCACCGGCGGGGTCCACGACGGTGGCGCCGTGCTGGGCGGCGAAGGCGCGGCGGGCGGCGTCGGGCTCGGCGAGGATCACCTCGGCACCGGCCGCGCGGGCGACGACGGCGATGAGCTGGCCGATGGGGCCCCCGCCGATGACCACCGCCGTCTCCCCGGCGCTGAGCCGGGCCCGCCGCACGTCGTGCACCGCCACGGCCAGCGGCTCCACGAGCGCGGCGTGCTCCAGGGAGACGCCCGCCGGCAGCGGCACGACCAGCGCCGCGGGCACGGTCCACTGCTGCTGCAGCGCGCCGGGGGAGTCGATGCCGACGAAGTCCAGCCGCTGGCAGATGTGCTGGTGCCCGGCGCGGCAGGAGGCGCACTGCCCGCACCAGCGCAGCGGCATCACGGTGACGGGCTGGCCGATCTCGAGGGTGTCCACGCCCGCCCCGAGGGCCTCGACGACGCCGCTCATCTCGTGGCCGATCACGGCCGGGGTCGAGACCCGCCCGTCCATGTGCCCCTGCACGATGTGCAGGTCGGTGCCGCAGATGCCGTTGTAGGCGACCCGGATGCTCACCTGATCGGGCCCGGGCCGCTGGGCCTGGGCGTCACCGACCTCGATCCGTCCCTGACCGATGTATTTCGCTGCTCGCACTGCCGTCTCCTTCGCGCGTCCGCTGAGCGTTACATGGAACCTAGTTTCATGTTGAGTTCCATGTGGCGCAACTCAGTTCTATGTGGTTAGAGTAGCGCCTGACCCCGCCCGTGGCGCAAATCACATCGCGGACCGTGACTCACCCTCGCGGGCCGTGACTCACCCTCGCGGGCCGTGACTCACCATCGCGGACCGCGATTCACCGAGGAGGAACTCATGCAGAAACGACGAATGCTGGGCACGCTCAGCGCCGCAGCCCTGATGACCGTGGCGGTGGTGTCCTGCTCCGCCGAGGCCGGGGACCAGGCGCAGACCGTCTTTCGTGTCGCGTTCAACCAGGACGCCAACCACCCCCAGGCCCGGGCGCTGGCCGAGCTGTCGGAGGAGCTGCAGGCCCGCACCGAGGGCCGCTACGCCTTGGAGCTCTACACCGACGAGACGCTCGGGGACCAGGCGGCCACCATCGAGCAGGTGCAGTCGGGCACGATCGACTTCGCCGTCGTGGCCGGGACGCTGCTGGAGAACTTCGAGTCCGATTTCTCGGTCGTGAACCTGCCCTACCTCTACGACTCCCCCGAGCACCAGTTGTCGGTGCTCAACGACCGCGCGGCCGTCGGGGAGCTCTACGACACCCTCACCGACGACAACATCCAGGTGCTCACCGCCTACCACGGCGGGGTGCGCAACGTGTACTCGACCGACGGGCCGGTTCAGACGCCGGCCGACCTCGCGGGGCAGAAGATCCGGGTCATCGGCTCGGACACGACCGTGCGCATGATGGAGCTCATGGGCGGGGTCGGCACGCCGATGGCCCAGGGCGAGGTCTTCACCGCGATCCAGTCGGGGGTGCTCGACGGGGCGGAGAACAACGAGCTGATCTACTCCTCGCTCTCCCACGACGAGATCGCCCCGTACTACTCGCGCACCGAGCACCTGATGATGCCCGACTACCTGGTCACGAACCCGGCCGTGTGGGAGGGCCTCTCCGAGGAGGACCGGGCCGTGTTCGAGGAGCTGCTCACGACGTCGGTGGACACCGAGCTGGAGCTGTTCAGCGCCGCGGTCCAGGAGGCCACCACCGCCGCCGAGGAGGCCGGGGCGCAGTTCAGCGACGTCGACCTCGACGCGTTCCGCCAGGCCGTGCTGCCGCTGCACGAGCAGAAGGCCACCAGCGACCTCGCCCGCTCGGTCTACGACAAGATCGAGGCGGCGCGCGGGTGATGAGCACCGGGGAACGCATGAGCATCACGGAACGGGCGCTCACGGTTCGGGCGTGGCTCGACGGGGCGCTGCGCACCCTGTGCATCGGTCTGTTCGCCGTGCTGGTGCTGCTGGTGGCGTGGCAGGTCTTCACCCGCCTCGTGCTCGGCCAGCCCAGCGCCTGGTCCGAGGAAGCGGCTCGGCACACCTTCGTGTGGGTCAGCCTGATCGGCATCGCGATCGCGGTCGGGGAGAAGGCCGACGTCATCATGGACGTCCTCGTCCAACGGCTGCCGCTGGCCCTCCAGCGCTACGCCGACGTCCTGGCCTACCTCGCCACGCTGGGGTTCGTGCTCTACGTGATGGTCTTCGGCGGGTTCCAGCAGTCGGCCCTGGCGTGGGGTCAGCAGAACCCGCTGCTGCCCTTCACCCAGGGCCAGCTCTACCTCGCCCTGCCGATCTCCGGGGTGCTGCTGAGCATCTACCTGACCATCCACATCGTCGCTGCCTTCCTGCCCGGCTACCAGGGGCACGTCGGCGTCGACGAGGACCTCGAGGCGGCGGCGCTGTGATCGATCCCGGTACCATCAGCGCCCTGCTGATCGGCGGACTCGTGCTGCTGCTGGCGATCGGCGCGCCGGTCTCCGTCGCCATCGGCCTGCCCTCGGCACTGTGCATGCTGCTGATCGTCGATTTCGGCCGCGGGGCGATCACCGCCGCCCAGCAGATGGTCGGGGGTGGACTCGTTCGCGCTGCTGGCCATCCCGTTCTTCATCCTCGCCGGCGGCATCATGAACACCGGCGGCATCGCCGAGCGCTTGATCAACCTCGCCCGCGTGCTGGTGGGCCGCACCCCCGCGCCCCTGGTGCAGACCAACGTGATCGCCAACGCGATCTTCGGCTCCGTCTCCGGCTCCGCCGTCGCCGCCGCCGCCGCCGTCGGCTCGACGATGTCCCCCATGCAGCGGCGGGCCGGCTACGACCGCGCGTTCAGCGCGGCGGCGAACATCGCCTCGGCCCCGGCCGGCATGCTCATCCCGCCCAGCAACACGCTCATCGTGTACTCCCTCGCCGCCGGCGGCACCTCGGTCGGGGCGCTGTTCGTCGCCGGCTACGTCCCCGGCATCTTGTGGGCACTGGCCTGCGCGGGCGTCGGGCTGCTCTACGCGCGCCGCCACCCCGACCTGCGGGGCGAGCCGTGGCCGGCGTTGCCGGTGTTCCTGCGCACGCTGTGGCGCGCGGTGCCCTCCCTCGGTCTGATCGCGGTGGCGATCGGCGGCATCGTGGCCGGCTTCTTCACCCCGACCGAGGGCTCGGCCGTGGCCGTGGTCTACGCGCTGCTGCTCTCCTTCCTCTACCGCACCATCTCGATCCGGCACCTGCCGGGCATCCTCTTCGACGCCACCCGCACCAGCGCGATCGTGATCTTCTTGATCGCGGTGTCGACGATCATGTCCTACGTCATGACCTACGCGCGGTTGCCGCAGCTGATCGCCGAGTCGCTGTTCGGCTGGACCGACTCGAAGGTCGTCGTGCTGTTGATCATGATGCTCGTGCTGCTGCTGATCGGCATTCCGCTCGACCCGACACCGGCCATCTTGATCTTCACCCCGATCTTCCTGCCGATCGCGCTCTCCTACGGCATCGACCCGGTGCACTTCGGCATCGTGATGGTCTTCAACCTCTCGATCGCCGTCATCTCCCCGCCCTCGGCTCCCGTGCTGTTCGTCGGAGCCCAGGTCGCGAAGATGAAGCTCGAGCCGGTCATCGTCAAACTGGTGCCGTTCCTGCTCGTGCTGACCGCGCTGCTGTTCGTCATCGTCTTCGTCCCGGAGCTGTCCCTGTGGCTGCCCGGCCTCATGGGCCTGCTCTGACCCCCGTCCGACCCCGTCCGACCCCGTCCGACCCCGCTGAGCCCTGGCTGAGTCCGAGCTGAGCCCTCATGGAAGGAATCTTCATGACCGCCGTCCACGGCCCCACCTCCCCCGAGCAGATCCCCGGTGCCACCCAGCAACAACTGCGTGAGCGCTACCTCGTGGAGGACCTCTTCGTCCCCGGCAGCGTGCGCACCGTCGTCACCCACTACGACCGCGTGGTCGCCGTCGGCGCCGTGCCCACCGACGCGCCGCTGGCGCTGGAGGCCGTGCCGCAGATCCGCAGCGAGCAGTTCCTCGACCACCGGGAGATCGGCATCGTCAACATCGGTGCGCCCGGGGCCGTCACCGCTGACGGCCACCGCCACGCGATGACCACCGGCGCCTGCCTCTACCTCGGCCGCGGCGTCCAGGACGTCTCCTTCGACTCCGACGACCCCGCGGCCCCTGCTCGCTTCTACGGTTTCTCGGCACCGGCCCACACCACCTACCCGACCGCGCTCGTCGAGCCGGGACAGGGCACCGTGCGCGAGCTCGGCGACCCGCTGACCTCCAACCGCCGCACGCTCAACCAGTACATCCACGAGAACGGCGTGCGCAGCTGCCAGGTGGTCATGGGCGTGACCCAGCTGCACCCCGGTAGTATGTGGAACACGATGCCGGCGCACACCCACGACCGCCGCACCGAGTTCTACGTCTACTTCGACGTGGCCCACGACGCCCGCGTCGTCCACCTCATGGGCGAGCCCTCCGAGACCCGCCACCTCATGGTCGGCGACGGGGGCTGGTGCTCTCCCCGTCGTGGTCGATCCACTCGGGCGTGGGAACATCGAACTACTCCTTCGTGTGGGCGATGGCCGGGGAGAACCAGTCCTTCGACGACATGGACGGTGTCGCGATCGCCGAGATGAGATGAGGTGGCCATGACCGTCGAACACCGGGTGCTCGACACGAGCCCGGCGCCGTCGATGGGCGCGAGCGAGAAGACGCTGCGGGTGCTCGAGGCCGCCGTCCTGCACAACCGCTTCACCGACATCGTCGAGGAGACCCGCCTGGCCAAGGCGACCGTGCACCGCATTCTCGCCACGCTCGTCGAGCAGGAGTTCATCACCGGTGACAGCGACCGCGGCTTCCACCCGGGCCCCCGCCTCCTCGGCATCGCCGGCAGGGCCATCTCGCGCCTGGACATCACCTCCCTTGCGGAGCCGATCGTCGACGCGCTCGTGCGCGAGGTCGACTGCACCATCCACGTCGGCGTCGTCAACGGCTTCGAGATGGTCTACGTCATCCGCCGGGACTCCACGAAGCCCTACCGGATGGCCTCCCGGGTGGGCCTGTCGATGCCGATGCACTGCTCGGGCATGGGCAAGGTCGTGCTCGCGAGCTGGTCGGCCGAGCAGGTGGACCGGTTCATCGCCGAGGCCGGCCTGCCCGCACGCACCGACAGGACCATCACCGATCCCCAGCAGCTGCACGCCGAGCTGGCCCGTATCCGTCAGCGCGGCTACGCCCTGGACCTCGGCGAGAACGAACGCGGCACCGTGTGCGTCTCCGCCCCGATCCACGACCACCTCGGCCGGGTGACCTACGGCCTGTCGATCTCCTCGATCGCCCTGGAGCACCCCGGCTCCAGCATCGAGCAGTTCGCCCCCCAGGCGATCGCCGCCGCCGAGGCGATCTCCCGAGCACTGGGCTTCTCGGCCGAGCGCGCCAGCGCGTAAGTGCTGCAGCGCGTAAGTGCTGCAGCGGCTCCCCTCGGGCCGCGCTCGCCGGGGGCGGGTCCCCGTGGTGTCGCTGCAGGAGGCCCCGGGACGGCAGGGACCGTCCCGGGGCCTCGCCCGTCGATGACCGCCCGAGGGCAGATGTCGCGGCGGCGCTCACGGTCCTCGTTCGCCCGGGGGAGCACGAGGCCCCGGCCGGAGCCGGCAGGCACCGGGCAGCTGCTGGGTCGGCTACCGTGGCGCTGCCGGGCAGGACGGGGTCGAGGACCGGCCGCCAGCTCCTGTACGTCACCGCGGTGGGGCCCACCGTGCCGGCCACGCCCCAGGAGGCCTTCACCGTCGCCTCGCCCGCCCAGGCCCCCGGGTCCCGTCCCGGGAGGCGGTGTCCTGTCGGGATCCGGTGACGGGCGCCCCGGTGGCGGGGCCTGCGACGGGGCAGGCCCGGGGGCGTCAGTACACCTGGCGGTGCCTGGCTGAGCACCCAGTCGATGGTGCCCGGGGCGGGACAGAGGACACCCTCGCGGTGGTTGTCGGTTCAGCGCCCTGAGCCTGCCTTCAGGTCCGGCTCCCGCTCGTATTCCTGCTCGTATTCCTGCTCGGGGTTCGGTCAGCGGAGCGCCCAAACTGCGGAAGTGTTCCCTTCGGCCCCGTGAGTACCAGTACTGTCCCCGGGGAAGACCACTGCACGCCACGGCAGGGCCTGCACCGATGGTGTGCCCACGCGGCTGTGGTATCCGACCGAGGACCCTGCGCCCGCCCCGAGCTTCTTGACACCGGTGGTACGCGCGACACGCGGAACGAAGAGACGTCGAGTCGAGCGAACCTCCGCAGGTCAGGGACCACCGCCCGTCCGCCGACACTCGTTGCCCCCCGAACGGGGGCGCCGGGAATTTCGCTCGGGGGTGGTGAGATCACCACACCTACTCTTGCAGGCGCTGGCCTGAGGCCCTCCCACCACCCGGGCGGCCACCGGGGGTGATCGACTCCGCGCGACGGCAGATGCCGCCCCTGTCCGCAGGGCGTTCAGGACCTTCGGGCGAGCACAACCACCGCTCCTTCCCGGACGGGCAGCTGCCGCTGATCACGGCTTCGACGGCGTTGTCCGGCGCCAAGGGCATCCCGGGCCCGCGAGAGCGGGCCTCTGCGGGCGCGGGCCACAGCAGACTCGCCCCCTCCTCACCACGCAGCAACGCCGGCCCTGTCTGCGCCCACCGGGGGAGCGGAGGGCTAGGTTCCCGTGGGTGTTCCTGGAGGATGACGCCGACTTGCCACCACGGGCGAGTCCGGACCTCAACGGTATGGGCAACCTCGTGGCTTCCTGCCCCAGGTGCCACCCCGCCAAGAGCGCCCGCCCACTCACCGGCGATGAGGCGGAACAGCTGCTGGCCCGCAACGGCGCCGTTGCCGGTGCCCACACCCGCTGGAACGGGCTCTGGAACGGGCTCTGGAACGCCCCTCACCACTGCTCCCGGTCCGCCCGCGAAGGCCTCCACCGACCGGTGCGAGTTCATACGCCGCGTCCACCGTGAGGCAGAGGCCTTTGCCCCACCCACGCGCTGGTCGCGGTGGGGCACAAACAGTCCTGCACTCCTCGGGAGGTGGGCCGCTGCTGGATCTTCGGACGGGGAAGACCCGTTCCGGTGATGCCCGGTGATGACGGTTTTCCCGGTGTCGAGGTGAGGGGCCCCGCCCATCCCCTGATGGATGGGCGGGCTCCCATCGTGCGTTTCCTCCGGGCGGGTGAGGGATCCAGCAGCTGACCCCGGTCTCGGCGCGGCAGGTGTCCTTGCCAGGTCCACCATGGGCGCTGTCGGGGCCGGCGTCTCCGCGGATGGTGTCGGTGCCGTCCTGCCCGTACAGGGAGTCGTTCCCGTTGCCGCCGCGGATGCTGTCATGGTGGTTGTTGCCGTGCAGGGTGTCGTAGCCCTCGTCTGCGCGGATGGTGTCGTTGCCGTCACCACCGCGCCGAGACCCGCTCCGCACCGGAGCCGGAGCGACCCGATCCGGTCTTCCCCCTCACCCCCGGACACCCCCAGAGCCCCGGAGGAGATGGCCCGGTCCGCCGTGAGATGGGTCGTGCCGGTGGCCGGAACACGCGAGGACCTCGACATCGGACGGATGGACGCCTCCTACACCCACCACGTACCCGGACCGCGCTCGCGGGCCGCGACCACGGTGCGGGAGCACAAGCGTCGTCCTGCCGGCTCCAGCCCCTACGCCCCACCGACCATCACGGTCCGGGCGCATCCCCGTCGGGGCACCTGAGCGCTGGGGCGGTCTTCGCCTGGGTGGTCAGTGCCGCGCGGGGGAGGGATGGTCCGGGGCCGGATCTCGCAGGACGGGTCCTCGACAAGGGCCTGCTCGAGCATCCAGACGTGGGCTAGCCCGCAAATGAGGGGGTGCGGCAGGGGTAACGGCATCATTTGGGCCGCTCGCGGCGCCCCTGCTGCGCCCAGGTCGCGCGCTCGCCGCTCTGTTCGGCGTGGTGGTGCCGGGCCCCCGGCGCGTTGGTCGCTGTTGACGCTGACTCATTACTCACCCTTGGAGACAGATCGTTTACG
Organism: Kocuria sp. U4B; assembly: GCF_054875615.1. The sequence goes on from NZ_CM142180.1 coordinate 3,833,266, forward strand.
TTTGCACACGAATGGGTGGGGCAGGAGACGAGATGGCTGAGACAGCACGGTCGCAGGGCGACACCGGTGCGGCAGGAGACGACCGGTGCGCCGGCGGCACGAAGGGCTGCTCACCCCGATCCGAGCACCGTGATCTGGCCGCGCCACGCCTGGTGGTGAAGCGGTGGCGGCGTTACGGCCACGACCGTTTGTACGTGGCGCATCCCGGTGGGGTGAAGCTCGGCTGGTGGGACCTGGTCACCGATGAACCCCACCCCGAGGCCCCGCAGTTCCTGCCGGTCCTGGTGGAGGCTGTGGCGGGGTGGAAGGCCGGCCGGCGCCCCGGTGACCGCTCAACCAGTGCTCCCGTAGACGCCGTACCCGGCGCAGCGGTGACGGTCCAGCCCGTCACCCCAGCCCAGGCTGCTCCCTCCACTCCCGAGGGCACTCACGTCGTCTCTGCGCTCGCCGCCCCGGCCGCTCCCGAAGGCACCTACCTCGCCTCGGCGCTCGCCGGCACATCGGCTCCGGCGGGGGAGGAGGCCGGGGTGGGTGTTGCGCGACCGGTCAGCCGTGTCGCCACCGATGAGACCACCGAGCCTGTTGCCCGGCCGTGGGTTGATCTGGCTGCCAACACCCCCGGGGCGCAGGCGCGGGAACAGGCCCGCACGGCCCGGGAGGCTGCGCCGGTGAAGACGGTGGTGGCCCGCCTGCTGGGGGTGCACACCGAGGAGCGTGCGTGGCGGATCGGAGCCGATGGGGAGGTGAAGGTCGCCGCCCGGCTGGCCAAGGTGGTGGCGAGGGATCCTCGGTGGCGGGTGCTGCATGCCATTCCGGTGGGGGAGCGGGGCGCTGATATCGATCACCTGGTCATCGGTCCTGGCGGGGTCTTCACGGTCAATGCCAAGCACCACCCCGGGGCAAGGATCTGGGTCGGTGGGAACACGGTACTGGTCAACGGTCATCGGCAGCCCTATGTGCGCACCAGCCGTCATGAGGCCGCCCGCGCTACTCGACTCCTCAGCGCGGTCTGTGGCTTTCCCGTGGCTGTGGAGGGGCTGATCGTGACCGTGCGCGCCGAGGACGTGGTCATCAAGCAGCAACCCGATGGCGTGTCGGTGGTGTCCCGCCACCAGCTCACCCGATGGCTGCTGCGTCAGCGTGACATCCACGCCCCCGAGGTGATGGAGGCCGTCTATGAGGCGGCGCGGCGCTCCACCACCTGGCAATAACGGGCCTGGGAGCGGCCGGCCATCGGGGCCGAGGGTAAGCATCGGACCGCCCGTGCAACACGGCTTGAGCCATGTGGCCAGAGGCGAAGGTGGGGTAGGGGCAGCGACCCGCCCGTTCTACAGGCCAGTCTGTGGGCTGACGGGATTAGCTGACGAGGTGGTGGATGGGGTTGGCGCTCACCACCCACCGTCGCACCTCCTCGGAGGTGTCTTGCGGCACCGTAACCGTCCGGGGAGGTGAAGGTCTGCTCCAGAGCCACCGTCGGCTCCTCGGACGCAGTCGGTGACGGGTCGCTGGTCGGCTCCGCGGAAGCACCCGCAGACGGCGCCGTGGAAGCCGAGGCGGTCGGCTCCGCAGAAGTACTGGCGCTCGCCGGCGCGGAAACCTTCGATGGTGCAGCTGCGCCCGAGTCCTGGTTGGAGCACCCGCTCACCGCCAGCACGCAGACCAGGGCAGCCGACAGCAGGGCAGAGCGAGGGGTGAACACCATGCAAGCAGTTTCGCAGATGCAACACATCGATGGTGTTGCTGCCGTGGGATGCAAGACATAAACCATCTCAGCGAAACCTAACTGCTAATCCGCCCCGCGCCCACGCCCCCATCGCAGGCCAGGAAGTCCCACCCCTAGGGGACAAGATCACACCCCATAGCGCCCCTTTGCTAGAAGACGCCCACTCGTAGCTAGCGCTCGCAGGGCTAGAGCAACGAGCTGACATCCACGGTGTAAACGTGGATGTCAGCGCGCACCTGGCCGTAGCAGACGAAGTAGACGGCGCAGAACGTGCAAATCATTCTCACCGACAACACCGACAACAGCCAGGCGGCAAAAACCGTGCGCTTCGGCCTCGACGGCAAGGACTACGAGATCGAGCTCAGCACCGCCAACGCCGAGCATCTGCGCGAAGCACTGGCCCCGTACAGCAGCGCGGCCCGTAAGGTCACCGCGAAGACCGGCACCCGTTGCCACCTCCCGCACCAGCCAGGGCGGTGGCAACGGAGAGACCGCCGCGATCCGCGCCTGGGCGAAGGCCAACGGCTACGAGGTCTCCGACCGCGGCCGGATCCACCGGCACATCAAGGACGCCTACCGGGCTTCTCAGAAGGCAGCGGCGCTGTGGCGGGTGTCGGGCTGGGGTGCTGCTGTGTGGTGGTGATGAGGGGCCGACGGCTGAGGTGAGGAGGTTCATTCATAAATAAATGAATAAACCTGGACGGGCGGAGCGGGGGACATGACGGGTGGTGTGGTGGGAGCTGAGACTGCCGGTGTGGCAGGGGCCTCGGCGGGGTGCTGAGGCCCCCTGCCTTGTTGGGGGTGTGGTGGGTGGCTTGGTGGTGGGGCCCTGGGGTGGGGCCGCGGGTATTGAGCTCGGCGGCCGCGGTTCTCGTAGTCGGGTAGCTGCTCGGGTGGTTGCTGGGGGCCGGTGCGGGCCGTTGGGTGCTGGGGTTGGCCGGCCCTGGGGTGCAGGGGAGGCTTCGGGAGGCGCCCTTGTGGACGCCTAGGGCGCTTGTGGGCGCTGGGTTTGGGGATGGCCGGTAGCGGAGGCTGCGGGGGCGCAGCCTCGTCCTGCTGGGCCCTCTTGCCACCCATCTCACGGGTAGGTGTGCTCTGCCCTACTCCATCCGGCCACGCATCCCCCTGAGGGCGTCTCCGCGGTGGGTGAAGTGCGGTGTCCTCGCGCAGCGCGAGGACGGTCCAGGGCTACGGCAGCGCCAGGGGAGCAGGCACCCCGCCAGCGGCCCGGGGATGGTTGTGGTGATGGGGCTCGTGGCCGCGGGCGTCGAGCTCGGGGGAGCTGGTGCGCGGTTGGTGTTCTGGGCTGCGGTGGTGCTGGGTGGTCGGCCGGCCGGGGCTGCTCAGGGCTTGGGGTGTTCTCTTCGGCTGAGGATGTGGGGTTCGAGCTCGAATCCAGCAGGAGTCGAGTGGTGGAGGGGGCCGGGGGTTGGGGGAGGTGGTGGGGCTGCGGTAGCTGTGGGGCACCCACCCCCGCCCTCCCCAGGCCCTCCCCTACGCCCCCGGGGGGAGCTCTGCCCTCCTCCACCCAGCCACGGACACCCCCTGGGGCGTCCCGCGCTGCGCGAAGCGCAGTGCGAGGACGTCCCGGTGAGCCGGCTACGACACCCGACCAAGCACCCCACCAGCGGCCCGGAGGGCCGCCCCCGGCGCGGAGCGCCGGGGCCGGGCGGGCGCGGAGCGCCCGAGCCCGCCGCCCCCC